>NZ_JBFAHR010000008.1:0-308038 GCF_040654275.1 Nocardia sp. NPDC050717
CGCGAGATCCCCGACGCCCACGACCTGACCTCCCTGCGCCTGCTCGGCTCCGTCGGCGAACCCATCAACCCCGAAGCCTGGCGCTGGTACCGAGAGGTGTTCGGCGCCAACAAGACTCCGATCGTGGACACCTGGTGGCAGACCGAGACCGGCGCCATCATGATCTCCCCACTGCCCGGCGTCACCGCCGCCAAGCCCGGCGCGGCCATGGCTCCGCTGCCCGGCATCTCCGCGAAGGTCGTCGACGAGGAGGGCAAGCCGGTCGAGCTCGGCGAGACCGAGGCAAACGGCTACCTGGTGCTCGACAAGCCGTGGCCGTCGATGCTGCGCGGCATCTGGGGCGACATGGATCGCTACCGCGCCACCTACTGGGAGCGCTATGCCGAGCAGGGCTGGTACTTCGCCGGCGACGGGGCCAAGCTCGACGCCGACGGCGACCTGTGGGTCCTCGGCCGTGTCGACGACGTCATGAACGTCTCCGGACACCGCATCTCCACGGCCGAGGTCGAGTCCGCGCTGGTCGGACATGCCGCCGTGGCCGAGGCGGCGGTCGTCGGCGCCAGCGACGCGACCACCGGGCAGGGCATCGTCGCCTTCGTCATCCTCACCGGCGAGGCGGCGGGGCGGGCCGGGGACGGCCTGGTCGACGAGCTGAAGGCCGAGGTGTCCAAGCAGATCAGCCCGATCGCAAAGCCGCGCGAGATCCACATCGTGCCGGAACTGCCCAAGACCCGCAGCGGCAAGATCATGCGCAGGCTGCTGCGCGACGTGGCCGAGGGCCGCGAACTCGGCGACACCTCCACCCTGGTCGATCCCGGCGTCTTCGAGGCGATCCGCGCCGGCGGCAACTGAGACGGGGCGCGCCGCGAAGGCGCAGGATACGGCCGGTGACATGCGATGTCACCGGCCGTATCCGTTAGAATTCCGTAGAGGTGTGCCGGGAAGTCTGGTCGGCATGCGGTCGTGAATCTGTGTCACCGAAGGGTGGGATGAGCGCCCGCAGTCCGCCCGTACCAGCCGGAAGGCCCCGATTGTGATCACGCGCGTTCGCTCCGAACTCACCCGCTATCTACGCACCGAGACCGTGGGCGGTTCGCTGCTGCTGATCGCCGCGGCGGTCGCGCTGCTCTGGGTGAACTCGCCGTGGGCCGCGAGCTATCAGACGATGGTCGACACCCGGCTGAGCATCGACGCGCTGCATCTGGACCTGAGCCTGGCCGACTGGACCAAGGACGGGCTGCTGGCGATCTTCTTCTTCGTCGCCGGACTCGAACTCAAACGCGAACTCGTGGTCGGCGAACTCGCCGATCCCCGGCGCGCGGCGCTGCCGATCATCGCGGCCGTCGGCGGCGTCGTCACGCCTGCTCTGATCGCGATGAGCGTCGGCTGGGGCGTGCCCGGCATGAACAACGGCTGGGCGATCCCGGTGGCCACCGACATCGCGTTCGCGCTGGCCGTGCTCGCGATGACCGGCTCCCGGATCCCCGCGAGCGCGCGGGTGTTCCTGTTGAGCTTGGCCGTCGTCGACGACCTGCTCGCGATCGTGCTCATCGCGGTGCTGTTCACCGCCTCGCTGTCGATGCTGTGGCTGGCCGCCGCGCTGGCCTGCTGCGGAGCCTGGGCGCTGGCTCAGCGGTGGCGGCTGCATACGCCGTTCCTCTATATCCCGATCGCGCTGGTCTGCTGGTACGCGCTGCACGAGGCGGGCATCCATCCGACGCTGGCCGGTGTCGCCCTCGGCCTGCTCACCCGGGTGCGCCGGGATCCGGGCGAAGATCAGGCGCCAGCGACACACCTCGAGCACGTCGTGCAGCCGATCTCGGCCGGCTTCTGCGTCCCGCTGTTCGCGCTGTTCGCCTCCGGCGTGCCGCTCAACGGTGACGTGTTCGGTCAGCTGTTCACCGAGCGGCTCTCGCTGGCGATCATCCTCGGGCTGCTCGTCGGCAAGACGGTCGGCATCTTCGGGATCAGCTGGCTGGCGATCCGCTTCGGCCTGGCGAAACGCCCGGTGGGGCTGGAATACCGCGACATGTTCGCCCTGTCGGTCCTCGGCGCGATCGGCTTCACGGTTAGCCTGCTCGTGGCGGAACTCGCGCTGGCCGACGAGGGCGCGGCCGTCATCGATCTGGCGAAGGCGGCGGTCCTGGTGACCTCCATGGCAGCATCGCTGCTCGGATCGGCGCTACTGTTGCGACGAGGGCGTGTGCACCAGGCGCGCCGCGACGCGGACGAGCTACAACCGGACAGTGAGGCCTAGTAGTGCCAGGACAGGGAGAAGGGTCGACGAAGTGAGTTACACCCAAGGCGGAAATGACGGTCGCACGGTCACTTCCATCCCGTTGACCGACGCCAACCCGCCCGGATCGGCGAGCATCGGCAGCCTCGTCCGTGACGCGACCGAACAGATGTCAACGCTGGTGCGCGCCGAGGTGGCGCTGGCCAAGGCGGAGGTCACCGCGGAGGTCCGCAAGGGCCTGACCGGCAGTGTGTTCTTCATCCTCGCGCTGACCGTGCTGCTGTTCAGCTCGTTCTTCTTTTTCTTCTTCCTCGCCGAACTGCTCGACGTGTGGCTGTACCGGTGGGCGGCGTTCCTGATCGTGTTCGCGCTGATGGTGCTGACCACCGCGCTGCTGGCCCTGCTCGGCTGGCTCAAGGTACGCAAACTCCGGGCACCGGAGAAGACCATCGACTCGCTCAAGCAGACCGCCGAGGTGCTGCCCGCGGCGCTGACCCACCGCGAGAGCGCCACGCCCGCGCTGGAGAAGTCGACCAACCGATGACGCGCCGGGCGGGCCCGGTCGCCACGGCCGGACCCGCCTACTAGGCTCGATCGGCGTGTCGTCCAACTCATTCCCGGATCCGTCCAGCGTCCGTTACGACGGACCGTGGACGCACCGGGACGTGCACGCCAACGGGATCCGCTTCCACGTCGTCGAGGCCGACGGGGCGGATCGTTCCGATATCCCCCTGGTGCTGCTGCTGCACGGCTTCGCCGACTTCTGGTGGTCGTGGCGGCACCAGCTCACCGGGCTCGCCGGACACGGCTACCGCACCGTCGCCGTGGATCTGCGCGGCTACGGCGACACCGACAAGCCACCACGCGGCTACGACGGCTGGACCCTCGCCGGTGACATCGCCGGACTCATCCGGGCACTCGGGCACACCGAGGCCACCCTCGTCGGACACGCCGAAGGTGGGCTGGTGTGCTGGGCGACCGCGGTGCTGCACCCGCGGCTGGTCCGCTCGATCGGCCTGATCAGCTCGCCCCACCCGGCCGCGCTCAAGAGCGCGGTGCTGCGTGATTCCGCCCAGCGCGCGACCTGGCTGCCCGAGTTCCTGCGCTACCAGCTGCCCCGCTACCCCGAGCATCTGCTCACCCGCGACGGCGGGGCCGAGGTCGAGCGGCTGTTGCGGGCCAGGGTCGGCGAATCCTGGTCAAGGACCGCCGAATTCACCGAGACCGCCGCGCGCATGCGCACCGCCATCCGCATCCCCGGCGCCGCGCACAGCGCGCTGGAGTACCAGCGCTGGGCCTTCCGCAGTCAGTGGCGGCCCGACGGCAAGCGCTTCATGGCGACCATGCGCACCCCGATCGACATCCCCGTCCTCGGCCTGCGCGGCGAGCACGACCCCTACCTGCTGCCCGCCACGTTCCACCGTGGCTCCCGGCTGGCGACCGACCGGACCCTGGTCTCCATCCCGAACGCGGGCCACTACGCGCACCAGGAGAACCCGGACCGCGTCAACGAAGTGCTGACCACCCGCTGGCGCGAACAGAACGGCGTCAACGGCTCACCCCAGGACGACCTGGTCTCCCCCTGAGCCCTGGCGCACCCACAACCTCTCGAGCACTCCAACAAACCCGGGGCGCGTGGCCCGCGTGAGCGACATCGACCCCACACTCCACAGCGCCCGCACGACCCGACCTCGAGGAGGGTCCGCCGACGCAGTCGGCGGGTCGCGGCCGTCCCGCCGATCAGGCGCCGTGGCGCAGGCGACGGAGGAGCAAGCCACGCCTGATCGGCGGGACCAAGGGGCCGCGACCTCGAGCGCGCCAGCGCTCCAACAACTCAGCTCAGGACGCAGGCTCCGGTGGGCACGGGCACGCTGCTCGTCGTCGCGGCCGCCAGTTCGGGGCCGACCTCGTTCAGCGTGAGCACGTAGCCGGTGTCGTCGTCGGTGACCGCGGCGCCGAAGACCACGCCGAGCACCTGGCCTTCGGTGTCGACCAGCGGGCCGCCCGAGTTGCCTGCGCGGACCTGGCCGCGGACCGTGTACACCTCGCGTTCGACGGTGCCGTCGCGGTGGATGGTGGGACCGGTGAGGTCGAGGGTCTCGCGCACGCGCGCGGCACTGGCCGTGTACGGCCCGCCGCCCGGGTAGCCGAGCACGATCGCGCTCTCCCCGGAGTTCGCCGCTTCGGGCGCCTGCGGGATGACCGGCGCGGTCAGGCCCGGCACCGCGAGCACGGCGATGTCCTTGGACGGATCGAACAGCACCACGCTGGCCTCCATCGCACCGCGCGCGGTGTCGACGGACACGGCGTTGGTCCCGGCGACGACGTGCGCGTTGGTCATCACGCGTTCCGGCGCGATGACGAAGCCGGAGCCCTCCAGCGCGCGCTGGCAGCTGGGCGCGACGCCACGAATCCGCAGCACACTCTGCTGCAGCGACGCCGCGACCGGGCTGGCGAGCACGCTGGCGTCCGGCGGTTCGACCGCGGCGATCGGCGCGCGCCCGAACGCGCCGATCACGTCCGGCAACCCTGAGGTGTTGAGCATTTTGGAGAACTCGTTGGGCAGCTTGCGCAGCCAGCTCGGCGCGACCGAGTTGACGTCGGCCAGCACCTTCGACCCGTTGATGGCGGCGGCGACGCTCGGCTGCGAGGCCGTGGCCAGCGGCAGCGCGAGCAGCCAGGCCGCGACCAGCACGGTCACCGCCTGCAGCACGGCGCCGGTGACGCTGTCCACGCTGCGCGCGATCGGGTTGCGGATACCGCTGCGCGCAGCGCGGCCGAGCACCATGCCCGCCACCTCGCCGACGATCACCAGCAGCACGATCAGCAGGATGCCTGCGAGGAGCCTGCTGCGCCCCTCACTGAGGTGCTTGAGGATGTGCGGCGCGATCAGAATGCCCGCGACCGCACCGAGCGCGACGCCGAAGAAGGCGAGCGCCGAGGCCACCGCGCCCTGCCGCCACCCGGTCGAGGCTGCGACCAACGCGATCAACACCACCGCGATGTCGAGCCATACCGACGCGCTCACAGGGTCATTCCGACCGCAGCCAGCGAGCTCTCCAAGTCACGCACGTCGCCCCGATCCCAGTCTCGTTCCCAGCCAGCTGTTTTGATGATGCCGGCGAGGATACCGCCGGTGAGCCCCCAGACCAGCATGCCGTCGACCTGGAAAGCGGGACTCTGGTAGCCGAGACTGCCACGGACCATGAATCTGTGTGCGGGATCGAGCAATTCGGCGAGGGGAACCCGGACCACACGCTCGGTTTCGGCCTGGTCGACCACGCCGACCGGGCTGGGTGCCCGCCAGTAGCCGAGTACCGGGGTGACGTCGAACTTCGACGGCGGCACGAACAGTTTCGGCAGCACGGCGAAGGGCTGCACGCCCGCGGGGTCGAGGCCGGTCTCCTCGGCGGCCTCGCGCAGCGCGGTGCCGACCGGGCCGTCGTCGCCCGGGTCCTCCGCGCCACCGGGGAAGGCGACCTGCCCACGATGCTGGCGCATGGTGGACGCGCGCTGGGTGAGCAGGACGTCGGCGTCGGCGGGCAGGCCACCCGGCGCCGCCGGGTCGGGCTCGGCCGCGCCGCCGAACAGGACGAGGACCGCGGCCTGGCGCGGCTTGCCGGTGATCGACATGGCCCGGCGCAGGGCGCGCGAAGCGGCCATGGTGTCGGCGGCGTCGGGCCCCGCGTGCCGGATGGCCGGGTGCAGCCAGGACGGGAGGCCGGAATCGTCCAGCCGCATCACACCGTTCATCACAACGTCCTTCGTCATACCGCGATCCGAACGCCGAGTTCTTCGGCCACCGTGTCGGCGATGTCGGCGACATCGGCGAACGTGCGCACCTCGACACTGGCAATGGTGCCGTCCGCGCGGACGAGCACCGACACCGGGAGTACCGCGGGCGCCCCGGCGGCCGTGCGCACGCGCGCCGCCGGATCCTCGACGCCGGGCAGCGTGATGCCGAGGCCGCTCAGCCTGGCCAGCGCCTTCGCCTCGTCGGGATCGCTGTGCACGGTGAGCACGGTGAGTTCCGGACCCGCGCGGCGCGCGAATTCCTGCAGGTGGGGCAGCTCGACGGCGCAGGGGCCGCACCAGTAGGCCCAGAGGTTGAGCAGCGCGGGCTTGCCCGCCAGCGCGGCGGCGAGATCGACGGGGGCGCCGTCGGCCAGGCAGGTGAGCGTGATGCCGGCCAGCGGTCCGGCGCCGGGGCCGGACGAGGCCGGGCAAGGCGCGAGTCCGGCGGCCGCGCGTTCCTCGGCCGAGATCGCCGCCGGTTGCGGCGTGGTCCGCGTAACCGGGCTCGCGGTGTCGGAGCCGCCGCGCGGCCACAGCGCGATCGCGGCCGCGATCACCAGGATCAGCGCGACCAGCGCCCAGCGCAGCGCTGGCCGCCGCAGCAACGACGGTTCGGCGGGATCACTCACAGTCCGACCATATCGAGCAGGTGCTCGCGCTCCGGCCCCTTGATCAGTTCGGCCGCCACGGCGGGATCGGTGGGCCCCGTCCCGAACGACGGGCAGTCGTTGGCGAGCACGCAGGCGCCGCACGCGGGCTTGCGGGCGTGACACACCCGGCGGCCGTGGAAGATCACCCGGTGCGAGAGCATCGTCCAGTCCTTGCGCTCGATCAGCGCGCCGACCGCGTGCTCGACCTTGACCGGGTCTTCCTCCTCGGTCCACTTCCAGCGGCGCACCAGCCGGCCGAAATGGGTGTCGACAGTGATACCTGGCACATCGAAGGCGTTGCCGAGGATGACGTTGGCGGTTTTACGTCCGATGCCCGGCAATTTCACCAATTCGGCCAGGGTGTGAGGCAATTCACCGTCGAAATCGGCTTCCAGCGCCTCGCCGAGGCCGATGAGGGAGCTGGTCTTGTTCCGGTAGAAGCCGGTCGGCCGGATGTATTCCTCCAGCTCGGCCCGGTTGGCCTCGGCGTAGTCGCGCGCGCTGCGGTACTTCGCGAACAGGGCCGGAGTGGTGAGGTTCACGCGGACGTCGGTGCACTGGGCCGAGAGGATGGTCGCCACCGCCAATTCCAGCGGCGTGGTGAAGTCCAGCTCGCAGTGCGCGTCGGGGAACGCGGCCGCGAGGGTGCGGTTCATCCGGCGGGCCCGACGGACCAAGCCGGTCCGCGTTTCCGCCGCTAGCGCGCGGTTCTTGCGCTTTCGCGCCGCGGACAGACCGGCGGGCGCCGCGGCGGTTCCGGCATCGCTCGCCGCCGCGGTGGAGGGGGAAACGGGCACCGCTCCACCATACGGAACCGCTACGACAACATTGGGCGCCGAGTTGGCCTCCTGTGTTCCATCTGAGACCTGGAACGTGTTTACTGCCTGTCATGCAAGGACTCGCTGTGGTGCTCTTCCCAGTGCTGTTGATGCTGTTCGCACTGGGGATGGAGCGGGTCGAGAACCGGCTCCGCAAGCTTCTCGAACCCGACGAAGAGGTTCAGCAGTACCTGGACAGTGCCAGCAACGCCGAAGTGAAAGAGCTGACGAAGCTCGGCCTGCCCGCCGCGGTCGGACGGGTGCGCAAGCGCCGTACCCGCACCGCCGAACTCGACGTGGCCCGCGCCAGCTGAACCCCCGTCATGGTGTGCGCGCCTGTGCGCAATCCACTCTTTACGTGGTGTCTGTCACTGTGCTGCCGTGATGCCGCGTAGACTGCGCTGTTGGTCGATTCGCTCGACCAGGTTCGCAAGCCATATCCCATAAGGAGCACATTCGTGGACGAGGCCCTCGCCAGAGCAGGCATCTTCCAAGGCGTCGAGCCCACCGCGGTGGCCGCGCTCGCCAAGCAGCTGCAGCCCGTAGATTTTCCGCGCGGCCACGTCATCTTCAACGAGGGCGAACCCGGCGATCGGCTGTACATCATCACGACGGGCAAGGTGAAGATCGGCCGCCGTTCCCCCGACGGCCGGGAAAACCTGCTGACCATCATGGGTCCGTCCGACATGTTCGGTGAACTGTCGATCTTCGACCCGGGCCCGCGTACCTCGACCGCCACCACGGTCACCGAGGTCCGCGCCGTCACGATGGACCGCGACGCACTCAAGTCGTGGATCGATCAGCGCCCCGAGATCGCTGAGCAGCTGCTGCGCGTGCTGGCACGACGCCTTCGCCGCACCAACAACAACCTCGCCGACCTCATCTTCACCGACGTGCCCGGCCGCGTCGCGAAGGCGCTGCTGCAGCTCGCACAGCGCTTCGGCACCCAGGAAGCGGGCGCGCTGCGCGTGACCCACGACCTGACCCAGGAGGAGATCGCCCAGCTGGTCGGCGCCTCCCGGGAAACCGTCAACAAGGCGCTGGCCGACTTCGCGCATCGCGGATGGCTGCGGCTCGAGGGCAAGAGCGTGCTGATCTCGGATTCCGAGCGCCTGGCACGTCGCGCTCGCTGATCGAGTAGTTCAGTTCGTCGACGTCTCGGCACGCCGGGACCACCGGTGCGGCTCCGGAGGAAGAGGGCCTCGTCCGCACCACCGTGGTTCCGGCGTGCCGTCGTTGTCTCAGCGCGTCCATCGCGCACGCCTGGAGCCGACGTGCTGATCGATGCACGCCGGCTCTCGGACCGGGCTCAGGACTCGCGTTCTGCCCGTAGATATTCCAGTTGTGCCTTCACCGAGCTGCGCGCGGCGGGCCACAGGCGTTTGTCCACATCGGCGTAGACCTTGCGGACAACCTCGAAAGCGCCTGCGTCCTGCCCCAATTCGACCAGGGCCGCCCGGATCTGATCGAGCCGTTCGCGGCGGTGGTTCAGGTAGTACTGCACCACCGGCGCCGCATCGGCATGGTCGGGACCGTGCGCGGGCAGCAGTGCCTTGCCCGCGCCGCGCTCGAGCAGCAGCTCCAGCGAGGACAGGAAATCGGCCAGCGCGCCCGCGGTCGACGCGAGCACCGTCGTGCCCTCGCCGAGCACCGTGTCACCGGTGACGATCGCGTCGTCGAGCAGGAAACTCACCGAGTCGCCGGTGTGGCCGGGGGTGGCCAGCACGGTGATTCGCAGGCCAGCCGCCTCGATGACCTCATCGGCGGACAGCGCGGTCACCTCGCCGCGCAGATACTTCGGATCCACCGACCGCACCGGCGTCCCGGTGGCTTTCACCAGGTGATCGATGCCGCCGGTGTGGTCGGGGTGGTGATGGGTGATCAGGGTCAGCGCGATCCGGCCGCCGGTCGCCTCGACGATGGCGGCGGTGTGCTTCTTGTCCTTCGGCCCCGGATCGACGACGACGAAGTCGTCACTACCGGGTCCGCGCAGCAGCCAGGTGTTGGTGCCGTCGAGCGTCATCTGCGACGGATTGTCGGCGAGCAGCACCGATGCCGTCGGCGTGACCGCCCTGACCTGGCCGTACGCGGGATGTTCCAGTGCCATGACGGCTGCCTATCCGACCTCGACGATCAATTCCACCTCGACGGGCGTGTTCTTCGGCAGTTCCGAGACGCCCACCGCCGAACGCGCGTGCACGCCCGCGTCGCCGAACACCTCACCGAGGAATTCCGACGCGCCGTTGATCACGATCGGCTGATCGGTGAATCCCGGTGCGGAGTTGACGAATCCGACCACCTTCACGATCCGCACCACCGAGTCGAGTCCGACCAGGTCGTGCACGGCGGCCAGCGCGTTCAACGCGCACAACCGCGCGGCCTCCTTCGCCTGCTCCACATCGACCTCGGCGCCGACCTTGCCGACCGCCGACAGCGCACCGTCGACGAAGGGCAGCTGGCCGGAGGTGTACACCAGCGAACCGGTCTGCACAGCCGGGATGTAGGCGGCCACGGGGGCGGCGACCGGCGGCAGGGTGACCCCGAGCCGATCGAGCGCGTCCTTCCACGCGGTGGCCACGACTACTTCCGCCGCTTCAGGTAGGCGACGTGCTGTTCGCCGGTCGGGCCGGGCAGCACCGTGACCAGCTCCCAGCCGTCGGCGCCCCACTGATCGAGGATCTGCTTGGTCGCGTGCGTCAACAGCGGCACGGTCGCGTACTCCCACAGGGTGACTTCACTCATGGTGTGAGTTTAGGGCTCACCCCGACCGCCGACGAGAAACGGGTTATAGGCTCGGCCACGTGGGAGCACCAACAGCAGAGCCGGTTTCGTCGGTTCCGGGACCGTCGACCGGATGGCCACAGCGCGCGGCCAAGGCCCGCTTGCACTACGTGACCGGCAAGGGAGGCACCGGCAAGTCGACCGTTTCGGCCGCACTGGCCCTCGCGCTGGCCGCGGGCGGTCGCAGGGTGCTGTTGGTCGAGGTGGAGAGCCGTCAGTCCATCGCGCAGCTGTTCGACCGGCCGCCGCTGCCACCCACCGAGACCAGGATCGCCAGCGCCGAGGGCGGCGGTGAGGTGTTCGCCCTCGCCCTCGACATCGAGCACGCGTTCCTCGAATACCTCGACATGTTCTACAACCTCGGCTTCGCGGGCCGGGCGATGCGCCGGATGGGCGCCATCGAGTTCGTCACCACCATCGCGCCCGGCCTGCGCGATGTGATCCTCACCGGCAAGATCAAGGAATGCGCGGTGCGCGTCGACAAGGACGGCAGGCCCGCCTACGACGACATCGTCGTCGACGCGCCGCCGACCGGCCGGATCGCCAGTTTCCTCGACGTCACCCAGGCGATGGCCGAGATCGCCAAGGGCGGCCCGATCGCCTCGCAGGCCGAGGGCGTGTCCAAGCTGCTGCACTCCGATCAGACGATGATCCACCTGGTGACGCTGCTTGAGGCGCTGCCGGTGCAGGAGACCGCCGACGCCGTCGCCGAACTCACTGCCAACGATCTGCGGATCGGCACGGTGATCGTCAACCGGGCGGCCAAGGCGCAGTTCGGTCCCGCCGAGCGTGAGCTGGCCGTGCGCGGCGAGCTCGACACCACCGAGATCGCCGCGAACCTGGCCAAGGCCGGGATCACCCTGTCGGACGCGGATTTCGCCGGCCTGCTCACCGAGAGCGTCGACCACGCCGTCATGCTGACCGCGCAGGACGAGAGCGCCACGGAACTGGCGGGCGTCGACGTGCCCCAGCTGCACCTGCCCGCCCTCGACGAGGGCGTCGACCTGGGCGGACTCTACGAACTGGCCGAACAGCTATCCGCGCAGGGAGTGCGATGAGTGAGCAAGTGACGACGACCCGCCTGGATGTCTCGGGGATCATCGCCGATCCCACGGCCCGCGTGATCGTCTGCTGCGGTTCCGGCGGTGTCGGCAAGACCACCACCGCGGCCGCGATCGCGTTGCGGGCGGCCGAGGCGGGACGCAAGGTCGTGGTGCTGACCATCGACCCGGCCCGGCGCCTGGCCCAGTCGCTCGGCGTCGCCGATCTGGACAACACCCCGCAGCGCGTCGAGCTCGGCCCCGAAGTGCCTGGTCAGCTGCACGCGATGATGTTGAACATGCGCCGCACCTTCGACGACATGGTGCTCGAGCACACCAGCCCGGAGAAGGCCGAGCAGATCTTCGCCAACCCGATCTATCAGACGGTCGCCTCCTCGTTCGGCGGGACGCAGGAGTACATGGCGATGGAGAAGCTCGGTCAGCTGGCCGGGCGCAAGGAGTGGGACCTGATCGTGGTCGACACTCCCCCCTCGCGCAACGCGCTGGACTTCCTCGACGCGCCCAAGCGTCTCGGCACCTTCCTCAACGGCAAGATGATCCGGCTGATCATGGCGCCGGGGCGCGGCGTCGGCCGGTTCGTCACCGGCGCGATGAGCCTGGCGATGCGCGGGGTGTCGACGATCGTCGGTGGGCAGATGCTCAAGGACGCCTCGACGTTCCTGCAGTCGCTGGAGTCGCTGTTCGGCGGTTTCCAGGAGCGGGCCGAGCGCACCTTCGCGATGCTGTCCAAGCCGGGCACGCACTTCCTCGTCGTCGCGGCCGCCGAACCCGACGCGCTGCGGGAGGCGTCGTTCTTCGTCGACCGGCTCTCCACCGAGCGGATGCCGCTGGCCGGCCTGGTGCTGAACCGCACGCACCCCGCGCTGTCGGGGCTGTCCGGCGATCACGCGCTGACCGCCGCCGATCAGCTGCGTGAGACGGACCCGCTCACCGCGTCGGTGCTGCGCATCCACGCTGAGCGGGTGGCGACCGCGAAGCGGGAGCAGCGGTTGCTGCATCGCTTCACCGGCGCCCATCCGCGGGTCCCGATCGTTTCGGTCACCGCGTTGCCGTTCGAGGTCTCCGACCTGGACGCCTTGCGCGCGGTGGGAAACCAGCTGGCGGGCGAGCCCGCCGCGGTCTGATTCAGTCGAATCGGCTATAGCTAACAAACCCGTAACACCGGCCGACGGCGCCGATTCCGCAAACCCCGCGGTCTCGGCGCCGTGTGTGATATCGGCCTTGTCTCGTCCCCTAGATGGCCACCTGATGCTGCCGCTGGGCCTGGAAGAAGTCGGCCCACGACGTCACGTCGGGATGCTGCTTGAGCAGCGCGCGCCGCTGCCGCTCGGTCATCCCGCCCCACACTCCGAACTCCACCCGGTTGTCCAGCGCGTCGGCGCCACACTGCATCAGCACCGGGCAATGGCGGCAGATCGTTGCCGCCTTGCGCTGCGCCGCACCACGAACGAACAGCTGATCAGGGTCCACTTCCTTGCATCGCGCCTGGGCAACCCAAGCGATCCTTGCCTCGGCCTGCTCTACATCCAGTCGAGCGATGGGGGTTGTGATGTGCATTTTGATGTGCCCCTTTGCAGTCCGAACACCGTTGTGCGGCGCTCCAGAATCGCGAGCGCGGATCACAGCAACCCAACTACCGCTGCGGTCCGCACCACATTCCACTTTGAGTGTTAGCTCTATCACACTGGGTTCTCAATCTAGGTAAAGGTATGGCGCTTGCGCAAGACCGACCCCCGATTTTTTGGTACGGCCGTCCATTCAAATCGCCGTCGCGCCGGGTAGTCGCGCTGATCACCGGCGCGGCCGGGCGCGACACGCCGATGTGATCATTTTGTTGACACGCCCGAGCAACCCCCCTGGCACCGACCGGACATCCCCGGTCGAGCAGCACAGCAGTGAACACCGACACCCCACCCTTTAGGCTGGGCTGGTGCCGATCACTCAAACGCTCGCGAGGCTGGCCGGCAGCTGCGCGCTGGCCGCCGTGCTAGTCGCCGGGCTGTTGTTCCCCCTGGCCGGTGGATTCGGGTTCATCTCCAACCGAGCCGCCGACGCCGTCGACAACGTGTCCGCCGAGCTGGTGGAGGGCACGGTCCCGGCCGTCTCGACCATGGTCGACGCGGGAGGCGCGCCTATCGCGTGGCTCTACGAGCAACGGCGCTTCGAGGTGCCCAGCGACAAGATCTCCAACAACATGAAGCTGGCGATCGTGTCCATCGAGGACAAGCGCTTCGCCGACCACAAGGGCGTCGACTGGCAGGGCACGCTGCGCGCGTTCCTCACCAACACCTCCTCGGGCGAGGTGCAGCAGGGCGCCTCGACGCTCGACCAGCAGTACGTGAAGAACTTCAACCTGCTCGTGGTCGCCAAGACCGACGCCGAACGCCGCGCCGCGATCGAGACCACCCCCGCGCGCAAACTGCGCGAGATCAGGATGGCGCTCACGCTGGACCGCGAGCTCAGCAAGGACGAGATCCTCACCCGCTATCTGAACCTGGTGCCCTTCGGCAACGGCTCCTACGGCATCCAGGACGCGGCGCAGACCTACTTCGGCGTCGACGCTGCGGACCTGACCATCACCCAGTCGGCGATGCTGGCCGGCATGGTGCAGTCCAGCTCCAAGCTGAACCCGTACACCAACGTCCAGGGCGTCACCGACCGGCGCAACACCGTGCTCGACACCCTGATCCAGAACATCCCGCACCGTGCCGAGGAGTTCCGCAAGGCCAAGGCCGAACCGCTCGGCGTGCTGCCCGAGCCCAAGGGCCTGCCGCGCGGCTGCATCGCCGCCCAGGACAAGGGCTTCTTCTGCGACTACGCGCTGCAGTACCTCGAGGACGCCGGGATCAGCCGCGAGCAGGTCGACAAGGGCGGCTACCTGATCAAGACGACGCTCGATCCGGTGCTGCAGGAGTCGGTGAAGCGTTCGGTCAACGAGCAGGCCGACCCGAACCTCGACAACATCGCCGAGGTCATGTCGGTGGTGGCGCCCGGTCAGGACTCGCACCCCGTTCTCGCGATGGCGTCGAGCCGCACCTACGGCCTCAACCGCGACGCCAACGAGACGCTGCTCGGCCAGCCCTACACGATGGCCGGTGACGGCGCCGGCTCGATCTTCAAGCTCTTCACCACCGCCGCCGCGATGGAGAAGGGTCTCGGCATCGCCGCCCAGGTGGACGTGCCGGGCACCTACGCGGCCAGGGGCATGGGCTACTCGAACTCACCCGGCTGCCCGGCCGACTCGTGGTGCGTCAAGAACGCGGGCAACTATCCGGGCTCGATGTCGGTGACCGACGCGCTCGCGACCTCGCCGAACACGACATTCGTGAAGATGATCCAGGACGTGGGCGTCGAGGCCGCGGTGGACATGGCCGTGCGCCTCGGCATGCGCGCCTACACCCAGCCGGGCACCTCGGGCCACGGCAACACCAGCCTGGCCGACCACATCAAGAACAACAACATGGGTTCGTTCACCCTCGGCCCGTTCGCGATCAACCCGCTGGAACTGACGAACGTGGCCGCCACGCTCGGCTCGGGCGGCAAGTGGTGCCCGCCCTCGCCGATCAGTGAGGTCATCGACCGCAGCGGCAAGACCGTCCCGCTCACCCAGCAGGCGTGCGAGCAGGTGGTCGAGCCCGGCCTGGCCAATACCCTCGCCAACGCGATGAGCAAGGACGACGTCAGCGGTACCGCCGCGGGCGCGGCGCGGGCCGCGGGCTGGTCGGCGCCGATGTCGGGCAAGACGGGTACCACCGAGAGCCACCGGTCCTCGGCGTTCCTCGGCTTCACCAACTCGCTGGCCGCCTCGGTCTACGTCTACGGCGACAGCCCGACGCCCGGCGAGATCTGCTCGTTCCCGCTGCGCAACTGCGGCGCGAGCAATGCCTCCGGCCTGTTCGGCGGTAACGAACCCGCCCGCACCTGGTTCAACGCCATCAAGCCGGTGCTCGACCGCTTCCCGCCGCCCGCACTGCCGCCGGTGGACGACAAGTACGTCCGCGGCGCGAACAACTCCCAGGTCCCCGACGTGGCGGGCAAGTCGCAGGGCGAGGCCACCTCGATCCTGTCCGGCGCCGGATTCCAGGTGTCGGCGGTGACCAGCCCCGGCTCGCAGGCCAAGGGCACGGTGATGGGCAGTTCGCCGAACGGCTCGGCCATCCCGGGCTCGGTCGTCACCATCTACATCAGTGACGGCTCGGTCCGCGTGCCGACGCCGACCACGCCGCCGCCCGCGGCGCCGGCGCCGGTGATCCCCGGTTTGCCTCAGATTCCGCGACTGCCACCGATCCCCATCCCGGTGCCCAGGTAGTTCCCGAACGCGAAGGGCCGCCGTCCACTCGGACGGCGGCCCTTCGTCGTACCGGTCAGAGACGCGCTTTGACCGCCGCGGACAGCCGCGACCCGTCGGCCTTGCCCTCGGCGAGCGCGGTGGCCGCCTTCATGACCTGGCCCATCTGCTTCATGCCGGGCCGCTCGCCGATCTCCTCGGCGACCTGGGCGATCGCCGTGTCGGCGACGTTGGCCACCTCGGCCTCGGTCAGCTGCGTCGGCAGGTACTGCTCGATGATCTCTTCCTCGGCGCGCTCGTTCGCGGCCAGTTCACCGCGCCCGTTCTGCTCGTAGATGACGGCCGCCTCGTTGCGCTTCTTGGCTTCCTTCTGCAGCAGCGCGAGCACGTCGGCATCGGCGAGTTCCCGCGCCTGCGCACCGGAGACCTCGGCGTTCTGGATCGCGGCGAGCAGCATCCGCAGGGTCGACAGACGCAGAGTGTCCTTGGCTTTCATCGCGGCGGTCATATCCGCGCGCAGTTGCGCTTTCAGTTCCGACATGCGCCTCACGCTAGCTGTTCGACCACTCGAGTCTCATCACATTTTCATCGCGGCCGAAATTCGGACCGTTTGTGCGGAAACACACGCGCCGTTCCGGGAGGGGGTCGCCTATGCTGGGCAAATGCCCGTTATCTCGACGTCCGCTGTCCGCCGCACCGCGTGGGGAGCCGCCGGGGCCGCCGTCGCCGGTATCGGATACGCCACGCTGATCGAACGGAACGCGTTCGTCCTGCGTGAGGCGACGATGCCGGTGCTCGCGCCCGGCTCGCCGACGCTGCGCATTCTGCACGTCAGCGACCTGCACATGATGCCGGGGCAACAGCTCAAACAGCAGTGGCTGCGCGAACTCGACCGGCTCGAACCCGACCTGGTCGTGAATACCGGTGACAATCTTTCGCACCCCAAGGCCGTGCCCGCCGTCGTGCAATCGCTCGGCGCGCTGCTGGCCCGTCCCGGTCTGTTCGTGTTCGGTTCGAACGACTATTTCGCGCCGGTGCCGAAGAATCCGCTGAAGTATTTCAAGAAGGATCATCGCCGCGTTTACGGCGACCCGCTGCCCTGGCAGGATCTGCGCGCGGCGTTCACCGAGCGCGGCTGGCTGGACCTGACGCATACCCGTCGCGACCTCGAAGTGGCCGGCATCCGCATCGCCAGTGCCGGGGTCGACGACCCGCATCTGCAGCGCGATCGCTACGACACCGTCGCCGGCGCGCCGAACCAGCTCGCCCAGCTCAGCATCGGTGTCACCCATTCGCCGGAGCCGCGGGTGCTCGATCGCTTCGCCGAGGACGGCTACGACCTCGTCCTCGCGGGCCACACGCACGGTGGACAGCTCGTCGTCCCCGGGTACGGCGCGCTGGTGACCAACTGCGGCATCGACAAGTCGCGGGTCAAGGGCGCCTCGAAGTGGGGCGAGCACACCCAGCTGCACGTCTCGGCGGGCATCGGCACCTCCCCGTGGGCGCCGTACCGGTTCTGCTGCCGCCCCGAGGCCACCCTGCTGACCCTGGTCGGCGCCCCGCCGAAGCGTCCCGCGGCCGACACCGGCCACGGCATCTCCACCTCGGAGGCCGTCGCCCGCTAGGGTTTCGCCCCGAACGACTTCTGTCAGTAGGGGAACGACGTGAGCAGTGGATCCGACGACCGGACCGATTCCGGTGGGCCCGGACAGCCCGACGCGCAATGGCAACGCCCCGCGCCCAGCGATCCACCCGACCCCACCGCGGTGTGGACCCCGGGCGGCCCCGGCCTCCCGCCCACCCTGCGCTGGGCCGGGTCGGGCCCACCCCCTGGCCTCCCCGACCCGACACCGTGGACGCCCGCGGGCCCGCAACAGTGGAACCCGTCGGGCGCCCCGGCCGAGCCCACTCAACTGAGCGGCTCCTCCTGGCCGGACCCCACTCCGCCTGCCCCGCAACATGGCTCGCCACAGCCCGGCCATCCCGCCCCCGGCGCTCAGCCCGGGTCACCACAGCCCTGGCAGGCTGACGCGACACAGCTGAGCCAGCCCGCCCCTGGCTACCAACCACCTGCCGCACAACCCGGGTCACCGCAGCCATGGCAGACCGCGGCGACACAGCATGGCGGCCCGGCCGCCTTCGGCACGAATCCACCTCCAGCACAGCCGAGTTCGGCACCGGCATGGCAGCCCGGCGCCGCCCAGCACGGCGATTCAGGCGCGCCGGAATTCGGAGCGCCGCAACCGTGGCAGGCGGAGGCGACACAGCTCGGTCCCGCCGCCTACGGCAGGACTCCGTCGGCGATGCCACCCGGGCCGCAACAGACTGGGGCTGACCAGGCGGGCATACCCGGTGCGCCGTGGCCGAGTGCACATGCGCCCGGTCAGCCAACGATGTGGGGGCAGCCGCCGGCGGCTGGGAGCGGGTCGCGGCAGTGGGATCCCGCGCAGGAGTGGGGCCAGGCCTGGCAGCAGCCCGCCCCGCGATACGGCGAGGTTCCGCCGCTCGAGCAGTACGGGCGCCAACCGAATGGGCAGCCCCCCGGACCGAAATCCGGCGGCAAGGCCGCGATCTGGGTCGGTGCCGGGCTCGCCGCGCTCCTGCTCGGCGGCGTCGCGATCACGGCTGTGGCGCTGACCCGCGACGACAAGGCGGCCGAAGCAGCCGATTCCGGCGCGACACCGTCGATGGTCAGCGCGCTCACCACGACGGGCGCGCCGTCGTCGTCGAGCAAGCCCAAGCCGAGTTCGACGACACCGACCCCCACCGGCGCCGCCGCCAACCGCAAGCCGCTCATCGAGGGCTACCAGGTCGTGGCATCGCCCGATCGCGGCGCCGCCTACGACGTGCCGCCCAGCTGGACGGTCGCCACCGAGACCACCATCGGCGGCGTCGGCGAACCGCCCGGCGACGCCGTCATCGGCAAGGGCTACGCCACCGACGGCCGCGACTACTGCCCCGGTTCCACCCGAACCATGTCGCTGCTGACCGGCTCGAAACTCGACGATCACGCGGCCGCGGCCGCCGAACTCGGCAAGAAGGCCGCCCCGTTGGCGTACCAGGGCTCCACCGGCACCCCCGGCCCCGCCCAGCCGCTCAAATCCATCGACGGCAAAACCGACGGCATGTTCACCGAGACCGCCGGCACCGTCCCCAACCCGAAGCCCGGCTGCGGCCCCACCTACTCCATCTACACCTACGCCTTCAAGGGCGCCAAGGACGGCAGCTTCGTGATGGTCATGATCGCCGACACCGGCACCCCCGACGCCGTCGATGCCGCCACCGCCAAACGCATCTTCAGCACCATCCGAGCCCTCAGCTGACCCCCTCTGACCTCCCAATTTAACGATTCCGACCACCTCGTTGTAAGCTACTTCAGGTTCGCCTCACGGGGTGTGGCGCAGCTTGGTAGCGCGCTTCGTTCGGGACGAAGAGGTCGCAGGTTCAAATCCTGTCACCCCGACGTGTTGGTTGAGACACAGAAGAGCCCCTGATCAGTTCACTGGTCAGGGGCTCCTCGTATTTCCGGGCGAGCAGCACTGACCCGCCCTCGATCCAGACGGCTGAGGTCGCCGATCGGTAACTCATGCACAACCTCCCACCACAGACCGGGGCCCGGCGGGGCGGGTCAGGGACGGTCGGGGCGGGGGGACGGTGGAGTGCCGTGGAGGGCGGGCTCTTCGGGGGTTTCGCGGTCGAGGGGGTTCGGCCACCAGACGGTGACGGCGATGACGGCGCACAGGCCCAGGATGAGGGCCAGGATCGCCGCGGCGGATTCGGTCATGTTCGCCCTTCCGGGTGAGCGGAGTGGGAGGGTCGAAGAGAAGGGTGCGCGCGGACTGTGTCGGCTGAGGTAAGCGCGTGTTCGCGAGGGGTTGAGAAGTGCTCTCCGCGGTGACCGAGCCGCGGTGAGGGTGCGGGCTGTGAGCACCCGATAACCTGCCGCTTACTTTCTGTCACTTGATAGAAATTACTGATCGATAGCGTATACACCCATGTCGACAAGGGTGGATGCACCGGAAGACGGCGCGGGCAGGCCACTGCGGGAGGTCGTCTACGAGACGCTGCGCGCCGAGCTGATGAACGGCGACATCCGCTTCGGCACGCGGCTCACCGAACCCAAGCTGTCGGCGCGCTTCGGGATCTCCCGGACGCCGGTGCGCGAGGCGTTGACCATGCTCTGCTCGGACGGCCTGCTCGAACGCGAGGAGTACGGCTTCAGCCCGGTCCGGCCGAGCGTGGCCCGCATCCGCGACCTGTACGAGCTGCGCCTCACCCTCGAACTGGGCGGCATGGACCGTGTGCGCGCCGACCCCGCGCTCACCCACGACGAGCCGCTGCTGCGCGCCGAACAGCGGCGGTGGGAGATGCTGCGCGCCGATCCGCCCGCGCAGGAGCCCGGGTTCGTCGTCGTCGACGAGGACTTCCATGTCGCGCTGCTCACCGCGGCGGGCAATGCCGAGATGGTGCGCGCTCTGGTCGCGGTGAACTCCCGGATCCGGCACGTCCGCATGTATGACTTCATGATCAACAACCGCATCGAGACCACGATCAGCGAGCACCTCGGCATTCTCGACGCCGTCCTCGCCGGCGAACTCGAGTCGGCGCGCCAGCTCCTGCACACCCACATCGGGGACTCGCTCGATGTCGTACTCGACCGCATCTCGCGCGCCGTCGCCGCCATGTCCATGAGCGATTAGGAGAACAGCCATGCCAGCAAGCCCGACAGCCAGGGTGGCCGCCGCGTACGCGCGGATCGCCGAGGTGGACCGGCCCGAGGTCTGGATCACGCTGCGCCCACAGGACGAACTCCACATCGAGGCAGCGGAATTGGAGCGCCGCCTCGATGCGGGCGAGCAGCTGCCGCTGGCCGGGCTGCTGGTGGCCGTGAAGGACAACGTCGACGTCGCGGGCCTGCCCACCACCGCCGCCTGCCCCGAATTCGGCTATCCGGCAACCGAAACCGCCGCGGCCGTGCAGCGACTCGTCACCGCGGGCGCGCTGGTGCTGGGCAAGACGAACCTGGACCAGTTCGCCACCGGCCTGGTCGGCACCCGCAGCCCGTACGGCGCCGTCCGGCACGCCACCCACCCCGAATTGATCTCCGGCGGTTCGAGTTCCGGCTCCGCCGTGGCGGTCGCTCTGGGCATAGCCGACCTCGCGATCGGCACCGACACCGCAGGCTCGGGTCGGGTGCCCGCCGCGCTGCACAGCATCGTCGGTATCAAGGCCAGCCTCGGCGTGATCCCCGCGCACGGCGTGGTCCCGGCCTGCGCCGACTACGACGCGGTCACCGTCTTCGCCGCCGACCTGGACCTGGCCGTCACCGCCGCCAGGACCATGGCGGGGCCGGAGGCACGTGATCCGCGCAGCCGCGCCTGGCCCGCCGACGTGCGCCTGGCCGCCTCCGCCCGGCCGAAGGTGGCGATCCCGCGCCCGGAAGATCTCACCCCACTGTGCGACGCCTACAAGACGGCCTTCGCCGAAACCGTTGCCGCCCTGCGTGACCAGGGCGTCGCGGTCCACGAGATCGACATCTCCGCACTGCTCGACGCCGCCCGCCTGCTCTACGACGGCGCGATCGTCGCCGAACGCTACGCGGCGGTCGGCGAATTCGTCGACAAGGGCGCACCGGGCCTCGATCCGACCGTCGCCGGAATCATCGGCGCGGCAAAGGACCTCGACGCGCACGCCTTCGCCACCGACCTCGACACCCTCGCGCAGGCCCGCGCCGCCGCCACCGCCCTGCTCGCCGGCTACGACGGCCTGCTGTTGCCGACCACCACCGAACATCCGTCGATCGCCGAGGTCACCGCGGAGCCGCTCGCGATCAATCGGCGCCTCGGCACATACACCAACTTCTGCAATCTGCTCGACCTCGCCGCCGTCGCCGTCCCCGGCACGCCCACCGCCGACGGCCTGCCGTTCGGGGTGATGGTGGTGGTGCCCGCCTTCGCCGACCAGCTCGCCGTCGACCTCGCCGCCCGCCTGACCGGCACCGCGTCCCTGTTGCTCGTGGAAAACGCTGTGCCACTGGCGGTTTTCGGCGCGCACCTGCGCG
The DNA here is from genome assembly GCF_040654275.1 of Nocardia sp. NPDC050717. NCBI lineage: Bacteria > Bacillati > Actinomycetota > Actinomycetes > Mycobacteriales > Nocardiaceae > Nocardia > Nocardia sp. NPDC050717. The sequence continues at coordinate 21,691 of NZ_JBFAHR010000008.1, forward strand.
GCCAGCCACTGCACTGGCAGCTCGAACAGCTCGGCGCCCGGTTCGCCGGGGAGATCACCACCAGCGACGCCTACCGCCTCACCGCCCTCGACACCACCCCGCCGAAGCCCGGACTGGTCCGGCACGGCGACGGCCTCGGTGCCCCGATCAGCGGCGAGCTGTTCCTCGTCTCGCCCGGCGGGCTCGGCGGCTTCCTCGCCGAACTGCCCCCGCCGATGGCGCTGACCAGCATCGACCTGGCCGACGGCCGTTCCGTGGTCGGCTTCGCGTGCAGCTACGACGCGGCGGTCGCCGCCACCGACATCACGGAGTACGGGGGCTGGGTGGCGTACCTACGGGCTCGCTGACCTCGATGCCGAGTTCGGCGAACAGGCCGAGCACGCGGCGGTGGATGTCGTCGCGGATCGGCCGCACCTGGGCCAGTTCCAGGCCGGCCGGATCCTCGATGATCCACTCGTCGTAGCGCACGCCGGGCACCAGCGGACAGGTGTCGCCGCAGCCCATGGTGACGATGACTTCGGCGGCGCGGATGATCTCGTCGGTCCACGGCTTCGGATACTCGCGCGAGATGTCCACGCCCACCTCGGCCATCGCCGCCACCGCGGCCGGGTTGAGCTGTCCGCCCGGTTCCGAGCCACCCGACCAGGCGACGGCGCGCCCCAGCGCCAGTTCCTCGAAGAACCCCAGCGCCATCTGTGATCTGCCCGCGTTGTGCGTACACAGGAACAGCACCGTCGGCCGTGGCTTGGCGACCTTGCCCTCCAGCTTGGCCAGCGCCTGCAGCCGCTGCCTGCCGAACCGCTCGGCCAGCAGCGGCAGATACAGGGTCACCGTGGCGCGCGCGGCGAAATTCTCGTAGGAGGAGTACAGGTAGCGATGGATGGTGTCCAGTTCGAACATCGTCGCGAACTCTTCGCGCAGCCGTGCCTCGGCACGATCCAGCGCGTCTCGGTGCTCGGCAATCTCGACCACTACTCAACCCTTACCGCTGATCGTGACAAACGCAAACGACCGGGCCGGTAACTCTCGTTGCGACCCGGCCCGGTCGGCGTACTCCGCGACACCCCCGTGGAACTTCTCCGGCCCAGTCCGTCGGTGTGGTTACCGTCGGCAGTGCGTCTTCAGCGTCTGGAAGAGCCACCTTCTGGTCTGCACCGCCGGGTCCGACTGATCACCCCTCGAGACCGGTCGGACCCGGTAGTTCCGGTGTCTGACAAAAGGATGCGACGCGCGTCTCTAGAGGTTCTTAAGAACAACTTGTCGGCCCGCGGCGATACATCAGCGAGAATGGAAGTACCGACAAGATGGAGAAACGACGATGGAGACCTTGATCGTCTGGGTGCTGGCCAGCCTGCTGTACTGGTTCAGCAACTTCTGACAGATACGACAAGAGGCAGGCACGCCGTCGGCGTACCTGCCTCGTTCACTGCCGGATGGTCAGGCGCCCCTGACTCCCTCCTCGACTCGCTTGCCGAGCTCGGCGTCGACATTGCGCCAGTACTCGAACACCCGGCTCAACACCGGTTCGCTCACCCCGGCGCTGACATGCCCGACGATGTTGTCGACCAGCCGCTGCCGCGCCGCGTCGTCGAGGACCTCGCGCACCAGCGTGCCCGCCTGGGTGAAGTCACCGTCCTCGGCGTGCTCGATGTAGCCGGCCCGCACCATCGACGGATCGAATTCCCACAGCCCGCCATCGCCAGCCACGGCCGGATCCGCGTGCGGACCGCCGTACGAATTCGGCGCGTACACCGGCACATCCGCGGCGTTGTAGTGGTACCGCATGGCGCCCTCCTTCGAATAGGAGTTCACCTCGGCGGCCTTCGCCTGGTTCGGCGGCAGCTGCGCGTAGTTGGTGCCGATGCGGTAGCGGTGCGCGTCGGCGTAGGCGAAGACGCGGCCGAGCAGCATCTTGTCCGGCGAGAAGCCGATGCCGGGCACGATGTTGGACGGCTCGAAGGCGGCCTGCTCGATGTCGACGAAGAAGTTGCCCGGGTTCCGGTTCAGCGTCCACTTGCCGACCTCGATCAGCGGGTAGTCGCGCTGCGACCACACCTTGGTGAGGTCGAACGGGTTGAAGCGGTAGCCCTCGGCCTCGGCGACCGGCATGATCTGGACCTTCAGGGTCCAGCTGGGGAAGTCCCCGCGTTCGATCGCTTCCCACAGGTCCTTGCGGTGGTGGTCGGGGTCGGAACCGGCGAGGGTGTCGGCCTCGGCCTGGGTGAGGAACTCGATGCCCTGGTCGGTCTTGAAGTGGTACTTCACCCAGAATCGTTCGCCCTCGGCGTTGATCCACTGGTAGGTGTGCGAGCCGAAGCCGTCCATGTGGCGGTAGGTCTTCGGCAGGCCGCGGTCGCCCATCAGCCAGGTCACCTGGTGGGCCGACTCCGGGCGCAGCGTCCAGAAGTCCCACTGCATGTTGTGGTCGCGCAGGCCGCTGCCGGGCAGGCGCTTCTGCGAGCGGATGAAGTCGGGGAACTTCATCGCGTCCTTGATGAAGAAGACGGGGGTGTTGTTGCCGACGAGGTCGTAGTTGCCGTCCTCGGTGTAGAACTTCACCGCGAAACCGCGCGGGTCGCGCCAGGTGTCGGGGCTGCCCTGCTCACCGGCGACGGTGGAGAAGCGGGCCAGGGATTCGGTGCGCGCGCCCGGCTGGAACAGCTTGGCCTTGGTGTAGCGGCTCACGTCGCCGGTCACGACCAGCTCGCCGTAGGCGCCCGAACCCTTGGCGTGCACGATCCGCTCCGGCACCCGCTCCCGGTTGAACTGGGCCAGCTTCTCGATCAGGTAGTGGTCGTGCAGCAGCACCGGCCCCTGGGTTCCGGCGGTGAGCGACTCGTCGTCGCTCTCGACGGCGCTTCCGGTGTTGGTGGTGGTCGGCTTGGTCATTTCGCGGCCTCCTGATTTCGGCAGTCGGGGCACAGCCCCCAGAAGACGACCTCGGCCTCGTCGATCGCGAAACCGTGATCGTCCGCGGGCTGCAGACAGGGCGCGGCGCCGACGACACAGTCCGTGTCGACGACCGCCCCGCAACTTCGGCACACCAGGTGATGGTGATTATCCCCGGTCCGGGTCTCGAACCTGGCAGGCGAACCGGCCGGTTCGATCCGGCGCAGGATCCCCACTCGCACGCAGGCGTTGAGCACGTCGTACACCGCCTGCGTCGACACCGTCCCCAGCGCGGCCCTGGCGGCGGCGGTGATCGCCTCCGCGTCCGCGTGCGGCCGCGCCGCGACAGCGTTCAACACCGCGAGCCTGGGTGCGGTGACCCGCAACCCGGCCTCGCGCAGCAGTCGGCGAGCGTCGATCTCCTCGGTGTGCACGTTCCCCACTCTCCTCCTTTTCTGGAATTAGTCAAGAATTGGATGGTTTCAATCTTGCGTTGCGCGGATCACATCCAGGCGCTGGAATAGCTCACCGGGTGCTGTGGTTGAACCCCACTGTCGGCGTCCGAACAGCCCCGGGCCTCACCCCTTTGTCGCTACGAGCGACCACTCGCCGAGAGGCGCTTGTGGGGCGTCGACACCCCTGACGGGCCGTCCACGCGGCGGCCCTTCGACTCGAAACGCCGCCAGGTCTCCCTCATCGACCTGGCGGCGTTTTTCGTGTCGGGAGGCGCCGAACCCGTTCATGCTCGAGGATGGGCGCATGGGAGCTGACGCGCCGTTGCGACGCGGTTTGGGATTGCGGGACTCGGTGGTGATCGGGCTCGGGGCGATGGTGGGGGCCGGGGTGTTCGCGGCGTTGGGGCCCGCGGCGGGGGTGGCCGGGTCCTGGCTGCTGGTGGCGCTCGGGGTGGCGGCGGTGGTGGCCTACTGCAACGCGATGTCGTCGGCGCGGTTGGCGGCGCTGTACCCGGTCTCGGGCGGGACGTACGTGTACGGGCGGGAACGACTCGGGGAGTTCTGGGGATATCTGGCCGGGTGGGGGTTCGTCGTCGGGAAGACGGCGTCGTGCGCGGCGATGGCGCTGACGGTCGGGAGTTACGCCTGGCCGGAGTACTCGCACGCGGTGGCGGTGGTCGCGGTGCTGCTGGTGACCGGGATCAACTACGTCGGCGTGCAGAAGTCGGCGCTGGCGACGCGGGTGATCGTGGGGCTGGTGCTGGTGGTGCTGGCCGCGGTGGTCGTCGTGGGGATCGGTGGGGATCATTCGGCGGCGGCGGTGCTCGACAAGGAGATCGGGCCGTACGGGGTGCTGCAGGCGGCGGGGCTGCTGTTCTTCGCCTTCGCGGGATACGCGCGGGTCGCGACGCTCGGCGAGGAGGTGCGCGATCCGGAACGCACGATTCCGCGGGCGATCATGCTCGCGCTGGCAGGCGCGTTGACGGTGTACGCGCTGGTGGCGGTGGCCGCGCTGCTGACACTGGGCTCCGGCGGACTCGCCGCCGCGCACGATCCGCTCGCGCAGGTCGTCACCGCGGCGGGCGCGCAGTGGCTGGCACCGGTGGTCCGCGCGGGCGCGGTGCTCGCCGCCGCCGGATCGCTGATGGCGCTGATCCTCGGCGTCTCCCGGACGACGCTGGCCATGGCCCGCGACGGGCACCTGCCGCGCGCCCTGGCCGCGGTGCACCCGCGCTACGCGGTGCCGCATCGCGCCGAGCTCGCGGTCGGCGCTGTCGTCGCGGTGCTCGCGGCGAGCGTCGACCTGCGGACCGCGATCGGCTTCTCCTCGTTCGCCGTGCTCGGGTATTACCTGGTCGCGAACCTGTCGGCGGCCACGCTCACGGCGGCGGAGGGCAGGCCGGCGCGCTGGGTGCCGGTGGTCGGCGCGCTCGGCTGCGTGGTCGTCGCGTTCGCCCTGCCGCTCGCTTCGGTGCTCGCCGGACTCGCCGTGCTGGCCTGCGGCGCGGTGGTGTACCGCGTTCGGGGCTTTACGGGTGTGTGAACATACCGGTGGTCAGGGGATCGCGCGGCCCCGCTTTACGGGTTACGGTCGACGCGGCGGTCTAGTCTCGGCCGTATGGGGCTGATCAGGGGATTTCTCGCGGGGACGTTCGCGGTCGCACTGGTTTCGGGGTGCCTGCTCGGCGCCCCCGCGCAGGCGGCGCCCGCCACCGCGAAGAGCTGCGAGGTGACGTCCGCGCGCGAACTCGAACGCGCCCGCCCCGAACAGGTCGGCCTCGATCCCGCGAAACTCGAAGCGGCGCTGCGGTTCGCGGCCACCCGCAATCGCAACAATGTGCAGGTGTTCCGGCACAACTGCCTGGTCGGCGAGGGCCTGCGCAACGACGAGACCGGCAAGGTGGCCTGGAACATCTGGAGCGTCACCAAATCGGTGGTGTCGATGCTCGCCGGAATCGCCTCCGACCAGGGAAAACTCGCGATCGATGCCCCGATCGACCGCTATCTGCCCGCCGGTCTCGGCGACGCGACGCATCGCGCGATCACGGTGGAGAATCTGCTCACCGAGACCTCCGGCATGAAGACCGGCGTGCTCACCGAGGGCATCACCGCGGTGATCCCGGTCGATCCGAACAGCGCGGTGCAGGCGCTCGCGGTCGAGCTGGCCAACCCGCCCGGCACCGAATTCAGTTACAGCCAGCGCAATGTCGACCTGCTGTCGTACGTGATCGAGCTGGCCGTCGGCGAGCCGCTGCAGCAGTTCGCGCAGCGGGAGCTGTTCGACCCGCTCGGCATCGCGAAGACCGACTACTACTGGGCGCGCGATCGCTCCGGCCACACCTACGGCTACGCCCATCTGATGATGCCGCCCGACAACCTGTCCAAGATCGGCCTGCTCGTCGCCAACGAGGGCGACTGGGCGGGACAGCGCCTGATCTCCGCCGACTACCTGCGCACAGCGCGCACCCCGTCGCCACAGAACAGCTGCTACGGCTACCTGTTCTGGATCGGCGAGAACTGCGCCGAGTCACCGGATTTCCTGCCGTCGGACACCTTCTTCATGTCCGGCCTCGGCCTGCAGAACGTGTGGTTCATGCCGAGCCTGGACCTGATGGTGATGTGGACCGGCGCGTTCGGCAACGAGACGAAGTACGGACCGAGCGGGGTGATCGCGCACACCGAGGAGCTGCCGCACGAGTTCTTCCGCAGGCTGTTCGAGGCGTTCACCGACACGAAGGCGCCGACCGCCCAGCCGTACGTGGAGCCGCCGGTGCAGTTCGATCCGGCCACCCTCGTCGACAGCAACATCCTGCTCGCGGTCTTCGGCATCGGGCCGGGCGCGTACCCCGGCTGCACGGTGTTCGACTGCCTGAACCAGCCGCTGGCCGCGCCGTTCGCCAGCATTCCGCCGGGGTGCGCGATCCTGGTCTGTCTCGGCGACGACCCGCGCACCCCCGGCATCCGCTAGCGGTTCAGCTCGGTCGTCCAGCCGTGGTCGGTGTCGCCGCGCAGGGCGTCGGCGTGCCGCTTGCGCAGGGTGGTGGTGACCGGGCCGACGACACCGGCGCCGACCGTGCGCCCGTCGACCTCGAACACCGGCGCGGCGCCCGCCGAGGTGCCGGTGACGAACACCTCGTCGGCGATGTAGAGCTCGGTGAGATCGACGGTGCGCTCCTGCACCGGGATGCCCTCCTCGCGGGCGAGGGTGAGCACGGTGCGCCGGTTGATGCCGTCGAGGATGTCACAGGAGACATCGGGGGTGATCAGGGTGCCGCCGCGGACCAGGAAGATGTTGGCCGCCGACAGTTCGCAGACGTGGCCGTTGACGTCGAGGAAGACACAGTCGTCGTAGCCGCTGTCGATGGCGTCCTGCTTGGCCAGCACCGAGTTCACATACGCGCCGTTGACTTTCGCGCGCGACGGGATGGCGTTGTCGGGGATCCGGCGCCACGGGCTCGACTTCAGGCGCATGCCGTCCTGCGGCACGATCGGCACCGCGTCGTAGACGAACATGCTCACCTCGATGGCGCATCCGCGCACCCTGGTGCCCGGAATCGACTCCACCACATGCACACTCACGCGCACGAAGACGTCATCGGCCGGATCGTTCGCCGCGACGAGGTCGACCACGGCCGCCTGGAAGCGCGCGTAGTCCCACTCCTGGGCGAACCGGTCGATCCCGATGATCTTGCAGGACTCCTCGAGCCGGCGGAAGTGGTCGGCCAGCCGGAAGGCACTGCGCGCGCCGTCCGCGACCCGCACGGGGAACACCGTGTAGACACTGAGCCCGTAGAGCACTGCCGACGTGGCGATGCCGACAGTCGCCTGAGCAGCGGGAACGAGCTTGTCACCGAGGAATACGTGCGGATGCGGTTGCGCCATCCGGCAAAACTAACAGCAGCCACCGCCCCCGGCTAACCGTTTACCGAGCCGTGACCGGCACGGACACCGGCGACGCGCGGGGCGGTCGGGCGCGACGACGGGCCGGAACCTCGCAGCCCGGCCCGTCGTACGGCGACACTCAGCGGTTGTTCAGCAGAACTTCCGCGATCTGAATGGTGTTGAGCGCGGCGCCCTTTCGCAGGTTGTCACCCGAGATGAACAGGGCAAGACCGCGACCGCTCGGGACGCCGGGATCCTGGCGGATGCGCCCGACCAGCGAGTCGTCCTGACCGGCGGCGGCCAGCGGAGTCGGCACGTCGACCAGGCGCACGCCCGGCGCCTTGGCCAGCAGCTCGGTGGCCCGCTGCACCGAAAGCGGCTCGGCGAACTCGGCATTGATCGACAGCGAGTGCCCGGTGAACACCGGAACGCGCACGCAGGTGCCGCTGACCAGCAGGTCGGGCAGGCCGAGGATCTTGCGGCTCTCGTTGCGGAGCTTCTGGTCCTCGTCGGTCTCGCCGGAGCCGTCGTCGACCAGCGAACCCGCGAGCGGGATCACGTCGAACGCGATCGGGGCGACGTACTTGTTCGGCGCGGGGAACTCCACGGCCGAACCGTCGTGCACCAGCTTCTCGGCGTCGTCGGCCACCGCGCGGATCTGCGAGGCGAGCTCCTCGACACCGGCCAGGCCGGAGCCGGAGACGGCCTGGTACGACGACACGATCAGGCGCTGCAGGCCCGCCACGTCGTGCAGCGGCTTGAGCACCGGCATCGCGGCCATGGTGGTGCAGTTGGGGTTCGCGATGATGCCCTTGGGCAGGTTGCGGGTGGCCTCGGGGTTGACCTCCGAGACGACCAGCGGCACATCGGGATCTTTGCGCCAGGCCGAGGAGTTGTCGATGACCGTCACGCCGGCGGCCGCGAAGCGCGGGGCCTGCACGCGGGACATGGTGGCACCGGCCGAGAACAGCGCGATGTCCAGACCCGACGGATCGGCGGTCTCGGTGTCCTCGACGACGATCTCGCCGCCGCGCCACGGCAGGGTCTTGCCCGCCGAGCGAGCCGACGCGAAGAAGCGCACCTCGTCGGCCGGGAAGTTGCGCTCTTCCAGCAGTTTCCGCATGACGGCGCCGACCTGACCGGTCGCGCCGACAACGCCTACCCGTACACCCATGTCTTAACGCCCCGTTCCGCCGTGGACGACAGCGGCCTCTTCGCCGCCGAGATCGAAGGCCTGGTGCAGAACCTGCACGGCCTCGTCGAGTTCGGTGTCGCGCACGAGCACCGAGATCCGGATCTCCGAGGTGGAGATCAGATCGATGTTCACGCCCGCGTTGGCCAGCGCCTCACAGAAGGTGGCGGTGACGCCAGGGTGCGACTTCATGCCCGCGCCGACCAGGGACACCTTGCCGATGTGGTCGTCGTAGAGGACCTGCGCGAAGCCGATCTCGTCCTGCCGCTTGGTGAGCATCTCGACCGCGCGGGCGCCGTCGGTCTTGGGCAGGGTGAAGGTGATGTCGGTCTTGCCCGTGTCGACCTTGGAGATGTTCTGCAGCACCATGTCGATGTTGATCTCGGCATCGGCCACCGCACGGAACACCTTGGCCGCGTAGCCCGGCTCGTCCGGCAGGGCGACGACGGTCACCTTGGCCTCGCTGCGGTCGTGCGCGACGCCGGTCAGGATTGCCTGCTCCACGGGAATGTCCTCCATCGATCCGAAAACAGTGGTGCCGATCTTGTCGGTGTAGGACGACCGAACATGAACGGGAACGTTGTAGCGGCGCGCGTACTCTACGCAGCGCAGCATCAGCACCTTCGAGCCGCAGGCCGCCATCTCGAGCATCTCCTCGTAGGAGATCTTGTCGAGCTTCTGGGCGTCGCCGACGATGCGCGGGTCGGCGCTGAAGATGCCGTCGACATCGGTGTAGATCTCGCAGACATCGGCCTTCAGCGCGGCGGCCAGGGCGACGGCGGTGGTGTCGGAACCACCGCGGCCCAGCGTGGTGACGTCCTTGCTGTCCTGGCTGACGCCCTGGAACCCGGCGACGAGCACGATCTGCCCCTCGTCGAGCGCCTCCTTGAGGCGGCCGGGGGTGACGTCGATGATCTTGGCGTTGCCGTGCGCGCCGGTGGTGATCACGCCGGCCTGCGAGCCGGTGAACGAGCGCGCCTCGGCGCCGAGCGAATGAATCGCCATGGCCACCAGCGCGTTCGAGATGCGCTCACCGGAGGTGAGCAGCATGTCCATCTCGCGAGCCGGCGGCGCGGGCGCCACCTGCTCGGCGAGATCGAGCAGTTCGTCGGTGGTGTCACCCATCGCCGAGCAGACCACGACCACGTCGTGGCCCTGCTTCTTGGTCTCCACGATCCGTTCAGCGACGCGCCGGATCCGCTCGGCGGTGGCCACCGAGGATCCTCCGTACTTCTGAACAACGAGAGCCACGGCTAGGTCCTTCACGATCGACAGCAAGGCTTGGTATCAGCGACCAAGAGTACCGGCCCGAGTCCACCGGTTTCGCCGCTACCTCCCCAGCCTGTGGAAAACGACACAGGCTTGTCACCTGTGGATGACCACGGGATTCAGGCCCGTTCGAACCAGGTGACCAGGGCGCCGTTGCCGAATTCCTTGCGCCGCACGGGACGGAAGTTTGTCGGTTTGAAGACGCCGGTGAACGCCGCGACACCGGAGCCCGCGACCACCGGATAGCTCTTGACGACCATCTCGTCGATCTCGTCGAGGAGCTGCCCCGCCAGGTTTCCGCCGCCGCACAGCCAGATGTCGCCGCCCTCCTTGCCCTTGAGCTCGCGCACCAGCTCGCCGGGGTCGCCCGAGTAGATCTCGACACCGGGGTGGTCGGCCTGCTGGAGCGAGGACGAGACGACGTACTGCTTCAGGTGCGAGAACGGGCTCTCGATGTGCTCGTCCGGCAGGACGTAGGTGCCGCGACCCATCAGGACGGTGTCCCAGCGCTGGGCGGGCAGCTCGGGGTCCATGCCGAAATGGCCACGCAGGTGAGTGGGGATGGAGTCGGGGAACTCGTCCATCATCCACTCCACGTATTCGGGCGGCGTCGGATAGAAGTCGACCTCCCCGCCCGGGCCGGCGATGTAGCCGTCGAGGGAGACGCCGATGTAGTAGACGAGCTTTCGCATGGGGTACCGCCTCAGTTGTTGTACTCTGTCTGTAGTGATTTGAACCGTAGTACTACAGACGGAGTGGTGTCAAGTGCGAACTAACCCCGAACGACGACAAGCCCTGCTCGACGCGGCCATCGAGGTCCTCGCCGACGACGGCGCCCGCGGCCTCACCTTCCGCGCCGTGGACAAGAAGGCGGGCGTGCCCCTCGGCACCGCCTCCAACTACTTCGCCAGCCGCGACGACATGCTCACCCAGGCGGGCACCCGCTTCTACGAGGTGGTCGAGCCGACCGCGGAGACCATGGCGCTGGTCGATCAGGGACCCAAGACGGTCGAGAACATCACCGCGTTGATGAAGGAGGTCGTCGGCAGGCTGGAGTCACACCGCACCGCCTACCTCGCGCTGCTCGAATTGCGCCTGGAAGCGACCCGGCGTCCGGAACTTCGCAAAGTTCTCACCGAACGGGTACGCGCGGACCTCGACTTCAACATCCGCAACCACCTGGCGTCCGGTCAGCCCGGCGACGAGTCGACGGTCATCCTGCTGTACCTGGCCCTGAACTGGCTCGTCGTCGAACACCTCACGCTGCCAACCCTGTTCACCGAGCAACAGAGCATGGAGCTGATCGAAACCGCCGTCGAAAGGGCCATACGCAGCTGACACGGTCATTTGTCCAGACCATAGACGTGTTGACGATCACTGGTACAGCTGTGCACAATCGGGCGCGAAAGACAGCGGGGGTTTCGGAGGATAGACAAGATGCGCGCGAAGACCGACATCCGATTCACCGTTGATGCCAGCGTGGACCAGGTCATGGATGCCCTGCTCGCGGTCGATCGCCTAGCGGACTGGTCGCCGTCGTACAGTGATGTCCGCATGGGCCCGCTCGACGCCGACCGCAGGCCGCGCCGCGTCTTCGTCACCGCGCACTTCATGGGCGACTCCGACTCGCAGGTCCTCGAGTACACCTGGGAGCCCCATCGGGTCTCGTGGGAGGTCGTCGACAGCAGCCGCGGTTCCAAGGGCGGCGGCTCGTTCGACCTGTTCGAGACCGCGGAGGGCACCGAGATCGACCTGCACGTCGAGCTCAAGTACCCGCTGCCGGTCCCGGGCATCCTGTTCAACCGCACCCTGCGCAAGCAGTACGACGAGGCCGTCGCGAACTTCATCGACTTCGCCGAGCGGTACCCCGAGGTCGAGGGCTACGCCGTCGGCTAGTTTCTTTCCGCGCGTACCCGCCTGCGCAGTGCGACGATGAGCGCATGATCGGTACTCGACGGGTTCGGTTCCAAACGGTGTCCGAGGGCGCCACGGTGACCCAGCTCGAACTGTTCTTCGACCTCGTCATCGTGTTCGCGTTCACCATGGTCACCGCGCTGGCCGCCGACGATCCCACCGCCGCCAACCTGCTGCGGGCCGGGCTGGTCCTTGCGCTGATGTGGTGGCTGTGGATCGCCTACTCCTGGCTCGGCAATGTCGTGAAAGCCGACGAGGGCATCACCAGGGTGGCGATGTTCGTCGCCATGGGCGGCGCGTTCATCGCGGCGCTCACCATCCCCGAGGCGTTCAGCGACATGCCGGGCGGGTGGTTCGGGCCGCTGGTCTTCGCGATCGCGTACCTGGTGGTGCGGCTGGTGCACGTCGGCATCTTCTGGGTGATCAGCGCCGAGGACCCGCAGCTGCGCGGGCAGCTGCTGCGCTGGGCGCTCGGCTCGATCACCTTCGGCACCACCCTGCTGGTGGTCGCGGCGATGACCGAGGGCATCGTCCAGATCGCGCTGTGGATCGCGGCCATCGTCGGCGACATGGTCTGGACCTGGGCCGCGGGCACCGACTGGCGGATCAACTCGGCCAAGCACTTCGCCGAACGCTACGGGCTGATCGTCATCGTCGCGCTGGGCGAATCCATCGTCTCGATCGGCATCGGCGTGGCCGGGCTGCCCGTCTCCTGGCCCATCGTGCTCGGCTCGATGCTCGGTCTCGCCGTCTCCGGACTGCTGTGGTGGCTCTACTTCGACGTCGCCGCGATCTCGATCGAGCACGCCTTCGCCCACGCCAGGGGCGCGCACCAGATCAAGATCGCCCAGAACAGCTACACCTACGGGCACTTCCCGATGATCGCCGGCGTCATCGCGCTCTCGCTCGGGCTCAAGAAGGTGCTGTACTACGTGGGCGATTCCTCGCACCACACGCTCACCGACGCGCTCTACGGCATCCCGCTCGGCGCGCTCTACGGCGGACCGGCGCTGTTCCTGCTCGGCGTGGTCGCGGCGAAGTACTACGCCGTGAAGTCGGTGTCGATCGGCCGGGTCGTCACGGCGGTGCTCCTGGTCGTACTCGCCCCGCTGGCGTCACAGCTGCCCGCGCTCGCCTCGCTCGCCCTGCTCTGCGCGGTGCTCGCGGCACTGGTGGTCTTCGAGACCGTGCGCTACGCCACGCCACGCGACCAGATCAGGCACGCTTGATCTGACTGAGGTGGTGGCGCACGCCGTGTTCGGCGGGCGTCGCCCCCTTCTGCGAGGGCGGCACCTTGATGCCGGCGCGGACCGCCTCGTTGATCTGGTCCAGGTTCTCCCTGAGCATGTCGGCGACCAGCTCGTCGGTGCGCGGGTCGGCGAGCAGCTCGTGCAGCATCCGGTAGACGGTGGCCGAGATCAGCCGGACGATCTCGTCGTGGAAGGGCACGTAACGCAGCTTGCTGGTGGCCGGGTCGTTCTTGATCAAGTCGACGATCATCTGGTCGACCTCGGCGTGGTTCTCCTCCAGCGCCGCGGCGATGTTCTTGGTGTAGTGCCCGGCGCGCAGCACCTTGGACACCTCGTCGAGGATCGCGACCGTCATCGGCCGCTTGATCACGTCGACGATGGTGCCGACGAAGCGGTTCACGATCGTCGCGGTGACCCGCTCCCCCAGCGCGCGATCGGCCACCCGGCCGAGCCGGATCAGGATGACCACGATCCGGAACAGCCGGAATCCGCGGAAGATCGGGCTGGTCACCGGGATCATGCCGAGCACTTCGTACCAGTAGACGAACGGGAAGGTCCACGGCCAGCCCGCGCGCCGCCAGCGCCACAGGAACTCGATCAGGAAGATGCCACAGATCGTCCAGTCGACGACCACGATCGCGTGATAGGTCTGCCCCGAGACGGGGAAGAAGGTGATCCACACGACCAGCACCACCGAGATGATCGCCAGGACCAGCATCAGCAGGTCGGTGCGCAGCGACGGCGTCTTGGAGCGCACGTCCGGCAGTGCCTCGACCCGCTCGATGCCCGGTGAGGCCACGTGCATGCTCCCTTCGAACGCCGTCGTCCTGCCGAGGGTAACGGCCTGATCGGCGCCCGCCGGTCAGATCGGCGTGATCTTGTGCGGTGTCAGCGACCGGCGGACACGATGGCGGCGATATTGCGTTCGGCCAGCGCGGCGATGGTCAGCGAGGGGTTCACGGTCGCGGTGCTGCCCGGAATCGCCGCGCCGTCCATCACGTACAGGCCGGGGTGCCCGTGCACGCGGCCGAAGGCGTCGGTGGCCTTGCCGAGCACGGCGCCGCCGAGCGGATGCGCGGTGAACTGGGCGTTCGCGTCGTAACCGAGCGCGCCGTACTCGGCGAGGGCGCCCGCGCGCTCGGCGATCCGGTGATCGACCGCGCGCGCCGCGTCGACGACGGCGTTCTGCGCGCCCGCCGACCAGCTCAGCCCGACCCCGCCCGAGCCGGCGTCGTAGCCGAAGCGGGCCCTGGTCGGGTCGAGCACCATGCCGAGCGAGGCCAGCGCGCCGGTCTCGAACGGGATGCCAGGGATGTACCAGTTCTCCAGGGTGAGCGGCACGCGCGACTCGTCGAAGATGCGGCTGGCGCTCGGCACGCCCTGGCCGTGGCCGGAGACGGCGCTCGCGCCGCGGGCGAGCACCACGTCACCGTTGGTGCCCCAGCCGTCGCCGATGTGCTCGTTGAGGTGCGGCAGCGCGCCGGTGGCCTGGGCGCGGACCAGCAGCTCGGAGGTGCCGACCGAACCGGCGCCGAGGAAGAGCTTGTCGCAGGTGAGCGTGCGGGTCCCCAGGACCTGTCCGGTCGGGTCCAGTTTCGTCACCGTGACCACGAACTTGCCGCCCGCGTCCTGGGCGATGCTGTCGACGCGGTGGCCGGGGTACACCTGGGACCGGCCGGTGTCCCTGGCGTAGCGCAGGTAGTTCTGGTTCAGGTCGAACTTGGCGCCGTTGGAATTGCCCAGGTTGGAGCGGGCTGCGGTGGCCGAGGCGCGGGAGTTTCCGGCCAGTTCGGCGCGCAGGACGTCCCAGGTGAAGATCGAGTCGTTGGGCAGCGGCTGGTAGCCGGCCGCGCGCACCTGCTCGTCCCAGGCGCGCGAGTGGGCGAACGGCCCGGACTGGTAGATGTCGGCGGGCATGGCGTCCAGGCGCAGCATCTGCCGCACCTTCGGGTAGTAGACGCGTTCCAGCTCGCCGTAGTCGACCACACCGCCGAAGACCTGGTCGAACAGCCTGCGCTCCGGCGCGACCATGGCGCCGGTGAAGATCACCGAACCGCCGCCGACGGCCGCCGCGCGCCACACGTCGATGCCCGGGTACTCGGTCACGTCGAGCACGCCGCCGAACGCGCCGAAGCTCATCGGCACCTTGGTGACGCCGGTGAAGCTGGTGCGATGCCAGAAACCGCGACCGTCGGGCAGGTCGTCGCCGGTGAAGATCTCCCGCCACGGGTCGTTGGGCCAGCGCGAACCCCGCTCGAGCACGGTGTTGACGATCCCGGCCTCGGCCAGGCGCAGCGCGGTGACCGCGGCGCCGAAACCGGACCCGATGACGATGGCCTGCGTGTGCGCGGGCGGGTCGGGGAGGGGTTCGAAGATCTCCGGTACCCAGGTCCGGAACATCGCCTCGCGCGGATCGGCCGTGGCCACCGTGTTCGTCAGCGTCGTTCCCACGGCACCGGCGATCGTCGCCAGTCCCGCCGCCTTGAAGAAGGCACGTCTGTGCACCAGGCCACCTCCCTCATCACGCATGGCCGAGCGCAGGATACCCCGTGTGAAACACCAATGGTGTTCAACGGAGCGGCCTTTGGTGGAAGTCACGAACAGCCACACACGACCCGACCTCGAGGAGGGTCCGCCGCGCAGCGGCGGTCGCGGCCCGTCCCGTCGATCAGGTGCCGTGGCGTAGGCGACGAAGGAGCAAGCCACGGTGCCTGATCGGCGGGACACCAGGGGGCCGCGACTCGAGCGCGCCAGCGCTCCAACAGCTCAGAGCAACCTGATCACCGCGATGGTGCCGACGATGACGATCACCGCGCGCAGCACGTTCGGCGGCAGCTTGCGGCCCACCCGCGCACCCAGCTGACCACCGATGATCGAGCCGACCGCGATCAGCGCCACGGCCTGCCAGTTCACCTCCGCGATGACGATGAAGATCACCGCCGACACCGCGTTCACGATCAGCGCGAGCACGTTCTTCACGGCGTTGAGCCGCTGGATGTCCTCGTGCACGAACACGCCGAGCAGCCCGAGCAGCAGCACGCCCTGCGCCGCGCCGAAGTAGCCGCCGTAGATGCCGGTGCCGAACACCGCGACCAGCAGGATCGGCCCGCCGTGCGCGGGCGCGGGCGCGTCACCGTCGGCCCTGCGCCGCTTCACCCAGGCCGCCAGCCGGGGCTGGACGACCACCAGGACCAGCGCGGCGATGATCAGGACGGGCACGATCGCCTTGAAGGCCTCGGCGGGCATGGTGAGCAGCAGGATCGCGCCGGTGATGCCACCGAGCAGCGAGGCGGTGCCCAGCTGCAGCAGTCGCGACCGCTGCCCCTCCAGTTCGCGCCGATAGCCGATCACGCCGCTCATCGAGCCGGGGACGAGGCCGATCGTGTTGGAGACGTTCGCCGTCACCGGCGGCAGCCCGAAGGCGAGCAGCGCCGGGAAGGTGATCAGGGTGCCGGAGCCGACGATCGTGTTGATGCCGCCCGCGGCGACACCGGCCACGAGCACGGCCAGTTGCTCATACCAGGTCATTCGAATTCCTTTGTGCCGTCTCGTCGGACGCGGTGGTCCGTACAAGCGTGCGTTTCCGCCCCCGAACCGTACCGGCTGGTAGGGGCGATGGATTCGCCAGGCCGCTTACCAGCGGCGCATCACACACGGTAAGCTCGGGGAATCATGCAGCGGGCACTTCTTCTCGGCCGCCGCGACGGGTTCTGATACGGACCGGCTCCCGTCGCGGGGTTCCAACGCGCCGGTCGACCCGCTCCCACCCGGGAATACATCACACCCCACGGAGAAACTTGCATGTCCTCGGCTGACGCATTCGTATCCGCTTCGCGCACCATCACGGCCCCCGGCAAACCCGCTCCGGCCGACCAGCCCGCCTGGAACCACCAGAAGAACTCGTCGATGCCCGCGTTCCGGTACCGGCCCTTCGCCGAAGAGGTCGAGCCGATCACGCTGCCCGACCGCACCTGGCCCGACAAGATCATCGATCGCGCCCCCGCGTGGTGCGCCGTCGACCTGCGTGACGGCAACCAGGCCCTCATCGACCCGATGAGCCCCGCCCGCAAGCGCCGCATGTTCGACCTGCTGGTGCGGATGGGCTACAAGGAGATCGAGGTCGGGTTCCCGGCCGCGAGCCAGACCGACTTCGACTTCGTCCGCGAGATCATCGAGGACGGCGCCGTGCCCGCCGACGTCACCATCCAGGTCCTCACCCAGTGCCGCCCCGAGCTGATCGAGCGCACCTTCGAGGCCTGCAACGGCGCCCCGAACGTGATCGTGCACTTCTACAACTCCACCTCCATCCTGCAGCGTCGCGTGGTGTTCCGCGCCGAGCGCGACGCGGTGAAGAAGATCGCCACCGACGCCGCGACGCTGTGCCTGGAGATCGAGAAGCGCTACCCCGACACCGAGTGGCGCTACGAGTACAGCCCGGAGTCCTACACCGGCACCGAGCTGGACTACGCCCGTGAGGTCTGCGACGCCGTCTCGGCGATCATCGCGCCGACCCCGGAGAAGCCGCTGATCATCAACCTGCCCGCCACCGTCGAGATGGCGACGCCGAACGTGTACGCCGACTCGATCGAGTGGATGCACCGCAACCTGGCCCGCCGCGACTCCATCGTGCTGTCGCTGCACCCGCACAACGACCGCGGCACCGCCGTGGCCGCCGCCGAGCTGGGCTACCAGGCCGGCGCCGACCGCATCGAGGGCTGCCTGTTCGGCAACGGCGAGCGCACCGGCAACGTCTGCCTGGTGACGCTGGGTATGAACATGTTCTCCCGCGGCATCGACCCGCAGATCAACTTCTCCGACATCGACGAGATCCGCCGCACGGTCGAGTACTGCAACCAGCTGGCCGTGGCCGAGCGCCACCCCTACGGCGGCGACCTGGTCTACACCGCGTTCTCCGGCAGCCACCAGGACGCCATCAACAAGGGCCTGGACGCGATGAAGGCCGCCGCCGACGCGCAGAACGCCGACGTGGCCGACATCGTCTGGGAGGTCCCGTACCTGCCGATCGATCCGAAGGACGTCGGCCGGACCTACGAGGCCGTCATCCGGGTGAACTCGCAGTCCGGCAAGGGCGGTGTCGCCTACATCATGAAGACCGATCACGGCCTGGTGCTGCCGCGCAGGCTGCAGATCGAGTTCTCGCAGGCGATCCAGGCGATCACCGACGGTGAGGGCGGCGAGGTGACGCCCAAGGAGATGTGGGACGTCTTCGCCACCGAGTACCTGAACCCGATCCTGCCGCTCGAGCGGATCAAGCAGACGGTGACCGCGGCCGAGACCGACGGCGGCGTCGACTCGATCGTGGCGACCGTGAAGGTCGACGGCGTCGAGCAGGAGATCAGCGGTTCGGGCAACGGCCCGCTCGCCGCGTTCGTCGACGCCATCGCCACCGTCGGCTTCGACGTGCGGGTGCTGGACTACAGCGAGCACGCCATGTCGGCCGGTGACGACGCCCAGGCGGCCGCCTATGTCGAGGTCGCTATCGGCGACAAGGTGGTGTGGGGTGTCGGCATCGCCACCTCGATCACCACAGCATCGCTGCGCGCGGTCGTCTCCGCGGTGAACCGCGCCGCGGCCGCACGCTAGTTCTTCCCGACGCGGGCCGGGTCTCCCCTGTGGAGATCCGGCCCGCGTCGTCTTGTGGACAACTTCCAGACCTGTGGACAACTCCGCACCCCGCCGGGCCGATCCGCCGTGTGAACTGGGCTCATGCGCCGTCGCGGCGGTCGGCGGGCTCGCCGCCCCCAGCGCGCGAGAATTAGCACCGTGCTAGCGTTTTAGTGCACATTCAGCGCCGAGCTTCCTGCTCGTTCGAGCGAGCAAGTGGGGGAACTGTGACCAACAACGACCATAATCCGACCTCTCCGCCCTGGCTGCAGAGTCCGTCGGCTGAAACGGCCGACGCTGCGTCCGGTCCCGCCGGCGTGCAAACGGTGGGCGACGAGGACATCGAGCCCGCCGAGGCCGCGCCAGAGTCGAAGCCGACCCCGGCCGACCAGCTGCCTCCCGAGCCCGACGGGCTGCCCGGTCCGGCGGAGCAGACGGTGTTCCACCCCGGTGGCTTCGTGCCCGGCCCGTTCGCGCCGAGTTCGGTGCCCGATCCGTATCAGAGCGGTGGCGCGCATCCGCTGGCGCACGCGCCGGAGCAGCAGCCCTACCCCGGCCCGCCGGTCACCGGTGAGCAGCCGTATCCGGGCCCGCAGGGCCCCGGCGAACAGCCCTATCCCGGCCCGCAGGGCACCGGCGAGCACCCGTACCCGGGTGCGCCGCAGTACCCGGGCGCCGAACCGCAGCCGCAGTACCCGGGTGCCGAGCAGACCTCGCAGTACCCCCAGGAGCAGCCGCCGCAGGGCCCGCAGTCCGACGCCATCTACAGCTGGGCGCCTCCGCCGCCGCCGATGTACCAGCCGCCGATGGCTGGTGGGATGCCCGGTCCGGTCCCCGGTCAGCCGGGTCAGCCGCCGCAGGCCGGGCCCGGTCCGCAGCCGATGGCGCCGCAGCCGGGGCAGTGGCACGGTGGCCCCGGCCAGCAGCCGTTCCAGCCGCAGCATGTGCCCGCGCCCGGTCAGCCGGGCCATTCGGTCAATGATCTGAACCTGCTCAAGCGGGCCCGCAAGGCGCCGCGCAGCGGGTGGCGGCGGGCCGTGCACAAGGCCTCCGGCGGCATGATCAACCCGGGCGAGTCCGCGGCCGACGTGGTGCACCGCGACCTGGCCGAGCGGGTCAACCAGCCGGTCCGCGGCGATTACCGGATCGCGATCCTCTCGCTCAAGGGCGGCGTCGGCAAGACCACCACCACGGTCGGTCTCGGCTCCACCTTCGCCTCGCAGCGTGGTGACCGCGTCATCGCGATCGACGCCAACCCCGACCTGGGCACCCTGGCCCACCGGGTGCCGCGCCAGACCCGTTCGACGGTGCGCAACCTGCTCGAGGACCAGAACATCACGCGCTACTCCGATGTCCGCGCGCACACCTCGCAGGCGCCGAGCCGGCTGGAAGTCCTTGCCTCCGAGCAGGATCCGGCCGTGTCGGAGGCCTTCAGCGAGGCCGATTACCGCAAGGCCATCGGCATCCTGCAGTCGTTCTACAACATCATCCTCACCGACTGCGGTACCGGCCTGATGCACTCGGCGATGTCGGGTGTGCTCGACATGGCGAGCTCGCTGGTGCTGGTCACCTCGCCGGCGATCGACGGCGCGCGCAGTGCCTCGGCGACGCTGGACTGGCTCGACCACCACGGCTACTCCAAGCTGGTCGAGCGCACCGTCGTGGTGGTGAACGCCTCGCGGCGCGGCGCCTCGACGGTCGACCTGGACCAGCTGCGCAAGCTGTTCCTCGACCGCACCCGCGCCGTGCAGATCGTCCCGTTCGACGATCACCTGGCTGAGGGCGCCGAGATCGACCTCGAGCTGGTCAGCAAGCCCACCCGCCGGGCGCTGCTCGAGCTGGCGGCCATGGTCGCCGACGACTTCGGCTACCACGGTCAGCCGCAGGGTCAGCAGTTCGCGCCGCAGGGTCAGCCGTATCCGGGGCAGCAGCCCTACCAGGGGCCGGGGCAGTTCTGAGCAACCGCGCGGTCAGTTCGCGCTGACCGCGCGTGCCGCGTTTTCGAACGCCTCGAGGACCGCGGCGATCGCCGGTCGGCGGTGCGCCTGCGGCCGGGTGAGGATCTCGTACACCCGCGCCGCGCGCACCCCGGCCAGTCGCAGCACCGACAGCTCGGGGTGGGCCACGGCGTACCTCGGCATCAGCGCGACACCGTAGCCGGACGCGACCACCGTCTCGATCACCCGGAAGTCGTTGAGCCGCTGAGCGATCCGGGGACGCACCCCGGTGACGGTGGCGATCGAGTTCAGCACGTCGTCCACCGGGAACCCGCCGCGCACGCTCACCCAGGTCTCCTCGGCGAGTTCCTCCGGCCGCACCGACGCCCGGCCCGCCAGCGGATGCGTCGGCGCGACGACGACGTCGATCGGCTCGCGCATCAGCACCCGCGCCGAGAGCCGGGGCCCGGCGGGTGAGGGCGCCCGCTCGTCGCGATGCGTGAGCACGATGTCGTAGTCGGCCAGCAGTTTTCCCGCGGTCGAGGGCGGCAGGTCCTCGTCGCCCGCGACGATCTCCACGCCGCTGTCGGCGAGCGCCGTGAGCACCGGCGGCAGCAGCAGCGCGGCGCCGGACGGGAACAGCCCCACCCGCACCTGTCCGCGCGGCGAGCCGCGGTAGTGCGCCATCTCGGCGGTGGCCCGTTCCATCGCGGCGAGCACGTCGTCGGCGCGCAGGACCAGCGCGTGGCCCGCGTCGGTGAGCCGGACCCGGCGGCCGTCGGGTTCGAGCAGGGCGACGCCCGCTTCCCTGGCGAGCACCTTCAACTGTTGCGACACCGCCGACGGGGTCATCGACAGCGTTTCGGCCACGGCGGCCACGGTGCCCCGGTCGGCCAGCTCCCGCAGGATCCGCAACCGCTCGATGGAGAACATGAAGTAAAACTACTTCATCAATCCACTTTTATTAGATTGTCCTGAACCTTCAGCGGCCCGCACGATGAATGCGTGACCACCCGCGACCGCCTGCTCGGACTGACCGTCGTCGTGCTCTGGGGCCTGAACTTCCTGGCCATCCGCATCGGCCTCGATCACTTCCCGCCTTTCTTCTTCGCCGCGCTGCGGTTCGCCGTCATCGCGGTTCCCGTGCTCGTCTTCATTCCGCGCCCGGCCGTGCGCACGCGCTGGCTGCTGCTCTACGGCACCGGGTTCGGCATTCTCCAGTTCGCGTTCCTGTTCACCGCCATGCGGGTGGGCATGCCGACCGGCCTCGCCTCGCTGGTGCTGCAGTCCTCGGCGCCGTTCACGGTGGTGCTCGGCGCGGTGCTGCTGCGCGAACGACTGCGGCCGGTTCAGGTCGCCGGGCTCGCGGTGGCGGTGCTCGGCATGGTCGTCATCGGGGCCGACCGGCTGGCGAACGCGACCCTGCTGCCGGTGCTGCTCACGCTGGCGGGCGGGCTGGGCTGGGCCTTCGGCAATATCGGCGCCCGGCAGGCCGGCGCCGACTCACCCGGCTTCGACCCGCTGCACCTCACCCTGTGGATGTCGGTGGTGCCGGTGCTGCCGCTGCTCGCGTTGTCCATGGCTGTCGAGGGGCCTGACACCGGATTCCGCGCGCTCGGCGCCGCGGTCACCTCGAGCGACGGGCTGCCCGCGCTGGCCGCGCTCGCCTACATCGCGGTTCTCGCCACGGTGTGCGGGTCCGGCCTGTGGACGTACCTGATGAGCCGCTATCCGGCGGGCACCGTCGCGCCGTTGTCCCTGCTCGTGCCGGTGGTCGGCATCGCCGCCGCGTGGGCGGTGTTCGGCGAGGAGCCGTCGGCGGCGGCGCTGATCGGCGGGGTGATCGTCATCGCGGGCGCCTTCGCCGCGACGACCACCCGCACGATCGGCCGTGCGCCGAAGCAGACGCCCGAACCGAGCCTCGTCCAGGTCTGACGTCCAATTCCGCCTCTGACCGCAGGGGTGCTGGCTAGCATGTGACCGATCGCGCGAGCCGTTATCCGCGCGACCGGTCGGTTTCGGGCGCGGGTGAACGACGCGACAGGTCGTCACAGCCAGGTCTTCGCCGCGCTCTAGAGTGTGAGCAAACAGCAGGCAAAACACGAGCAAGGCAGCTGAACAGCGTATGGCGGAACAGCGGTTGCCCGTCTCGCGGAGAACCTTTCTCCGCGGCACGGTCGCGGCGGGGGTGGTATCGGCGGGGGCTGTCGCGGGCGCGTCCGGGATCGCGCTCGGCGCACCACCCGGACGCAGGGTCGCCGTGCTCGGCGGCGGTGTCGCCGGGCTGACCGCCGCCCACGAACTGGCCGAACGCGGTTTCGAGGTGACCGTCTACGAGGCGAGGGCGCTCGGCGGCAAGGCACGCAGCGTGGCCGTGCCCGGCACCGGCCGCGACGGCCGACCCGATCTGCCCGGCGAGCACGGATTCCGGTTCTTCCCCGGCTTCTATCAGAACCTGCCCGACACCATGCGCCGCATCCCCGTCGCGGGCAACCCCGACGGCGTCTGGAACAACCTGCTCAGCGTGCCGGAGGCCAGATTCTCCCGCCGCGACGGCGACGACATCTCCCTGGCCCTGCCAGGCAGCTTCACCGGAGCGAACTTCCATCCCGACGCGATCAGGGAGACCCTCGCCGCGACCATCGCCACGGGCTCGAAGATGCCGCCTGCCGAGGCCGCCTACTTCGCCAACCGGCTGCTGGTCTTCAACAGCAGTTGCGACGCGCGCCGGTTCGGGCAGTGGGAACACACCTCCTGGCAGGACTTCGTGCACGGGCACGAGCGCTCGCACGAGTTCCGCGCGATCGTGTCGCGCTCGCTCACCAGCATCATGGTCGCGGCCAAGGAGAATCTGGCCAGCACGCGGACCATCGGCAGCATGGGCGAGCAGTTCCTCGGCAATCCGCTCGGCCTCGGCAACGACGGCGGCCTGGACCGGGTGCTGAACAACGCGACCAACATCGCCTGGATCGATCCCTGGGTCGAGCATCTGCGCGGGCTCGGCGTTCGCTTCGAACTCGGCGCGCGGGTCGAGGAACTCGTGGTGCGGGACAAGCGGATCGGCGCGGCCAGGATCGCCGGGGCGGGCACCGTCGAGGCGGACTATTTCGTGCTGGCCCTCCCCGTGGAGCAGGCCAGGAAGCTGTGGTCGGCGCGGGTACTCGAACTGGCGCCGGAACTGGCGGCCACCGAGCGCCTGTTCGTCGACTGGATGAACGGCATCCAGATCTATTTCCGCACGCCACTGCATATCTCGCGCGGGCACGCCGCCTTCGTCGACTCGCCGTGGTCGCTCACCTCGATCAGCCAGAACCAGCTGTGGACGCGCAAACTGCCGTCCTTCGGCGACGGCACGGTGGCCGATTGCCTCTCGGTCGACATCTCCGACTGGCACACTCCCGGCGTGCTGTTCGGCAAGCCCGCCGAGGTGTGCACGCACGAGGAGATCTTCCGCGAGGTGTGGGCCCAGCTCAGCGCCCACCTCAACGATCGCGAACAGCTGCTGCGCCCCGCCGACGTACATTCGTGGTTCCTCGACCCCGGCATCACCTGGCAGGGCGAGCGCAATACCAACGCCGATCCGCTGCTGATCAACACCGCGGGCTCGTGGGACGCGCGGCCCGAACCGCACGGCTCGATCGAGAATCTGTTCCTCGCCGGTGATTACGTGCGCACCGACGTCGACCTGGCGACCATGGAGGGCGCCAACGAATCCGCGCGCGCGGCGGTGAACGCGCTGCTCGACGTCGCCGGGTCGGGGGCCGAGCGCTGCCGCACCTTCCGGCTGCGCCGCACGCCCGAACTGGAGCCGCTGCGCCGCATCGACGCCGACCGTTACGCCGCCGGCCTGCCGAACATGTTCGACGAGCCGGTCTGACCTGCGCCGACGCACCTCACACCGCTCCCCTACCCGGCCCGTAACACGGCGCACATAGACTCGCGGCGTGGCAGACATCTCGGTGCGTGGGCGCCTGGCTTTGCGAGCGGCGGCGGCAGCGTCGTGGGCCTCGCAGAAGGCGGGCCGCGGCAAGGGTTCGATGATCGGCGGCCTGATCGCGTTGAAGATCGATCCGACGATCATGACGCAGCTCGGGCGCGGCAGGCGGACGGTGCTGATCACCGGCACCAACGGCAAGTCGACGACCACGCGGATGACCACCGCGGCGCTGGGCACCCTCGGCCGGGTCGCCACCCAGGCCGACGGCGCCAACATGGACGCGGGCATCGTCGCCGCGCTGAGCGTGCACCAGGGGGTGCCGCTGGCCGCGATCGAGGTCGACGAACTGCACCTGCCGCACGTCTGCGACGCGCTCGACCCGTCGGCCGTGGTGCTGCTGAACCTGAGCCGCGATCAGCTCGACCGCGTCGGCGAGATCAACATGATCGAGCGCAAGCTGCGCGCGGGCCTGGCCAGGCATCCCGACACCGTGGTCGTCGCCAACTGCGACGACGTGCTCGTCGCGTCCATCGCCTACGACCACCCCAATGTGGTCTGGGTGGCGGCGGGCAGCGGCTGGGCCGTCGACGCTACCAGCTGCCCGCGCAGTGGCGAGCCGATTCTCTGGGAGGGCGAGAACTGGCGCTCCACCGGCGCCGATTTCCATCGCCCGCAACCGGATTGGTGGCTCGAGGGCGAAGACCTCTGCGGCCCGGACGGTTTCCGCGCGCCCCTGCACCTGGCGCTGCCCGGCCGCGCGAACCGCGGCAACGCGGCGCAGGCCGTGGCCGCGGCGGTGGCCATGGGCGCCGAGCCGGTCAAGGCCACCGATGCCACCGGGACCGTGCGCGAGATCGCGGGCCGGTACCGCACCGTCACCGTCGGCGAGCACGACGCCCGGCTGCTGCTGGCGAAGAACCCCGCGGGCTGGCAGGAGGCGCTGTCGATGATCGACCCGGCCTCGGCAGGTCTGGTGATCGCGGTGAACGGGCAGGTGCCCGACGGCGAGGACCTGTCCTGGCTGTGGGACGTGCGGTTCGAGCACTTCGAAGGCGTGCAGGTGGTGGCCGCCGGCGAGCGCGCCACCGACCTCGCGGTCCGCCTGACCTACGCCGGGGTGGAGCACACCGTGGTGCCGAATCCGCTGCGCGCGATCGAGTCCTGCCCGGCCGGGCACGTCGAGGTGCTGGCCAACTACACCGCGTTCCGCGATCTCAACCGTGACCTGGAGGGCCGCGCGTGAGCGACACCATCCGCATCGGCCTCGTCCTGCCCGACGTGATGGGCACCTACGGCGACGGCGGCAACGCGCTGGTCCTGCGGCAGCGGCTGCGCATGCGCGGCTACGAGGCCGAGATCATCGACATCACCCTCGCCGATCCGGTCCCCGACTCCTTCGACATCTACACCCTCGGTGGCGCCGAGGACTCCGCGCAGCGCCTGGCCACCCGCCACCTGCAGAAGTACCCCGGCCTGCAGCAGGCCGCCGCCAAGGGCGCCCCCGTGCTCGCGATCTGCGCGGCCATCCAGGTCCTCGGCAACTGGTACGAGACGTCCTCGGGCGAAAAGGTCGACGGTGTCGGCCTTTTCGACGTCACCACCTCACCCCAGGCCACCCGCGCGATCGGCGAGGTCACCACCTCGCCCGTCCTGGACGGCCTGAAGGCCCCGCTGACCGGCTTCGAGAACCACCGCGGCGGCACCCTGCTCGGCGCCGACGCCGCCCCGCTGGCCAAGGTGACCCGCGGTGTCGGCAACGGTGTCGGCGACGGCACCGAGGGCGTCGTCCAGGGCTCGGTCATCGGCACCTACCTGCACGGCCCCGCCCTGGCCCGCAACCCCGAACTCGCCGACCTCCTCATCGCCCGAGCCCTCGGCATCCCCACCACCGACCTCGTCCCCCTCGACCTCCCGATCGTCGACCGCCTCCGCCGCGAACGCCTGCGGGCGTGATCGGACATCTATATCTGAACTAGTTCTGACATACTGGTGGTATGAGCGCGACAGCCACCTGGTCCGAGTTCCTGCGCGACCCGAATCGGATCATCGAGGAGATGGAAGCCAACGGCGACGTGATCCTCGTTCGCCGGTCGGCGCCGCCGGTCCGGCTGTCGAGCGCGGACACGGAGGCGGCGGCGGCCGACGCGCTCGGCGTACTGATGCAGTTGCTCACCGTCGCGATGGACGATGAGCTGCTCGAACGAATGGTGTCCCGCCTAGCCGTTGTCTTCCCGTGGCTCGAGCTTCTACCCGAAACCGCCCGGATCGAGTTCGTCGGCGAGTTCCTCGCGATCGCGCGCGGGGGACTGTCAGTCGGCCGGGTCGACCGACTGAGCACCACACTCGAATCCTGGAAAGAGACGGCACGCGCGTACGCCGACCCGGCGATCGCCATCGACGGTTCGGACCTGCACTACCTCGAAGACCCTGAAGCAGCAGTTGCTCCAGGGGAACCGGAGTGAGCCGCCGTTCCGACGTACCCCGACCACTGAAGCGGGCGGAATTCGAACTCGTCTTCATCACCAGCCAGGCACAGAAGGGCTGGACCGACTGCCTCGCGGCGGCTCGCAACGCGATGGTCGACGCGTGGGACCAGCTCACTCGCGAGCCTGAAGCCGTCTCGGCCCGGCTCTACCCGCTCAAGGCGGACCTGCGGTACGGCCGGTACCAGGGGCGCACCTTCGAGCGATTCCAGTACAAGTTCTCCGACGGCGGTCGGCTCTGGTACTTCGTCGACCACGCGCCCAAGGGCAGTCGCACCGCGGGACGTGTCCTCTTGGAACGCTGCATGCCGAGCCACCCGAAGGAAACCGACTAGCGCTCGGCAGGTCCGACTTCCGCTCACGGCGACTTTTACCCTCCCGGAGTCGCTACCTGCGCCGATAGCGTCGGGTCTCGTTGTGTCGGGCGCATCGGCCGGGGCACCGAGGAGCAGGAGTGCGGGCGTGACCGGAGTGCTGATCGAGACGGCGGGGGCGCGGGGTCTCGGGGCCAAGGTCACCCGGACGGCCGGGCCGCGGCGGGGGCGGCGGGCGCTGGCCTCGGTGGTCGCGGTGGGGCTCGTGCTGGCCGGGTGGACGGTGATCTCGGCGGTCGGGGTGGTGGATCCGCTGTATCTGCCGTCGCCGGGTGCCGTGTGGGACGCGTTCGTGCGGGCCAACACCCGGCACCGGATCGCCGACGGGGTTGACCGGTTCGTCATCGGCGAGCAGGGCTACTACCTCTGGGAACATCTGCTGGCGAGCCTGCAGCGGATCGCGGTCGGGGTGGGCGCGGCGATTCTGCTCGGTCCGCTGGTGGGGTTCGTGATGGGCATGGTCGCGCCGGTGCGCTGGGTGGCCGAGCCGGTGCTGAACTTCCTGCGCGCCCTGCCGCCGCTCGGCTACATCGGTCTGCTGATCGTGTGGTTCGGCATCGGTGACACCTCCAAGATCTGGCTGCTGTTCCTGGCCGCGTTCCCGCCGATCGCGATCGCCACCCTGGACGGGGTGCTCGGCGTGAAGCAGGACTACCTCCATGCCGCGCGCTCCCTGGGAGCCCGTCGCGCCCAGGTGGTTTCGCTCGTCGTGCTGCCCGCGACGCTGCCGAACGTGCTCAGCGGCATCCGGATCGCGACCGCGTTCGCCTGGACGACGGTCGTCGCCGCCGAACTCAACAACGGTATCCCCGGCATCGGCGGGCTCGCGTATATCGCGGGCACGCAATTGAATACGCCGCTCACCATCGCCTGCATCATCGTGATCGGCGTGGCGGCACTGCTGCTGGACGCGGTGATCGCGTTCATCGGCGCCAGAGTCGTCCCCTGGAAAGGCAAAGCATGACAACCACTGTGCGCAAGGTCGTGGCGACCGCGGCCGCGCTCTCCGCCGTTCTCGCGGTCACCGCCGGCTGTGTGGAATCCGGCCGCGCGGACACCGGCCAGGGCGCGGCGAGCTGCCCGTTCGCCGCCGATCCGAGCGTCACCAGCACGGTCCGGCTCGGGTTCCAGGCCATCCCCAACGGTGACCTGCTGGTGAAGGACCGCAACCTGCTGCAGGCCTGCCTGCCCAACGCGAAGATCACCTGGAGTCAGTTCGCCTCCGGCGCCGACGTGGTGCAGGCGTTCGGCGCAGGCAGCCTGGACATCGGCACACTCGGCTCGAGTCCGGCGACCAAGGCGCTGTCGGCACCGCTGAACCTGCCGGTGCAGGTCGTATGGATCCACGACGTGATCGGCGCCTCGGAATCGCTGGTCGCCAAGCAGAAGTCGGATCTGGCCGGGCTCAAGGGCAAGCGCATCGCCACGCCGTTCGGCAGCACCTCGCACTACAGCCTGCTCGCGGCGCTGGACAGAGCCGGTCTCACCGGTCAGGTGGAGCTGATCAATCTGCAACCGGAGGCGATTCCCGGTGCGTGGCAGGGCGATCAGATCGACGCGGCCTGGGTGTGGGATCCCACCCTGTCCAAGCTCACGGCGGCGGGCGGCACGGTGATCACCACCAGCGCCGAGACCGCGGCCGCCGGGGCGCCGACCTTCGACGTCGCGATCGCCGACAAGAAGTTCCTCGCCGACAACGCCGCCTTCGCTGTCACCTGGGCGAAGCTGCAGAGCTACGCCGTCGAGCAGATCACCACCGACAAGGCCGCGGCGGCCGTCTCCATCGGCGCCCAGCTGGGCATCGCGCCGGACAAGGTCACGCCGCAGCTGGCGGGCTACCGGTATCTGACCGCCGCCGAGCAGGCTGACCCGCGCTACCTGGGTGGCGGATTCGCCGCCGACCTCGCCGGCACCGCGGGCTTCCTGCTGAGCCAGGGCGGCATCGCCGCCGTCGGCAGCGAACAGCAGTACCGCGACGGCATCGCGGTGGCGCCCGCGAGGGGTGCGGCGGGGTGAGCGCCGAGCGGGTGACGCTGACCGGGGTGCGCAAGAGCTACCCCGGTCCCGAGGGTGAGGTCGAGGTGCTCGCGCCGACCGATCTCACCATCGAACCCGGCGAATTCGTCTGTGTGGTCGGCCCTTCCGGCTGCGGCAAGTCGACGCTGCTCAACATCCTGGCCGGATTCCTCGCGCCCTCCGCGGGCGAGGTGCGGGTGGGTGACCGCGTCGTCGACGGTCCCGATCCGGATCGCGGCGTGGTGTTCCAGCAGGCGAATCTCTATCCGTGGCTGTCGGTGCGCGGCAATGTGGAGTTCGGTCCGAAGGTCCGCGGGGTGGACAGGGCGACGCGCCGCGCCGAGGCCCAGCGATTGCTGGCACTGGTCGGGCTGGACCAGCTCGGTGATCGCAGGCCCTACGAGCTCTCCGGCGGACAGCAACAGCGCGCGCAGATCGCGCGCGTGCTGGTGAACGATCCGGGCATCGTGCTCATGGACGAACCGTTCGGCGCGCTCGACGCCCTCACCAGGGAGCGGCTCCAGCGCGAACTGCGCGCGCTCTGGCGCGGTGGCGACAAGACGATCCTGTTCGTCACCCACGGCATCGAGGAGGCGGTGCTGCTCGGCACGCGCATCCTGGTGATGGCGCCCGGCCGGATCGTCCACGACACCTCGCCCACCTTCAAAGCCGCCGACGACGACTTCGAGACGATCCGCGCGCACCCCGAATTCGCCGCGCTGCGCGACGAATTGGCGCGTCACATCTACGCCGCCTGACTCACTCGGCGGCGACCACCGCCCTGGACCGACCCCGGGTGATCAGGTAGCCGAACGCGGCGGCGATCGGGAACATCAGCACGCCGTACACGGCGGCGGGCACGGCCAGCTCGGTGCTGTCCAGGACGCTGATGGCGATGGTGATGGCGATCGTGCTGTTGTGGATGCCCACCTCCATCGAGCAGGCGATGGCCTGGCGTTCCGGCACGCCGAGCAGGCGCGGCACGAGGTAGCCGAGGGCGAGGCTGATCAGGCAGAACAGCACGGTGATCGCCCCGACCTGGCCGAGCGAATCGGCCAGGGTGTCGGATTCGGCGATGATCGTGCCGACGATCACCAGCAGCAGGGTGAGCGCGGACCCGATGCGCACCGGACGGTCCATCCGGTCGGCGAACGCGGCCGACCAGCGGCGCACCAGCATGCCGACCGCGACCGGGACGAGCACGATCGCGAACACCTGCACGACCTTGCCGAACTGCAGGCCCACCGACCCGCCACCGTCGGCGGGCTCGAAGTAGCCGATCGCGAAGTTGGTGACCAGCGGCAGGGTGACGACCGCGATGATCGAATTGACCGCCGTCAGCGACACGTTCAGCGCGACATCGCCGCGGAACAGGTGACTGAACAGATTCGCCGTCGTCCCGCCCGGCGAGGCGGCGAGCAGCATCATGCCCACGGCGAGGACGGCGGGCAGATCGAACAGCAGCACCAGCCCGAAGGCCACGGCCGGGAGCGCGATCAGCTGGCAGAGCAGGGCGATGGCGACGATGCGCGGGCTCTTCGCGATCCGGGTGAAGTCGGCGGGCGTGAGCGAGAGCCCGAGGCCGAACATGATCACGACCAGAGCCAGGGGCAGGCCGACGGAAACCAGGGGTGAGTTCATAGCCATCCTCATCGAGCAGTCCGGGCCCGCGACCCAGCTTGAGACGCGCTCGTCTCAACAATGAGAGTAGCCAGCTGTGACCCACGTCGCAGTGGAACGGCGAAATCGCTAGGCGGGCACCGAACTCCGCTCACACAGCTCGTGCACGAAGCGCATCTTCTCCAGCACCCGCTCCGGGAGGACGAAGGGGTACAGGTCGTCGTGCCCCATCGAGCGGTTCACCATGTTCAGCGACCAGGC
Organism: Nocardia sp. NPDC050717; assembly: GCF_040654275.1. Classification (NCBI taxonomy): domain Bacteria; kingdom Bacillati; phylum Actinomycetota; class Actinomycetes; order Mycobacteriales; family Nocardiaceae; genus Nocardia; species Nocardia sp. NPDC050717. The sequence continues at coordinate 52,795 of NZ_JBFAHR010000008.1, forward strand.
CAGCGGCAGCCACAGCTCGATGATCTTGTCGAAACCGGCGCGGCCCACCTGCGGGCGATCCAGGGTGGCACCGGCGGGCGCGAAGCCGAAGGCGGCGGCGGTGTCGAGGGTGTCGCGGATGTGCAGGTAGTGTGCGAAGGTCTCGGCCCAGTCCTCGGCCGCGTGCATGGTGGCGTAGGAGGAGACGTAGTCGTCCTCCCAGCCGGGCGGGGCGCCCTGGGCGTAATGCGCGTCGAGCGCGGCCTGGTAGTCGGCGTAGGGGTCGCCGAACAGGTCGCGGAACCGTTGCAGCTCTTCGTCTCCGCCGACCAGCACGGTGAAGTAGTAGTGCCCGATCTCGTGCCGGAAATGGCCGAGCAGCGTCCGGTACGGCTCGGCCATCTCGATCCGCAGTTGCTCGCGGTGCGGGTCGTCGGCCTCGGCCAGATCGAGGGTGACGACGCCGTCGAGATGGCCGGTGAGCACCCCGTCGGTCCGGCTGGAGAGCAGGTCGAAGGCAAGGCCGTGCGCGGGATCGGCGTCGCGGCCGACGATCGGCAGCTCGAGTTCGACCAGCTCGAAGATCAGCCGGCGCTTGGCCGCCTCGGCCTCGGCGAAGGCGGCCAGACCCTCGGCGTCGTTGTCGTTGGGCCTGGTCCTGGTGAGGGCGCAGGACTCGCACAGCGTCGGCCCATCGGCGGGATCATCGGTGGACACCAGCCAATTGCACTGCGCCACATGCAGGTTGTCGCAGAGGCGGAAGCGGTCGCCGTCGACGACGCCACCCGCGTGGTCGATCGCCGCGTCGCCGGGCGGGTCGCCGATCACCACCAGCGCCCGCTCCCGCAGGCTGAACCCGAGCGGGCTCGAGCAGGACAGGCACACCGAATTCTCGAAAGCCAGTTGCTGGCCACAATTCGGGCAGACGAAATCGCGCAAGGGACTACACCTCCACCGGGGCTACATCGACCGAGACCGTGATCGTGGACTGTTTGGCGTCGGTGTAGATGATGCCACGCAGCGGCGGCACATCCTGGTAGTCGCGACCCCACGCCGCGGTGACGTAGCGCTCGTCGGCGAACTGGTCGTTGGTGGGGTCGAAGGCGATCCAGCCGCCGGTGCGGTCGCCCGCGTCGGTGCCCGGCAGCCAGACCGCGGCCCAGGCATGGGTGGCGTCGACGCCGACCATGCGCTCCTTGCCCGGCGGCGGGTCGGTGGCGAGATAGCCCGAGACGTAGCGGGCGGCCAGACCGTGCGAACGCAGGCACGCGGCGCCGATGCGGGCGAAGTCCTGGCAGACGCCCTCGCGGGCGGCGAACACGTCGGCGACGCTGGTGCTCACCGTGGTCGAGCCGGAGCGGTAACGGAAGTCGCGGTGGATGCGGGTGTTCAGTTCGGTGACCGCCGCGAGCAGCGGCCTGCCCGGCGCGAAGCTCTCCGCCGCGTACGCGGTGACCTCGTCGGTGATCTCGGGCGGCAGCAGGTCGAGGGTGAACTCCACCGCGAGCGGTCCGCTCGCGGTGGTCGGACGCGCTGCCTCCCAGGGGATATCGGCCCCGTCGGGGGTCGACCGGCGCTCGACCTCGACGAGCGACTCGCCGGTCACCTCGAGTGTCCGATGCTCCGCGGTGACGTGGAAGTACGTCGTCGTATTGCCGTAGACGTCGGTGCCGACGGAACGGTCCGAGGGCACCGGGTCGATGTGGATGTCGTGCTCGAGCAGCCGTTGGCCCGCGAATTCGCGCGGCGTCAGATAGGCGCGGCCGTAGGAGCTGGTGACCTCGTCGGAATAGCTGTAGGTGGTGCGGTGGGTCACCAGGTAGCGCCTGTTCATCCGACCATCCTGGTATTGCCCCACAGCGGCTGGATGCTGACCGGCACCGCGAGTTTCGTCGCCTCGAACGATTCCGACAGCTTGCGCAGCCGCAAGTGCACCCCTTCCAGCAGTTCCACCAGTTCGGTGCGGACGCCGTCGGCGTCGGTGTGCGCGAGGTCGTCCGGGTCGACGCGGCGCAGCATGCGCTGGGCGTCGGCGAGCAGCCGTTGCGAGCGGGAGGCGCCGGAACCGCCTGGCAGCGCCTGGAAGTCGGCCTCGAGCCGGTCGAGCTGATAGACCAGCGAACGCGGATTGCCCGCGTCGAACAGCAGCAGCGCGGCGAGTGCGCCGACATGGGCCGACCCGCGATGCCTGCGCCGGTAGATCACCGCCGACTCGGTGGCGGTGAGGACGGCCTCGGCCACCACCCGCTCCACCTCCGGCGGATTCACCTGCGCCAGCGCGGCATTGACGAGCGCGGTGACGGCGAGCCCGCGCTCGATCCGCTTGCCGATGTCCATGACGTACCAGCCGGTGTCGCGCACCAGCGACTCCGCGCCGATCCCCGACAGCGACAGCAGCGCGGCCAACGTCAGCGAGTGCACCGCCGACAGCGCGTTCTCCTGTTCACTGCTGGCAGAACGGAATTCGGCAAGCGCGCGGTCGACCGCGCCGATGATCATCCAGGTGTCACCGGAGAGCTGATCGCGCACCGCCCGCGCGGCCGACCCGTAGTGATCCACCGCGTACGAGAGCGAGCCGGGCAGATACCGGTCTCCGGTGAGCGAGGCCAGGTAGTGGTACCCCTCCGCCGAGGCCCCCGCGACCGCCCGCGGTTGGGCCTGCCCCCGCTTGGCGCGCGCACGTGCCTTCCCGCGCGGCTGCCGCGGGGGCTCATCCGACTCTCCCGGCTCGTCGCTGCCCGCCGAATCCGTGCCGCGCTCCGCAGTGGTCCCGGTGGTACGCAGAGCACGCGCGAGCGCACTGGTCCCCCGCTCCCACACCGCGCCACCCTCAGCACCGGCGGTCGCGTCAGCGTCAGCGCCCGCGCCGGCCGTCGCGTCACCATCAGCGGCGACACCGGTTGTCACGTCAGCGCCCGCGCCGGCCGTCGCGTCACCATCAGCGGCGACACCGGTTGTCACGTCAGCGCCCGCGCCGGCCGTCGCGTCAGCGTCAGCGCCCGCGCCGGCCGTCGCGTCACCATCAGCGCCTGCGCCAGCCGTCGCGTCACCATCAGCGCCCGCCGCTGCGGCACCGTCGGCGGCCGCGCTCGCGCCGGGCGTCGCGTCACCATCGGCAGCCGCACCAGCCGCTGCGACACCATCAACCACCCCGCCCGCGCCAGCCGTCGCGTCACCGTCAGCGGCGGCGGCTGAGCCGGTCGCCGAATTGGAGCCAGGCACCGAATCGGAGCCGACCACCTCATTCGGCGGGCGCACAGCCTCGTTGGTGGATTCGGGTGGCTCGACGCTGCTGAGCTGGCCGGTTCCGTTGGGCAGCACCGATTCCGGGGCGTTGGTGCCGGTGGTCACCGAGAGGGCGCGCATCAGGATGGGTAGGGCCTCGGCGCCGTCGAGCCAGGGGCGGTAGCGGTAGTCCTGGTAGACGTCGTGGGTGGCGGCGAGCAGGCGCACGATCGATTCGGCGCGTTCGCTGTAGCGGCCCATCCAGAACAGGTCGTTGAGCACGCGCGGGGAACTGATCGCCTCGACCACCGGCATCGCCCGGCGCAACCGGTCCTCGTGCGGCGCTTCGCTGCCGACGGCGGGCGCGGTGGCGGGAGCGGCGCGCACCCAGACGTCCTTGGCGGCCACCTTGATCACGCTGCGGGTCGGTTCCAGCCGCATCCGCTGCTGGCCGAGCCCACCCGACATGGCGGTGTACCCACCGCGCCTGGCCATCGAGAACAGCCGCATGCCGACCGGCGCCGGCGCCAGCCCCGAGCCGCCCTCGATCGCGGGCGCCACCGAGAACTCGGCCGGTTCCTGCCCGACCCACTTCCACCGTTCGGCCTCGATCCGGGCCGCCAGATCGGTGCGCTCGGCGGCCGACAGGCTCGGCCCGAAGATGGTCGACCCGTCGACGGCGGAACGGATCACCAGGTCACCGAGGTGCGCGACGAGATGGGAGCGCTCGCTGTCGTCGCCACCCCAGTACGCGGGCGTGCCGTCGAGCAGCAAGTCCGCGCCGAGGACCGAGCGGGCGATCCGCGGCAGGAAGGCGCTCAGCGCGGGCGATTCCAGCAACCCGCTACCGAGCGTGTTGACCACCGTCACCGCCCCGCGCCGCAGCACCTCGACCAGCCCGACCACACCGAGACGCGAATCAGGGCGTAGATCCAGCGGATCGGAGAACTCGGCGTCGACGCGGCGCAACACCACATCGACCCGCTCCAGACTGCCCAGCGACCGCATCCACAGGGCGCCGTCGCGGACCACCAGGTCGGCGCTCTCGACGAGCGGGAAGCCGAGCACCTGCGCGAGATAGGCCTGATCGAAAGCGGTTTCGGAATACGAGCCCGGGCTCAGCACCACGACCACCGGCTCCTCGCCGTCGGCCAGTTCGGGCGCCGCCTCCGCCAGCATCAACCGCATCGCGCGGGCGAACGGGGTGAGCGGACGCGGTCCGGCATGCTCGAACGCCTCGGGAATGGCCGAGGCGACGACCCTGCGATCGGCCAGGGCGTAGCCGGCCCCCGAGGGCGCCTGCGCCCAGTCGGCGAGCACGCGGAACTGCCCGTCGCTCCAGCGGCTGATGTCGCAGGCGTGCAGGAACAGCTGGTGGGTGCCGGGGATGGTGATGCCGTGCGCCGCCCGCACATACCCGGTGTTGCCGAACACGATCTCCGGCGGCAGCAGGCCCGAACTCAGCAGCCTGCGCGGCCCGTACACATCGGTGAGCACCTCGTCGAGCACGAGCGAGCGCTGGACCAGGCCGGTTTCCAGGCGGGTCCAGTCGTCGGCGGAGACCAGCAGCGGAATGGGATCCAGGCGCCATGGCGCCGCGGTCATGGTGTCGTCGGCGCCGACCTCGGTGTAGGTGACGCCGTCGTCCTCGATCTGCCTGCGCACCCGCAGGTCGATCTTGCCGAGCCCGCCGACGCCCTGGTCGACGAAGTCGGCCGACAGCTCCGACCACATCGACCGCACCCGCCCGCGCCCGTCGACCAGTTCGTCGTAGTAGCCCTGGGTCGGCCTGCCGCACTCGTCGAACCGCGCCACCGCCTTGCTCTCGGACCGGTACCGCGCGAACTGCTCGGCGGCGGCCGCCGCGGCGCGCCCGCCGCCGGTCTCGCGGCCCACTGTGTCCCGTCGGTCAGGCACCGTTGCTTGCTCCTACGCGGCGAGTGGTCGGGCGGTGGACATTGCTACCAGCTGTCGGGCACGCCCCACACCGTGCGCGCGCGACGTAGATCCAGGATGCCCGGTGCGCCGACATCGGTCGACTGTGCCGCGATCTTCGCACGGAGTTCGGCCGGGTCGAGCGGATTCACCGTATGCCCCGCGGCTTCGAAGCGGCGATTGCGACGCGACTGCGCCGCGACGGCGTTGACCGGGGCGTCGTCGAAGGCGCGGCCGCCGGGATGCACGACGTGATAGGTGCAGCCGCCGCGCGACAGGCCGGTGGCCGGGTCGATCAGGTCGAACACCAGCGGCGCGTCGACGGTGATCGACGGATGCAGCGAATTCGGCGGCTGCCAGGCCCGATACCGCACCCCGGCGACCTGGACGTCGGCCTTGTCGGTGGCCAGCAGCGGTACCGGCATGCCGTTGCAGGTGAGCACGTAGCGGTCGCGGTCGGCGCCGACCACCCGCACCTGCAGCCGTTCCACCGAGGAGTCGACATAGCGGGCGGTGCCCTGTCCGGTGGTCTGCTCGCCGAGGGTCAGCCACGGTTCGATCGCGCCGCGCAGTTCCACTTCCACATCGCCGATCACGGCGGTGCCGATGCGCGGGAACCGGAACTCGGTGAACGGATCGAGCCAGCTGGTGTCGAAGTCGATGCCGTGCGCGCGCAGGTCGGCGGCGACCTCGGCGATATCGCTCGTCAGGAAGTGCGGCAGCAGGTAGCGGCCGTGCAGGTTGTCACCGTGGCGCAGCAGCGGGGCGCGATAGGGCCGCTCCCAGAACATCGCGACCAGCCCGCGCACCAGCAGCGACTGCACCATCGCCATCTGGAAGTGCGGCGGCATCTCGAAGCCGCGCAGTTCCAGCAGCCCGAGCCTGCCGCGCGCGGAATCGGGGCTGTAGAGCTTGTCGATGCAGAATTCCGCGCGGTGGGTGTTGCCGGTGAGATCGGTGAGCAGGTGCCGCAGGGCACGGTCGATATGCCAAGGCGCCGACTGGATCTCGGCCGGTGTGCCGTCGGCGCTCGATGCGGCGGTGAGCCGCGCGATCTCGGCGAAGGCGATCTCGAGTTCGTAGAGCGCGCCCTCGCGGCCCTCGTCGGCGCGCGGCGCCTGCGAGGTCGGGCCGACGAAACGCCCGGCGAACAGGTACGACAGCGCCGGGTGCCGCTGCCAGTAGGTGAGCATCGAGACGAGCAGATCGGGACGGCGCAGCAGCGGTGACCGCGCCGGGCTGACGCCGCCCAGCGTGATGTGGTTGCCGCCGCCGGTGCCGCTGTGCGTGCCGTCCACGTCGAAGGATTCGGTGCTCAACCGGGCCAGCCTGGCCTGCTCGTACAGGGTCCCGAGCACCTCGGACTGCTCGGCGAACGAGCCGGTGGGCATGATGTTGACCTCGATGACGCCGGGATCGGGCGTCACCGAGAAGGTGTGCAGCCGTGCGTCGTTCGGCGGCGCGTAACCCTCCAGCACCACCGGCTGATCCAGCGCGACCGCCGCGGCCTCGACCCTGGCGACGAGGTCGAGGAAGTCGTCGAGCTCGGCCACCGGCGGCAGGAACACGTGCAGGCGGCCCGCCCGCACCTCGGCGACCAACGCGGTCGTCGGCGTGAAGTCCGCCGATTCGAGGACCGCCGACGGCTCCTCGCGCGGCAACCGCAGCGGTCCCTGGAAGAGCGGATCGGCGTCGGGGACCGGTGGCGGGGTGTGCCAGGACACCGAGTTCAGCGGAAGTCGAAGGCCCGCGGGCGAATCCCCGTCGGCGAGCACGATCCGGCCCGGCCCGTCGCCCTCGTGTCCACGCCGCAGCCGCCAATCCGCGCTGGCCCACCCTGCGCCGTCGGCACGGCGATGGATCGGCAGCACGTAGGCGGTCGGCACGGTGACGGCTTCGTCGAGCCGGCCGAGCAGCGTCCGGCGTGCCAGCGGCGAATCGTCGGCCGGATCGAGATCGGCCTCCGGCGGCTCCCCGTAGGGCGCCGTCACCGTCGCCACCAGCCGCGCCAGCGGATCCTCGAAGGCAGGCCGCACCTGCCCCTCGGGCAGCCCGAGCGATTCCGCGACCCGCGCGATCAGCTCACGCGCCGCATCGACATCAGCGGCCGCCACCCGAGCCCGAACCACCCCCGCGGTGTTCTGCTGCTGCACACGCGCGGGCTGCACCGCCGCCCCCGCAGCAGCCTTCCGCCCCAGCCCAACCATGGCCCACAGCCGCGACGACACAGTCTCGAACCACGTCGCCTTCGCAGCAGAATCGGCAGCCGGACTTTCCTGCGCCACGGCAGGTTCCGCAGCGCCTTCGTCAGCGAGCAGGGCGGACGACACTCCGCCGACCGGACCGACCCCCTCGGACACGATCGTTCCGGGGCGATCCGTGACCTCGGCACGCTGAGCGTCGGCAGGTTGGACATCGACAAGCTGCGCGGCAGCGGGTTGCGTATCGCCGGACGAGGGGTCGACAGGCGGAACGGCGGCTGGTTGTGCAGCGACAGACTGCGCGTCGGCGGATGCGGCGTCAACAGGCTGGGCATCGGTAGGCGGGGCCGCAGCGGGTTTCGCAGTGACGGACTGCGCGGCGGCAGGCGAACCGTCGGCAAACTGTGCGGCACAGGGTTGCGCAGCGACAGACGACGCGGATGCAGGCAGCGTGGCGGGTTGCGCAAGGTGGGCGGGTTCCGCAGCGGCGGGTGGGGCGGCGGGCTCGGCGAGTTCGGCATCCGCGGTAGGCGCGTCGCCGGTCGGGGCGGCAGCGGGCTCGCCGAGTTCAGCGGCCGAAGTAGGCGGATCGGCCGGCGGGGTGACAGCGGGGGCGTCGAGTTCGGTGCTCGGGGCAGGGCTGCTGCGATCTCGGCCGTCGACCTGGGGTGGGTGCGAGACCGGGGTCCAGGGGTCGGTGAGCAGGTCCTGTCTGGTCCAGACCGGTTCACCGTCGGCGCGCCAGGCGATGGCGATCTCCCAGCGGGGCAACGGCTCTCCGGGGTACCACTTGCCCTGGCGGTACTGCACGATGCCGGTGGGGGCGTAGATCGCGCGCAGCCGGTCGGCCAGGTCGACGGCGCGTTCGCGTTTGTGTGGGCCGTCGGCGTCGGTGGTCCACTGGGCGCTCATCTGGTCGTCGACGGAGACGAAGGTGGGTTCGCCGCCCATGGTGAGGCCGACATCGGCGGCGGCCATCCGCTTGTCGATGGCGGCGCCGGAGGCCGTGATCCGTTCCCACTGGGACTCGGTGTAGGGCAGGGTGACTCGCGGGTCCTCGTGCACCCGGCGCACCACATTGCTGAATTCGAGCGTCGCCTCGGTGATCCCGGTGGCGCCGGTGATGGGGGCGGCCGCGCCGGGATGCGGGGTCGCGGCCAGCGGAATGTGCCCCTCCCCCGCGAACAGTCCCGAGGTGGGGTCCATGCCGATCCAGCCGGCACCGGGGATGTACACCTCGGTCCAGGCGTGCAGGTCGGTGAAGTCGGCGCTCGGCCCGGACGGTCCGTCCAGCGACGGCGTGTCCGAGGTGAGCTGCACCAGATAGCCCGAGACGAACCGCGCGGCCAATCCGAGTTCACGCAGGACGCCGACGAGCAGCCAGGCCGAATCACGGCAGGACCCGAGCTTGGTCCGCAGCGTGTGGTCGGGCGTCTGCACCCCCGGCTCCATCCGCACCGTGTAGTCCACGGTGTTCCGCAGCGCGTAGTTGAGTTCGACCAGGTAGTCGATGACCCGAATCCGCCCCTTCGGACCGTGCACCCGCACCCAGTCCCGCAGCAACTCCCCCGGCCCCGAGCCGGGTTCGCCCTCGTCGACCGGTCGCAGATACGGCTCGAGATCGGTGGCCAGCGCCTCGGGATAGGCGAACGGGAAGTACTCGGCGTAGTCCTCGACGAAGAAGTCGAACGGATTGACCACCTCGAGGTCGGCGATCAACCCCACCGTGATCGACAGTTCCTCGGTCGGCTCCGGGAACACCAGGCGCGCAACGAAATTGCCGAACGCGTCCTGCTGCCAGTTCACAAAATGCGCGGCCGGGGTGACCTGGAGCGAGTAGGCCTCGATCGGGGTCCGCGAGTGCGGGGCAGGCCGCAGCCGTACCTCGTGCGGATGCACCTCGACGAGACGATCGAAGGAGTACGCGGTCCGGTGTTCGAGCGACACCTTGATGCCCATGCGACAAGTTGACCACAGCCCACCCGCCCCGGGCGTGCCGATGGAGCGGGCGTTTCCCGACGGGCATCATGTCGAAACCCGCAGGCAACACACCGTACGCTGGATCGGGTGAGCTACGACCACATCCTCTTGCCGTCCTGCGTCGCCAACTCCGTCAACGAGGTCGACGAGTACCTGGCGAGCCAGGAAGGTCTGCCCGCGTCGCCGGAGATCGAAGAGATCGCGGCGGCCCTCAACGCCCGCAACGCCGAACTGCCCGTCGACGACACGTTTCTCAGCGTCGAATCCGTCGGCGGCGCGAACGGGACCACCCTCTACGTCCCCTCGCCGTACGACGCGGTCGGGTTCGTCCGCAACCTGCTCTTCGAGCTCGCCACCCCGCGCGAGTACGCGCTCTACGATCCGCAGCTCACCTGGCTGATCGACCCGTGGAAGCACATCCCGGTCCGCGTCACCCATGGCGGCGCGGGCGAATTCCCCTATCTCACCCGGGAATTGGCGTACCGCTGGGTCGCCGGACTGGCCGAACCGAATCCGTACCTGATCGTCGAACGCGGCGAGCAGCGCTACATCCAGACCTATCGCGACCCCGACGGCGGCTACATCCTCGAGTATCGCGACGGGTCGCCCGAGCAGCACTTCGGCACCAGCAGCGACGATCCGCAGCAGGTCGCCCAGGTCATCTGGGACTGGGCGAGCGAGCGGCCCGACGCGGGCGCCGAGCTCACCTGGGACAGGGTCAAGCTCTAGAGCGCGCGGCGGCCGGACAGCGCGCGGCCGAGGGTCAGCTCGTCGGCGAACTCCAGGTCACCGCCCATCGGCAGGCCGGAGGCCAGCCGGGTGACGGTGAGCCCGGGGAAATCGCGCAGCATGCGCACCAGGTAGGTGGCCGTCGCCTCGCCCTCGGTGTTCGGGTCGGTCGCGATGATCACCTCGCTCACGTCGACGCCGTCGTCCTGGTTGCCGATGCGGGTCAGCAGTTCCCTGATCCGCAGCTGGTCGGGACCGACGCCGCTGAGCGGATCGAGCGCACCGCCGAGCACGTGGTAGCGACCACGGAACTCGCGGGTGCGCTCGATCGCCTGCACGTCCTTGGGTTCCTCGACCACACAGATCATGGTGCGGTCGCGGCGCGGGTCGGCACAGATCCGGCACAGTTCGCCGTCGGCGACGGTGCCGCACGAGACGCAGAACTGCACGCCGTCGCGCACCTTCTGCAGGGCCGCCTGCAACCGGTCGATCTCCGGCGGCTCCACCTGCAGCAGGTGGAAGGCGATGCGCTGCGCGCTCTTCGGACCGACACCGGGCAGCTTGCCCAGCTCGTCGATCAGATCCTGAACCGGCCCCTCATACATCAGAAATCGGGCAGACCGGGCATCGAGCCGCCGCCGAGGCCCTGCGAGAGCGGGCCGAGCCGCTCGGCGGCCAGCTTCTGCGCGTTGGCCATGGCGTCGTTGATCGCGCCGATCACCAGGTCCTGCAGCCCGTCGACATCGGACGGGTCGACGACCTTGGGATCGATGGTCAGCGACTGGACCTCGCCGCTCACCTTGATGGTGGCCTGGACCAGGCCGCCACCGGCCTGACCCTGCACTTCGGACTCGGCGAGCTCGGCCTGCGCCTGCATCACCGCTTGCTGCATCTGCTGAGCCTGGGCCAGCAGGGCCTGCATATCGAACTGACCGCCATCGGGTTGCACCAGCACGTCCTCTCAGAAGTTTCGTCCGCGTCAAGCGTAGTCCTCACGCGCCGCCGGGATACTCCCACACCCGGGTCGCCCGCGACGCGTACCGACCGGGCCGTTATCCATGATCTGCCTGGTAACAGCTTGATTGCTGACTCTCCGGCGCGGATCGCGCCGCGCGGGACACACCTAGGATCGGACGGGGTCGAACTGGGTACAGCAATCGTAGGGAGAACAGATGAAGGCCTTCCGCACTTCGCTCGCCGCTGCCTCGATAGTCGCGTCAGCCCTGGTTGTCCTGGCACCGGTGGCATCGGCCGAGCCCGTCACCGACTACGGCGGCGGCTGCGTGGTCGATCCGGGCAATTCGGCGGCGACCCTTGATTCGCTGCGGTTTCGCTGTGATGTCGCCCAGCAGGATCAGATCTATCGCGACGCGCAGGCGGGGGCGGTGCCGTCGGGGACCACGAACGGCTGGGTGACCCGGCCGCCGCAGTTCGCGCCGACGGCCTCGGCCCTGTGGATCGGCAAGGTGTTCCGCACCGGCGCCGACGGGGGCAGCCTGACCAACCGCGTCACGGGGGCGGGCATCGAGGCGTTCCCCGCCGACGTGTACCGCGCGCCCTCGATCCTCGACGGCGGGCCCGCCTGGGCGCTGAACTACGCGCCGTCGCCGACACCGCAGGTCTACGACGAGATCCGCGAGATCGCACCGGGCGTCTGGTTCGGCTACTCGTGGTGGCGCGAGAACGACTGGCCGCTGCTCGCGGCGTTCGTGCTGGCCCCGGCCTGAGTCAGAGCATCCCGATCACGCCGTCGAAGGCCGCCTCGGCGGCGCCGAGCAGCTTCGAGTCCGCGCCGAGGCGTGACTTCTCGATCCGCACGCCGCCGATCGCCCTGCTCACCATGCTGCGCCTGCGGACCTCGCCACCGACCGCTGCCACGGCGGCGTCGGGCAGCGCGGTGAACAGGTCACCGAGGACCAGCAGTTCCGGTCCGAGGATGTTGACGACATTGACCAGGCCGAGCGTCAGCCAGTCCAGGTATTCGGCGAGCGCCGGCCCGCCGTCGCCGGGCAGGGAACGCAACTCCGCGACGATGGCGCCGCGCGGTCCGTGCTCGGACCGGCCGAGCGCCCGGCACAGCGCGGCCTCGCCGACCTCGGTCTCCCAGCAGCCGGCGTTACCGCAGTGACAGGGCCTGCCGTCGGGTCGCACCGTCATGTGCCCGATCTCGCCGAGGTATCCGGCGGCGCCGCGCAGCAGCGTGCCCTGGGAGATGAGGCCGCCGCCGACGCCGACGTCGGCGGAGACGAAGACGGTGTCGCCTGCCCCGCGTCCGGCGCCGCGCGCGTATTCGGCGAGCGCGCCCAGCTCGGCGTCGTTGCCGACCACCACCGGGATGCCGAGCACGCCGGTCAGCCGTACGCCGAGCGCCACGTCGGTCCAGTCGAGGTTCGCGGCGTCGTGCACCAAACCGTCGGCACGGCGCACGACACCGGGTACCGACACCCCGGCGGCCACCGGACGCACGCCGAGGTCCGCGGCCAGCAGGGTGGCCGACTCGGCGATGTGGGTGATGACTTCGGCCGGTTGCCGTTGTCGCCCATGCAGATTCCAGCTGTTGCGGCCGAGGATCTGCCCGCCGAAGCCGACCAGCGCGATGCCCGCGTGCTCGACCTGCACGTCGACCGCCAGCACCACCGCGGCCTGCGGTTGCGGCAGGACGAGCAGCGACGGGCGGCCCGCCCCGCGCGCCAGCCGGGGCACCCGCTCCTCCACCAGTCCGCTCTCGGCCAGCGCGTCGACGAGCATCTTGATGGTGGAGCGGTTGAGCCCGAGTTCGGTGGCCAGTGCCGCGCGGGTGGCGGGGCCGCCGAGGTGCAGCAGGCGCAGGAGGCTCGACCGGTTGAAGCGGCGCACCTCGTCCGGTCGGGCGACGGTCATGGCCTCTTGAATACCACTGCGGCGCTCACCGTTGCGCCACCGCCGCGCGCCGCCGCGACAACGCGTCGACCGAGGCGGCCAGCAACAGCACCAGCCCGGTGACGATGGAGACCACCGCCGCCGGCTGTTCCAGCAGGCCCAGACCGTTGGAGACCACCGCGAGCACCGCGCCGCCGATCACCGCGTCGGCCACCCGGCCGCGGCCGCCGAACAGCGAGGTGCCGCCGATCACCGCCGCGCCCACCGCGAACAGCAGGGTGTTGAGCCCGCCCGCCTGCGGATCGACCGAGCCGACCTTCGACGAGTAGACGATCGCCCCGACGGCCGCGCACGCCGAGCAGATGACGAACACGCTCGCCCGCAGCTGGGTCACGTTGATCCCGGCCCGCCTGGCCGCCTCCGCGTTGCCGCCGACCGCGTAGATGTGGCGGCCGTAGGTCGTCCGGTTGAGGACGTAGGTGCCGACCACCAGCAACGCCAGCACGATCGGAACCACGTACGGCACCCCGGAGATCTCGACGAGGTCGTTCGGCGAGCGGTTCACCGTGAGCGCGGCCGTCACCACCGCGGCGAAGACGGTGAGCGCCACCACCTTCGCCAGCACCAGCGGCGTCGGCCCGGTGACCAGCCCGCGCCGCCGCCGCAGGAAGTGCCCGCCCAGGGTGACCGCCGCGTAGCCACCGGCGGCCACCACGAACAGCACCCAGCTGCCCACCGTCGACAGGTTGCCGTTGGCGACCTGGTCCAGCACCGGCGAGGAGCTGATGCCGAGCACCCCGCCCTCGCCGATGAGCTGCAGGATCACGCCCTGCCAGGCCAGGAACAACGCCAGCGTCACCACGAACGAGGGCATCCCGATCTTCGCGATGAGGAAGCCGGTGATGCAGCCGATGGCCGCGCCGACGCACACCGCGAGCAGCATCTCCACCCACGGATTCGCCTCGAACCCGATGACCGTGATCGCCACCCCGAGCAGCGACATGGCCACGCCGGGCCAGATCCGCAGCAGCGCCGCGAGTACCGCGCCGAGCACGAGCAGCGCGTTGAAGATGACGAAGACCGTGGATCCCATGCCCGCCATGAGGTTTCCGTCTTCGACGTAGTGCATGGCCAGCACCGCGCCCGCCACCCCCGACGCCGTGCCCGCCGACAGATCGATCTCGCCGATCAGCAGCACGTAGACGATGCCGATCGCGATGATCGTCTGCCCGGCGCCCTGCGCGAGCAGGTTGGCGATGTTGTTCAGCGAGAAGAACACGTCCGACAGCACCGAGAACAGCACGATCAGCGCGACCAGCCCCAGCAGCGCAGGCAGCGAACCGATCTCGCCCGCGCGCAGCCGCGCCACGTAGTCGCCGAGCGCCTCCCTGGTCGAGCGGGTCGTGGTGTCGATCCCGAAATCGGTGACGGCCGTTTCCCGCTTCTCCACCACCTCGCTCACAGAACCACCGCCTCGGGTCGCGCCAGCCCGAGATCACCCGAGCGACCGGCCGTGATCAGCTCGACGACCTGCCCGTGCGTCACGTCGGCGGTGCGCACCTGGGCGGCCATCCGGCCCAGGTACAGCACCGCGATCCGATCCGCGGCTTCGAACACGTCGGCCAGGTTGTGGCTGATCAGCACGACGCCGAGGCCCTGCTCGGCCAGGCGCCGGACCAGGTCGAGCACCTGCCTGGTCTGGGCGACGCCCAGCGCCGCGGTCGGCTCGTCGAGCAGCACCAGATTGCTGTTCCACAGCACCGCCTTGGCGATGGCGACGGTCTGCCGCTGCCCGCCCGAGAGCGCGGACACCGGGGTGCGCACCGACTTCACGGTCCGCACGCCCAGCGAGGCCAGGGTGCGCCGCGCCGCCTCCTCCATGCTCGCCTCGTCCAGCAACCACGGCTTGCCGCGTTCTCGGCCGAGGAACATGTTGCCGACGATGTCGAGATTGTCGGCCAGCGCCAGATCCTGGTAGACCACCTCGATGCCGAGTTCGGCGGCGTCCTTGGGTCCGCGCAGGTGCACCGGCTCGCCGCGGAAGCGCACCTCCCCGGAGTCCGAACCATGGATCCCGGCAACACATTTCACCAGCGTGCTCTTGCCCGCGCCGTTGTCGCCGACCAGCGCGGTGACCTCACCGGCGGGCACGGTGAGATCGACGTCGTGCAGCACGTGGACCGGCCCGAAGCTCTTGTTCAGCCCGGTGATCCGGAGTAGCGGCTCGCTCATGTCCTCGGCCCTCAGCTGATCCCGAGCTCGGTGCAGGCCGCCGCCAGGTCGCCGCCGCAGATGTCGGCGGCCTTGACGAATCCGGCGTCCACGACGACCTTGACGTCGGCGCGGGTCACGGTCTGCGGTTGCAGCAGTACCGATTTCACCTCGCGCTTGCCCTTGGGATCCTGGCTCACGTCCACCGCCAGCGCGTCCGCGGCCGCCTTGTCGCCCTTGGCCAGCGCGGCGGCGAGTTTCGCGGCGGTCTGCGCCTCGCCGAGGATGGGCTTGAACACGGTCATGTACTGGTCGCCGCGCAGCACGGCCTTGAGGCCCTCGGCGGTGGCGTCCTGGCCGGTGACCGGGACCTTGCCGTTGAGCCCGTTCTTCTTCAGCACGGTGATCACCGCGCCCGCCAGCCCGTCGTTGGCCGCGACCACGCCGTCGACCTTGCCGCCGTTGCCGGTGAGGATCTGCTCGAAGGTGGTGCCGCCCTTCTGGTTGTCCCAGCCGTCGATGGCCTGGGAGCGCACCAGTTTCAGCGTGCCGTTGTCGTAGAGCGGCTTCAGCACGTTCTGCTGGCCCTGGTGGAACAGGGTGGCGTTGTTGTCGGTGGGCGCGCCCTCGATCTCGACGACCTCGGCGCCCGGCTTGGTCTTCAGCGCGTCCGCGAGGGCCCGCCCCTGCAGCTCGCCGACCTTCACGTTGTCGAAGGACACGTAGTAGTCGGAGGATCCGCCCAGGTTGAGGCGGTCGTAGTCGATGGTCGGGATACCGGCCTTCTTCGCCTTGGCCGCGACCGCGCCGCCGACCTCGCTGTTGATCGCGGCGATGATGAGGACCTTCACGCCCTTGGCGATCATGCCGTCGGCGAGGGTGGTGAACTTCTGCACATCGCCCTGGGCGTTCTGCACGTCGGCGTCGAAGCCCTCGGCGCGCAGGGCCTGCTGCAGCATGGGCTTGTCGAAGGATTCCCAGCGGGCCGAGGTGGCGGTCTCGGGCAGGATCACGCCCACCGTCGGACCGCCGCTGCCACCCGAGGCCGGGTCGGCTTCGTCGCCGCCGCTGCTGTTCGATCCGCAGGCGGTGAGCGTCAGTGCGCCGGACAGTGCCAGCGCCACGGCGGCGTGCCCAAGGCGGAACTTCCGGTTGTTCGTCCTCATCACGGTGACCTTCCCGAACCGCGGTCCTGCCACTCAGAGCACTGTGACGTGGACCACTCTCGATATGTTGTGGTCAACAACATATGCGAATCGGCCCAGTAGAACGACGAAATCGGACAAACCGTTCGCCCCGACCTGCGCCGAGTGCCGTCCGGTCTCCTTGACAGCATCGCGGTGTTGACCCTCCCGCCACTGGAGGGTGTTGTCTTGTGCACATGACAGCGACCGTGGCGATCGGCGAGTTCGCCCGCCTCACCCATCTGAGCGTCAAGACCCTGCGCTACTACCACGAGATCGAGCTCCTGGAGCCGGTCGCGGTGGACGCGGGCACCGGCTACCGGCGCTACTCCACCGACCAGGTGGATCGGGCCCACCTGATCCGCCGCCTGCGCGACCTCGACATGCCGCTCCCCGACATCCGCACGGTCCTCGCCGCCGCCGACCCGGCCGACCGCGACGCCGCCCTGCGCGCGCATCTGACCAGGATGGAAGCGGAATTGCAGCGCACCCGCGACGTGGTCGCCTCGCTGCGCGCCCTGCTCACCACACCGGCGCCACCGCTGCGGGTCGACTATCGCGTCGAGCCCGCGTTCACCGCGCTCACGGTCACCGAGCGGGTGGACCACAGCGCGATCTCCGCCTGGTGCGGCCAGGCGTTCGAGCGCCTCTACACCGGCCTGCTCGCAGCCGGGGTGACACCGGGAGGCGTTGCGGGCGCGACCTATTCGACCGAATTCTTCACCGAGGACAGGGGCGAGGTCACGGCCTACGTGCCGCTGCCCCCCGGCGCGACGCTCACCCCGCCCGCCGGCCTCGCGATCACCGAATTCACCGCCCAGCGCTTCGCCATCGCGGTGCACACCGGCGCGTTCGAGGACTTCGACCGCACCTACGGCGCCCTGGGCAGCCATGTCGCCGAGCACGACACCGTCGCGCCCGGCCGACCGGTCCGCGAGCGCTATCTCGTCGGACCCGACATCACCAGCGATCCCACCCAGTACCGCACCGAAGTGTGCTGGCCACTCACCGAAGGAGAAAACCCATGAGTCTCACCATCGACAACATCACCTACGACTGCGCGAACGCGGGCGCGCTCGCGCAGTTCTACGCCCAGCTGCTGGAACGCACCGTCGACCCGGAGGCGTCGGAATTCTTCGCCACCGTCGGCCAGACCGAGGGCGCGGCGCCGGTGCTGATGTTCATCCAGGTCCCGGACAAGACGCCGGGCAAGAACGTCGTCCACCTCGACCTGCACGCGGCCGACTGGCGCGAGCACGTCGACCGCGCGATCGGCCTCGGCGCCAAGCACATCGGCGACTTCGACGAATACGGCCAGCAGTGGGCCACCCTCGCCGATCCCGAAGGAAACCTCTTCGACATCGGCAAGGAGTGAGGTCAGGCGAGCTCGCTCGCCAGGTTGCCCAGCACCTCGGCCTGGATCTTCTTCAGGCCGAGCGGGGCGAAGATGCCCTCGAAGATCCCGGAGATCCCACCCGCACCGGTCCAGGTGGTGCGCAGGGTGACCTGCGAACCGGCGCCGTCCGGGGTGACGGTCCAGGTGTTGACCATCGAGGAGTTCGTGTCGCGCTCGGTGAGGATCGAGTCCGACACGGTGACGTTCGCGCGCACGTTGCGCGAGCGCTTCTCGGTGGCCTGCAGGGTCCACTCCACGACGGTGCCCGCACCCTTGCCACCCTCGACGACCTTGTAGTCGCGGTAGTGCGAGGAGAGGATGCGCGGGCGGACCGTCTCGTAGTCACCGATCGCCTCGAGCGTGCGCTGCGGATCCGCGGCGACGGTGATCGAACTGCTTGCGCTGACCTGTCCCACTGTTGACTCCTTGTCGGGGGTGCGAAATCGACCGGGTTACATCCTGCCCTGCCCGGCTACGAGTCGCCCGACCAGGTTCGACGAGTGGGAAACAGCTGAGTGACATTTCCTCGCCGCGCGGACATATCCGGTGGCCGGACAGGCACGGTCGTACTAGCGTCGAACGTGTGGCACTGAGTCTTTTGGGTAGGGCTGGTCACGAACCGGCCGCACGCGAGTCCGGATATGCCGCGCACCGAGCGGGTGTGGAGCGATTGCTTGCCAGCTATCGCGCCATTCCACCCGGCGCCGTCGTCCGGCTGGCGAAGAAGACATCGAACCTGTTCCGGGCCAGGGCGGCGACCACCGCGCCCGGCCTCGACGTGTCCGGGCTCGGCCAGGTGATCGCCGTCGACCCGAAGGCGCGTACCGCCGACGTGGCAGGCATGACCACCTACGAGGACCTGGTCGCGGCGACCCTGCCCTACGGGCTGGCGCCACTCGTGGTGCCCCAGCTCAAGACCATCACCCTGGGCGGCGCGGTCACCGGCCTCGGCATCGAGTCGACCTCGTTCCGCAACGGCCTGCCGCACGAATCGGTGCTGGAGATGGACGTGCTGACCGGTTCCGGCGAGATCGTCACCGTCCGCCCGGACGACGACACCGCCGACCTGTTCCGCGGCTTCCCCAACTCCTACGGCACGCTCGGCTACACCGTCCGCCTGAAGATCGAGCTCGAGCCCGTCCAGCCCTACGTCGCGCTGCGGCACGTGCGCTTCCACGACCTGCGCGAACTGGAAGCCGAGCTGGAGCGCATCGTCACCGAGCGCAGCTACCAGGGCGAGCGGGTCGACTACCTCGACGGCGTGGTCTTCACCGCCACCGAGAGCTATCTCACCCTCGGTCGGCAGACCGACGAGCCGGGCCCCGTCAGCGACTACACCGGGATGGACATCTACTACCGGTCCATCCAGCACGCCGAGGGCGTCACGCGCGACCGGCTGACCATCCACGACTACCTGTGGCGGTGGGACACCGACTGGTTCTGGTGCTCACGGGCCTTCGGCACCCAGAACCCGAAGATCCGCCGCTTCTGGCCGAAGGCCTACCGGCGCAGCAGTTTCTACTGGAAGCTGGTCGCCCTCGATCGCAAGTACCACATCGGTGACCGGCTGGAAGCCCGCAAGGGCAACCCACCGCAGGAGCGCGTGGTCCAGGACATCGAGGTGCCGGTGCACCGCACCGCCGACTTCGTCGAGTGGTTCCTGCGGGAAATACCGATCGAGCCGATCTGGTTGTGCCCGTTGCGGTTGCGCGACACCGCGGACACTCCCGCGGGCGACCGCCCGTGGCCGCTGTACCCGCTCGAGCCGCGGCGCACCTACGTCAACGTCGGATTCTGGTCCGCCGTGCCCACCACGCCGGGTGAACCGGAGGGGGCGGCCAACCGCGCGATCGAGAAGATCGTGTCCGAATTCGACGGGCACAAGTCGCTGTACTCGGACTCGTACTACGCCGAGGACGAATTCGCCGTGCTCTACGGCGGCGAGACCTACACCGAACTGAAGAAACGTTACGACCCGGACCAACGACTGCTGAATCTGTATTCGAAGGCGGTGCAACGCAAGTGACGACATTCAAGGACCGATCCGAGGTCTTCGCCGAGCTGGGAACCCGGCTCAGCATTGCCGAGGTGTTCGAGACGCTCATCGACGGTGAGATCCCGATCCGCTTGCGGGCCTACGACGGCAGCGCGACCGGGCCGGAGAACTCGCCCTACACCCTCGACATCAAGAACCCGCGCGGGATCAACTATCTGGCCTCGGCGCCGGGCGATCTCGGCATGGCCCGCGCCTACATCGCCGGCGACATGGCGGCCGAGGGGGTGCACCCCGGCGACCCGTACGACATCTTGAAGGCCATGCAGGCCATGAAGTTCCATCGGCCCTCGGCGCTGTCGCTGGTCACCATCGCGCGCTCGCTCGGGTGGGAACGCCTCAAGCCGATCGCGCCGCCGCCGCAGGAGACACTGCCGCGCTGGCGCCGGATCGCGCTGGAAGGCCTGCGCCACTCCAAGACTCGCGACGCCGAGGCCATCCACCACCACTACGACGTCTCCAACACGTTCTACGAGTACGTGCTCGGCCCGTCGATGACCTACACCTGCGCGGTCTACGGCGACCCCGACTGGACCCTGGAACAGGCGCAGGAGAACAAGTACCGGCTGATCTTCGACAAGCTACGGCTGAAGGAGGGCGACCGGCTGCTCGACATCGGCTGTGGCTGGGGCGGCATGGTGCGCTACGCGGCCCGGCGCGGGGTCAAGGTGATCGGCGCGACGCTGTCGGCCGAGCAGGCCGCCTGGGCCCAGCAGAAGATCGCCGAGGAGGGGCTCGGCGAGCTCGCCGAAGTCAGGCACAGCGACTACCGCGACATCGTCGAGGGCGAATTCGACGCGGTGTCCTCGATCGGGCTCACCGAGCACATCGGTGTGCACAACTACCCGTTCTACTTCGGCTTCATCAAGGACAAGCTGCGCGACGGCGGCCTGTTCCTCAACCACTGCATCACCCGGCCGGACAACACCCGCACCACGAAGGCGGGCGATTTCATCGACCGCTACGTCTTCCCCGACGGCGAGCTGATCGGTTCGGGCCGCATCATCTCCGAGATCCAGAACATCGGGCTCGAGGTGCTGCACGAGGAGAACCTGCGCGAGCACTACGCGCTGACCCTGCACGAATGGTGCAAGAACCTCGTGGCGAACTGGGACGCGTGCGTCGAAGAGGTCGGCGAGGGCACCGCCAAGGTGTGGGGCCTGTACATGGCAGGCTGTCGACTCGGCTTCCAGCGCAACGTGGTTCAGCTGCACCACGTGCTCGGCGTGAAGCTGGGCGCCGACGGTGCCTGGCAGGTGCCGCTGCGCCCCTGGTGGCAGCCGTAGGCCGCGGCTGAGCTCGGGTCGGCCCGAGCTCAGCCGAGCAGTTCGTCGAGAAAGTGGGCGGGCACCTCGTTCAGGATGGGATGGGGTTGCCCGTCGTGGGCTTGCGTGCGCAGCACGTGCAGCAGGCCGACGACACCGGGCCCGGCGTCGAGCAGCGGCCTGGTCCAGCCGAGGTCGGCGCAGGTGCGCAGCACCGGCAGGACGAGCCCGGTCGCCTCGCCGACCCAGCCCGCCGCGGCCAGGCACTCGGCGAGCAGCAGGGTCGCGTCCATTTCCGCGCGGGGGCGTGACTGTTCGAGCAGCCGCGAGTACAGCACCCTGGCGTACCGGGCGGCCCGGTCGTCGGCGCGCAGGCGCTGTTCGGCGAGCAGTGCCCTGATCTGGGCGAACTCGCGAGCCTCCGCGATGAGCGCCGCAGCGCCGGAGCGATGACGTTTGCCGTTGCCGGACACCTCGGTGACGACGCGCTCGGCGCCGTCGCCATTGCTCAGGCCGAGCCGGGATCGTTCGGCGCGTACGTGCGCGTCGAGCCTGGCCAAGCCGTTCTCCGTCGCCACCCGGGCGCCCTCGTCGAGGCGCGCGGCCGCGGTGTACTGGTCGCCGAGCGCCGCCTTCACCCGCGCGCCGATCACGAAGGTCGCGATCTGGAAATCGACCGGCCCGACCCTGGTGAGCAGTTCGTGACTCTCGTCGAGGAGCCGGTCGGCCTCCGCGAGATCGCCACGCCGATAGGCCAGTTCGCCCAGCAGGGCGGCGGCCACGCGCACCGCGTCAGAACGCGGGCCGGAGCGCGCCCGCGCCGTTTCGTAGGCCAGCTCGAAACATTCGGTGGCGGTGGCGATGTCGAGCTGTTCATAGGCGGCGTCACCGCGCGCACACAGCCCGAAGACCGGACCGAGCGGGTCCTTGGAGCGCACGTGGTAGTCGGCGGCCCAGTCCTGCATCTCGGTCACGCCGTCGAAGTCGAAATCGCAGAGCCGGACGAACGACACCAGGTTGGCCGCGGTGGAGACGATCCAGGCGGGCAGCTCGTCGGGCGCGTCGAGGCAGGGGGTGAGGCGTTCGACGACCTCGGCGGTGTCGTCGTGGGCCACCCGGTCGGCCGCGTCGAGAACCGTCGCGGCGCAGCGCTGTTCGGCCAGTTCCGGCTCGCCGCCGCCGCGGGCGAGCAGGTTCGACAGCCTGCCCAGCGCGGTGCGCGCGGTGCCCGTCTGCTGCAGATTCATGTTCGCCCTGGCCACCGCCATCAACAGCTTCGAGCGCGAGGTCACCTGCTGCACCGGCAGTTTCGACACGCTGCCGAGCAGGGTGGCGAGCCGGGAACCGTCGATCAGGTCCATGCCGCCGCTCTCCAGCAGGTCGGCGGCGAGCTTGAGGTCGGTGGCGGCCAGCGCGTGATCGACCGACTTGCGCAGCAGTTGATGCTCGGCGTACCAGCGGGAGGCCTTGCGGTGCAGCACCTTCGATCGCCCCGGATGCACGCGCTCCAGCCGGGCACGCAGGTGCTCGGCGAACAGCGGCTGCATCCGGTACCACTCCGGGTCGTGCTCGATCCGGTGCAGGAACAGTTCGCGCTGCTCGGCCTGCTCCAGCAGGCCCGCGCCGTCGGGCACGTCGGCGAGGACCGCCGCGAGCGAGCCGCTCACCCGCTCGACGACCGAGATCGCCATCAGGAATTCGAGCAGGTCCGGTTCGATGCTGTCGAGCACGTTCTCGGCCAGGTACTCCCGCATGCCGTGCCCGCCCTCGGCGAGCTGACCGAGCAGCGCGGCCGGATCGGCCTTGCCCCGCAACGTCAGGCCGACGAGCTGGATGGCGGCGGGCCAGCCCTCCGTCGCCAGATGGATCTGCTCGACCTGCTCGTCGGTGAGTGCGAAACCGTTGCGCTCCACCAGGATCTGGCGCGTCTCGGCCTCGGTGAGGCGCAGCTCCGCCGCGCCGAGCTCCACCAGTTCGTCGCGCACCCGCAGCCTGCTGATCGGCAGCCCGGACTGGTCGCGGCTGGTCACCACGAAACGCACGTGGTGGCAGCCGTTGTCGAGCAACGTCGCCATGGCGCGGTGCACGCCGGAATCACGCACCCGATGCCAGTCGTCGACGATCACCACCACGCTGCGGTCGCTGGCGTGGATCTCGTCGATCAGGGTGGCGATCACGAAGGCGACGGCGTCGGCGGGACGTTCCTCGAGCACCTGCTCCAGGCCGTTGCCCACGTCGGGCCGCACCCGCCGGATGGCCTGGATGAGGTGGGCGAGGAACCAGATCTCGCTGTCGTCGTCCTGATCGACGCCGAGCCAGGCGACCGGGATCCGGCGCGCGACCAGATCCGCGCGCCACTGCGCCGCGATCGTGCTCTTGCCGAAGCCCGCGGGGGCGTGGATGAGCGCGAGCCTGCGGTTGCCGCCCGCGCGCAGTACGTCGAGCAGGCGCTGCCGGGGGAACGGCTCGCGAGCCGGGGTCGGCGGCCGGAACTTGGTGGCCGCGGTGGGCGGCAGGGTGCAGGAATTGCCGCCGCCACGCGGGCCGGAGGTCTCGGCGGGACGCAGCGTCAGCGGCCAGCTGTGCCGGGCGGTCACCGCTTTCAGCGACTCGGGGGCGTCGGCCTGGTCGAGCTCGGTGTCGAGCAGGGCCATCTCGTCGGGCATCTGGCCGTGCGCGCGCTGTACCGCGCGCAGGAGCTCGCCGAACTCGTAGGCCGAGGCGGGGCGTTCGGCCGGATCGGGCGACATCGCCTTCTCGATCGCGGCGGCCAGATCGGCGGGGATGTCCTGGGCGCGCAGGTCGGGCACCGGCTGGGTGGTGATGCGCAGGAACTGGGCGACCACCTTCTCCCCCGCCTGCCGCTCGAACGCGGCATGGCCCGTGAGCAGGGCGAACAGGGTGGCGCCGAGCCCATAGATATCGGACCGAACAGTCGGTTCGTGGCCTTTGAGCACCTCGGGCGCGGTGAACGCGGGCGAGCCGGTGATCATGCTGCTCGAGGTCTGGAATCCGCCGGGGATGCGGGCGATGCCGAAATCGGTGAGTTGCGGTTCGCCGTACCCGCTGATCAGCACGTTCGCCGGTTTCACGTCCCGGTGCAGAATGCCGGCCCGGTGCGCGGATTCGATCGCCGCGGCCAGTTTCACCCCGGCGCGCAAGGTGTCGGCCCAGGTCAGCGGGCCGCGGTCGTGGATGAGCCGCTCGAGCGAGCCGCGCGAGCAGTACGGCATGACGATCAGTGGCAGACCGGTCGCGGTGACGTCGACCTGCAGGATGTCGACGATGTTCGGGTGCCCGGACAGCCTGCCCATCGCCTGTTCCTCGCGCAGGAACCGCTCCCGGCTCTCCTGATCGATCTCCGAGGACAGCACCTTCACCGCCACCACCCGGTCCAGCGCGGGCTGCAGGCACCGGTACACCACACCGAAGCCGCCGCGCCCGATCTCCTTGGCCGCCGTGAGACCCATCGCGTCGAGTTCGGCGATCACCGCTTCGTCGACCTCGCCGGGCGCCAGCGCGCGCTGCGTGTGCGTACCTGCCGGTGACGACTCGCCCGGCCCGCGTTGCATGCGGGTCTCTTCCGGATCCATGTGACCACCCCTCGAAGCGAATCGGCGTCACCGGCGCAGGTGTACAACTCCAAGCTAGCGCGATCCGGCATCCATCGGGTGGAGATTCGGCGCTGTGGCGGCCTCGCGCGCCGACGTCGCTGGTCAGCGCAGGGCGAGGGCGATGAGCTGGGTGCGCTGTTCGGCGGCGAAGTTGTTGTCGGCGACCAGTACCAGCGTCTTCTCGCCGGTGCTCAGGCGCGGCCCCCAGGTCATGCCCTCGATGTTGTCGACGGCCTCGACACCGAGGTCGGTCAGGTCGGCGAGCAGTCGCTTGGTGACCGGACGGGCCCCGGCCAACGGCGCGTCGAGCACATTGCTCGCCCGGGTCACCTCGACCTCGAACAGCCGCACCCGATTGCCGACGCCCTTGGCGAAAGCCCGTTCCAGGACCAGGAATCGGGTGGGGTCGAACGGATCGGCGGCGAGAATCGCGGTGACGCCGTTGCTCGACTGGCCGGGCTCGGGCAGCGACTCGGCGAAGACCGGTTCCAGCGGGTACGCGTACTGCGCGAGCAGCGGGCCGAACCGGGTCTGCACCGTGATCCGGGTGGTGGCACCGGCGCTCGGGGTGGCCGTCGGTCCGTCGGTGAGCAACGGGCCTTCCAGCGCCGTGACGACCAGGGTGCCGCCCGCGGCGAAAGTCGCGGCCTCCAGCGCCTGATTCTGGCGAGGGCCCGAATCCGCCCGCATCCGTTCGTTTTCCGGGATCGGCAGCTCGGCGCCGAACGCGCCGTCGGGGCGCGCGATCCGGACCGACGGATCGGCGAGGACCGCGCCCGCCCGCTCGCCCTCCTGGGTCCAGAGGTAGTCGCCGGTCAGCGGGTCGAGCCGGATGTCCTCTGGGTCAACGGACTTCGGCGGATATGTCGAACCGTCCTGGCGGCGCAGCGGCATCGTGCCGGTGAACTCCACCGCGCCGATCCCGGCATCGCCCACCGGAATGCGGGCGGTGTAGAAGCGGGCCGGATTCTTCTCGGACCTGTCGTCGCTGAGCAGGACGAATTCGCCGGTGGCAGGCAGATAATCGATGCCGGACAGGCCACCGACGACAGTGCCGCCGAAGTCCAGGTCGTGGGGCACGACCTGCTCCCCCAGCACCCGCACCGCGCCCGGCTCCGCCACCCCGGCCGGCGCGCACACCCCGGCGAGAACCGCACCGAGAACCACCGCAGTCATCCGACGTCCCATGACCGGTCACGCTAACCATCCCGCTGTGCCCACGGGTGAACAGCATTCGAACACCGCAGTAAGGTCGATGGCACGAACTCGGGGGAGGTCAGAGTCCCCCGCGCCGACAGGGGGGCTTCACGATGACCTATCCGTCCGGAAACCAGGATCCACAGCAGTGGGGCCAGCCGATGGGCTATGGCCAGCCGCAGGAGATCCCACCCCTTGGTCAGCCGCCGAAGTCCAACGCGGGCTGGATCGTGTTGGCATCGATGCTGGTCCTCGCCCTGCTCGGCGGCGCGGGTTTGCTGGTGGTCGGCGCGAAGGACACGGTCGCCGGATCGGCGGTGGCGGCATCGGGCGCAACGCCGGTCTCCGACACCGTGCGCACGTCCACCGCGAAACCCACCACCACCAGCAAGAAGCCGCCGAAGGCGGACGCGAAGCTGAGCTACACCGAATACGAAGGCCCGTGGGACTTCAAGATGGGCGATGTGACGCTGCGCGCCGACTGGATCGAGGGCCGCGACCACGACACCTGCGCCCCGATCGAGAAGGACGGCAAACTCACCACCCTCGGCTGCCAGTACGCCGCCGAACTGGTCCTGTCCGCCGAGGCGGGCGCCCTGCGTTTCGCCCAGTTCATCCTGGTCATGCCCGACGCCGCGACCGCCAAGACCGCCGCCGCCGAGATCGATCAGAAGGCACTGAAACCCCGCGCGGGCACCACCATCGCCGACTTCGCCACCGGCAAGTGGAAGGCAGGCGCCCAGGACCAATTCGTCGTCGTCACCCTCGCCACCGCCACCTCAGCCGTCGACGAGCCCACCGTCCAGAAATACCTCGGCTACCGCCACGCCGACATCCTCGCCGCCCTCCTCTTCCGCTGAAACCGAGCAGACAGCCCCGGTTCGGAAACCGGGGCTGTCCTGGTTCGATCAGCGTGTTGCCGGGGTGCGGCGGAGGTTGAGGGCGTACATGAGGAGGGCGCCGAGGGTGGCGCCCACCGGCCAGGAGAGGGCGGTGATGTTGCCGGAGTCGGGGGCGAGGGCGACGATCACCGCGATCGGGCCCGCGATGGCCAGGGCGATCAGGGCCTTGGGGTTGAAGCCGCGGGTGTACCAGTAGCTACCGGTGGGGTCGTCGGTGTAGAGGTCGGCCAGGACGGTGCGCTGCTTGCGCACCAGGTAGTAGTCGACGACGAGGATGCCGAAGACCGGGCCCATCAGGGCGCCGACGCCGCCGAGGAAGTAGATGATGAAGTTCTGGTTCTCCCACAGCTTCCACGGCAGGACCACGATCGAGAGCAGCGCGGTGATCACGCCGCCGGTGCGGAACGAGATGTACTTCGGTGCCGCGTTGGAGATGTCGTAGGCGGGCGAGACGAAGTTCAGCACCACGTTGATGCCCACGGTGGCGGTGGCGAACAGCACCGCGGCGATCACCACGATCACGTCGCTGTCGATGTCGGCGACCAGGGCCACCGGATCGGCGAGCACCTTGCCGTACACCTTCAGCGTGGCCAGCGCGATGATGATCGAGAGCACCACGAACGCGGTCTCGTTGAACGGGATGCCCCAGGCGTTGCCGCGCAGCACCGCCTTACGGCTCGGCGAGAAGCGCGCGAAGTCGGCGTAGTTCACCAGCGGACCCGCCATGAACGCCACCATCAGGAACGCCACGCCGACGAAGGTCGCGACCGTCGCGCCACCGCTGAGCGGTTCCCCCGCACGGGCGTTGAAATCGATGCTCCAGTCGGCCTTGCCGAGAATCCAGATCGCCAGCGCGATCATCCCGATCCAGACCGCGGGCCCGGCGAAGTCGGAGGCCTTGCGCACCACCTCCATGCCGTAGTTGATGATCGCCAGCTGCACCGTCCACAACACCAGGAACGCGATCCAGCCCAGCGTGGACAGGCCGAGCACGTCGTTGCCGGTCAGCGATTCGAGGCCGGGCGCCACCCGCAACAGCAGGATCAACAGCGCGGTGGAGGCCAGGTAGGTCTGGATGCCGTACCAGAAGATAGCGACCAGGGCCCGCAGCAGCGCGGGGATGTTGGCGCCGAACACCCCGAACGCGCCGCGGGCGAAGACCGGGAACGGCACCCCGACCTTCTGCCCCGCGACGCCGATCAGATTGCTGCCCAGCCACAGCAGCAGCACACCGGCGAACAGCGCGAGCATCGTCTGCCAGCCGGTCATGCCGAGCGCGAGCATGCCGACGGCGAAGCCGTAGCTGGCGATGCTGTGCGCCGAGGTCATCCAGAGGCAGAAGATGTCCCAGGTACGCCAGGTCGCCGTCTCCTTGGTAGTGGGTGCCAAGTCGTCGTTGACCAGCGTGGAACTGCTCGGCGCGTCATCGGACGGCCGTACCCGAGTTTCTGTCATCGGATGTCCTTAGTGCTTCGATCGTGCTAACTGTTCCGCGGAAAACCGAGGTCGATGCCGCCGTGGCTCGGGTCGAGCCAGCGGGAGGTGATCGCCTTCTCCTGGGTGAAGAAGGCGAAACCGTTGGGGCCGTATGCTTTCGCGTCGCCGAACAGCGACGCCTTCCAGCCGCCGAAACTGTGGTAGGCCACCGGGACCGGGATCGGCACGTTCACGCCGATCATGCCCACGTTCACCTGCCGCTGGAAGCGCCGCGCGGCGCCGCCGTCGTTGGTGAAGATGGCGGTGCCATTGCCGTAGGGCGAGGCGTTGATCAGCTCGACGGCCTGTTCGAACCCCTCGACCCGCACCACCGACAGCACCGGTCCGAAGATCTCGTCGCGGTAGACCGCCGAGCTCACCGGCACCTTGTCGATCAGGGTCGGGCCGAGCCAGAAGCCGTTCGGGTCGCCGTCGAAGGTGGAATCACGCCCGTCGACCACCAGTTCCGCGGCATCGCTGACGGCGGTGTCGAGGTAGCCGGCCACCTTGTCGCGGTGCTCGCGGGTGATCAGCGGGCCCATGTCGCAGCCGCGGCGGCCGTCGCCGATGCGCAGGTCCTTCATCCGCTCGGCGATGCGCGTGACCAGTTCGTCGGCCACCGCCTCGGTGGCCAGCACCACGCTCACCGCCATGCACCGCTCGCCCGCCGAGCCGAAACCGGCGTTGACGGCGGCGTCGGCGGCCAGGTCGAGGTCGGCGTCGGGCAGCACCAGCATGTGGTTCTTCGCCCCGCCGAGCGCCTGCACGCGCTTGCCGTTGGCGCTCGCGGTCCGGTACACGTACTCGGCGATCGGGGTGGAGCCGACGAACGAGATGGCCCCGACCTCGGGATGGGTGAGCAGGGCGTCGACGGCTTCCTTGTCGCCGTGCACCACATTGAGCACCCCGGGCGGCAGGCCGGCCTCGGCAGCCACCTCCGCGAGCCAGTTCGC
This sequence comes from Nocardia sp. NPDC050717, assembly GCF_040654275.1. NCBI lineage: Bacteria > Bacillati > Actinomycetota > Actinomycetes > Mycobacteriales > Nocardiaceae > Nocardia > Nocardia sp. NPDC050717. Next base: position 81,954 of record NZ_JBFAHR010000008.1, read on the forward strand.
CGCCGAGGGGTCCTTCTCGCTCGGCTTGAGCACCACCGTGTTGCCCGCCGCGATGGCGATCGGGAAGAACCACAGCGGCACCATCGCCGGGAAATTGAACGGGCTGATGATGCCGACCACGCCCACCGGCTCGCGCACCGAGTACACGTCGACCCCGGTGGAGGCGTTCTGGCTGAACTCGCCCTTGAGCAGGTGCGGCATCGCGAGCGTGAACTCCACGACCTCGAGCCCGCGCGCGATCTCGCCCGCCGCGTCCGAGAGCACCTTGCCGTGTTCGGCGGTGAGGATCTCGGCCAGCGCGTCCTTGCGGGCGTTGAGCAGTTCGCGGAAGTTCAGCAGGAAGCGGTGTCTGGTCGCGATCGAGGAATCCCGCCACGCGGGCAACGCGGCCGCCGCGGCCTTGACGGCGGCGTCGACGTCGGTGGCCGTGGCCATCCGGACCGTGCGGCGCGGCACGCCGAGGGCGGGGTCGAACACCGGTGCGGTGCGGGTGGATTCACCGGTCCACGGCTTGCCGTCGACCCAGTGCTCGAGTGTGTCGGTGGGATGCGTCATCGGATCTCCAAAGTGTCGGCCAATACATCACTGAGCGCGGCGACGGCCTCGGCGACCTCGGCCTCGGTGACCACGCAGGGTGGAACGAAATGAATCCGGTTGTCGGCGCCGAACACCAGCACGCCCCTGGCGGCCAGGCCTGCCTTGACGCGCGCGATGGTCGCGGCGTCGACGGGTTCGCGGGTGACCCGATCGGCGACGAGTTCGATCGCCCAGAACACGCCCTCGCCGCGGACCTCGCCGACGATCGGATGCTCGGCGGCGAGCTTGTCCAGCGCGGGGCCGATCACCGTGCGCCCGATGCGCTCGGCGTTGTCGACGATGCCCTCCTCGGCCATCACGTCCAGCGCCGCCACGATGGAGGCCGCGGCCAGCGGATGGCCGCTGTAGGTCAGGCCACCGGGGAAGACGCGGTCGTCGAAGGTCGCGGCGATCTCGTCCGAGATCACGATGCCGCCCACCGGCACGTAGCCGGAGTTCACGCCCTTGGCGAAGGTGATCAGGTCGGGGGTCACGTCGTAGCCGTCGAAGGCGAACCACCGTCCGGTGCGGCCGAATCCGCACATCACCTCGTCGAGGATCAGCACGATGCCGTAGCGGTCGGCGATGGCGCGCACCCCGGCCAGATAGCCCGGCGGCGGCACCAGGATGCCCGCGGTGCCCGGCACGCTCTCCACCAGAATCGCCGCGATGGTCTGCGGCCCCTCCGCCTGCACCACCCGCTCCAGGTGCCGCAGCGCGCGCTCGCTCTCCTGTTCCGGCGTCTCCGCCCAGAATTCACTGCGATACAGGTACGGCCCGAAATAGTGGACGTGGCCGCGCGCGTACTCGTTCGGCATCCGGCGCCAGTCGCCGGTCGCGACCACCGCCGCGCCGGTGTTGCCGTGATAGGACCGGTAGGCCGAGAGCACCTTGTCGCGCCCGGTGTGCAGGCGCGCCATCCGCATCGCGTTCTCGTTGGCGTCGGCGCCGCCGTTGGTGAAGAACACCTTGTTCATGCCCTCGGGCGCGTGCGCGGTGATCCGCGCCGCCGCCTCGCCGCGCTGCAGATTCGCGACGGCCGGACCGATGGTGGTCAGCCGCGCTGCCTGCTCGGCGATCGCGGCGGTGACCACCGGATGCTGGTGCCCGATATTGACATTCACCATCTGACTGGCGAAGTCGAGGTACTCGCGGCCCGCGTGGTCCCACACCCTGCAGCCGCGGCCACCGGAGAGCACCATCGGATCCAGGCTGCCCTGCGCCGACCACGAGTGGAACACGTGGGCGCGGTCGAGTTCGTAGGCGCGCGCGTCCAGGTCGACGCCGACCGTCGCCCCGGTCATGCCGACGCCTTCGTCGCGGTGACGGCTTGGCGCAGCCGCGGGATCACCGTTTCGCCGTAGACACGCAAGGTCTCCTCCTTGTTGTCGTGTTGCAGATAGCCCGCGAACTGGTCGACGCCGAGATCGGCGAGCGCCCGCAGCTTCGCGATGTGTTCCTCCGGGGTGCCGAGCAGGCAGAACCGCTCCACGATCTCGTCGGAGACGAAGTCGGCGTGGGTGTTTCCGGCGCGGCCGTGCTGGTTGTAGTCGTAGCCCTTGCGGCCCTCGATGTAGTCGGTGAGTGCCTGCGGCACGCCGCCGCCGGTGCCGTAGCGCTCGACGATGTCGGCCACGTGGTTGCCGACCATGCCGCCGAACCAGCGGCACTGGTCGCGCATGTGCGCGCGATCGGTGCCGATGTACATGGGCGCGGCCACGCAGATCTTGATCGAGTCCGGGTCGCGGCCCGCCGCTGCCGCCGCCGCGCGCACGGTGCCGATCATCCACTCGGCGATGTCGAGATCGGCCAGCTGCAGGATGTATCCGTCGGCCACCTCGCCGGTCAGGGCCAGTGCCTTCGGCCCGTAGGCTGCCACCCAGACGTCGAGCGTCGAGCCGGCGCTCCACGGGAATTGCAAAGTGCTGCCGTTGTATTCGACCGGCCGCGAGTTCGCCAGCTCGCGGATCACATGGATCGATTCGCGCAGCGTCGCCAACGTGGTCGGTTTCCCGCCGCCCACCCGCACGGCCGAATCACCGCGCCCGATTCCGCAGATGGTGCGGTTGCCGTACATCTCGTTGAGCGTGGCGTACAGCGAGGCCGTGACCGTCCAGTCGCGGGTGGCCGGGTTGGTCACCATCGGCCCGACCGTGATCCGCTTGGTCTCGTGCAGGATCTGGCTGTAGAGCACATACGGCTCCTGCCACAGCAGGTGCGAATCGAAGGTCCACAGGTGGCTGAAGCCGTGCGCCTCGGCCAGTTTCGCCAGCTGCACGGTGCGCGCGGCGGGCGGGTCGCACTGAAGTACCGCTCCGAATTCCATGGCGTCTCCTCAGATCAGGTACTGGCACTGGTCGCGGCGCACGAACTTCCCGTCGCCCTTGCGCCCCCGGTACTCGCCGTCGGCGACCACGACCTTGCCGCGCGAGAGCACCACGTCGACGTGCCCGTCGATCTCGTAGCCCTCCCAGGCGGAGTGGTCCATGTTCATGTGGTGGGTCTTGCCCAGGCCGATGGAGGTGTGGCCGTTCGGGTCGTAGACCACGATGTCGGCGTCGGCGCCCGGCGCGAGCACGCCCTTGCGGCCGTAGAGGCCGAACATCCTGGCCGGGGTGGTCGAGGTGATCTCGACCCAGCGTTCCAGGGTGATCCGGCCGTCCACCACGCCCTGATACATCAGGTCCATCCGGTGCTCGACCGAGCCGATTCCGTTGGGAATCTTGGAGAAATCGCCGAGCCCCATGTCCTTCTGCCCCTTCATGCAGAACGGGCAGTGATCGGTGGACACCATCTGCAGATCGTTGGTGCGCAACGCCTGCCACACCTGGTTCTGGTGCTCTTCCTCCCGCGAGCGCAGCGGTGTCGAGCACACCCACTTCGCGCCCTCGAAGCCCGGCGCGCCCAGGTTGTCCTCGAGCGAGAGGTACAGATACTGCGGACAGGTCTCACCGAACACATTGCGGCCACGATCGCGGGCCGCGGCCAGCTGCGCCACCGCCTGTTTGGCCGACACGTGCACCACGTACAGCGGCGCGCCGGTGAGATCGGCGAGCATGATCGCGCGGTGGGTGGCCTCCTCCTCGAGCTGCCAGGCCCTGGCGACGCCGTGGTAGTACGGGTCGGTCTTGCCCTGGGCGAGCAGCTGTTCGACGAGCACGTCGATGGCCGGGCCGTTCTCGGCGTGCATCATCGTGAGCAGGCCCGTGTCGGCGCCGGTCTGCATGGCGCGCAGGATCTGCGCGTCGTCGCTGTAGAACACGCCGGGGTAGGCCATGAACAGCTTGTAGCTGGTGATGCCCTCGTCGGGCAGCCTGCGCAGCTCGGCCAGCGACTCCTTGTTCACCTCGCCGATGATCTGGTGGAACGAGTAGTCGACGGCGCACTGCCCGGCGGCCATGTCGTGCCAGGTCTGCAGGCTCTCCGGCACCCGCTCACCGAACTTCTGCACCGCGAAGTCGATGATCATGGTGGTGCCGCCCCAGGCGGCGGCCCTGGTGCCGGTCTCGAAATCGTCGGCGGCGGTGGTGCCGCCGAACGGCATCGACATGTGCGTGTGCGCGTCGATACCGCCGGGGATGACGTACTTGCCGCTCGCGTCGATGACGGTGTCGACGGTCTCGGCGAGGTTCGCGCCGAGCACCGTGCTGCCCGGCTCGAGCAGCGCGACGATGCGTTCACCGTCGACCAGCACGTCGGCCGCGCCGCGCCCCGTCGCCGAGACGACGGTGCCGCCGGTGATCAAAGTGGTTGCCATACAGGTCCTCCCGCGCTCAGGGCGCCACGATGGCGTCGTAGGAGTCCGGGCGGCGGTCGCGATAGAACTGCCAGTCGCTACGCACCTCGCGCACCAGATCCAGATCGATCTCGCGGATCACCAGTTCGTCGGTGTCGGTGGAGGCGACATCGCCGACGTAGTTGCCGCGCGGATCGACGAAATACGAACTGCCGTAGAAGGTCACCGCGTCGTCGCCGAATTCGGCCGTCTCCGTGCCGATCCGGTTGTTCGCGGCGATGAAGTACTGATTCGCCGCGGCGGCCGCGGGCTGCTCGAGTTCCCAGAGCCGGTTGGACAGACCGGGTTTGGTGGCCGAGGGGTTGAACACCAGCTCGGCGCCGCCGAGGCCGTAGGCGCGCCAGCCCTCCGGGAAGTGCCGGTCGTAGCAGATGTACACGCCGATCTTGCCGACCGCGGTGTCGAACACCGGATAGCCGAGATTGCCGGGGCGGAAGTAGAACTTCTCCCAGAAGCTCGGCAGGTGCGGGATGTGGTGCTTGCGGTATTTGCCCAGGTAGGTGCCGTCGGCGTCGATCACCGCTGCGGTGTTGTACAGCACGCCGGGCTGATCTTCCTCATACACCGGGAGCACGATCACCATCTGGTGCGCCCGCGCCAGTTCGGCGAAACGCTCGGTGGTCGGGCCGGGGACCGATTCGGCGTACTCGTAGTACTTCTTGTCCTGCACATTGCCGAAATACGGCCCGTAGAACAGTTCCTGGAAGCAGATGACCTGCACTCCAGCGGCCGCGGCTTCCTCGACGAATCCCTCGTGCTTGGTGAGCATCGATTTCTTGTCGCCGGTCCACGTTGCCTGGGTGATGGCTGCCTTGATTGTCGTCACCTGTCGATCTCCTACCGAAGTTGGTTATGTTATCTTCGACGGTAAACATTTCCTGAATATTTCAGTCAATGCCGGAAGTGTAAATCTCGCACCGCGATCGAGAAGTGGAAATGAACGACCGGATTCAGATCGATGACCCGACACCCGCCGGGATCGCCGGGGCCATCGCCCGCCTGATCACCAGCGGAGAGCTACGTCCGGGCGATCGGCTGCCGACCGTGCGGGAACTGTCAAGCCGCCTGGGCGTGAGCCCGGCGACCGTCAGCCACGGCTGGCGCGCGCTGGCCCAGGCCGGCCTGGTCGTCTCACGGGGACGCAGCGGGACCTTCGTCGCCGAGGGCGGCACCCGCCCCCGGCCCGCCTCCCGCACCGACGGCATGACCAAGGGCGCCACCTCGGCGCGGCTCGACCTCTCGCTGGGCACCCCCGACCCACTGCTGCTACCCGAGGTCGGCGCGATCCTGTCGCGGCTGGCCTTGGGCACCGAGACCACCGACTACCACCAGGCGCCGGTGGTGCCCGAACTCGGTCGCCTGCTGCAAGCCGACTGGCCGACGAAGTCGGGTGCGCTCACCGTGGTCGACGGTGCCATGGACGCCGTCGCCCGCAGCCTGCAGGCGGTCGTCCGCTTCGGCGACCGGGTGATCGTGGAAGACCCCACCTTCCCCTACATCCTCGACTACCTCGACTCCATCGGTGCCGAGACCGTCCCGGTCGGCATGGACGAAGAAGGCGTGCTGCCGAGCGAATTCGCGCGCGCCCTGGCCACCGGCGCCACCGCCGCCGTGCTGCAACCCCGCGCGCAGAACCCCACCGGGGCGTCGATGAGCGCCGAGCGGGCCGCCGAGCTGGCCGAGATCCTGCGTCGCGGCGACCACCGGTGCGTGGTCATCGAGGACGACCACTCCGGCCCGGTGGTGCCCGCCCCCGACGTGAGCCTCGGGCGCAGGCTGCCCGACCAGGTGCTGCACGTGCGCAGCTACTCCAAATCACACGGACCCGACCTGCGGATCGCGGCCCTGTCGGGCCCGGAGGAGGTCATCGACCGGATCGTGGCCACCCGGGTACTCGGCCCCGGCTGGACACCGCGCATCCTGCAGCGGCTGCTGTACGAGATGCTGCGCGACGAGACCGTCACCCGCACTGTCGAATTCGCGCGCGACCAATACCAGGCCCGCCGCCGGGCCCTGGTCGCCGCGCTCGGCGCGCGCGGGGTGCGGATCGCCGACGGGCAGGGCCTCAACGCGTGGCTGCCCGTCGCCGACGAGCGCAGCGCCCTGGTTCACCTGGCGGCCAACGGCATTCGGGTCGCGCCCGGCGGCCCGTTCTTCGCCGCCGACCGCGGACATCCCGAGGCGGTGCGCGTCACCATCGCACCGCTCACCGACGGCGTCGACGAGGTGGCGGCCGTGCTCGCCATGGCCGCGCGCCCCCGCCAGGCCGAATACTTCTCCCTCGGCGACGCGACCCCGAACGACGGAAGCCCGCCACCGAAACGGTGACGGGCTTCCGGACCGGCCGCGGCCGGGTACCGCTTACTTGCGCAGGGAGGCCGGAACCTCGAAGCGCGGGCCGAACTTCTTCGCCAGCTCGTCGGCGCGGGCCACGAAGGCCTCCTGGCCGCCCGGGTAGCCGACGATGAACTGGTGCGAGCCGCCCGTCCAGGCCGGGAAGCCGATGCCGAAGATCGAGCCGATGTTCGCGTCGGCGGTGCTGGTGAGCACGCCTTCGTCGAAGCACTTCTGGGTCTCGATGGCCTCGGCGAACATCATCCGGTCCTTGAGGTCCTGGAAGGTGACGCCCTCCGGGAGCTCACGGCTGGAGTTGTAGAGCGAGCGCAGCTCGTCCCACAGGCCGGTGGCCTTGCCGTCGACGTAGTCGTAGAAGCCGGCGCCGCCCGCCTTGCCCTTGCGGTCGTACTTGCCGACCAGGGTGTCGAGCACCTCGGCGGTCTTCGCGGAGGCGGCGTTGAGCTCGCCACCGGCCGCGACGATGGCCTCGGCGGTCTCCTTGTAGATCTTCTGCATGGTGGTGAAGTTCAGCTCGTCGCTGAGCTTCAGCGGCGCGGCCGGGTAGCCCGCCTGCAGACCGGCCTGCTCGACGGTGGCCGGGTCGACACCCTCGGCGACCATGGAGATGGCCTCGTTGATGAAGGTGCCGATCACGCGCGAGGTGAAGAAGCCACGGCTGTCGTTGACGACGATCGGGGTCTTCTTGATGGCGAGGGTGTAGTCGTACACCCGGGCCAGCGCCTCGTCGGAGGTCTTCTCGCCCTTGATGATCTCCACCAGCGGCATCTTGTCCACGGGGGAGAAGAAGTGGATACCGATGAAGTCCTCAGAGCGCTTCACACCGTTGGCCAGCAGGGTGATCGGCAGGGTCGAGGTGTTCGAGCCGAGCAGCGCGTCGGGGTCGACGATGTCCTCGATCTCCTGGAAGACCTTGTTCTTGAGCTCGGGGTTCTCGAACACGGCCTCGATCACGAAGTCGACACCGGCGAAGTCGGCCGCGTCGGCGGTCGGCTTGATGCGGGCCAGCAGCGCGTCGGACTTCTCCTGGGTGGTCTTGCCACGGGAGAGGGCCTTGGCCTCGATGGCCTCCGAGTACGCCTTGCCCTTCTCGGCGTTGGCGAGCTCGACGTCCTTGAGGACGACCTCGTAGCCGGCCTTGGCCGAGACGTAGGCGATGCCCGCGCCCATCATGCCCGCGCCGACGACGCCGATCTTCTTGATCTCGCGCTTGGGCACGTCCTTCGGACGCGAACCGCCGTTGTTGATGCTGTTCAGGTCGAAGAAGAACGCCTGGATCATGTTCTTGGCGACCGGGCCGGTCAGCAGATTGACGAAGTAGCGCGACTCGATCAGCGACGCGTTGTCGATGTCGACCTGCGCGCCCTCGACCGCGGCGGCCATGATCGCGCGCGGCGCGGGCATGTTGGCGCCCTTGATCTGTTTACGCAGGTTGGCCGGGAACGCGGGCAGGTTCGCCGCGAGCGCCGGGGTGGCCGGGGTGCCGCCGGGGATCTTGAAGCCCTTCTTGTCCCACGGCTGGGCCGCCTCCGGGTTGGCCGCGATCCACGCCTTGGCGGCGGGCAGCAGCTCCTCGACCGAGGAGACGACCTCGTCGATCAGGCCGATTTCCTTGGCCTTGGTGACCCGGTGGCGCTGGCCCTGCAGCAGCACCTGCATCAGCGCGCCCTGCAGGCCGAGCATGCGCACGGTGCGGGTGACGCCGCCGCCGGCGGGCAGCAGGCCGAGGCTCACCTCGGGCAGGCCGATGGCCGAGCCCTTGACGTCGGCGGCGACCCGGTAGTGGGTGGCCAGCGCGATCTCGAGGCCACCGCCGAGGGCGGCGCCGTTGATGGCGGCGACGACCGGCTTGCCGAGCTGCTCGAGGCGGCGCAGCGGGCCCTTGACGTCGTTGAGCATCTTCATGACCTCGGGCGCGTTGTCCGGGCCCACCTGCATCATGTTCTTCAGATCGCCGCCGGCGAAGAAGGTCTTCTTGCCGGAGGTGAGCACGACACCGGTGATGTCGTCCTTCTCGGCCTCCAGGCGGTCCACGGTCGCGGCCATCGAGGAGATGTACGCGTCGTTCATGGTGTTGGCACCCTGGCTGGGGTCGTCGATCGTGAGGACGACCACGCCGTCGGCGTCCTTCTCCCAGCCGATGATGTTGTCAGTCATAGTTTTTCGTTCTCTCCTATGAGAAGTGTCGGCCGGGGATCAGACGCGCTCGATGATGGTGGCGACACCCATGCCGCCGCCGATGCACAGGGTGACCAGGCCGTAGCGCGCGTTGCGGCGCTCCAGCTCGTCGACCACGGTGCCGGTGATCATCGCGCCGGTGGCGCCCAGCGGGTGGCCCATGGCGATCGCGCCGCCGTTGACGTTCAGCTTCTCGTCCGGGACGTTCAGGTCCTTCTGGAACTTCAGCACCACGGAGGCGAACGCCTCGTTGATCTCGACGAGGTCCATGTCCTCGATCGTCAGACCGGCGCGGTCCAGCGCCTTCTTCGCGGCCGGGGTCGGGCCGGTCAGCATGATGGTGGAGTCGGCGCCGGAGGTCGCGGTGGCGACGATGCGGGCCTTCGGGGTCAGACCCGAGTTCTTGCCCGCCTCCTCGGAGCCGATCAGCACCAGGGCGGCGCCGTCGACGATGCCCGAGCTGTTGCCACCGTGGTGGACGTGGTTGATCTTCTCGATGTAGGTGTACTTCTGCAGCGCGACGGCGTCGAAGCCACCCATCTCACCGATGCCGGCGAAGGAGGGGTTCAGCTTGCTCAGGTCGGCGGCGGTGGTGCCGGGACGCATGTGCTCGTCGTTGTCGAGCACGACGAGGCCGTTCTGGTCCTTGACCGGCACGATCGACTTGGCGAAGTAGCCGCCGGTGGTGGCCTTGGCGGCCAGCTCCTGCGAACGCACCGCGTAGGCGTCGACGTCATCGCGGGAGAAGCCCTCGATGGTGGCGATCAGGTCGGCCGAGATGCCCTGCGGCACGAAGTAGCCGTCGTAATTGGTGGCCGGGTCGAGCGCCCAGGCGCCGCCGTCGGAGCCCATCGGCACGCGCGACATGGACTCGACGCCACCGGCGATGACGAGGTCGTCGAAGCCGGAGCGCACCTTCTGCGCGGCCAGGTTCACGGCCTCGAGGCCGGAGGCACAGAAGCGGTTGAGCTGGAAGCCACCGACGGTGTCGGGCAGGCCGGCGATGGTGACCGCGGTGCGGGCGATGTCCATGCCCTGGTCACCGACCGGGGTGACGACGCCGAGGATCAGGTCCGAGATCTGGTCCTCGTCGAGGTTGGGGAAGCGGCCACGCAGCTCCTGGATCAGACCAACAGTCAGATCGATCGGCTTGACCGAGTGCAGCGAGCCGTTCTTCTTGCCGCGGCCGCGCGGAGTGCGGATGGCCTCGTAGATGTAGGCCTCTGTGGTCATATCGGAGTGTTTCCTTCCTTGGGGTGCGGTGGCCGCACGAACGCCACGACCTATCGTCTTCGACGCCGTACAAATCCGGCAGCACCAGCGGAGCATAGAGCCATGCCCCATCCGGCGATTCCGGCCACCCGTTCATACTACCGTGGTGTGCGAACTCCGGTTAACTTAACGTGGTCCGGCGGGTGGCTGTCAACCATCCAGACTCTTCGCTCCGAGCTCCGCGCGCAGCAACGCCAGAGCGACCTCATCAGGGTCCTGCCGGTCACCGGGAGCCACCGGCTCCGCGGCGGCGGCCAGCATCTCTTGCTCCTCCTCCGGCGTCGGCGGTGCCAAGGCGGCGTCACCACGCGCGGATTCCCCACCCGACCGGCCCGGATCGGACGGGTACCCCTCCTCGGGGCCGGGATCGTCCGGTAGGTCGGGGAAATCGGGCGGCGGGATGTCGTCGTCACCGACCTGCCTGGCCTGGCCCGCCGGATTGCCCTTCGCCTGGCTCGGGCGCGAGAACTTCGGCCGTCCCGCGGGCTTGGCCTCCCCCGGCCCCGCCCCGCGCGCCGCACCGCCCGCCGCCTTCGCGGCCGGAGCCGGCCTCGGCGCGGGCGTCCCCGTCTCCCAGCGCACATCCAGTTCCCGCCCGAGCACCGCCCGCACGGCCGAACGCACCGCGTCGATATTGCGCGGATCCGACAACCGCTGCGCCAACGGCGGACTCTGATGCGCGAAAACAATGGTGCTGCCCTCGGCCCGCGACACCGCCGCCCCCGACAACAACGCCTGCAGCGTAGGCCCGAACTCCCGCACCTTCCCCTTGATCTCCGCCCAGGCCCCCTCGACCACGGCGACGAGATCCTCGACGGGCTGCTGCCCGGGAGAAGGCCGCTGAGCTGCGGTTTCGTCGCCGGAGGCCACCGCACGACCTGACGATTCCCGCGGCGCGGATGCCGCCTGAGGTGCGGCACTCTGCTGCGCAGCCGCCCGAGGCCCGGCACCCTGCTGCGGTGCAGGTGGCTGAGCGGCGGCATCCTGCTGCGCAGCCGCCCGAGGTCCGGCACCCTGCTGCGGTGCAGGTGCCTGAGCGGCGGCACCCTGCTGCCAGGAACCCGCCCGAGGTCCGGCGGCCTCCTGCGGTGCAGGCGCCTGAGCGGCGCCCCCCTGCTGCGGGGAACCCGCCTGCGCTCCGGCGGCCTGTCGTGCTGCAGCCGCCTGAGATTCGGCGGGCTGCTGCGGGGCGGCATCCTGCTGCGAACCGGGTGCCGCGGCCTCGACCTCTTGTTCGCGCCCGACCGCGGGCTGTGAAGCGTCCTCCGCGGCGGCCCGCCGTGCGGCGTCCACCTGCTGCTGGGCGGCGGGATCCCGGTGCGAGGTGGCCTCGATCCGTGCGGCTTGCGCCTGCGGTTCATGGGGCGGCTGATGCGGGCCGGCCGCTTGGCGACCTGCGTCCTGGTGCGGCACGGGCGGCTGCGGGGTCGAATTGTTTTGCCGCGCAGGCGCTTCCGGTTCACGCGGGGTCGGGTCGCCTTGGGCGGGCTCAGCGGTCGCGCCACCTGCGAGAGCCGCAGGTGCGACACCTCGACCGGGCACGTCACCCGAAGAAGGTCGAGCGGGAACGCTTTCCGCTACAGATTCCGCACCGGTCAGACCACCGTCGTAGGCCTGACCGGCAGCATCGCCCCGGCCACCCGATCGCGGGTCCGCCTGCGCGCCATGCGCATTCCGGCCGTCGTCCTGCGGGCTACGCGAACCCGCCAGACCTTCCGGGCCGTGCGAAGTCGGCGGTGCGCTCGACGCGCCGACCTGCTGGTTCGGCTGAGCACCTGATGCGCTCGGCCCGTCAGACATTGCGCTCGCGGCGTCGGCCTGCTTATTCCGCTGAGCGGCCTGCCCGCCCGGCCCAGCGGTAGGCCCGCCGAGCTCCGGCTCGACAGACGGTGCGGTTGCAGCGCCAACCTGCGGGTTCGGCTGGGCGGCCTGCCCGTCCGCACCGGCGGCAGGCGCGCTCGGCGCGCGGAGTTGCCGGCTCGGCTCGGCAGGTGGGGCGCCCGCGGCGCCTGCCTGCCGGTTCGACTGGGACGTTGCCGGGTTCGCGGCTGCGGCCGACCCCGCGGGCGCCGCAGATCCGCTTGCGGCGGCTTCCTTTTCGGCGCGGGCGGCGGCCAGGAGTTCCGCGCCGCGGCGGCGGTTTCCGGAGCCGGCCGGCGGGGCGGCGGGGCGTTCGGCGGGCGGGGCTGCGTCGTCGGCCTGGGCGGGCGCGCGGTCGGCCGGGGGCGCGGCGGCGGGGCGGGCGCCTGAGGCCAAGCCGCGTTCCAGGCGTTCGAGGCGTTGCAGGGTCGCGGACTCGGTGTCGGAGACCGAGGGCAGGAGCATGCGGGCGCAGATGACCTCGAGGAGCAGGCGGGGGGCGGTGGCGCCGCGCATCTCGCCCAGGCCCTCGTGCAGGAGTTCGGCGTAGCGGGTGAGGGTGGCCGGGCCGATGCGTTCGGCCTGGTCGCGCATGCGTTCCAGGACGTCGCCGGGACCGGAGACCAGGCCGCGGTCGGCGGCGTCGGGGACCGCGCGCAGCAGGATCAGGTCGCGCAGGCGCTCGAGCAGGTCGACGGCGAAACGGCGCGGATCGTGGCCCGCCTCCATCACGCTGTCGATCGTGCCGAACAGGGCGGCGCCGTCGTCGGCGGCCAACGCGTCGATGGCGTCGTCGATCAGCGCCACATCCGTGACGCCGAGCAGCGAGACCGCGCGCTGGTAGGTGACGCCGTCGGGCCCCGCGCCGGCCAGCAGCTGGTCGAGCACGCTCAGGCTGTCACGCGGCGAACCGCCACCGGCCCGGATGACCAGCGGATACACCGCCTCCTCCACCGGCACGTGCTCCTGCTCGCAGATCTTGCCGAGCAGGCCGCGCATGGTGGCCGGGGGCAGCAGCCGGAACGGATAGTGGTGCGTGCGCGAGCGGATCGTCGGCAGCACCTTGTCCGGCTCGGTGGTGGCGAAGATGAAGATCAGGTGGGCAGGCGGTTCCTCGACGATCTTGAGCAGCGCGTTGAAGCCCGCCGTGGTGACCATGTGCGCCTCGTCGACGATGAACACGCGATAGCGCGACTCGGCGGGCGCGTAGAACGCGCGGTCGCGCAGTTCGCGGGTGTCGTCGACACCACCGTGGCTGGCGGCGTCGAGCTCGATGACGTCCAGATTCCCCGCGCCGCCCGGCCCGAGCGCCACGCAGGAGGGACAGACACCGCACGGCGTCGAAGTCGGGCCCTCCACGCAGTTGAGCGAGCGCGCGAGAATGCGTGCCGAGGAGGTCTTTCCGCAGCCGCGCGGCCCGGAGAACAGATACGCATGGCTGATCCGCCCGGTGTCCAGCGCCGTACTCAGCGGGTCGGTGACATGCTCCTGACCCACTACCTCAGCGAATGTCGCCGGTCGATACTTCCGGTACAGAGCCACGGCCCACAGGCTACCGGCGAGGTGTGACAGGCGGGTGTGCGGCTGACGCATCGCGGCCCGTCCCGAAGACCGCTCCACAAACGTGACATGAATCACAACTCTGGTCGAGGTCGGAACAATCCCGACAAAGCTAGGTGACCAGGTGCAACGGCCGAGCTATCAACTACTCCACACGCGGCGAATCCTGCCGTGAAAAGCCATCGATCCTGGTTGCTTCGAGAATGCGTACTCACTGCCTGATATGGCCCGACATTCTGGAAGTAACGAAACCATCAACCGTGGTGACAGCGTCGCAAGCCCCTGGCTACCGTGGATCTCGGCAACTTCGGTGGCCAAACCTTCATCAGGTTGGTGACCCCGGCCGGTCCCTCATCCCGACCGGGGCACAACCTTCGCGCACCGTATCGCTCCCCCACCGCCGACCGGAGGAACGTTTCACCGTGCTGTCGTGTGATGACATCGCAGCCGCTTGGCTCGCCCACACCGATTTCGCCGGCGACCACGCCGCGGTCGGCCTGCTGAGCCGGGCGATCAGCCCCCAGGACTTCGACATCAAACGCGATTCGCTGCCCGTCGCCGCGGCGGCGGACCCGGCGACCGCGGCCGCCATCCTGCAACTGCTCGAACGTGGGCAGGTGCCGACCATGGCCGCGATCCGCACCCTCACCGCGCAGAACGAGATGCGCCGCGAGGCCGAGCGGATCGAACGCCTCGGCAGGCGCGCGCAGCGCAGCATCGACGAGTTCGGCCGCATCCTGGCCAGGCTCGCCGCCGCGCACTGGACCGAACACGGCATCGGCCCCACCCGGCGCGACATCCTCGCCGACGCCGAGATCACCGAACTCATCGCCGAGCGGGTCGGCGAGATCGCGCCGTCGGCCGTGAAGCATCTGTGGCTGATCGAGCGCGCGCAGCGGGCGGGCTGGATCGCCTCGAACGCGAACCCGGGTTCGCTGTGTCCGGCCCGCCGCTGGCACACCACGAAATACGGCAATCGGGTGTCGCAGAAGCCGGTCAACATGGTCGGCAAGCTCGTCGCCGGATTCGTCGTCGACCACATCGCCGAGCGCGGCAGGCCACCGAGCTGGGCGGCACTGGCCCGCGACGTGCGCGACGACCGCGGCCGCCGCGTCTTCTTCGACGTCGCCGACGCGCACGCCCAGCGCCGCTGGCTGGTCACCGCCGAGTGGCTCGCCGACAGCGACGACGACCTCCCCGCACCGGGCAAGCGCGGCCGACGGGCGCTGGCGAAGGAAACCCGCAGCTAGTACCCGCCGCCACGACGCAACCAGGGCGGTCGTCGGGTAATTTCCTTCCACGCACTCACGCGTCGAAGAAGGAGTTTCCGTGCCCGCAACGATCGATCCTGCGGCCACCGCCTGGCTGTTAGCGGCTACCGCCATGGTGCTGTTGATGACGCCCGCGCTGGCCGTCTTCTACGGCGGGATGGTGCGCTCGACCGGCGTGCTGAACATGCTGATGATGAGCTTCATCGCGATCCCGCTGGTCACCGTGGTCTGGCTGGTCGCCGGCTACAGCCTCGCCTTCGGCGACGACGCGGGCGGCGGCCTCATCGGCAACCTGGACAAGGCGGGGCTGGCCGGGATCAATCCCGACTCGGTGCGCGGGACGATCCCGGAACTGCTGTTCGTCACCTTCCAGCTGACCTTCGCGATCCTCACCGCGGCGCTGGTCTCCGGCGCGATCGCCGACCGCGCGAAGTTCACCGGCTGGATGGCCTTCGTCCCGCTGTGGACGCTCGCGGTGTACGCGCCGATCGCGCACTGGGTGTGGGGTCCCGACGGCTGGCTGCTCGGTTTCGGCGCGCTCGACTACGCGGGCGGCCTGGTCGTCGAGATCGCTTCCGGCGCTTCGGCACTGGCCCTGGCGCTGGTGCTCGGCCCGCGCATCGGCTTCAACATCGACGCGATGCGACCCCACAATCTGCCGTTCGTGCTGCTCGGCGCCGGGCTGCTGTGGTTCGGCTGGTTCGGTTTCAACGCCGGATCGGCCCTGGGCGCGAGCGGTACCGCGGCGGCGGTCTTCCTCAACACGCTGGTGGCAGGCAGCCTCGGCATGCTCGGCTGGCTGCTCGTCGAGCAGGTCCGCGACGGGAGGCCGACGACCTTCGGCGCGGCCTCGGGCGCGGTGGCAGGTCTGGTCGCGATCACCCCGTCCTGCGGCGTGATCAACACCCTCGGTGCGGTGATCGTCGGCCTGGCCGCGGGCGTCGTGTGTTCGTTCGCCGTCGGCTGGAAGCACCGGGCGGGCTACGACGATTCGCTCGACGTGGTGGGCGTGCACTTCGTCGGCGGCATCGTCGGCACGATCCTGATCGGCCTGCTCGCCACCGAGGTGATGACGGGTGGGGTGAACGGTCTGTTCTACGGCGGCGGTTTCGCGCAGCTCGGCAAGCAGCTGGTGGCGGTGCTCGTGGTGGCCGCGTACGCGTTCGCGGTGTCGTTCGTCCTCGGCAAGGGCATCGACAAGATCATCGGCTTCCGCGTGAGCAAGGAGGACGAGACCGCGGGCATCGACTTCGCCCTGCACGCCGAGACCGCGTATGCCGAAGGCGTGCACGGCAGTTCGCCGCGCCGCTTCGGCGAAGGGCACTACGGCGGGCACTGACCGCTAGCTGACCTCGTCGGCCGGGGCCAGCCAGGTGTTGCACTCGAAGTTGCGGTTCTTGGTATAGCCGTGGTTGTACCAGTTGCCGTTGTGTTCGGGAGTACCGTGATCGCGGTGGCGGCCGTCGCCGTCACCGCGGTTGTAGTTGTGCTTCACCGCGGCGTAGCCCTCCTGCGAGGTCCACGAGCCGCCCGCCTCCGAGGAACCGATGTACATGCCGCCGAAGCAGCTGGCCTGCAACTCCATTCGGCGTGAGGTCTCCAGGCCGCCCGCCGACATGGTGCCCTGTTCCCGGCGCTGATTCGACGAGGCCTGCAGCAGGCCGGTGAGTCCCTGCACGTGGTGACCGTATTCGTGGGCGTACACCGACAGCGCCTCCATCGGCGGGTACGGGGTGTTGTGCAGCACCAGACCCGCCGTGGACATGTAGATCGTGCTCGACGCACTGCAATAGAAGGCATCGCTGCTCGCCCCACCGCAGGGCGAGGACAATTCCGACGGATTCACCGCGACGACCAGGCCCGGACTGCGGAACGGCAGGTTCGCCGCCGCGAGATTGGCCTTCCACATCTGGTCGAGGCAGACCTGCGCCGCGGCGAAGAACGCCTTGGCGACGGCGGCGTCGGTCGACCAGCGGGGCAGGTCGCAATCGAGATTGCCGAGGCCGGCATCGCCGTCACGAAACAGCGGATGCTGACCGAGCGCGATCACCGGTTGCGGCCCAGCGGGTTTCGTCGTGGTCGGCGCGGTGGTGCGGGCCGAGGTGCGCACGGTGGTCGCGCTGGTCGGCGCCGAACTCGTCGTCGGCACCGGCGAATTCGAGCTGTAGGTGTGGCTCGGCGGGGTCGTGGTCGCGGCCTGATTCGCCGAGGTCTGCTCCGACATCGCGACGGCTGCCACCACCAGCGCACCCACGATCCCGCACACGGTCAACACGGTGAGCAGGGAGCCGAACCAGCCGCTCTTGCGCGGCGGCGGTCGCCGATACCCGTGCGGCGCATAGCCGTACGGCGGCGGCAGCGGGCGGCCGTACGGTGGCGGCATGGGCTGCCCATACGGCTGCTGATACCCGTACGGCTGCTGGTGGTAGCCGTAGGGCTGCGGCGGCTGCCCGTACATCGGTCCGGGACGCGGCGGCATGCTCACAACGACAACTCCACACTCGACATCGAACGGCCCCCTCCGCGAACGTCGCGAGCTAGCTCACTTCGCTGGCGGACGCCGTGAAAGTGTTGCACTGAGCGGTGAGGTTGCGCTCGAGGCCCGCCTCGAACCACTGGCCACCGTGCTCGGAGGTGCCGTGGTCACGCATGTCACCGGGACCGTCGCCGCGGCCGTAGGAGTCCTTGGTGGCGAGGGTGACCTGGTTCGACGACAGCGAGCCGCCGCCCTTCGACGAGGCGATGAACATGCCGTCGAAGCAGTTGGCCTGCAACTCGACTCGGCGCGAGAGCTCGAGACCCTTGTCCGAGCGCACACCCGCGTCAACCCGTTCGCTGTTGGCCTTGCGCAGGATGCCGGACTGGGCCTGCACGTGGTGACCGTATTCATGCGCGAACACCGACAAGTAGATGACCCAGTTGTCGCGGAACTGCTCGGTCTGCAGCTGGCTGATCGGCATGTAGATGGTCTTGTTGGCCGCGCAGTAGAAGGCGGCGAAATTGCTCGTCGACCCGGTGCACGGGGTGGTGATGCCCGCCGTGGTCGCGGTGACGCTCAGCGTCGGCGATTCGAACGGCAGGTCGTTCGCGGCCATCACCGGCTTCCACGCCGCCTCGAGGCAGGTCGCGGCGGATTCGAAGAACGCGCGCGCCTTCTCCACCTGGGTGCCCCACGGCGCGTAGTCGCAGGCGGCGGGGACCAGGGTGCCGTCGGCGTCGGTGAGCAGCGGATTGTCGGCGGTCGCCGCGACCGCGGTGCCGGATTCGGGCTCGTAGGTGGTGCTCGGCTTCGGGCCGATCGCGCCGATCCCGACGTCGATTCCGGTGTTGACGGCGAACTTCACCAGGCCGCCGACGACCAGGAAGACGACCACGAGCAGCAGCGAGGTCAGCCCGCCGCGGCCCTTGCGCGGCGGCGGCGTCGGCCTGCCCGGCGGCCCGTAGGGCATCGGCGGCGGCCGGTAACCGGACGGCGGGCCGTAGCCCTGGCGCGGCGCGTAGCCCTGTGGATAACCCTGCGGCTGTGGATAACCCTGCGGACCGTAGCCCGGCTGCGGACGATATCCCGGTGGCGGCCCATACCCAGGGGGCGGCGGAACCGGTCGTCCACCTGGACCGACCGGGCCATAACCGTACGGTGGTTGGGTCACGTCCCCCGTACCCCCTCGTCTCGTGAGTCGCCGACAGCCGCTGACGCAGAATAGCAAGCTGTCTAGAGTAAGCAGCCATGCTGACTTTTCGGGGGGGCGCCGCAGGCGCGCTGCTGCTCGCTTCGGCGGGTCTGCTCGCGGCCGCGCCGGTAGCCCACACGGAGCCCGCGCCGACCGGTGTCACGATCACCGCCGACCTCACGCTGACCGAAGCCGGTGTGCTCGAGGTCACCGAGACGGTCGGTGTGCCCGCCGACGGCAACTTCACGATGTCACTGCCGTTGCGCCTGAAGGTCGGTGACGATGTCGAGCGCCGGTTCAAGGTCACCGATGTCAGCGCGACCGGCGCGGGCACCGCGACGACCGTCAACGATCAGTTCGTCGTCGAGGCGAAGCCCGGCGAATCCAAGTTCACCTATTCGGTGCACAACACGGTCTCGGATTCGCCTGGCACACAGGTGTTCCACTGGCTCGGCGTGGTGAGCGCCGACATCGCCGCGCTGGACGTGTCGGTGATCAGCCCGAGCTTCCAGATGGGCGTGGTGGACTGCAAACTCGGCCCGGCGGGCAACACCAAGCCCTGCGCCGACGTGCACGTCGAACCCGACGGCGTGCTGTATCTGAGCCAGCGCGACCTGCGCAAGGGCGACGCGATCGACCTCACCATGCAGATGCCGCCAGGCACCGTCGAGGCGAATGCCGATGTGCGCGGCGGTGATGCGAGCCCGTTCGCCCTGACCACGCCCGTGTTCGCCGCGTTCGGCACACTGCTGCTGGCGCTGGCCGGGATGCTCGCCTACGTCCTGCTCGCGCGCAAACGCGCGGCGGCGGCGATCGCGAGCAGCGACGCCTTCGATCCGCTCGTCCAGCGCAACGGCCGGGTGGAGTTCACCTCCCC
Organism: Nocardia sp. NPDC050717; assembly: GCF_040654275.1. Lineage (NCBI taxonomy): Bacteria > Bacillati > Actinomycetota > Actinomycetes > Mycobacteriales > Nocardiaceae > Nocardia > Nocardia sp. NPDC050717. The sequence goes on from NZ_JBFAHR010000008.1 coordinate 101,370, forward strand.
CGACGGCGTGCTGCCGGGTGAGGCGGGGCTGCTGCTCGATGAGCACGCCGATCCGGTCGACATCGCCGCGACCGTCGTCGATCTCGCCGTCCGGCGCTACCTGTGGATCACGCCGGTGAACGCGCGCGGCGAGGACGACTGGCGGATCAGCCGGGTCAACGCCGCCGACGACCAGCTGCGCGACTACGAGCGCGTGGTCTACGACATGCTGCTCCCCGACGGCACCGACACCGTGGCCGTCCGCGAACTCCGCGCGCCCGGCCGGGTCGAGCTGGAGCCGATCCGCGCGGCCATGCGCGACGACGCGGTCGCCACCGGCGCATTCGCCGACCCGAAGCAGCGCGCGCTCCCCCGCTGGATCGGCATCGCGCTGATCGTCCTCGGCGCCGGTGCCACGGTCGCGCTGGCGCTCACCGCGGGCCACGCCCTGGTCGGCGTCGCGATCGCGCTGGCCGGTGTGGCCGCCGTGCTGCTGCCCACCTACCTGCCGACCCGCACCACCCTCGGCGACACGGTCGTCGGGCGGATCAGAGCGATGCAGCGCGGCCTCGACACCGTGACCCGCCAGCAGATTCCGCCGATCGATCAGGAGACGGTCTTCTCGCGCGCCCTGCCGTACACGGTGATCAGCGGTCGCGCCGACAACTGGGTCCGCGCCTTCCGCGACATGGACCCCTCGGCCGATTCCCAGCCCGGCCTGTACTGGTTCGCCGGCTACGACCGCGACCGCGACCTGCATCGCTTCGCCGCCCAATTCCCGTTCTTCATCACGGCATTGGAGGGCGCGTTCAACCCGCGGTAGCCGACCTCAGGGCCGCCGGGCGGGCAGTCCGCTCGGGTAGGCCCAGGCCAGCCTGGTCAACACCAGCGCGGCCGCCATCAAGCCGAAGTCGCGCAGCGCCACATCGCCGTACCCGCCGACGATCAGCAGGTTGACGATGATCCCGCCCAGCCACGCCGCGACGAGCGGCGCGCCGAGGCGCGGGAGCACGAGAACCGCGATCCCCGCGGCGATTTCGATCACGCCGACGATGGTCATGGCAGCCTGCGCGTCGCCGGGGATCAGGTCGTCGACGAACGGCGCGAGGTAGCGGGTCCAGTCATCGGTCGCGACGTTGACGAACTTGTCGAGGCCGAACATCACGGACAGGACGCCGAATCCGAGCCGCAGGGCCCAGAATGCCTGGTAGCCGGGGTCGGTGGTGATCGACGGGGTTCGATCGATGTGCGTAGTCATCTGTTTCTCCTCGGTGCTGGTCTGACCTGAACCGGTCACTCTGTTGGTGAGCGCGGCGGTGCGGGGTCTTACCGGCCGAGGCGCGCCGATTACGACGACCGGTCGGGATACAGCTCGAGCAGCTCGCGCAGGGTGCGCTCCTCCTCGGCGCAGGCGCCGCATCCGGCTAGGTGGACGCGCATGGCCGGGTCGTCGTAGCCGGGGTCGGCGACGCGCCGTTCGACGTATTCGTCGATCCGCGCGAAGCAATCGTCACAGGAGAGATAGGGACTGGTGTCGGCCAGCAGTCCGGCGATGATCTCGGCGCCGCGCGCCGGGTTCGATTCGGTCATGAGGCGCTCCGGTCGGGGCCTGCGTCGAGATGCCCGCGGGCGATCAGCGCGGCGCGCAACCGCTTGCGGGCATCGTGCAGCGTCTTGTAGAGGGCGTTGCGGGTGCTGCCCAACCGGTCGGCCAGCACGTCGATCGGCACCTGGTCGACCACCAGCGCCACCAGGATGCGGCGCTGGTGCGGCGTCAGATCACGGTCGATCGCGGCATCGATCGCGCGGGCGAGCTCGGCGGCGCCGACCACGACTTCCGGGCCCGGCGCCCGATCGGCGAGCGTGGCGCCGGTGTCCGGCAGCAGGATCTCGCGGTGCCGCCACGCCTGTTTGCGGACGGCGACGCCCGCGTGATGCACGCCGAACTTGAAGACCCAGGTGGTGAACCTGCTGCGTCCCTCGAAGGTCGACAGCCTGCCGAGCACGGAGAGCACCGCGTCGTCGGCGCACTGCTGGGCCAGGTCCTCGAGCTCGCCGGCGCCGGCACCCGGCAGGAGTCCGCGCAGCCGCCACACCTGATGGCGGGTGGCCCGCAGCAACACCTCGCGCAGGCGCCCCACGGCCTGTTGACCGGCGCGACCAGAATCGACCAGGTCGGCCAGCCACTGCTCGTCGGCGGGTGGACGCGCGACGCCGGAGGTCGCGGGATGCACGGTACTCACCGTAGCGCGTCCTCCGCCCGCGTCGGCGCCAGAATGCGCACGGCCAGCTCCGGCGCGCATCCGCGATCCACCAGCTGCAACAGTGCGTGCAAGTCGAAAGCGGGCTCGGCGACCACGGCCTCGGCCAGCGCCGCCGGGAAGCCCGACATCTCGAGCCATCGCCGCCGCCAAGCGCGGACGTCGTCGGCGGGCGGCGGGCCGGGCCGCCGGGTCGATGCAACGATCACGCGTTGTTGGTGTCGCCCGGCGGCGAGTTCTTACCCGCCGATGCGCCGGACCGCCGCGAGTGGGTCGGCGTAGAGGGCGCTGAGCGAGGTGACGACCGCGGCGAACTCCTGGACCTTGCCGCCGAACCCGCTGATCCGGATGTCGGTGGGCGGCAGCTGGGTGCTCTGCTGGAACGCCCTGGCCACGTGCGGCAGAGCGGGCCGGTAGCCGGTGAAGGCCTGGCCGCCGAGGACGACGCGGTCGGGGTTGAGCATGTCGCGGACCAGGGCGACGGTCTGGCCGAGCATGGTCGCCCGCTCGGCGAGCAGTTCCCGCGCGCCCGCCGAGCCGGATTCGGCGGCCCGGTACAGGTCGGCGATGGTGGTGCCGCCGGTGCCGTTGTGGGCCGGGATGATCCCGCGACCCACCGCGCGGGCCTGCAGGGCCCTGTCGCCGACGGTCACTTCCAGGCACCCGCGCCTGCCGCAGCCGCACTGCACGTCCGAGCCGGTGGGCAGGTGCGCGATGGAACCGGGACCGTTGCTCGGCGTGTGCACGCGACCGTCCAGGGTCACGGCGATGCCCGCGGTCTCGCGGACGTAGAAGTAGAGGCTGCTGCCGGGCTGGTCGCTCGGCAGATCCGCGGCGGGTTCGGGCCTGCGCGCGTCGAAGGTCGGCAGCAGCAGCTCCGAGGCGGCCATGGCCTCGACGTGCGGCGCGACCGACACCGGCAGCTCGAGCACATCGCCGAGCACCTGGCCGATCGGCGCGCCCTGCCATTCCAGCTTGGGATGGTCGACGACGCCCGTGTGCGGGTCGACCCGCCCGCCGATGGCGACGCCCGCCCACAGCGGGGTGCGCCGATGCCAGCGCTGCAGGAACGCCTTGGCGCTGCGGGCGACGGTGGTGACCGCGAATTCCTGGCCGGTCTGCGGAGTCGCGATGGCGAGCCCGCCGAGGATGCGGCCGCGCAGATCGGCCGCGACGATCTTGGTCGCGGCGGCGCCGACGTGGATGCCCAGCGTCAGATAGGCCTCGTGATCGATCTCGAACGGCACCCGCGGCCTGCCGACCGCGCCGGCGGCGGTCAGGTCGGGCCGCTCGCGCAGCAGACCCGCCGAAAGCAGCGCGGCCACTTGGCGATTCACGGTGGCGATGCTCAATCCCGTTGCCCTGGCTGCGTTGTCGCGCGACACGGGTCCGGTGACGGCGGTGCGCAGGACGGCGGCGGCGGGGTTGTCGCTGCGCCGCAGTTCAGGGGCGACGACCGGACGGGAAACCCGCGGACGCCCGGTAGCCGTCCGCGTGCCGGGACGTTCGATGATGGGAGTAGACATGTGAAGTTCCTTGCTGAAATCCCGTTGTCCCAACGAGATTGCCGACACGTGTAGCGTGGCAGCTCCGCGAGCCACACGGGCTCAGCTGCGGCATCAGGAACGACACAGTTCGCGCGTCAACGGCAAGCGCAGGCCCAGGGCAGCGGTCACGTAGGTGACTCGCTTCGCGCTGAGATGGTTGCCGGACATAACAATCAAGTTAACACCGAATCCGCTCCCCCAACAAGCCGAACCGGCGGATTGTGCCGTGCGGCACATCATTACCGCAGGTCAGCACAGTTGTCCAGGGGGCGCGAAAGCGCCCCACCCGGGGTACCGGGGTGGGGCGCTCGCGATCCCGCGGTGTTACTTGGCGGGCGGGGTGAACGGCTGGTTGATCGTGGTGAAGTACTGGATCGCGGCACCGATCGCGACCGGAGCGGTCACGAAGATCTGGCCGAGCAGCACGCCGAGTGCGCCGATCGTGGTGGCACCGACGACGCAACCCGCGATCGGGCCCGCACCGAACAGGGCCAGCAGGACACCGGTCGCGACCAGACCCGCGGCGGCACCCGCGATGCAGCCGATGGTGGCGCCGGCCAGACCGCCGGTCAGGGTGCCGATGGTGGCGCCCATGGAGATGGTGGAGGTCAGACGCGACCAGGCGGCCTGCTCACGCTCGTACTCGGTCTTCCAGGGGGCCTTGTCCTCATACGGCAGGGCGACGGGCTTGTAGACGGCCTTGGCCGGGTCCAGCTGCGGGGTCAGCACGGCGGTGTTGCCGGAGATCTCCGCGGCGATCGGGAGCTCGTAGTCGTCGAGGCGGAACGACAGCGGGGTGCCCGCGACGGTGGCGCCGTTGGCGGCCTTGATCTTGAACACGCCGTCTTCGACGACCAGCGAGCCGGCGTCGGTGGTGATGACGGACTTGGCGCCGTCGACGACCTCGGCCTTGTAGTTGATCGGGGCGGCCTCTTCGGGCGCCTGGGCGTGCACGGTACCGGCAGTCACGCCGGTAGCCACGGTCAACAGCGCCGCGACCACGGCGAACTTTCGCATCTTCATAAAACTGCCAATCCCTCATCTCGGTGAAGCTGATCCGAGACGAAAGCTTCGGGCAGATCGGCGCCGATGACGAGAGAAAAAAGCAGCCAGATCGTAACTAGGAATTCATCCGGCGGCCTTCGCCGCGGCCTTCGCCTGTTTCTTGAATTCCCTTACTTCGGACAGCGTTTCCGCGTCGACGACATCGGCGACCGAACGCCGTGACCCTTCGTCGCCGTAGGAACCGGCCGCCTTGCGCCACCCGTCTGGCTGCACGCCGCGCTGTTTTCCGAGCAGCGCGAGGAAGATCTTCGCCTTCTGCGCGCCGAATCCGGGCAGGTCCTGCAGCCTGCGCAGCACCTCTTTCCCGTCGGGATCGCCCCTCGTCCAGATCTCGGCAGGGACGCCGTCGTAGTGCTCGATGACGTATTGCGCCAGCGCCTGCGCCCGCCGCGCCATCGACCGCCCGTACCGATGGATGGCCGGTGGCGTGGCGGCGAGTTCTTCGAATTCGGCCGGGTCGGCCTCGGCGATCCGGCGCAGCTCGAAACCGCCCATGCGCTCGGCGAGTTTGCGCGGTCCGCGAAACGCGTGCTCCATCGGATACTGCTGATCGAGCAGCATGCCGAGCAGCAACGCGAAATCATCGGTGCTGAGGAGTTCGTCGGCCTCGGCGTCCTGTGCCAGACACAGCGTACGAGTCATACATTCATCGTGACACATTTCACCACTAGCCTCTGATTTCATGCCAAGCACAGAGGCCCCCACGATGGCGGTAAGTATGACCGACTACACCCCTCGCCCTGACCGCTTCGATCAAGCGGGCAAGGACCAACTGATCGACGCCCACGACCTGGAGGTCACTCAACCGGGAATGCGCAGGCTACGGGCCTGGAGCCACGACGCGCTCGGGCTGCGGCCCGGTGAGCGCGCGCTCGATGTGGGCTCGGGGACCGGATCGGAGGTGTTCGTCTTCGCCGACGCCGTCGGTCCGACCGGCACCGCCGTCGGCGTCGAACCCGACATGAACCTGCTCGCCTCGGCGCAGCGTAGGGCGCAGGAGCGCGGCTCGACCGCGACCTTCGCCACCGGTGACGCCTACGGCCTGCCCTTCGGCGCCGATTCCTTCGACGCGGTGCTGTGCGAACGCGTGTTCCAGCACCTGACCGCGCCCGCGCGCGCCGCGGCCGAGATCGCCAGGGTGTTGCGCCCGGGCGGCCGCGTGGTCGTCGTCGACAGCGACTGGGCGACCGCGATCGTGCACCCGGGCGATCCCCGGGTGGCAGGCGCCGTCGTCGACACGCTGATCTCCTCGACCACCAATCCGCTGGCGGGCCGCAAACTGGCCGGTCAGCTCAGTGCCGCCGGGCTCGTCGTCGACGAGATCGGCTCGCACGCGCTGGTGCAGGACCGCCGGGTGGGTGCCGGGGCGCTGGTCAGCCGGATCGCCGAGCTGGCCGTGCTGCGCGGGGTGATCACCGCGGGCGACCGCGATCAGCTCCTCGCGGACCTGCAGACGGGCGCCGACCGCGGTGACGTCCACATCTCCGTCACGATGTTCGGCGTCCTCGCGCACAAGCCGGAGTGATGCCGATAGACCCGACCACAACGCCCGACCCCTAGGGAGGGCAGGCCGACGCAGTCGGCCGTCGGCGGCCGTCCCGCCGGTCAGGTGCCGTGGCGTAGGCGACGAAGGAGCAAGCCACGGTGCCTGACCGGCGGGACACAAGGGGCCGCCGACTCGAGCACGCCAGCGCTCCGAGGACTACTGCTCGAGCAGCTTCTCGGTGGCGGCCAGCAGGACGCAGGTGGCCAGGCCGTCCATCGCCTTCTCCAGCTCCGGCAGCTGCGGGAAGGAGGGGGCGATGCGGATGTTCTTGTCCTCGGGGTCCTTGCTGTACGGGAAGGCCGAGCCCGCCGCGGTGAGCGCGATGCCCGCGTCCTTGGCCAGCGCGATCACCCGGGCCGCCGTGCCCTCGAGCACGTCGAGGCTGATGAAGTAGCCGCCCTTGGGCTCGGTCCACGACGCCACCTTCGAGGCGCCGAGGCGGTCCTCCAGGATCCGGCGCACCAGCGCGAACTTCGGCTCGAGCAGCCTGCGGTGCTTCTGCATGTGCTCGCGCACGCCCTCGGCGTCGGTGAAGAAGCGCAGGTGCCGCAGCTGGTTGAGCTTGTCGGGGCCGATCGACTTCTTCGACGCGTGCGAGAGGTACCAGTCCAGGTTCGCCGTCGACGCGCCGAAGAAGCTCACGCCCGCGCCGGCGAAGGTGATCTTGGAGGTGGAGGCGAAGACCAGCGGCCGGTTCGGGTTGCCCGCCGCGGCGGCCATGCCGAGCACGTCCAGCACCGGCGCCGCGGTGTCGGTGAGCGGGTGCACCGCGTAGGCGTTGTCCCAGAACAGGCGGAAGTCGGGCGCGGCGGCCGGCATCGAAACCAGCTCGCGGACAACCTCTTCGGAGAAGACAGCGCCGGTCGGGTTGGCGTAGTTGGGCACCGCCCACAGACCCTTGATCTGCGGATCGTTCGCCAGCAGCGCCGCGATGGCCCTGGTGTCGGGCCCGTCGTTGTTCATCGGGATGGTGATCATCTCGATGCCGAGCGCCTCGGTGATCGCGAAGTGCCGGTCGTAGCCGGGAGCCGGACACAGCCACTTGATCGTGTCCTCCGCCGCCCAGCGGCGCGGGGAATCCGGGGTGCCGTAGAGCATCGCGAACACGATGTTGTCGTGCATGAGCTCGAGGCTGGCGTTGTTGCCCGCAATCAGGTTCTCGACCGGGATGCCGAGCAGCTCACCGAAGATCGCGCGCAGCTCGGGCAGGCCGTTGAGGCCGCCGTAGTTGCGGCAGTCGGTGCCCGATCCGTCGCGGAAGTCGCCGTCACCGGGTAAGGACAGCAGGGCCGCGGACAGGTCGAGTTGTTCCGGCGAGGGCTTACCTCGGGTCAGATCCAGCGTGAGCTTCTCGGTCTTGAGCGTCGCGTAATTCGCGGTCTGGGACTCGTGCTCGGACACGAGTTCCGCGTGGCTCATCAAACCGATCTGCGTTTGCCGGGGCATCCTGGGCAGCCTTTCGAAGCAGCTAGGTGGGGGGTGCACGCTGCGCGTGCCGACACACGCCACGTTACCCGGCGGTTGCTCGGTATCGGTGGGGTATCCGGGGCCGGATGCGGCTCGCACACTGCGAAGGTGCGTAGGCGGATCGATCCGGCGGGGGTCCCAGAGAATTAAGGGGACCCCGCGCACCCGGCAGAGCCCGTTGACCCTTGCTGCCTTCCGGCCCTGGGGGAGTTCACAGGATGCGCGCCGCGCGGGATCCGTCGGCCAGTGTAGCGGCTACCGCGGCGACTGGCGATCGGGGGGCGCGAACAGCAGGTCGGCGGCCTTGGTGAGCACCTCGAGGCGGGTGCGGCCCTCGTGATCGGCGGCGAGGAAGTGCCCGCCGATCACCGCGCAGAACGCGAGCAGGCTGCGGGCCTCGACCTCGTCGGGGTCATCGCAGAATTCGCCGATCGTCTCGCGCAGCAACGCCATTCGGCGATTGTCGACGCGCCGCAGCCGCTCGGCGACCGCCTCGTCGCGGCGGGCCCAGGCCCGGATGGCGAGGTCGATGGGCAGCAGCCGGTTGCTGGAGAAGGTGAGCAGACCGGCCAGCCTGGCCTTGGTCTTGGGGTCCTGATCGAAGTGCTCGACCTGCGCGAGCACCTGATCGACGGCTTCGCTCTCCCAGGTGTCGAGCAGGGCGAGCAACAGCGCGTCACGATCGGCGAAATATCCGTAGAACCCGCCCTTGGTGACGCCGATCCGCTTGGCCAGCACCTCCACCCGCACGGCGTCGACACCGTCGGCGGCCAGCACCTGCAGGCCTTCCTCGATCCATCTCGCCCTGGGAGTCCGCGCGGCGCCCACCGTGTGTTCCACCCACTCTCGCTCGGCTGAGAACCCGACCGGCGGCCGGGGATCCAGTGTAGGCAGCGGGGCGGTCGGTGCCCGGGATCGCGGCGGGCTGGCTACGATCGGTGCAACAAAGACGCCAGGGGGAATCCCCACGACTCGGAAGTAGGGGTTTCCGCGCGTGACCGGTCCGAATACGCAGCCGCCCGGCGATGGTGTCCCGCCGTCCGATCCCACGGTGCAGTGGTGGGAACGCCCGAGTGCCGATGCCGCCCAGGCCCAGGCCGATCCGACCGTCCTGCGCGGCGACATCGGCGGCGGCTACACCGCGCCGCCCGGGCCGTATCCCTCTGACCCGTATCAGCAGGTCAACCCCTACGCCCAGACCGGTGGCACGCCGCCGCCGAACTACTACGCGCCGCCGCAACCACAGCCCCAGCCCTACGCGGCGATGCCGCCCCAGCAGCAGTGGGGTGCGCCGCCCCGGCCGCCGTCCTCGGGCAACAAGGTGGTGTGGTGGATCGTCGGCGGCTCGATCGCCGTGGTCGCGGTGCTGATCCTCGGTCTGGTCGCCCTGGTCAACAGCACCGACGACGAGTCCAACCCGTTCGGCCCCGATTCGTCGGAGTGGGCGGGCGACTACGCGTTCAAGGACGGCATCAACGCCTGCGACCTGGTGGACCTGACCGTCCTCAACCAGTGGTCGACCACCCGCGAGACCACCACGCACACCGAGCGTGGCCCGTCGGAGTACATCGGCGGCGGCTCCTACGACTGCGACGCCAAGAACAAGGAATCGGGCCGCTCCGGCAACGAGGCGAGCCTGTCGCTCGAGGTCGAGTTCAAGTCCAGCGGCACCGGCGAGTCCGACTACGCCCGCTGGAAGGGCTACGACACCAAGACCACCGGCAAGGGCTACGAGAACGGCGCGGTGACCGGCCTCGGCTCGGAGGCCTACTACGCGATCCAGCAGCAGACCTACAGCTCGCTGCCGAACGACTACTCCTACATCGTGGCCGCCCACGACAGCAACATCTCGGTGAAGGTGGAACTCGACGTCTCCAAGATGGGCAGCTTCGAGCGCGCCGCCATGCAGACCGTCTGCGAGAACCAGGTCCGCAAGGTCCTGGCCGCGCTGAAGAAGTAGCTGGTAGGGCGCTTGTCCAGGGGCCGGTTTGGCATCGGCCCCCTGCCACCCGCTATGCTGCTCCACGGAGGATTCGCCTAGTGGCCTATGGCGCTCGCCTGGAACGCGGGTTGGGTTAACGCCCTCAGGGGTTCAAATCCCCTATCCTCCGCCACAGCAGGGCCCTGATCGGTTCGCCGGTCGGGGCCCTGTTCTTGTGATCGGTGGATCTGTCGGTGGGCGTCCGTAGAGTGACCCACGACAGTGCGGGAGACCCCCACCGCTTCCACTCACCTGATGTCGCCGCTCGAGTGTGCGTGCCGACACAGTCGAGTGGGTACCCAGACCCAGTGCCCGTTCGTAAACGGACGGCGTGCGCCGGTCGATGTCTCGTCGACCGCGCCCCCAGAATTCAGAAAGAACACCGACAACGTGACTACATCACCTGACACGAGCATCGGTCGCGACGCGGCCGGCCCGATCCGGCTGATGCTGCGTGACCGCACGGCCACCACCGGCCCGATCGACGGCGCCTGGTGGCCGCGCACCGACCAGCCGATGACCGAACTGCACCAGCTCGTGCAAGCCGTCGCGCCGCGGATCGGCAAGCTCGCCCGGCTCGGATTCGATTGGAACGCCCTCGAATCCGGCGCGACCGGCCCCGCCTCGCAGATCATGCACCTGGTCGGCAGCAACGACGCCGCCCTCGCGCTGCTGGTGATCCCCGCGGCGACCGAGGCGGCCGCCGCCCGCAGCCAGATGCGCTGGGCCGCGGGCAAACCACGCATCCAGGACCCCGCGCCCGCCGACACCGCCGCCGACGGGCCACGCACCCTCGTCCAGACCTAGTTCACCGGTCGCTGGTGTAGGTCGGGTCGAAGTCGCGGGGAGTACCGCGACGGGCGATCAGACGGTCGAACCATTCACCGAGGACGACACCGGCGGCGAGCGCGCAACCCACACCGAAGGCACCGAGGATCTGCCCGAAGCCGAGCAGCGTCTCGTCCTCGAGCAGCGCGTACAGACCGCGGTACACCTTCAGACCGGGCAGCAGCGGCGTGATGCCCGCGACCGCGACGACCAGCGGTGGCGTGAGCGCGCGGCGTGCCATCAGACCACCGGCGAGGCCGACCAGCGTCGCCGCCATGCCGGAGGCGACGACCGGTCCGAACCCGATGTCCTGGGCGACGAGGAAGGCCACGGTGCCCGCGGCGCCGCTGAGACCGGCGGCGAACAGCGCCCTGCGCTCGGCGTAACACGCCATCGCGAAGGCGATCGCGGCCACGGCACCCGCGGCCACCTTGATCGCCAGATACTCGGTGTCGCGTCCGGCGCTGGCCGCGATCTCGGGCACCTTGATCCCGAGCATCGTCGAAACCCGCAGGGCCAGGCCGATACCCGCGACGATGCCGCCGGTCATCATCACCACTTCGAGCATGCGGGCCGCGGCGGTGATCGGCGCGCCGGTGATGGCGTCCTGGACCGAACCGACCAGCTGCTGCCCACTGAGCAACACGGTGATCCCGGCCGCGACGATCAGGGCGGCGTCGGCCTGCCAGTGTTCGTCGAACGCCGACAGCGCGATCGCGGGCGCGGCGGCGATCACCCCGCCGACCATGTGCTGGAAGAAGATCGGCAGACCGAGCTGGTGCAGGGCCCGGTTGACCACGTCGATCAGCGCCGTCGTGGCGAAGCTGATGATCGCCAGGACCGCACCGCCGCCGAGCAGCACCGCGATCGCCGCCGCCAGCAGCGACCAGCCCGCCGTCGACACCCAGCGCGGATACGGGTGGCGGGTGGAGACGATCTCGTCGAGGGCCGCGTGCGCCTGATCGACCGGGACGACGAAGGCGCGGATCAGGCGGGTGAGCCGGTCGACGGCGGCCAGCCGGGTGAAGTCGAGCGAGCGGTACTTCACGATCCGCATGTCGCTGGCGGGCGGCAGCAGCGTGCCGCGGTCGGCCGTGATACGGATCGCGTCGAAGGTGACGTCGATATCGCACTTGTCCAGGCCGTAGGTGGAGGCGATGAAGCGCACCTGCGCCTCGGTGTCGGTGACACCGGTGCCCGCGGCCAGCACGACCTCGCCGACTCGCACGGCCAGGTCGAGCACCTGCGATACCTCGGCGTCGTCGCTGAGGTCGATCGGCCGCAGCGGGGCCGGTGCCGCGGTGATGTTGTCGGCCGTGGCGCGCTGAGCGGGCAGAATGAAGAAGGGTCGGCGCAATCGCAACCGGTGCCACAGGCTGGGGCGCTCCTCGCCGTCCACCATCGCGTCCGTACTCATATGTCGACCGTAACGGCGTGCGGTGCGGATCATCCTTCTGCAACATGTTCGTCAACGTGTCGTCGTGTTGCGGCGCGTCGACACGTCAGATGTCTTCGATCAAACCGGTGCTGTAGGCCGTGGCGGCGAGGTGCTGCAGACAGCGCGGACCGCACCCGTCGTGCGCAGTCAGCACGAAACGGGCCTGCTGGAGCGAAGAGATGGGAGAATCGGCGACGCAGTCGGCATGTGCGCGGCGCCAGCACTCTTCGCGAGCCAGGATCGCGGCGCGCGATGACGGCGGGTCCGGGGTTGACGTGTCGAACAGGGTGTGACGGTAGGGGCCGGCGATGGAGGCGATAGCTGTATGAACACCGGGACGGGGAAGGTGATCCAGGAGCGGCGGCGGTTGCTCGGGCTGTCGCAGCCCGCGCTGGCCACCGCGATCGGGGTCAGTTCGCGCCAGATCACCAGGTACGAGTCGGAGGAACAGTCGCCGACGCTGCCGGTGGCGATCCGGTTGGCCGAGGCGCTGCAGATCTCGCTCGCCGAGCTGGCGGGCATCGTCGACAACCGCATCGACCTGGCGGGCCGGTGGTGGGCAGCCTGGCAGAAAGCGGCGCAGCACGGTGAGCAGGTCGAGGTGACGCCGGTGACGATCCGGCACGAGGGCGACCACCTGCTCATCGACGCCGACGCCGAACCCACTGCCGCGCACGACGATCCGGCCGCGAAGATGCGAGGCGAGATGCGGGTGTGGGACGGCGACGCGCTCACCGGGTGGGTCCGCGGCATGGACGTCTCCTGGCCGATCGGCAGCATCTACTACTCGCTGCACCCCCAGGGCGCTCATGCGGTCGGCTCGTGGACGACGAAATCCGGCGAGGACGGCGTCGTGCGCGGTTGGAGCGCGCTGGCACGCGAGCGCTCCGACGCCGAGGACCTGCTCTCCGAGCTGGTCCGCACCGACGGCGCGGTCGAGTCCTGGCCGCGCAGCCCGCGTTCGGCCTGAAGCCGCCGGTAGATCTCGCCCACCGTGGGACGGTCGTCGTCGGTGGGCGGGAGGAGTAGCAGGAAGCGGATCAACGCGCCGAATACGAACAGTCCCACACCAATCCACAGGTAGATGTCCATCTGTTCCCCTCCGAACCAGTCGATGCCTGCACGGGTGGCGCGTATGGTGGTGTCGAAGCCGCCGGAGAAAAGTATGGTCGCCGTCAAGACCTTTTGGACAGCAAAAAGCGTCTACAAACGTCTACAGTTCTCTACGATGGGTCCATGTCCAGTCGGGGCGAGCAGGGGAACGGCGCGACGACCGTCGTCGGTGCGCGATTGCGGCGACTGCGCGAAGAGGCCGGACTATCACTGACCGCGCTGGCCACCCGCGTCCCGTACAGCAGGGCGGCGCTCGGGCACTACGAAACCGGCACGCGCGCAGCACCTTCCGAGGTGATCGCCTGGTATGAGCGGATCCATGCGCAGACCGTGCCGGTGCTGCCAGCCACCCGGCGCCGCGATCCGCGCGCGGCCGACTCCGCGCTGGTGGAGGCGATCGCGAGCGGCCTCGGCGCCACCCGGCCGCTCATCGAGATCGGCCGCCCCCATCGCGGCGACACCGGCTACTTCTGCCCGTTCCGCATCGACGGCGTCGTGGAAGGCGAAGCGGCGGGCACCGATCCGGCGACGGCGCTGCATTCGGCGCTGCGCGCCATCGGCCGCGAGCTCGGCCGGGCCCGCGACTAGTGCGCCGCGACGACGTCGTCCAGCGCGGCGGCGAGCAGGGCCAGGTAGCGGTCCGGATCGGTCAGCACGGCCGCGTCGAAATGCACTGACAGCGTGATGGTCTCGCCGATGCCGTGCAGACCGTGGGTCAGGTGCATGACCGTGCCGAGGGCGGGGAAGCCACCGGTGAACAGCACGGGCGCGCCCGCGAGGGCGAGGTCGGCGGGGCCACGGTAGACGCTGGAGAGCACGGTGTTGCCGTCGATGGCCGCAGGCACCGCGTCCAGCTCGGCACGCGCGACATCGCGCGCGGTCAGCAGCGCCGGGACCGCTTCGGTGACCCAGCCCTGCACGGCCAGCAGCGGATTCAGCGCACGCGTGCGGCGGGTGGCGAGGTCGTCGGCAATCAGGGCGGCGCGGCGGACGAGGTCTGGTTCGTCGACGTGCAGGTCGATCGAGAGGCTGCGGTAGCTGTTCCGGGCCGCACCGTCGGCGGGCACGGCCATCGGCAGCGCGGCCCCGAGACGTGCCGGCGGCTCGCCGCGCTCGGCCAGATACGTGGCCATCGCTCGCGAGACAGCCGTCAGGGCAACGACAGTCACGGTGTGTCCGGGCACGCGCAACGCCGACCGGTCGAGGACGAGCAGGCGCACCCGGTGGGCGAGCACGCCGACCGGAGCCGAGGGGTTCAGCGGCGTGGGCGCGAAGCCCGGCGTCGGCGCGGGAATCTCGCCCGCCGCAGTGCGTTCGGCCAGTTCCCGCTGAGCCAGATAGGCGGCCCGGCCGCGTCGTGCCGTCGTCAGCACCTGCCAGGGAAGGCGAAGCACCCCAAGCAATCCACAGATCTGTCCCCAGTAATCCACAGGCCGCAGGCGAGTTTTCACAGGTCCGACCGGGCGATCTGCCGAGTTGTCCACAGGCATACCGGGAAGGCTGTGGACAACTTCGGCGTCGGCCGCGAACAATGACCGCGCGATGGCGGCGGCACGTGTGCCGTCGGCGAGGGCGTGGGAGAGCTGGAGCACCACGACGAGCGCGGGCCCGGCGGCGGTCGGCACGTCGCGCACCCCACGGAAAACATGGATACGCCAGGGAGATTCGGTGGCGTCGACGCCGGTGCCCAGAAGTTCGCCCACCCGGTTGAGCAAGGTGGGCCACCGCGCGTCGTCGGGGCGATGGACGACGAATTGCTGGGGCGTGAATTCGGCACGTTCCCACCGCGGGTAGCCGAGGTTGCCGGGAATCTCGCGCAGCCGGATCCGCAGATCCGGAATGGTCGCCGCCCGCGCGGCCACGAAGGCGCGGAGTTCGGCTGTGGTCGAGCCGGTTTCGGCGAAGCAGTAAAGCAGGAACATGTCGTTGGCGGTGCGGCGGGACAGCCAGAACATGGTCGCGTCGCGCGGCGCCATCGAGGTCATCCGGCCACGATAGGTCACCACAGAGAAGGCCCCGAGTCCTACCGACCCGGGGCCCGTGCTGCCTTCATGAGGCGCATCGTGCGGTTCAGCCGCGCGCGAACTCTCCCGCGGCAACATCCGCTAAGAAGGCCCGCCACTCCCCCGAACCGAAGGCGAGGATGGGGCCGCGGCCGCGGTCCTTGGTGTCGCGGACCGCGACATCGCCACCGGCGAGAAAGGCGACTTCGACGCAGTTCCCGTCGGGTCCGCTGTAGCTGCTCTTCCGCCACACAGCGTCCGTCACATCAACCTCCACGGCACTTACTCCTTTGCATGATCGAGAACGGGATTACTCCAGGAATCGTTGCCACATTCCGAAATCCGGCGCGATCGACGAGTTACTTCGTGACAGACACAGCACTGTCACACGGTGCGCGCAACCGACCGGCACGAACCAGCGCATCGAGGCTTTCCGCCTCCGGGGGCTGCCCCCGCGGAAGAAACACTAGCAGGTCTTCCGCAAGTTTGCGGATGAGAATTTGCTTTCTCATACAGGTTTGCCAAGCTTGCGAAGCTTCACGTTTGCGGAGACATTGCCGGAGCTCTATACCCATTCCATATCCGACTGACACATCAACAATTACTTCCATGTGATTAGTCCGTGATACGTCAATCTCTCACGCGTCCCAAGTGCACCGTGCGCACCACGGGCACGGCGTGTGGATCATGGAGGAATGATCTCCCGTGACCGCGATGCCGCAGGTCGTGCCCGCAACGACCGCCCCAGGGACCGACTCGGCAGGCCGCTGCCGCCCGGCAGTGCCGGAGTCGCCCGAATTCCGGACGATCTCGAGCTCGGCCCCCAGCAAACTCTCACCTTCGCTCAGCAACTGCTGGACGACGGATTGGCATTCAACGCCCATGAGGTATTGGAGGCGGCATGGAAGAACGGGCCGGTAGCCGAGCGGATGCTCTGGCAAGGGCTCGCGCAGTACGCGGTGGGCATCACGCACATCCAGCGGGGCAACACCAAGGGCGCGGGCACACTTCTGCGCCGCGCCTGCGAGCGACTCGGCGCCTATCCGGCGAATGCGCAGCAGCACGATGTCGACCGTGACGGCCTGATCGCCCACGCGCGGGACCTGCTCGCCGCGCTGGACGCGGGAGCTCCCATCCCCGACGACCAGCTGCGGCCCCGGCTGCGCCGGGAGCCCACCTAGGATGGTCCGGTGCCAACCAGCCCATCCACCGGCGCGGGCCGGTACGCCCCGAGCCCCTCGGGTGACCTGCACATCGGCAATCTGCGCACCGCGATCCTGGCCTGGCTCTTCGCCCGCACCACCGGGCGCGCGTTCGTGCTCCGCGTCGACGACCTCGACCGCGTCCGCCCCGGCGCCGCCGAACGCCAGCTCGACGACCTCGCCGCCATCGGCATCGATTGGGACGGCCCCGTGGTGTACCAGTCCACCCGGCTGCCGAGCTACGACGCCGCCGTCGCCCGGCTCACGGCCGCGGGGCGCACCTACGAGTGTTTCTGCACCAGGCGTGAGATCCAGCAGGCCGCCACGGCGCCGCACGCCCCGATGGGCGCCTACCCCGGAACCTGCCGCGACCTGACCGAGGCAGCGCGCGCCGAAAAGCGCGCGCAGGGTCGCCCCGCCGCGATCCGGCTGCGCGCCGACGTCGACGAGTACTCGATCACCGACCTGCTGCACGGCGAATATCGCGGAGCCGTCGACGATCTGGTGCTGCGCCGCGGTGACGGCGTGCCCGCCTACAACCTGACCGTCGTCGTCGACGACGCGGCACAGGGCGTCGACCAGGTGGTCCGCGGCGACGACCTGCTCGCCTCCACGCCCCGCCAGGCCTATCTCGCCGCCCTGCTCGGCCTGCCGACGCCCGTGTACGCGCACGTGCCGCTCGTACTCAACCGCGAGGGCAAGCGCCTGGCCAAGCGCGACGGCGCGGTGAGCCTCGCCGACCAGCGTGCCCTGGGCAACACGCCCGGGGATGTGGTTGCGGCGATCGCGAATTCGCTCGGCTACACCGCGCGCACAACAGCCGAGCTCCGCGAAGTGTTCGAGCCCGAGCACATCCCGGCGAAACCGTGGATACTCGAGCCCATCGGGTTGTTCCGACCAGAGGGATGTCCGTAACGTACGCAGCGACCGATCTACTGATCACGACGAGGACGAATTATGACCAGCGGTGGTTACGACCCCAATCAGTACCCGCAGGGCGGTCAGCCCGGCGGCTACGGCCAGGACCCCTACGGCCAGCAGCCCGGCTACGGGCAGCAGCCGGGTTACGGCCAGCAGCCGGGGTACGGGCAGCAGCAGCCGTACGGCCAGCCCCAGCCCGGCTACAACCAGGATCCCTACGGCCAGCAGCAGCAGCCGGTGTACGGGCAGGACCAGTACGGCCAGCCCTCCTACCCGCAGGATCCCTACGGCCAGCAGGGCTACAACGGCGTGCAGCCCGCCGATCTCGGCATCCGGATCGGCGCGCGCATCATCGACAACCTGATCGTCGGTATCCCGGTGGCGATCGTGGTCTACCTGATCTTCACCGGCACCACCGCGCAGATCGTCCAGGGCCTCGTCGGCTCGCTGGCGCTCTACGGCTACTTCATCGCGATGGAAGTCACCCAGGGCACGTCGCTGGGCAAGAAGATCCTCGGGCTGCGCGTCGTCGCTCCCGGCGGTGCGCCGAACCTGACCCCCGAGCAGTCGGCCAAGCGCAACCTGTTCCAGATCGTCGGCCTGATCCCGTGCGTCGGCAGCCTGGTGAGCCTCGGCCTGGCCATCTACATCATGGTGACCATCTCTCAGGACCCGAACAAGCAGGGCTGGCACGACAAGTTCGCCGGCGGCACGCAGGTCGTCAAGGGCTGATCGTCAGCTGACGAAAACGTCAGGGGCGCTTCCGGATTCGGAAGCGCCCCTGATTTCGTGTGTCGCGGTCAGTATGTCGAGGTGGACGAATCCAATCCGCCCGCTACGCCGAGCACGATGACGAACACCACATAGAGCAGGCCGAGGACGAGCGTGATCGCGCCGATCCAGATGCCGGCCAGCGCCATGCCGCGGCCCTCACCGCCGCGCTCCTTGATCTGGTTGAGCGCCATCACGCCGAGCACGATGCCCACGATCGAGCCGATGCAGGTGCACAGCCCCACCAGCGAGGACACCAGCGCGCCGATCGCCAGCCCGTTGGTCCCCTGCGGCTGCGGGTACGCGCCGTAGGGCTGGTAGCCCGGCGCCGGGGTGGCGCCGTAGACCGGCGGCTGCTGCGGGTACTGCGGCGCGGACGGCTGCTGGTAGTTCGGGTACTGCGGCTGCGACGGCGGCGGAGCAGGCTGCTGCGGGTACTGGGGGGCTGAGGGCTGCGACGGCTGTTGCTGCGGGTACTGCGGCACCGAACCCGGCGCGCCGGACTCCGGCGACACGCCGGAGCCGCCGTACTGCTTCCACCACTCGTCGGAATCGCCGGGATTCGTCATTCGTACAGCCTATTCCACAACCGCCGCCCGTGAGGTACCGCGACCTTGGTTGGATAGAGGCCGTGACTGACGCAAACTCGCTCGACAAACCCGCCGGATCTGGACACCCCGCGCCCGAACACGCGGCATTCGCCCAGGTCGCGCGGGGGTTCTATCCGGTTATCGTCGCCATTTTCACCGCGACACTGATCATCTCGAACATCTGCGCCACCAAGGGCGTCGAGTTCTTCGCCGATTCCTCGGTGATGCTCGGCCCGCTGCAGATCCTGCCGATCGCCACCGACGGCGCCTTCTTTCTCTTCCCGCTCGCCTACATCCTCGGTGACGTGCTCAGCGAGGTGTACGGCTTCCGCGCCACCCGCCACGCCATCTACACCGGCTTCGCCGCGCTGCTGCTGACCGTCGGCGCGTTCGCGATCGCCATCCGCCTGCCCGCCGCCGGTTTCTACGAGAACCAGGAGGCGTTCCGCACGGTCCTCGGGACCACGCCGCAGCTGGTACTCGCCGGGCTCGCCGGGTATTTCGTCGGACAGCTGCTGAACTCGGCCACGCTGGTGCTGATCAAGGAGCGCACCAAGGAGAAGCATCTGTGGGCCAGGCTGCTCGGCTCCACCGTCGTCGGCGAGTTCGCCGACACCCTGATCTTCTGCTCGATCGCGGCGACCGCCATCGGCATCGACAGCTGGCAGTCGTTCATCAACTACGTGATCGTCGGCTTCCTGTGGAAGACACTGGTCGAGATCATCGTCATGCCGGTCACCTACTGGGTGATCGCGTTCCTCAAGAAGACCGAACCGACCTACGCTCCGGCACCCGCCGACGCGCTGCACGACTGAATCCACGGTGCGGCGGGCCGGATTCCGGTCCGCCGCTTCGGGTCGCTAGGCGCCGGGCGCCTTGATCCGGCCCTGCCACTGACCGAGGAACTCGGTCTTGAACTCGTCGAAGTAGCCGCCATCGATGCTCGCCCTGATCCGGTCGACCAGGCGCACGGTGAACCGCTCGTTGTGGATGGTGCAGAGCGTGGCCGAGAGCATCTCCTTGGCCTTGAACAGATGGTGCAGGTAGGCGCGAGTGTAGTGCGCGCAGGTGTAGCAGTCGCAGTTCTCGTCGATCGGGGTGAAGTCGCGCCGGAAGCGGCTGGTGTTGATGTTGAAGCGGCCCTCGTCGACATAGATCGCCGCGTTGCGCGCGACCCGTGAGGGATTCACGCAGTCGAAGGTGTCTGCGCCGTTCTCGACGGCGACGAACATGTCCTCCGGCTCGCTGATGCCGAGCATGTGGCGCGGCTTGTGCTCGGGCAGTTCGTCACAGCACCAGCCGACGATGGTGCCGAGGTTGTGCTTCTCCAGCGCGCCGCCGATGCCGTAGCCGTCGAATTCCGTTCCGCCGGAACCGCGGATCGTCTCGAGATCGCGACAGGCCTTGCGGCGCAGGTCTTCGTACTGCGCCCCTTGAATCACCGCGAACAGCGCCTGGTAGGGGCGGTGACCGCGCTCTCCGGTGAGCTTCTCGTGCTCGTCGATGCAGCGCTGCGCCCACTCGTGCGTGCGCTGCAGCGACTTCTCCTGGTAGCCACGGGTGTTCAGCAGGGTGGTCAGCTCGTCGAAGGCGAACATGATGTCGGCGCCGAGCTGATGCTGGATGCCCATCGACACCTCGGGGGTGAAGCGGTGCTTGGACCCGTCGAGGTGGGAGCGGAAGGTGACGCCGTCGTCGTCGACGGTGGCGAGCCGTTCCTTGCCCTCGGCGATCACCTCGTCGGAGCGGATGTCGACGGCTTCCATGGCCAGCACCTTCTTGAACCCGACACCCAGCGACATCACCTGGAAGCCGCCGCTGTCGGTGAAGGTGGGCCCGTCCCAGTTCATGAACCGGCCCAGACCGCCTGCCTCGTCGACGATGTCGGCGCCCGGCTGCAGGTACAGGTGGTAGGCGTTGGCCAGCAGGGCCTGGGCGCCGAGGTCCTTCATGGTCTCGGGCAGCACCGCCTTCACCGAGGCCTTGGTGCCGACCGGGATGAAGGCGGGCGTGGCGATCTCGCCGTGCGGGGTACCGATGACGCCGGTACGGCCGTGCCGCCCGCCGTCGAGACGGGTGCCTACGGTGAAGGAGAACTCGCTGGGATCGGCCACCAGCCCATCGTGCCAGGGCCGGTGACCGCGGTATCCGGGGGCTCCGCGGTATCCGGGGCTACAGTTCCGCCGCCGCGAATTGGGCGTTGTAGAGCCGGTAGTACGCCCCGCGCTCCTCGAGCAGCCGCTCGTGGTCGCCGTGCTCGACGATGCGGCCCTTCTCCATCACCACGATCAGGTCGGCGTCGCGGATGGTGGAGAGGCGATGCGCGATCACGAAGCTGGTGCGGTCGCGGCGCAGGGCCGCGGTGGCCTGCTGGACCAGCAGTTCGGTGCGGGTGTCGACCGAGCTGGTCGCCTCGTCCAGGATCAGAATCGACGGCTTGGCCAGGAACGCGCGGGCGATCGTGATCAGCTGCTTCTCGCCCGCGCTGACTCCACCGCCCTCCTCGTCGATCACCGTGTCGTAGCCGTTGGGCAGCGAGTGCACGAACCGGTCGACGTAGGCGGCGCGGGCCGCGGCCTGGATGTCGTGCTCGGAGGCGTTCGGATTGCCGTAGGCGATGTTCTCCCGGATCGTGCCCTTGAACAGCCAGGTGTCCTGCAACACCATGCCGATCCGGGAGCGCAAGTGGTCGCGGGAGATGGTGGTGATGTCGACGTCGTCGATGCTGATGGTGCCCGCGTCGAGCTCGTAGAACCGCATCAGCAGATTGACCAGGGTCGTCTTGCCCGCACCGGTCGGGCCGACGATGGCGATCACGTGCCCCGGCTCGGCGACCAGCGAGAGCCGCTCGATGATCGGCACGTCCGGCTCGTAGCCGAACGAGACCGCCTCGAACTCCACCCGGCCGCGATCGACCGGCCGCGGGTTCTCCACCAGCGGGTCCGGGCTCTGCTCCTCGGCGTCGAGGATCTCGAAGATCCGCTCCGCCGAGGCGACGCCGGACTGCAGCAGGTTGGCCATCGCGCCGATCTGGGTGAGCGGCTGGCTGAACTGGCGCGAGTACTGGATGAAGGCCTGCACCTCGCCGAGCGAGAGATTGCCCGTGGCCACCCGCAGCCCGCCGACCAGCGCGATGAACACGAAGTTCACGTTCCCGAGGAACATGATCGCGGGCATGATCAGGCCGGAGATGAACTGCGCCTTGAAGCTCGCGTCGTAGAGCTTCTGATTGCGCTCGTCGAATTCCTTGCCCACTTCGCGGCTGCGGCCGAAGGCGGTGATGATCTCGTGGCCGGTGTAGGCCTCCTCGACCGAGGCGTTCACCGCGCCCGTGTACTTCCACTGGTCGACGAAGTGCGGCTTGGACCGCTTGGCGATCTGGGCCGTGACCACGATCGCGGCGGGCACGGTGAGCAGCGCGATCAGCGCCAGCAGCGGCGAGATCCAGAACATCATGATCAGGATGCCGATCACGGTGAACAGCGAGACCAGCAGCTGGCTCATCGTCTGCTGCAGGCTCTGCGAGACATTGTCGACGTCGTTGGTGACGCGGCTGAGCACGTCCCCGCGCGGGGAGGTGTCGAAGTAGCGCAGCGGCAGCCGGTGCAGCTTGTCCTCGACCTCGTCGCGCAGCCGCTTCACGGTCCGGTTGATGACGACGTTGAGCAGATAGCCCTGCAGCCAGCCGAACACCGAGGCCGCGACGTAGAGCGCGAGCACCAGCAGCAGCACCCTGGCCACCGCGTCGAAGTCGATGCCGGTGCCGGGCACGACGTCCATCGCCGAGAGCATGTCGGCGCGGGTGTTCTCGCCCCGGTCACGCAGCAGCGCGATGGTCTGTTCCTTGTCGAGGCGCGGATCGAGCTGCTTGCCGACGAACCCGTCGAAGACCAGGTTGGTCGCCTTGCCGAGCAGGTAGGGCCCGAGGGTGTTGAGCACCACCGAGACGATCACCAGCGCGATGATCACGCCGACGGTGAACCGCTCCGGCACGAGCCTGCCGAGCAGACGCTTGAGCGAGGGTCCGAACGATTTGGCCTTCGTACCCGGGGCGCCGGGGCCGGGAGCGCCTGGCCTCACCGAGCCTCCTCCACACTGAGCTGGGACTCGACGATCTCGCGGTACTCGGGGCACCGTTGCATCAACTGGTCGTGGGTGCCGATGCCTGCCATCGCGCCGTCCTCGAGGACGACGATCTGGTCGGCGTCGCGGATGGTCGCGATGCGCTGGGCGACGATGATCACCGACGCGTCGGCCGTCTCCGGCTTCAGCGCGGCCCGCAGCCTGGCGTCGGTGGCGACGTCGAGCGCGGAGAAGGAATCGTCGAACAGGTAGACGCGCGGCTTGCGCACCAGGGCGCGGGCGATGCACAGGCGCTGGCGCTGGCCGCCGGAGACGGTGGTGCCGCCCTGCGCGACCGGCGTCTCCAGCCCCTGCGGCATCTCGCGCACGAAATCGGCCGCCTGGGCGACCTCGAGCGCGCGCCACAGTTCCTCGTCGGTGGCGTCGGGCTTGCCGTAGCGCAGGTTGCTCGCCACGGTGCCGGAGAACAGGTACGCCTTCTGCGGGACGAGTCCGATGCCGCCGCGCAGGCTTTCGAGATCGAGGTGGCGCACGTCGGTGCCGCCGACGTACACGGCGCCGTCGGTGACGTCGATCAGCCGCGGGATCAGGTTGATCAGTGTGGTCTTGCCCGAACCGGTGGAGCCGACGATCGCGGTGGTGGTGCCCGGCGCGACCTGGAAGCGGATACCGCGCAGCACCGGTTTCTCGGCGCCGGGGAAGGCGAATTCGGCGAACTGCATGTCGACCAGGGCCGGGTCGGCCGCGAACGGCTGCGTCAGCCGCGGCGGGCGGACCGACGACTCGGTGTCGAGCACCCCGCCGATCCGGTCGGCCGAGACCGCGGCGCGCGGCGCCATCATGGCCAGAAACGAGGCCATCATCACGGCCATCAGGATCTGCATGATGTAGGACAGCATCGCGGTGAGCGAGCCGATCTGCATGCTCCCGTTGTCGACGTGGTGGCCGCCGAACCAGATCACCGCGACGGCGGTGACGTTGCTGATCAGCATGACCGTCGGGAACATCAGCGCCATCAGCCTGCCGACGGCGAGCGCGGTGTCGGTGAGCGCGGTGTTGGCCATTCCGAAACGCCAGATCTCCTGGCGTTCCCGGACGAAGGCCCGCACCACGCGGATGCCGGTGATCTGTTCGCGCAGGACCCGGTTCACGTCGTCGATGCGCGCCTGCATCTCGCGGAACCTCGGCACCATGCGGGCCACGATCGTGCCCATCGCCAGCGCGAGCGCCGGGACCGCGATGAGCAGCAGCCAGGACAGCCCGAAGTCTTCGCGCACCGCCATGATGATGCCGCCGATGCACATGATCGGGGCCATCACCAGAATGGTCACCGACATGACGATCAGCAGCTGCACCTGCTGGATGTCGTTGGTCGAGCGGGTGATCAGCGACGGCGCGCCGAACATGCCGACCTCGCGCGCCGAGAACGTCTCGACCCGGTGCAGCACCCCGCCGCGCATGTCCCGGCCCGCGCCCATCGCCGCCTGCGCGCCGAAGTACACCGAGGACGCCGAGGCCACGATCTGCACGCAGCTGACCGCGAGCATCCACAGGCCGGTGGTCCAGATGTAGCCGATATCGCCCTTGGTGACACCGTTGTCGATCAGATCGGCATTGAGGCTGGGCAGGTAGAGCATCGCGATGACCGACACCAGCTGGAGGACGATGACCCCGGCCAGCTGGGTGCGGTAGGGGGCCAGATAGGTCCGCAGCAGGGTGATCAACATGATGGGTCGAAGGCTACCCCGACCGAATGGCCAACGCCCCGGTGTTTTGCCCGCCTGTGGATGGTTTCAAACCTGTGGACAACTCACGGCGCGGCCGGCGTTCTCGGCTCCCGTCGTGCCCACGCGCCGGGGTCGGCGATCAGCTCGCCGACGAATCCGGGCAGCTGGTCGGCCGCGACATCGGCGATCGACACGTTCTCCAGAACCGCCCGGATATTGACCCGCAGCGCGATCCACACCCGCTGCAGGGGTTCGGCCGCGCCCGGATAGCGCACGTCCTCGGGCCGCTGGCCGCGCACCGAGGCCAGCGGGGATTCGACGGCGCGGATCACGTCGGCCACCGAGATCTCCGTCGCCGGGCGCCCGAGCCGGTAGCCACCGTCGGGCCCGCGCCTGCTGCGGACGAGCTCGGCCCGGCGCAGCTCGGCGAGCACGGACTCGAGCACCTTCGGTGGGATCTGCGCGGCCGCGGCGATCGCCTCGGCCTTGACGACTCCGTCGGCCGCGGCGAGCTCGAGCAGCGTTCGCACCGCGAAATCGACCCTGGCGGAGATATGCACGGCCTCGAACTTACGCGGTGCGCCGGGCTGCGGCGGCCTGCGGCCGCGCGCGGGCCCACCCCTCACGACGCATGGGCGCAGCCGGTCAGCACGCAGATCGCCGCATCGAGCAGGGTCTTCTCGACGAGCTCGTCGGGCGCGTCCGGGGCGAATTCGCTCGACAGCAGCGCCACCCCGAGCACCTCGATGGCCGCCGCGGCGCGCAGCAGCGACGCCGGGGTCGGGTCGGGGCCGGCGAGCCAGATCCGCATGCCCCTGGTGGGTTCCAGCAGGTCGGGGTAGCGATCGGCGATGGCGTGGACGATCGCGGCGGTGTCGCGTACACACAGCGCGCCGGCGTCGCGGTAGCGGATCATGCCGCGCAGGTAGCCGCGCAGCACGGCGCGGATGCCTTCGTCGTCGTAGGGGACCGCGTCGATGTCCTCGGTGACGCTGCGCAGGTGATCGATGATCGGGTCGATGATCGCGAGGAGCAGATCCAGCTTCGATGGGTAGTGGTAGTAGAGCGAGGCCTTTGTGATTCCCACCATATCGGCGACCTCACGCAGGCTCGACTGCTCGAATCCCTTGGCGGTGAAGAGCTGCACCGCGGCATCACGAATCGCCTTTTTAGTGCCTCCACCTGCGGTAACAGTGTCGGCGATCTCACGCGCTGCCATGCGGCAATCCTTCCATGACTCCGGGTAGCCTCTCGCGCAGCCCCGAAAACTGAGGTTGCCTCTCCACTTATTACCTCGGTAGTCTACCTACCGCACGGTAGGCAGAAAACGACGATGTGGAGGCGGGTCGTCAGGGGTGACCCGCGAGTGCTGTCTACGAGCCTGATCCCACCCGAGTTCTTCGCGCTAGGAGCACCCTCGTGTCCGTATACCTCTACCGATGGGGAAAGTTCGCTTTCCGCCGTAAATGGATCGTGCTACCGGTCTGGCTCTTGCTGTTCCTGCTGCTCGGAGGCGTCGGCGCCTCGCTCAGCAAGCCGATGACCAACGACTTCTCCATGCCGTCGCTCCCCTCGGAGCGCGCGAACCAGATCCTCGACAAGCACTTCCCCGGCATGTCCGAACAGTTCAAGTTCGACGCCGTGTCCGGCACCTACGTCATCGCCGCGCCCGAGGGCAGGCAGCTCACCGACCCGGCCAACCGCGCCGCGATCGATGCGCTGATCGCCAAGCTCAACGGCCTCGACATCGTCGATCACGACAAGCCGCTGATGAACCCGGTCGACCTGACCGAGAAGATGGGCTGCCTGACCACCCCGGACCCCTCGGTGTGTTCGGGTGCTCCGCTCAACGTGCTGAACGCGACCGAACCGAAGACCGTCGCGACCCTGAGCGTGCCGTTCACCATCTCCGGCGTCACCGAGGTGACCGACGAGGAGCGCGCGAAGGCCTACGACGTCGCCGACGAGGCCCGCAACGCCGGGCTCACCGTGGAGATGAGCGGCTCGATCGCCGCCAAGCAGGAGCAGCCGAGCGGTAAGTCCGAGATGATCGGCATGGGCGTCGCGCTGATCGTGATGGTGGTGGCCTTCGGCGCCATCGTCGCCGCGGTCGTGCCGATCGTCACCGCCATCGTCGGCCTCGGCGCCGCGACCTCGCTGATCATGCTCGGTACCTCGGTGATCGAGGTGCCCAGCTTCACCACCTTCCTGGCCTCGATGATCGGCATCGCGCTCTCGATCGACTACGCGCTGTTCATCGTGTCCAGGTACAAACACGAACTGGCCGTGCGGGAATCGGCCGAGGAGGCCGCGGGCACCGCGCTCGGCACCGCCGGTTCGGCCGTGGTGTTCGCCGGTCTGACCGTCATCATCGCGCTCGGCGCGCTCAGCATCGTCGGCGTGCAGTTCCTGACCTTCATGGGTCTGGGTGGCGCGATCGCCGCCGCGTTCGCGGTGCTCACCGCCATCACGCTGATGCCGGCGCTGATGGGCGCCTTCGGCAAGGCGCTGTTCAAGCCGAAGCTGCCGCTGGTCGCCCAGCACGATCCCGAGGACGAGAACTCGGTCACCCTCGGCCAGCGTTTCGGCCGTCTCATCGGCAAGGCGCCGTGGGTGGCGCTGATCCTGTCGGTGGTCGTGCTCGGCGCGCTCGCCGCGCCCGCGGCCGGGCTGAATCTCGGCCTGCCGGGCGAGGATTCAATGCCCAAGACCTCCACCGTGCGCAAGGCCTACGAGCTGCGCACCGAGGGCTTCGGTGAGGGCAGCAACGGTGTGCTCATGGTCGTCACCGATCTGAGCGCGGTGCCCGAGGGCCAGCGCGAGGCCGCCGTCGGCGCGCTGCGCGAGCGGCTCGCCTCCTACGAGGGCATGGACTACGTCACCGAGCCGCAGTGGAGTGAGAACAAGCAGGGCGCCATGCTCAACGGCGTGCCGAAGTCCGGGCCGAACAACCAGGCCACCAAGGATCTGGTCGCCGAGGCGCGCGGCGCCGAGCAGGACCTGAAGGCCCAGTACGGCATGGAGTACGGCATCACCGGCACCACCGCCATCTACGCCGATGTCGACCACGTGCTGCTCAGCAAGATCGTGCCGTACCTGGCCATCGTCGCCGGTGCCGCGTTCGTCCTGCTTATCCTGGTGTTCCGCTCGATCCTGGTTCCGCTCACCGCGGCGCTCGGCTTCCTGCTCTCGATGGCGGCCACCTTCGGCGCGACCGTGCTGATCTTCCAGGAGGGCTGGCTCGGCCTGATCGAGGATCCGCAACCGCTGGTCAGCTTCCTGCCGATCATGCTGATCGGCTTGGTGTTCGGCCTCGCGATGGACTACCAGGTGTTCCTGGTGACCCGCATGCGCGAGGAATTCGTGCACGGCAAGTCGCCCAAGGACGCGATGGTCGCCGGCTACCACCACGGCGCCCGCGTCGTGACCTCGGCGGCGATCATCATGATCTCGGTGTTCGGCTCGTTCATCCTGGAAACCGACGTCACGGCGAAGTCGTTCGGCTTCGCGCTGGCCGCTGGTGTCGCGATCGACGCCTTCATCGTCCGCATGGTCGTGGTGCCCGCGCTGCTGGTCATCATGGGCAAGTGGTCCTGGTGGATGCCGAAGTGGCTCGACCGTGTGATCCCCGATATCGACGTCGAGGGTTCGAAGCTCGAGCAGCTGCGCGCCCAGAACGCCGAGACGGTGAAGCAGCCGGTCGCCGTCGGCTGACCGGTCCCGCCTCGCACGACCCCGCAATCCCTGGTGGATTGCGGGGTCGTCGTTTTTTCCGAGAGTGGCTGGCAGACTCGGGACCAGCAAGACCCGGCTGTACCTCCCGATCCGCGCTTCGCATCGATCACCGAGGAGAAAACCGTGTCCGTCTATCTGTACCGGTGGGGCAAGCTGGCCTTCCGCCGCAAGTGGATCGTGCTCCCCGTCTGGTTACTGTGCTTCTTCGTGCTCGGCGGCCTCGGCGCCCAGCTGCAGAAACCGATGACCGACGACTTCAGCATGCCCAACCTGCCGTCGGAACGGGCGACCGAGATCCTCGACAAACACTTCCCCGGCATGTCGGAGGCCTTCGCCTTCGACGCCGTCACCGGCACCTATGTCGTCGGCGCGCCGGCCGGGCAGAAACTCACCGACCCCGCCAACCGCGAGGCGGTCGACGCGCTGATCGGGCGGCTCGAGCAGCTCGACATCGTCGACCACAGCAAGCCGATCCCGAATCCGCTCGCCCAGGCCGAGGAGATGGGTTGCCTCGGCGCCGAACGGGATCCGTCGACGTGCAGCGGCGCGCCGGTGAACGTGCTGAACAAGACCGCGCCGGACACGGTCGCCTACTTCAGCGTCCCGTTCACCATCAAGGATTTCGCCGACATCACCGCCGAGAACCGCGACGCCGCCTACGCCGTCGGTGACGCCGCCCGGCAGGCCGGACTCACCGTCGAGATCAGCGGCACCATCGCGATGGAACAGGAGATGCCGAGCGGCAAGTCCGAGATGATCGGTATGGCGGTGGCCCTGGTGGTGATGGTCGTGGCGTTCGGCGCGATCGTCGCGGCGTTCGTGCCGATCATCACCGCGATCGTCGGCCTCGGCGCGGCGACCTCGCTGATCTTCCTGTCCACCTCGGTGCTGTCGATCCCCAGCTTCACCACGTTCCTCGCCTCGATGATCGGCATCGCGCTCTCGATCGACTACGCGCTGTTCATCGTGTCCAGGTACAAACACGAACTGGCGGTGCAGGATTCGCCGGAGGAGGCGGCGGGCACCGCGCTCGGCACCGCGGGCTCGGCGGTGGTGTTCGCCGGTCTCACCGTGATCATCGCGCTGGCCGGGCTGAGCATCGTCGGCGTGCGGTTCCTGACCTTCATGGGTCTCGGCGGCGCGATCGCGGCGGCCTTCGCCGTGCTCACCGCCATCACCCTGATGCCCGCCCTGCTCGGCGCCTTCGGCAAGGCCCTGTTCAAACCGAAGCTGCCCGGCATCGCCAAGCATGACCCAGAGGACGACAGCGTCGTCACCAACGGCATGCGCGTCGCGAAGGTGATCGCGAAGGCGCCCGCGGTGACGATGATCCTGGCCATCGTGGTGCTCGGCCTGCTGGCCGCGCCCGCGCTGAACCTGAATCTCGGCCTGCCCGGCGAGGATTCGCTGCCCGAGTCGACCACCGTGCGCAAGGCCTACGACCTGCGCACCGAGGGCTTCGGCGAGGGCAGCAACGGTGTGCTGCAGATCGCGGTCGACCTCAGCGAGACCCCCGCCGACCAGCGCCCGGCCGCGCTCGCCGCGCTGCGCGAGCAGCTCGCCGCCAACCCGGACATGGAGCTGGTCACCGAGGCGCAGCTGAGCGAGGACGGCGCGGGCGCGCTGATCAACGGCATTCCGAACGCCGGACCGAACGCCCAGTCGACCAAGGATCTGGTGCAGTCGGCCCGCGACGCCGAACCCGCGCTGCACGAGCAGTACAAGATGTCGTACGGCATCACCGGCACCACGGCCATCTACGCCGACATCGACCACGTGCTGCTCAGCAAGATCGTCCCCTACATGGCGATCGTGGCCGGCGCGGCGTTCGTTCTGCTGATCCTGGTGTTCCGCTCGATCCTGGTTCCGCTCACGGCCGCGCTGGGCTTCCTGCTGTCCATGGCGGCCACCTTCGGCGCGACCGTGCTGATCTTCCAGGAGGGCAAGCTCGGGCTCATCCAGGACCCGCATCCACTGGTCAGCTTCCTGCCGATCATGTTGATCGGCTTGGTGTTCGGCCTGGCCATGGACTACCAGGTGTTCCTGGTGACCCGCATGCGCGAGGAGTACGTGCACGGCGCCTCCCCCACCGACGCGGTGGTCAAGGGCTATCACCACGGCGCGCGCGTGGTGACCTCCGCGGCGATCATCATGATCTCGGTGTTCGGCTCGTTCCTGCTCGAGACCGACGTGACGGCCAAGTCCATGGGCTTCGCGCTCGCGGCGGGCGTCGCGCTGGACGCCTTCGTCGTCCGCATGGTGCTCATCCCCGCGCTGCTGGTGCTGCTCGGCAAATGGGCATGGTGGATACCGGCCTGGCTCGACAAGATCGTTCCCGACATCGACGTCGAGGGCGCCCGGCTCCGCGAACTCCAGGATCAGCGCAAAACACCGGAACCCGCGCGTACCTGACCACTACCGGGTTTCCGGCCGCCTCGGAGCCGAGGGGCGAGACGTACCGCCGAAGGCGCAGTATCGCCCCTCGGCTCCGAGGCACAAGGGGCCGGAAACCCCGCGGCGCCAGCCGCCATGTCACTGACTGGGTTGCGGTACCTCGCACTCGCTGACCCGCGGGTTCAGGCCGATGTAGTTGGCCGGACCCGCGGCGGCGGTGACCGCGATCGTCGCCCAGGCCGAGCATTCCTTGGGCAGTGACGCGAAGTAGTGTCGCTGACCCGCGGCCAGCAGCCCCACGGCCACCCAGCCGAGGACGACGAGAACCATGAGCTTCCCCCCGAGCCCGATCCCGGACTTCGCGGGTGGCGGCTGTCGCCCGCGCATATGACATCGTTCCTTCCCGGATTTCGGTACTACCAGTCTATTACGTCCCGCCCCGGTGGGAAGGGCCGTACCGAGTGAACAGCCGACGAAAAAGAGCCCCTCACCTGGCATATCAGGTGAGGGGCTCCGTGGCGGTGGCGGAGGGATTTGAACCCTCGGACGGGGGTTACCCGTCACACGCTTTCGAGGCGTGCTCCTTAGGCCGCTCGGACACGCCACCGCCGCCTACGATACCGGAGTGGGTCCCCGATCGTTAAATCGGCTGGTCAGCGCTGGGTTCGGAAGAATTCGTCCAGCAGGGCGACGCACTCGGCTTCGAGGATTCCGCCCCGCACCTCGGGCCGGTGGTTGAGGCGACGGTCGCGAACCACGTCCCAGAGCGAGCCGACGGCGCCGGTCTTGGGCTCCCACGCGCCGAACACCACCTTGCCGACCCTGGCCAGCACCAGCGCGCCCGCGCACATGGTGCACGGCTCGAGCGTGACCGCCAGCGTCGCGCCCTCCAGCCGCCAGCCGTCACCGTGGACGGCGGCCGCGGCGCGCAGGGCGAGGACCTCGGCGTGCGCGGTCGGATCGCCCAGTGCCTCCCTGGCATTGGTCGCGCGCGCGAGCTCGCGCCCCTCGGCGTCGAAGACGACGGCGCCGACCGGCACATCGCGCGGGTCGGCGTCGGCGGCGGCCGCGATCGCGGCGCGCAGCATGTCCTCGTCGGTCACCGAGGCAGTTTGTCCAGGACCGCCGCGAATTCGGAGGCGAACCCGAGCCGCTGGGCGATCATGCCGAGCTGCTCGTCGGGGTAGAGGTCGGTCTCGGCCAGGATGACGCTGAGCACAGGCTCGGGCAGGCCGAGATCGGCGAGCACGCCGAGGTCGCCCTCTTCCCACGGTTCGATGTCGTCGAGCTCGTCGGGGTCGATGTCGGGAATCTCGACGTTGAGCGCGTCGAGGGCGTCGGCGGCGATGTCGTAGTCGATCGCGGCGGTCGCGTCCGAGATGAGCAGGCGGGTGCCGCTCGGCGCGGGGCGCACCACGATGAAGAATTCGTCATCGACGTCGAGCAGCCCGAATACCGCCCCGGAGCTGCGCAATGCCTTCAATTCGGTCTCGGCGACGGACAGGTCGACGAGGGCGTCGTGGCTCAGTGGACTGCATTGCCACGTACCTTCTTCGCGGACCACCGCGACGGCGAACCCCTCGACGTCGTAGTCGTCGTCCGACGTCGCCCTGTTCGAGCCCGAGCGCTGTGCTGCCATGGACCAAACGGTAGTCTGTCCCGCCCGCAATGATGAACTCGTGTGCCAATCTGTTCCGATGTCCCTCACCCAGCGTGCGCCTGTCTGCGTCCTCGGAACCGGTTTGATCGGCGGCTCACTGCTGCGCGCCGCCGTCGCGGCGGGGTATCCGGCGTTCGGCTACAACCGATCGGCCGCGGGTGCGGAGGCGGCGCGCCGCGACGGTTTCGACGTGTCGACCGAGCTCGGCGCGGTGCTGCGCCGGGCCGCGGCCGAGAATGCGTTGCTGGTGCTCGCGGTGCCGATGCCCGCGATCGCACCGATCCTGACCGAGATCGCCGCGCTGGCGCCGGAGTGCGCGCTGACCGATGTGGTGAGCATCAAGCGCCCGGTCCTGGACGCGGTGCGTGCGCAGGGGTTGGCGGCTCGCTTCGTCGGCGGCCATCCGATGGCAGGGACGTCCGAATCAGGATGGTCCGCAACCGATTCCGAGCTGTTCCGTGACGCGGTATGGGCGGTCGGCGTCGACGAGGGCACCGGCGTCGAGCCGTGGGAACGGGTGGTGCGACTGGCGCTTGACTGCGGGTCGGTGGTGGTTCCGGTGGTGGCCGGCGAGCACGACCAGGCCGTCGCCCGGATCTCGCATCTGCCGCACGTGCTGGCCGAAGCGCTGGCCGCGGCCGGCGCGGCCGGTGGTGACCTGGCGCTCGGGCTGGCCGCTGGTTCGTTCCGCGACGGAACCCGCGTCGCCGGTACCGCGCCGGACCTGGTGCGCGCCATCTGCGAACCGAACGCCGCCGCGCTCCTGCAGGTGCTCGACGAAACGATCGCCGCCCTGGTCACCGCGCGCGACGCGCTGGCGGCAGACGGCACCCTCGGCGAGGTTGTCGAGGCGGGTTACCGCGGGCGCACCGCGTACGAAGCGCGTACGCGCTGGGACATCACCGGCATCGCGCCGGGGGCCGAGGGATGGCTGGGCGAGTTGCACCGGGCCGGTCGGCAGGGCGGGGTCCTGCGCGCGTTGTGATCGGGCGCCGGCGGCCCTCGGCGAGGAACCGCCGCATCCCCGCGCTCGGCGTAGCAGGATCGGGCTCGGAGAAACCGCGAGCCGCTCCGCCGAGCCGTGCCGGCGGTGCGACCTGGTCGTGCCGGGCGACCCGAGATGCGGCGCATGTGCCGCCATCGGTGCGCGATAGAGCGTTGCGCACCAGCGGTTTCGGGCGTCAGACGCGTTCGGCGAGGCCGGGGTAGTCCAGCACGAATCCCTCGGGATCGACGGTCAGCGTCGCGCTCGAGACCGGCGAGAGCACGTTGATGCCGTCGGACGCGCTCGAGTAGGTGAGCTCGGCCTCCTGCACCAGCAGATCCGGTAGTCGCACGTACACGACCGGCACCTGCACGTCGCCGACCGCGTTCTGCAGGCCGAACCGGCGGATCGGCAGCGTATTGAAGAACGGGCTCAGCACCACGTCGACGTCGAGAGCGCCGGCGAAGGTGGAGCGCACGTGACTGCCGCCCGCGTCGACGAGCCAGTAGTTCTCCTCATCACGGGAGATGGAGGCGTGCCGCTCGCCCGCGGCCGTGGTGGTGCGCAGCGACAGCCGACGGGTGGCGCCCGCCTCGTCGGTGACCAGGTCGTACGACGCGCTGAAGGCCGGGTGCTCATCGCATCCGCTGCCGATCATTCGGCCCGCCGCCCTGATCCGGTTGCCGTTGAGCGTCACCCGGACCGATTCCATCCGCGTGTTGTCGTGGGAACGCCAGGTGAGCACCGTGGGCCACCGGGAGGCCGGTTTGATCTCGGTGGGGCCGTCGGCTGGGCCCGGGGCTGGGGTCGTCACCTCTCTACGGTAAGCGACACCAGCCCCGCTGCTGTACAACACGGTGGCATCAGACCAGCGAATCCCGCCACGCGGCGTGCAGGCCCGCGAAGCGGCCCTGCCCGGCGATCAATTCGTCCGGTGCGCCGTCCTCGACGACCCGTCCGGCGTCGAGCACCAGCACCCGGTCGGCGATGGCGACCGTCGAGAGCCGGTGCGCGATGATCACCGCGGTCCGCCCGCGCAGCAACGTCTCCAGCGCGTGCTGGACCAGCCGTTCGCCCGGGATGTCCAGACTCGAGGTGGCCTCGTCGAGCACGATCACCGCGGGGTCGGCCAGGAACACCCTGGCGAAGGCCACCAGCTGACGCTGCCCGGCCGAGAGCCTGCCGCCGCGCGTGCGGACGTCGGTGGCGTACCCGTCGGGCAGCGACCGCACGAACGCGTCCAGCCCCACGGCCCGTGCCGCCGCCGTCACCTCGGCATCGGTGGCGTCGGGCCTGCCCAGGCGGATGTTGTCGGCGATGGTGCCCGAGAACAGGTACGCCTCCTGGGTGACCATCACGATGTGCCTGCGCAACTCCGGATCGGCCAGCGCGCGCAGGTCGACGCCGTCCAGGGTGATCGCGCCGCCGCTCGGGTCGTAGAACCGGGTGAGCAGCTTGGCCAGCGTCGACTTGCCCGCGCCGGTCGCACCGACCAGCGCGACGACCTGTCCCGCCGGGATCTCCAGGTCGAACTCCGGCAGCACCGGCGCGTCGGCGTGATAGCCGAACCAGACCCGGTCCATCCGCACCAGACCGCTCGCCCGCTCCAGCGCGACCGGCTTCGCCGGCTCGGCGACCTCCGGCTCCTCCTCGAGCACGCCCGAGATCTTCTCCAGTGCCGCCGCGGCGGACTGATAGGAATTGAAGACCTGGGCCAGTTCGTCGAGCGGGCCGTAGAACTGGTCGAGGTAGAGCAGGTAGGCGGCGAGCACACCGATCGCGAGGTTGCCCTCCATCACCTGCCAGGCGCCTACCAGCAGCACGATCACCGTGGTCACCTTGCCGATGAAGTTGGACAGGCCGACGTAGTCGCCCATGCCGCGGATCGCGGTGGTGGTCGCCCGCTGGTACTCGCTGTCCTCGGCGCCGAGGACCTCCTGGTTGCGGTCCTCGCGCCGGAACGCCTGCACCGCGCGCATGCCGCTCATCGACTCGACGAACTGCACGACAACGCGCGCGATCGCTCCGCGCGTGCGCCGGTACCCGGCCCGCTGACGCCGCTGCGCCCACCGGGTGACCAGCACCAGCGGCACGAACCCGAGCAGCACGATGGAGGCGAGCAGCGGATCGAGCCAGACCAGCAGCACCGCGATGGTCAGCACCGAGAGCACCGCGCTGAACGCCTGGTTGAGCGCACCTTCCAGCAGTTCCTGGAGGGTCTCGATATCGCTGGTGAGCCGGGTGACGACCTTGCCCGAGGTGTACTTCTCATGGAACGACACGCTCAGCCGCTGCGTGTGCTGGAACGCGCGCACCCGCAGGTCGAACAGCACCTTCTGGCTCAGCGAGCCGGAGGCCCGCAGGAACAGGAAGGTGGTCAGGCCCGAGAGCAGCGTCACCGCGACGAACCCGGCCACCGTCGCGAGCATCGGCGTCCAATTGCCTTGGCGGCCTTGGCTGATGCCGTGGTCGAGGCCGTAGGCGATGAACAGCGGCAGCGACACCTTGGCCGCGTTGTCGAGCACGATCAGGACGAAGGTGAGGATCGCCTGCTTGCGGTAGGGCCGCACCAGGTCGAGCAGCAGCCGCCGGGAACGCCCGGCCAGCACCAGGTTTCCGGTGCCGGTGACGGCGTCGTCCTCCTTGGCGATGCCACGCCAGTCGGCCGCCTGTTCCGGCGCGGCCTTGGTCGCGGTGTCGGTGCTCATGATTCACCTCCCATCAGTTCGCGGTAGCGGCTGTTGGAGCGCAGCAGCTTCTCGTGTGTGCCCTCGGCGACGATGCGGCCGTCGGCGAGCAGGGCGACCCGGTCGGCCAGCGCGGCGGTGGACGGCCGGTGCGCGACCAGCAGGGTGGTGGCGCCGGAGAGCACGGTGCGCAGCCGATCCTGCACGCGCTCTTCGGTTTCCACGTCCAGCGCGGAGAGCGGATCGTCGAGCACCATGATCCGGCCGTGCTGAGCGGCCGTCTCGCCGGTGAGCACGGCCCTGGCCAGCGCGAGACGCTGTCGCTGGCCGCCCGACAGGCTCATGCCCTGCTCACCGATCCTGGTGTCCAGACCCCACGGCAGCGCGTCGACGAACTCGCTCGCCTGCGCGATGTCGAGCGCCTGGCGCACATCGGCGTCGGTGGCGCGCGGGTCGCCGAGTGCCACGTTCTCGCGGACGCTGGCCGAGAACAGCACCGGCTCCTCGAAGGCCACCGTCACGATCCGGCGCAGGTCGGCCAGGCGCAGCGTGGCGATGTCGATGCCGTCGATGGTGATGCGGCCGGAGTCCACGTCGTAGAGCCGGGGCACGAGTTCGAGCAGCGCGGTCTTGCCGCTGCCGGTCGCGCCGACCAGCGCCACCGTCTCGCCCGGCCGGATCCGCAGCGAGATGTCCTCCAGCACCGCCTTGTCCGCGCCGTCCTCCCCGGTCGGGTAGGCGAAGCGGACATGGTCGATGACCAGCTCACCGCGCGGCGCGGCGGGCAGGTCCACCGGCTGCGGCGGGTCGGTGATGTCGAGCGGGGTGTCGATGATCTCCCAGTAGCGGTCGGCCGCGGTGCGCGCCTCGAACAGTTCCGAGAGCAGGAAGCCCATCCAGATGATCGGCCACTGCAGAAAGGTCGCCAGCGTGATGCTCGCGACGAGCGTGCCCATCGTCATCGTGCCCTGCGCGACCGCGTGGCCACCCACCCCGAGCGACACCGCGATCGCGACCGTTGGCAGCGCGACCAGCGACGCCCACAGCGTGGCGTCCAGGCGCACCTTCTCCAGTTCGGTCCGCTGCAGTTCCCGCGAGAGCGCGGTGAAGCGCGCGCCGAAGAACGCGCCGCGCCCGAGCGCCTTGAGCACCCGCACACCCTGCGCCGATTCCTGCGCGATGGTCGCGAGGTCGCCCGCCTGGTCCTGCGAGCGGCGCGAGGCCACTTCGAAGCGGCGCACGAACCGCGCGCACACGACGGTGAGCGGCAGCGAGACCACCGTGAAGATCAGGCCCACTTGCCAATTCATCACGAACAGCGCGGCGAGGCCGATCGGCAGCAGCACTCCGTTGACGATCAGGAAGGGCCCGGCGAAGGCGACGAACCGGCGCAGCACGGCGAGATCGTCGATCGCGCGCGAGAGCAGCTGGCCCGACTGCCAGCCGTCGTGCCGCCCGATCGCCAAGGCCTGCAGCTGCGCGAAAAGCTTGGCGCGCATCCGGATCTCGAACAGCGTCGACGGCTTGGACACCAGCCACCGCCGCCCCCACATGCCGAACGATTCCATCGCGCCGAGCACGAAGATCAGCGCGACCGGCGCCAGCAGGGCGGCGAAATCCCGCCGCGCGATCGGGCCGTCGACCACCCGCGCGATCACCAGCGGGATCACGATGGCCGTGCTCGAGGTGACGATCGCCAGCACGTTGGCCGCGATCAACGGCGCCCGATAGGGCCGCAGGAAGGGCAGGAATCGCCGCAGCGATCGCAATCCCGCGCTGGACCGCGGCGCGGGCCGCCCCGATCTGTCGGCCTCCGCATCGGTGGCCGCCAGCTCCAAAGTGACAGACAAGACTCTCCCCCTTGGTGTCCGGTGGATGGTTGGTTTCCGGAACGGACGCCAGGTGATGTTCGCACCGGGGTCCGACAAGTCGGCATCTCCTACAGTCCCACCGAAGCACCCTCGCGAGCCACTGATTTTCCGGCGGACCCGGCGTCGCCGGTTCGCGGCGGGCCTGCTGATCAGCGGCCGATAGAATGCGCCGCAGGCGCGAGTAGCCGGACAGCATGTCCCCACGACACAGGAGGGCCGTTGACGCGGATGGTCGGGCTGTTCGCCGGAATCGGCGGACTCGAACTCGGCCTCGGCGCACACGGCTGGTCGACCGAGCTGCTGTGTGAGATCGATCCCGGCGCCCAGGGTGTGCTCGCCGCGCGCTTCCCCGGCACCGCGCTGCACGGCGACATCACCAAGTTGCGCTCGCTCCCGGGGGGCACCGAGCTGGTCGCCGCGGGCTTCCCGTGCCAGGACCTGTCCCAGGCGGGCCGCACCGCAGGCATCACCGGCCGCCGTTCCGGTTTGGTCGAAGAGGTGTTCCGGCTGGTCAAACGGCAACGCGGGCCGCGCTGGCTGCTGATCGAGAACGTCCCGTTCATGCTGCAGCTCGGTCGTGGCGAGGCCATGCGGCACATCACCGGCGCGCTGGAGGAGCTCGGATACCAGTGGGCCTATCGCGTCGTCGACGGGCGCGCGTTCGGCTTGCCGCAGCGGCGCCAGCGGGTGCTGATGCTGGCCTCGCGCACCGAGGATCCGCGCGAGGTGCTGTTCGGTGACGACGCGGGCCCACGCGAGTACGGCGATCCCGACCGCGATCCGTGCGGCTTCTATTGGACCGAGGGTGTGCGCGGCCTCGGCTGGGCGGTGAACGCGGTGCCGACCCTGAAGGGTGGTTCGGGTCTCGGGATCGCGAGTCCGCCCGCGGTCCGGCTGCCCGCCGGCGAGATCGTCACCCCCGGCATCGTCGACGGCGAGCGATTACAGGGCTTCGACGCGGACTGGACCGCACCCGCGCTGGATGTCCCCGGCGTCCGGCAGGGTCATCGCTGGAAGCTGGTCGGCAACGCGGTCAGTGTGCGGATGGCGGGATGGGTAGGCGAACGGCTGGTTGCCCCGTCGGCGCCGCTCACCGTGGGTGAACCGCTGCGGGCCGGATCACCGTGGCCGAGCGCGGCGTGGGGCAGGGCGGGCGTGGTGCATCGTGTGCCGCTGTCGACCTGGCCGGTGCACGAGCCGTACGAGGACCTGAAGAACTTCCTGACCGAGCCGCGTCTGCTCTCGCCGCGGGCCACGGCCGGTTTCCTGCGCCGCACGTCGATGGGCAATCTGCGCTTTCCGCCGGGCTTCCTCGACGATGTGCGTGATCACCTCGACCGCATGGGCGGCTGGGCGGCATGACAGCGCGGCGCGCCGACGACCGGGATCAGCCACCGGCGCTGCCCGCCGACCCGCCGCCGCCCGCCGCGAAACGCGGTGCGAAGGCGCTCGTGACCGATGCCGCGACCAGTGCGCGGATGTCGCGGCAACGCCGCGCGCACACCGATCCCGAACTGGCTCTGCGCCGCGAGTTGCATCGCGCGGGCCTGCGCTATTTCGTCGACCGCCCGCCGATCAAGGGCCAGCGCAGGCGCGCCGATGTGGTGTTTCCTAGGTTGCGGCTCGCCGTCTACGTGGACGGCTGCTTCTGGCATCGCTGCCCGGTCCACGCGACCGCGCCGAAGAACAATGCCGAGTGGTGGGCCGACAAGCTGGCGGGCAATGTGGCCAGGGACCGGGCCACCGATGCCGCGCTGCGGGAAGCGGGCTGGCAGGTCGTGCGGGTGTGGGAACACGAGGACCC
Source organism: Nocardia sp. NPDC050717 (assembly GCF_040654275.1). Classification (NCBI taxonomy): domain Bacteria; kingdom Bacillati; phylum Actinomycetota; class Actinomycetes; order Mycobacteriales; family Nocardiaceae; genus Nocardia; species Nocardia sp. NPDC050717. The sequence continues at coordinate 141,028 of NZ_JBFAHR010000008.1, forward strand.
GCGGACCGCCGCCGAGCGGATCGGCGCGCTGGTCGGTGAGCTCACCCGCCGCTCAGGGCGGGAAAAGCGGAGCTAGCGCGGGTCCGGCACGACGGCACGAACTCAGCGGCGCCGGTCGGCACGCACCCGAACGCGCACCAGTGACTTCGGCGCGTTGGCTGCGGCGAATCCGGAGACCGCCATCGCCAGGACCATGGCGAACCCTGCCAGTGCTATCGCGTAGCTCATCCAGACCTCCTGCTCGGTGACGAACACCAGACTGCCCGGTGAACCTGACAGCAACCTGTGCGCGCTGTGATGAAACCACGGACGGCCGCGCGACGCGCCCGATCCGGCGATGGACCGGACACCGCCCACCGCGCAGCACAATGGTCGATGTGCCAGCTCCCACCCGGAGAACCCGCGGTTACGCCCTGCTGATCGCCGTCGCGATCGCGGTCGCCGGCCTGTGCTACTCGTCGTGGGTCCTGGAGTTCGTGCTGCCGATCGACACCGACCCGGTCGACTCCTTCCTCAGCGAACTCACCGAAGGCGGCAAGCCGTACCACGCGGTGTTCGCCACGGCGGACAAGGTGGTCGGCCTGCTATTGATCCCCGCGGCCCTCGGCGGGCTGCTGTTGTTCCGGCGCAGGCGCCTCACCACGGTCGGCTGGATCGCGCTGGCCTGCTTCGGCGCCGCAACGATCGCCGACGCCATGTTCCCCTTGCGCGACTGCGGCGCGGCCGACAGCGGCTGCGGCACCGGCCTGATCCCGCAGCTGCGCCAGCCGCACGCGCTGACCAGCACGCTCGCCGTCACCGCCATCGCGGTGGCGGCGTTCGCCTTCAGCGCCGCCGCCTACCGCTATCACCGCTGGCGGATCCTGCGCGAGTTCGGTGTCGTCGTGCTCGTCACCGGATCGGCATCGACCATCTGGATGCTGGTCGCCGACAACCTGTCCGGGTCGTACGCGCTCGGCATCGCCCAGCGGGTGCAGGTCGGATCGATGTCGCTGTGGTTGCTCGCGCTGGCCGCCGCCGTGCTCGTGGAAACCCGCGAGTGGACTAGTTGACCGAGATCCGCACGGTGTAGCCGTCGACGGCGGCGGGCAGCTTGGTGGTGTCGACCGCCAGGATCTCCCCGGTGTCCTGCAGTCCGTTGGCCAGTGTCTTGGGCTTCAGCCCGAACGGCGGCTGCTCGCCCTGGCTCGCGGCCAGGCCGAAGTCGCTGTCGTTGGCGATGTAGATCGTCTTGCCGCCGTCGGTGGTGGCGATGCCCTCGATCTTGTCGTGGCCGAAGAATCGGCCCTTCGCGTCGAGCGCGACGAGCAGCGCGGACAGGTCGAGGTTGCCGTTCTTGGCGACGGGGGTGATGCCCGCCTTGGTCAGCGCGGCGACCGCGTCGGCCGTCGGGGTGACGCCGACGAACGTCTCCAGCGGCTTGCCCTCGATCTGCAGGCCGCCCTTCTCGGCGTCATAGGTGGCGCCGGGCACGCTCGACTGCGGGCCCACGTCGGTGGCACCCGCGATGTCGATGGTCCAGATCTTCTTGTTCGACTCGGGCGCGAGGTTGCCGTCGCGCTCGTCGACCAGGAAGGTGGTGGCGCTCAGCGCGGTGATCTCCGAGACAGCGACCTTGTTCTGCTTCGGGTTCTCCAGCGGGTAGAGGAACTCCTTCTGCGCCTTGGTCTTCAGATCGACGGTGACGATCCGCGCGAACGGCACCTCCTTGGCCGAGCCGCTCAGGCCGGGGGTGTTGAGCGCGCTCTGCACCATCCCGACCAGCGTGTTGCCGTCGGGCGTGATGGTGAGTCCCTCCATACCCTGGTTCGGCGAGCGCAGCGCGATCTCCTTCGGCAGGCCGTTGCCGGGCGAGAGACGCTCGAGCTCGGTGCCGTCGGCGGCGAAGTGCACCAGGAACGGGCCGTATTCGTCGGACACCCAGAAGGTGCCGTCGGCGAGCGCGACCAGCCCCTCCGGGTCGAGGCCGTGATCGGTCGGCGGCAGGACAGTGCCCTGCAGATCCTTGATGGTCTCGCCGGTGGAGGCCGAGATGTCGACCTGGCCGTTGAACGGCACGCCCGCCTTGGTGCGCAGCTCGATGCTCGACTGCAGCACCGCCCGGTTGTCGACGAGCTTGAAGCGCCCGATCTTGGGCACGAATGCCGGAGTGGGCGCGAGCTTTTCGTTCTTGGCCGGGCCGTCGACATTGGGGCCGCGGTCGGTGAGCCCGTAGAACTCGTCCGCGCTGCCCGGCACCGGTGTCCAGGCCGACCCGAAGCCGCTGCCCTGAACCGTGGTGCCGCCGTATTCGCCCAGCGCCGGGATGTCGGTGGTGTACAGCCGAACCGCGTCGGTGGTGGTGACCTTGAACTGGTCGAGCCCGCGGTAGCCGGCGACCGGGGTGTACTCGTAGGACCCGTCGAGGCGCCTGGTCAGGTTGCCGTGCTCGGGTTCCAGATCCACGCCGAGCACCGCGCTCTTACCCGTCTTGGCCACCAGGTCGTCGAGCGAGATGACCAGGGTCTGGTCCTTGCCGACGGTGAAGTCGGCGTCGGAGCCGGGCGTGGAGCAGCCCGCGGCGACGGCGGCCGCGCAGAGCACGGCGGTGAGCGGGAGCAGACGGATACCTGGACGTGCGTTCATCTGGCATGGGTACCGCGCCAAGCCGACCAGCAGCCGACCGGAATATGAATTGTCATCCACCACACGGTGGATCATTCTGGCTGCCATGACCACAACTCGGGTGAACATTTCCTCTGCCTCCGATTTCGAAGATGTCGTGGGGTATTCGCGCGCTGTGCGCGTCGGTGATCACGTCGTTGTCAGCGGGACGACGGCCGCCGTCCCCGGCGGCGGCGCGGTCGGCGGGGACGACATCGGTGCGCAGACCACCGAGGTCCTGGCCCGCATCGCCACCGCGCTCGAGCAGGCGGGCGCGAGCCTGCGGGATGTGGTGCGCACCCGCATCTTCGTCACCGATATCGCCCGCTGGCCCGAGGTCGCCGCCGCGCATTCCGCGGTGTTCGACAAGATCCGCCCCGCCGCCTCGATGTACGAGGTGACCGCCCTGATCGCGCCCGAGCTCCTGATCGAGATCGAAGCCGACGCGATCGTCGTGTGCTGAATCGTCACACACCGCCGGTCGCCCACCGGGGCGTCCGGCCCGAAATCTCCCCAGTTGTCCACAGGTTCGGGGTTATCCACAGGCGGCCGGCGACACCGTCCTGATCGCCTGTACCGGACAGGCTCGGCAACTACCCTCGATCCTGTGACCAGCGCAACGGCAACACCCACCGACCTGCTCGCCCAGGTCGCCGAGTCCACCGCCCGCTTCGACGCCTCGATCGGCGCGCTCACCGAGGCGGAGCTGGCCGCGCCGTCGCGGCTGCCCGGCTGGACCCGCGGGCACGTCATCGCGCACATGGCGCGCAATGCCGACAGCCTGCTGAACCTGCTGCTGTGGGCGCGCACCGGCATCGAGATCCCGCAGTACCCCAGCGTCGAACTGCGCGACGCCGACATCGAGGCGGGCGCAGGCCGACCCCTCGCCGTCCAGCAGGCCGATTTCACGGGCTCGGCCCACCGCTGGCAGGCCGTGGCCACCACGATGCCCGCCGCGGACTGGCAGGCCGTCGTCCGCAACCGGCAGGGCGGCGCGCTCACCGCCGATCTGGTCCCGTGGATGCGCTTGCGCGAGACCGAGATCCACCACGTCGACATCGGCGTCGACTACACCCCCGCCGACTGGCCCGCCCCCTTCGTCGCCCGGCTGCTGCCCGAGGCCATCTCCGACCTGTCGGCGAAACTCGTCCCGGACGCGACCCCCACCTTCGACATCCAGGCCACCGACACCGACTTCATCGCCACCGTCGGCCCCGGCCGCCCCCACCACACCGTCCTCGGCCCCGCCGCCGCCCTGCTCGCCTGGCTCCTCGGCCGCTCCCCCGGCGCCGACCTCACCGGCCCCCTCCCACCCCTGCCCGCCTGGAAGTAGCCCCAACGAAAAGAACCTCCGACCCGAACAGGTCGAAGGTTCTTTCCTTGTGCGCCCGAAGGGATTCGAACCCCTAACCTCTTGATCCGTAGTCAAGTGCTCTATCCGTTGAGCTACGGGCGCATGGTTCTTCAGTTGTTACCCGGCGAACCGGGTGTGGCGGAGGCGAGAGGATTTGAACCTCCGGTCCCCGTGAAGGGACAACTCATTAGCAGTGAGTCCCATTCGGCCGCTCTGGCACGCCTCCTGGAGCCTTCTCTTCGAGGGCACCGGTCCTTGTCGAACCGCCGGGAATGAAGATTACACGAGCAGTTCATGTAGTCCAAAACGCCTGGTCAATCAGCGTAAGTTGCTGTCGAACCAGTCGTAGATACGGGTCTGGGAGTCGATCCGGATGGCGTTGGCCGCGTCGTCGTCCGGATCGGGTCGGTCGGCGCGGTGGCTGAGGCCGGGATAGGTGATGGTGAGACTGGCCACATTCGCCCGTGCGGTCGCGTCGCGGAGGCGGTCGACGGCCTCGGGCGGGGTCGCCGGGTCGTCGGCGCCGAAGAGGCCGAGCCAGGGCGCCTGCAGATCGGCCGCGACATCGACCAGGGCGACGTCCTGGTCCGGCAGCGGCTCGGTGATGCCGGGCGCGGCCACGCTCACCGCGGCGCCGATGGGCCGGTTGGTGGCGACCAGGAACGCGGCGGTGCCCGCGGTGTCGAAACCGAGCACCCCGATGGTGTCGGGGAATACCCCGCGCTGGGTGAGCCAGTCGAAGCCGGCGTCGAAGTCGTCGAAGAGCTCCTCGCCGAACACCTCGCGCACCTGCTCGTCACCGATCCGGTCGAACAGGTGCGGCGCGACCACGATCCAGCCCTCCACCGACAGCGAGCGCATCAGCTCGAGCAGCTGGGGAGAGAACTCGCGCGACTCGTGCAGGAGCACGATGCCGCCGCGGGCGACGCGCTCGGGCTCGACCACGGTGATCGGCACCGAGGTCCGCGTCGCGATGGCTGCCGTCTCGGTGTCGCGCGCTTCGGTGAGCCGAAGTGGGGCGACGTCGTCGTAAGTGCCCGCCATAAACCCAGCGTAGGCGGCAGAACTGCGGTTGGGTAGGCCTTACCCGCCGCGCCGCGCGTCGGCCGCGGGGTTCGCCGTAGGGTGGAGGCGTGACCGCGCACATCCGTCCCGACCTCGCCACCATTCCGGCCTACGTTCCCGGCCGCAATCACCCCGACGCGGTGAAGCTCGCCTCGAACGAGACGACCTTCGGTCCGCTGCCGAGCGCGGCCAAGGCGATCGCGGAGTCGGCCGAGCAGTCCAACCGGTACCCGGACAACCAGGTCGCCGAGCTGCGGGCGGCGCTGGCGGATTTCCTCGGGGTGACCGTGGCCGATGTCGCCGTCGGCTGCGGCAGCGTGGCGCTGTGCCAGGAGCTCGTGCAGATCACCTGCGACGCGCCCACCGACGAGGTGGTCTTCGCGTGGCGCTCGTTCGAGGCGTACCCGATCGTCACCCAGGTGGGCAACGCCACCGCCGTGCCGGTGCCGCTGGCCGAGGGGCACCTGCACGATCTGGACGCGATGGCCGCGGCCGTCACCGAGCGCACCAAGCTGATCTTCGTCTGCAACCCGAACAACCCCACCGGCACCGCGCACGGCCGCGCCGAGCTGGAGCGCTTCCTGGATCGGGTGCCGCCGCACGTGCTGGTCGTGCTCGACGAGGCCTACTACGAGTATCTGCGCCTGACGCCCGACACCCGCCCCGACGGCGTGGCGATCGGCCGCACCCGCCCGAATGTGGTTGTGCTGCGCACCTTCTCCAAGGCCTACGGTCTGGCCGGGCTGCGCGTCGGCTACGCCGTCGGCGATCCCGAGGTGATCACCGCGCTGCTGAAGGTGCACATCCCGTTCAGCGTGAACCGGATCGCGCAGGCGGCGGCCATCGCCTCGCTGGAGGCGCGCGGCGAGCTGCTCGACCGCACCGATGTGCTTGTCGCGCAACGGCACCAGGTTCGCGACGCGCTGCTGGCCGCCGGGTACGAGGTGCCGCCGAGCGAGGCGAATTTCGTCTGGCTGCCGCTGGGCGAGCACAGCATGGCCTTCGCCGAGGCGAGTGCCGCCGCGGGCGTGCTGGTCCGGCCGTTCGCCGGCGACGGCGTGCGGGTGACCATCGGCGATCCGCACGAGAACGAGCAATTCCTCGCGTTCGCGACGGCGCCGGAGAATGCCGCGCGATTCCGTTAGCTCGGCGCAACGTCAGCATGGCTTGACATCGGTCGTCGTGCGATTAATCCCATTCGGAGCACACCGCCAGCACACCCGCCGTAGGCTGGCTCGCAACGAATTTCGGCGTTCGAACACCGAGGGCGCGCGCGGCGACAACCGGCCGCTGACCAGGTAGCCGCGCGCCACCGCGACGTTCGCTCCGGGGGCGAGCCTCTCGCGTCCGGGGGCACGCCACGCACGGCCAAGCTCACCCGCCCGACCGGAGATGTCCCGTGAACCAACGCTCGCGCCCCACCGTCTGCGAAAAGTCCACCGTCACAGCATCTTCGACCGATGCCGTCGGCACCGACCTCGACCGCAGGTTACGTGAGTGCGACGAGTTCTTCCGCCAGCCCGAACTGGGTCATCTGCCTGCCGGGCGCCGCGTCGACGCCCTCGCCGAACTGCGCGCGACCGGCACCTATCGGCACAGCGCCGAGGAGATCCTGATCGGCGCGAAACTGGCCTGGCGCAATCACGCGCGCTGCGTGGGGCGCAAGCATTGGCGGTCGCTGAAACTGCTCGACGCGCGGCTGGTTACTTCCGCGCGAGAGCTTTCCGAAGCGTGCTGGCAGCATTTGCGGCTGGCCACCAACGGCGGGGCGATCCAGTCGATGATCACGGTCGGTCCGCAGCGCGAACCTGGCCGCGAGTACCGGATCGTGAGTTCGCAGCTGATCCGCTACGCGGGCTATCCCAACGGCGACGGCACCGTCACCGGCGACCCGGCCAATATCGCCGCGACCGAGCAGGCGACAGCGCTGGGCTGGCGCGGTGCGCGCACCCCGTTCGATGTGCTGCCGGTGCTGATCAGCACGCCCGATGAGGGCCTGCGGTATTTCGATGTGCCACGCGAGCTGGTCCGCGAGGTGGACCTGAGCCATCCCGACTATCCGTGGTTTGCCACCCTCGGGCTGAAATGGCATGCGCTCCCGGCGGTTTCGAACATGGATCTGGAGATCGGCGGCATCACCTATCCGTTCGCGCCGTTCAACGGCTGGTATGTGGGCACCGAGATCGGCGCGCGCAATCTCAGCGACGTCGACCGCTACAACATGCTGCCGCTGATCGCCGACATGATGGGCCTCGACACCTCCTCGGTGCGCACCCTGTGGCGCGACAAGGCACTGATCGAGTTGAATCACGCTGTCCTGCACAGCTTCCGCAATTCGGGCGTGCACATGGTCGACCATCACACGGTCGCCAAGCAGTTCTGCGATCACGTCCAGCGCGAGGAGGCGGCGGGCCGCCGGTGCCCGACCGACTGGAGCTGGGTCAACCCACCGATCTCCGCCGTGCTGACCCCCACCTTCCACCGCTACTACGACGCGCCGGACCTCGACATCCGGCCGAACTTCGTCAAGCGCGCCGACACCTGACCCGACCGCTCCCGGACGCTCGGACGGTGCTGAGCGGAGTGATGCCGCCCCCGCGAGACGAAGAACCGGCAGCGGTGCCACCGATGCCGTGCTGACCGGGCGTTGTTTGTGTCCCGAAGGCTCGGGTATTTGCCTCGAGGTAGCTGATCCGGTTCGATCCCGGACGACTGCACTGACCGATCACCACAACCCAGCGGAGCCGTCATCCCGGACCCGATGTGGCCGGGATCGAGCGACCTCCGCACCAGGTAGGAGGATCATCATGGGCAGAGCGACACTGGACTCGCTGATCGGAGCCACCGCGTACGACGAGCGGGGCGAGAAGATCGGCAAGGTCAAGCAGATCTACATCGACAATTCCACCGGCTCCCCGACGTGGGCCGCCGTCTCGACCGGGCTGTTCAGCAGCGATTCGCTGGTGCCGCTGGCAGGCGCCGAGCACCGGGCCGACGACGACACCCTGAGCCTGCACGTCGACAAGGAGCAGGTGAAGTCGGCACCGCACCTCGACGACGGCGGGCGGATCAGCCCGCAGTCCGAGCAGGAGCTGTTCCAGCACTATCACGTCGACCCGCGGTCGGCGGGCTGGAACACCTACGGCCGCCAGCAGATCCGCCCCGGCGGTGACGAGCCGATGACCCACGGCAACCCGACGACCGCGGACAACTCGATGATCCGCTCGGAGGAACAGCTCCGGGTCGGCACCGAGAGCCAAGAGGTCGGCACCGCCCGGCTGCGCAAGTACGTGGTCACCGAGGAACAGAACGTGCGCGTCCCGGTGAGCCACGAGGAGGTCCGCGTCGAACGCGAGCCGATCACCGACCGGGAGACCGGCCGCAGGCCCCAGATCGGCGAGGACGAACGCGAGGTGACGCTGCACGCCGACCAGGTGCACGTCGACAAGGAGGCCGTTCCGGTGGAACGCGTCCGCATGGAGGTCGACGAGGTCTCCGAGGAACGGACCGTCTCCGACACCGTCCGCAAGGAACGGGTCGACACCGAAGGCATCGACGACGCTCGGCGCCGCGACCAGCGGTAACCGGCACGATCGACGGCGGCCGCCCACCTTCGGGTGGACGGCTGCCGTTACCGGCTCATCGCGCGTAAAGTCCTGCGTACGGGCCGAATCGCCCTGGTCCGGCTCGCTGACGACGAGCGAGGGAGACCCCGATGAGCACCGCATCCGGTTCCGGATTCGATGCCGAGGCACTGCGCCGCGGCATCGAGGGGCGAGACGCCAGGACCCTGCTGGATCTGTACGGCGAGGACGCCGAGATCCGCATGGTCGACCACCACGACCAACCCAGTCATCCCCGGGTACTGCACGGCCGCTCGGCCATCGGCGAGATGTTCACCGATGTCTGCGCCCGCGAGATGACCCACAAACTCGAGAGCATCCTGATGGACGGCGACCACGTCGCGTTCGTCGAATCCTGCCGCTATCCCGACGGCACCAGGGTCCTGGTCCATTCGATGGCCGACATCCGCGACGGCCGCATCGTCGACCAGACCTCCATCCAGGCCTGGGACGAGCAGTAGCCCGCCGGTGTGGCGGAGACGGAGGGATTTGAACCCCCGGTGGGTTTTACGCCACGCTCGCTTTCAAGGCGAGTGCATTCGGCCGCTCTGCCACGTCTCCTTCGCCTGGAATGGTAGCGGACGTGGCGGCGGGCGGGCGTGGTGCTGGGCGGCCGCGGGGCCTGCCGAGGCAGGATGGGGTCCATGCGCGCTGTCGAATTGAACGGGTTCGGTGGGCCCGAGGTGATGGAGTGGACCGAGACGGTCGATCCGGAGGTCCGGCCGGGCGAAGTGTTGATCGAGGTCATCGCGGCGGGGGTGAACCGGGCCGATGTGATGCAGCGGCGCGGGTTCTATCCGCCGCCCGCCGACGCCAGTTCGGTACCGGGACTGGAGTGTTCGGGGACGATCGTCGCGCTCGGTGACGGGGTGCGCGACTGGCGGGTCGGGGACCGGGTGTGCGCGCTGCTCTCGGGTGGCGGATACGCCGAGCGGGTCGCGGTGCCCGCGACCCAGGTGCTGCCGATCCCGGACGGTCTCGATCCCGTGGCGGCGGCCGGGCTGCCCGAGGTGGCGGTCACCGTGTGGTCGAACCTGGTGCTGACGGCGGGGCTGCGGGCGGGTCAGCTGGTGTTGATCCACGGTGGCGGCGGCGGGATCGGCACCTGCGCGATCCAGGTGGCCAAGCGGCTCGGGGCGCGGGTGGCGGTGACGGCGGGGTCGGACGAGAAGCTGACCAAGTGCGGCGAGCTGGGCGCCGACCTGCTGATCAACTACAAGACCCAGGACTTCGTCGCCGAGGTCGCCGCGCTCGACGGCGCCGACGTGATCCTCGACAACATGGGCGCCAAATACCTCGAGCGCAATGTGGAGGCGCTGGCCGCGCACGGTCAGCTGGTGGTGATCGGCATGCAGGGCGGCGTGTCCGGCACGCTGAATCTGGCCACGCTGCTCGGCAAATGGGGCACGGTGCACGCGACCAACGTGCGCAACCGGCCGCGCGCCGGGGCCGGGAGCAAGGCCGAGGTCGTCGCCGCGGTGCGCGAGCGGCTGTGGCCGATGGTGGCCGCGGGCGAGGTGGTGCCGGTGATCTCCGCCGAGTTGCCGGTCACCGAGGCCGGGCGCGCGCACGAACTGCTCGACTCGCCGGAGACCTTCGGCAAGGTCGTGCTGCGGATCCGCGACTGAGCGGCTATTCCAGCGCGCTCAGTGCGCGGCCGAGCTGGTCGATCTCGTAGCGCGTGGTGTACGGCGCCAAGCCGATGGTGACGGCGCCGCCCTCGTCGTTGACGCCGAGCGCGTCGAGCAGCCTGCTGCCGCCGTGCACCCCGCTGACCGTGCCGATCCGGTTGTCGGCCAGCTTGGCCGCCACCTTCTCCGCCTGCATCCCCGCCATCGTGAAGCTGACGGTGGGGATGCGGGTGGAGGCGCGGCCGATCACGGTGAGGTTCTCGACCTTGTCCAGCACCTGCATCAGATGATCGAACAGCTGGTCGTGGTAGTCCTGCAGCGAGGTGATCGACATCTCGAGCCGCTCGCGCCGGGTGCCCCTCGCCCGCTCGTCGAGCCCGGCGAGGAAGTCGATCGACTCGGTCAACCCGGCCAGCAGCGCGTACTGATGCCCGCCGACCTCGAGGCGTTCAGCACCCTTGGCATAGGGATTGAGCGACATGGACGGGATGCGGTCCAGGAACGCCGGATCTCGGAACACCAGGGCACCCACCTGCGGGCCACCCCAGGACGGCGCGCTCAGGGCGACCACGTCGGCGTTGAGCTCGTCGATATCGATCAGCGCGTAGGGCGCGGCGCCGAACGCGTCGGCGACCAGCAGGCCACCCACGTCGTGCACGCGGTCGGCGGCCACCCGGACCGCGGGCGCCGAGCCGACGATCGGGGACGCCGCGGTGAGCGCGACCAGGCGGGCGGTCGGACCGATGAGCTCCTCGAACTGCCAGGACGGCATCTCGCAGGTCTCGATCTCGACCTCGGCCCAGCGAACGTGCGCGCCGTACCGGTTGGCGATGCGCAGCCACGGCGCGACATTGGCCTCGTCGTCGAGCCGCGAGAGCACGATGCCGGTGCCGAGACCGAGCCGGGAACTCAGCGATTCCGCCAGCCAGGCCAGCAGTACCGCGCGATCGGGTCCGAGCACGACGCCGGCCGGATCTCCACCGACCAGGTCGGCGACCGCCGAGCGCGCGGCCTCGAGAATCGCGCCGCTGCGGGTCGCCGCACCGTGGCGGCCGATGTGGGAAAACGAGGAGGTGCGGAAACCCGTTGACACGGCACGCGATACCGAATCGGGAACGAGCATCCCCGCCTGCGGATCCAGATGAATCCAGCCGTCGCCCAGGGACGGTATCAGGCCCCGAACCCTCGCGACGTCATAAGTCATGCCCGCCACTTTAAGGGCAGCGGGCGTCCCGGTGTAACCGCGTCGGGGTTTTAGCGCGAACCCGACACACACGCAATGATGGGGATATGACGCACTCGGAGGATGTACCGGAATCCATCGTCGTGATCGGTCCCGACGGCCGTCCGCTCACCGTGCCCGCCGACCAGAACGGCGCCGCGGCGTTCACCGCGCAGGTCGTGCCCGACGACGAGAAGACCGACGACGACAAGGACAACGGCGAATCCCTGGCCGACATGGTCGAGCAGCCCGCCAAGGTGATGCGCATCGGCACCATGATCAAGCAGCTGCTCGAGGAGGTGCGGGCGGCTCCGCTCGACGACGCCAGCCGGTCCAGGCTCAAGGAGATCCACAAGTCCTCGGTGCGCGAGCTCGAGCAGGGTCTCGCGCCGGAACTGCGCGAGGAGCTGGAACGCCTCACGCTGCCCTTCACCGACGAGTCGGTGCCGTCGGACGCGGAGCTGCGGATCGCGCAGGCCCAGCTGGTGGGCTGGCTGGAGGGCCTGTTCCACGGCATCCAGACCGCGCTGTTCGCCCAGCAGATGGCGGCGCGCGCGCAGCTCGAGCAGATGCGTCAGGGGGCGTTGCCGCCCGGGATGCACGCGGGTGAGCCGAAGCAGGGCGGACACGTCGGCGGCGGGCAGTATCTGTAGCCCGCCCGCACCCCGTACCGGCCACCGGTCCACCCTGTAAGGTCGGGGACCGTGCCCGCAGCTGCCGCTCGTCCCGATTCGGTCTCCGACCGGAGCGACGCGCGTACCGAAGAGAGCCCCGTGCATTCTGACGACAACTCCACGGTGACCGAGGCCGAGCAGGCCGACGCCACCGAAGCCGAGCACCCCACCGATTCGCCCCTGCTCGTCGCGGAGCCGATGGTGTCGGATTCGCAGACGTTCCGGCGCGCGTTCAAGGACATGCGCGACGGCTTCCACCAGCGCGAGCTCTGGCTGTCGCTGGGTTGGCAGGACATCAAGCAGCGCTACCGGCGCTCGGTGCTCGGTCCGTTCTGGATCACCATCGCGACCGGTCTGCAGGCTCTGGCGATGGGTCTGCTGTATTCGACCCTGCTGGATCAGCCGATCAGCGAGTACCTGCCGTATGTGACGGTCGGCCTGATCATCTGGAACGTGATCAGCGCCTCGATCCTCGAGGGCTCCGATGTCTTCATCGCCAACGAGGGCCTGATCAAACAGCTGCCCTCGGCGCTGAGCGTGCACGTGTACCGGCTGGTGTGGCGGCAGTTCCTCTTCTTCATCCACAACGTGGCGATCTACGCGGTGCTGCTCGTGGCGTTCTCGCTCTGGCGCAACCTCGACGCCTCGGTACTGCTGGCGATCCCCGCGATCGTGCTGCTGTTCCTCAACGCCATGTGGGTGTCGATCGTGTTCGGCATCTTCAGCACCCGCTACCGCGACATCGCGCCGATCCTCGGCTCGATGACGCTGATGCTGTTCGTGCTCACCCCCGTCATGTGGTCGACGAAGGCGCTGGAGAACTCGGTCGGCGGGATGAGCGACCGGGCCAAGCTGATCGAGATCGTGCCCACCTTCCACTACCTCGAGATCGTGCGCGCACCGCTGCTCGGCGAGCCGTCGGAGTGGCATCACTGGGCGATCGTCGGTGCGATCACGGTGGTCGGCTGGATCGTCGCGATCCTGGCGCTCAAGCAGTACCGCGCCCGCGTCCCGTACTGGGTTTAGGAGCAGTGGAGTCGATGAGCCGTGTGAGTATCGAGACCCATCAGGCGTGGGTCGAGTTCCCCATCTTCGACGCCAAGTCGCGGTCGCTGAAGAAGGCCTTCCTCGGCAAGGCGGGCGGCGCGATCGGGCGCAACAGCTCCGATGTGGTCGTCGTCGAGGCGCTGCGTGACATCAACCTCTCGCTCAAGGAGGGCGACCGGGTCGGCCTGGTCGGCCACAACGGCGCCGGCAAGTCGACCCTGCTGCGGCTGCTCTCCGGCATCTACGAACCCTCGCGCGGCAGCGCGCGCATCCGGGGCCGGGTGGCGCCGGTGTTCGACCTCGGTGTCGGCATGGACCCGGAGATCTCCGGCTACGAGAACATCATCATCCGCGGGCTGTTCCTCGGGCAGACGCGCAAGCAGATGATGGCCAAGATCGACGAGATCGCCGACTTCACCGAACTCGGCGAGTACCTGTCGATGCCGCTGCGCACCTACTCCACCGGCATGCGGGTGCGGCTGGCGATGGGTGTGGTCACCTCGATCGACCCCGAGATCCTGCTGCTCGACGAGGGCATCGGCGCGGTCGACGCGGAGTTCATGAAGAAGGCGCGCACGCGGCTGCAGTCGCTGGTCGCGCGCTCGGGCATCCTCGTCTTCGCCAGCCACTCCAACGAATTCCTCGCCCAGCTGTGCGACACCGCCATGTGGGTCGACCACGGGCAGATCCGTCAGCACGGCGGCATCGAAGAAGTCGTACGCGCGTATGAGGGTCCCGACGCGGGTAATCACGTGGCACAGGTGCTGCGCGAGCTGGAGTCCGAGAAAGAACTGGAGCAGAACAAGGTATGAGCGGTGGACGTGACGAGGCTGCCCCGGCTGCCGTGCCGGGTGGGTTCAGCATGACCGACCGTCTCGAGGCGACTCCGGCGCCCGTCGAGCCCGCGGCGCCCACCCTCGACGCCGACCTGCCCGAAGGCGCCGAACCGGCCGACCTCACCACCGAGACCGGGCCGCAGGCACGGATCATCGGCGTCGTCGTCACGCACAAGCGCCGCGAGCTGCTCGCCGAATCGCTGAAAGTCCTCGCCTCGCAGTCGCGGCCGATCGACCATCTGATCGTCGTCGACAACGCCAACGAGGACGAGGTGGCCGAACTGGTCGCCCAGCAGCCGATCGAGGCCACCTACCTGGGTTCGCGCCACAACCTCGGCGGCGCGGGCGGTTTCGCGCTCGGCATGCTGCACGCGCTCACCATGGGCGCCGACTGGGTGTGGCTGGCCGACGACGACGGCCGCCCCGATGGTCCCGAAGTGCTTGCGACGCTGCTGGATTGCGCGGGCAGGCACAATCTCGTCGAGGTGTCGCCGGTGGTGTGCGACATCGACGAACCCGACCGGCTCGCCTTCCCGCTGCGCCGCGGCGTGGTGTGGCGGCGACTGCGTTCGGAGCTCGGCGACGAGGACTTCCTGCCCGGCATCGCGTCGCTGTTCAACGGCGCGCTGATCTCGGCCAAGGCGGTCGACCTGATCGGCGTGCCCGATCTGCGGCTGTTCGTGCGCGGTGACGAGGTGGAGGTGCACCGCCGCCTCGTCCGCTCCGGCCTGCCCTTCGGCACCTGTCTGCAGACCGCCTACCTGCACCCGAACGGGGCGGAGGAGTTCAAGCCGATCCTCGGCGGGCGGATGCACACCCAGTACCCGGACGATCCGGTGAAGCGCTACTTCACCTACCGCAATCGCGGCTACCTGATGTCGCAGCCGGGTATGCGCAAGCTGCTGCCGCAGGAATGGATCCGGTTCTCCTGGTTCTTCCTGGTGACCCGGCGCGATCCGGCCGGTCTGCGGGAGTGGTTCCGCTTGCGCTCGCTCGGCCGCAACGAGCAGTTCGGCAAGCCGGACTGAGCCGCGGCGGGCCGCCGGCGCGAAACCGGCGACCCGACACGTCAGCGGCGCGGCGCCGAGCCCCGGCCCGAGCTGTTCCCGACCTGGTCCCTGCCGGACTGGGTCGGGCCGGAGGACTCACAGGGCCGGTCTGTTCCGCAGGCGGCCCGGCCCGATTCCCCGCCCCCGCCGAGCGAGCCCGCCACGGCGACCGCGGTCCGGGCGGCCGGTTCCGCGGCCGCGACGCCTGCGCCGAGCAGGCCGATCGCGGCGATCAGGGTGGCGGCGATTGCTGTCTTCATGTGTTCCCCTCCGGGTTGTTCGACATGATCAGGGTGCGCGGCGGTGACTGCCGAAATCTTGTCGATCCCTTATGGTGTTCGGCCTTGTGCCCCACCATGTTTCGGCGTGGGTTCCGCAGGTCGCGAGATCGACGCCTGGAAATTCGGTTGCCGGGTTCGTGGATGTGGGGCAGAGTTCAGAGTGACGTTGGAGAGGAGGTGGATGTCCGTGAGTACACGCATGCGGATTGCCGTGCCCGGGGCGCGCGAGTACGCGGCCGCCCTGGCTGTTCCGGACATCACCTCTACTCGCTGAACCCTGGTCGGGTTCGGCGCCCGACGAAGGATCTCACTCATGGTCGACTACGACCGTCTCGTCCCTTACGGCTGGACCGAAGCCGTAGCTTCTGACTATCTCCCCGTTCTCACCGAGGGTTTGACTCCGGCACGCATCGTCCGGATGGATCGCAGCGAATGCGACGTGGTGACTCCCAGCGGGCCTGCACGCGCCGGCTGTCCACGGGAGATCACCGGGCTGTGCACCGGTGACTGGGTCGGCATCGACACCGAAGGCATGGTGCGGCAGCTGTTGCCGCGGCGTTCGGCGATCATGCGCTCCTCGGTGTCGGGGCGCTCGGTCGCCCAGGTGCTGGCGGCCAATGTCGACACCGTGCTGATCTGCACTGCGGCCGACGGCGACGTCGACCTGGGGCGGATCGAGCGGATGCTCGCGCTGGCCTGGGAGAGCAACGCGCAGCCGGTCGTCGTGCTCACCAAAGCCGATGCCGCGGTGGATATTCCGCTCGACGCGGTGCGTGCTGTCGCGCCGGGGGCGAGTGTGCTCGCGGTGAGCGCCTCGGCCGGGATCGGGCTGGACGTGCTCACGGCGATGCTCGACGGCACCGTCGCGTTGCTCGGACCCTCCGGTGCCGGCAAGTCGACCCTGGCCAACGCGCTGCTCGGCGCGGAGGTGTTCGCCACCAACGCGGTGCGCGCGGTGGACGGCAAGGGCAGGCACACGACGGTGCATCGCGAGTTGCGGCCGCTGCCCGGCGGCGGCACCCTCATCGACACCCCCGGCCTGCGCGGGATCGGCCTCTACGACGCGGCCGACGGCATCGGCAAGACGTTCAGCGACATCGAGTCACTGGCCGCCGAGTGCCGCTTCGCCGACTGCGTCCACCAGACCGAACCCGGCTGCGCGGTCCTGGCCGCGCTGGCCGACGGCACCCTCCCCGAACGCCGCCTCGCGAGCTACCGCAAGCTGGCCAAGGAGAACGAGTGGATGGCCGCCCGCACCGACAAACGCCTGGCCGCCGAGCGCGCCCAGGCCTGGCGATCCATCACCAAACAGCAGCGCCGCCTGAACCGCGAACGCGGCCGACGCTGAGGTCCTACCGCGGGGGTGCGCGAACCCGCACCCCCGTGTGTGGTGGTCGGTGCCGCAGGGGCCGATCACCGGCCGCCTGGCCACTCGGGCCGCCCCACACCGAACGCTCGTCGGTGGTGAACGGTGATCTTGTTTCGCGGCGGGGCGATCCGGGTATTTCGGGCGGAGCCGAACTCGGCGGGAGGCGAGGCCGATCGCGCGGTAGGGTTCGGGCGCACGGTTCGCTATCCGGAGGCTTGATGAGTAACCCCGGCGATTTTTCTCCGCCACCGCCCCAGCCCGCAGTCCCCGGTACCGGTGAATCAGGAAGTGCGCCAACGCCTTCCGAAACAGGATCGCACTCAGCCCCCAGCCTGCCCACCCGTGGCTCGCTGGGCACCCCGCCACCCGGCCTCGACCGCCCCGCCGCGGCCCCGAGTCCGCCGCCGCGACTCGACCAACCCTTCACCCCCGACTTCGGACAGCCACCGAGGGACCCGGGCAGCGCCCCCACCACACCGTCACCGGCCCTCAGCCAACCGCCCGCCAACGCCACACTCCGGTTCGGCGATTCACCTGCGGCCAACCGCCCGACACCAAGCATGGGCACATCGACGAGCACCCCCGCCCACGCCGGAGCCGACGCTCCAACTGCCGGTCAACCACCTGTGACGCCGGGTCCGGCGCCCAACTTCGGCACGCCACCGAACGATCCGGCCAGCGACCTCGCGGGAGACGGGGCTCCGGTCTTCGGACAGCCGCCTGCCGGGCCGGGCATCCCCGCACGCGGCTCGCTTCCAGAGCCTGAAGCGCCGGCGTTCGCCCCGCCACCCGGTCCGGGCGGCCCGCCTCCGGGATTCGGCCAACCGCCCGGGTCTGCCGCTCCCCCATCAGGATTCGCCCACCCTCCGATGCTTCCTGGTCACCCCACGCCACCCCCGCCCGGCGGAATGGTGCCTGGATTCGGCCAGCCGACTCCCAGCCCAGCCACACCGACTCCGAGGTCCGGACCTGCGGCCACCGCCTTCGGTCAACCACCGTCGGGGCCGGATCACCCGATCCCGGGATTCAATCAGCCACCCTCAGGACCGAACCACCCGATCGCCGGACCCGGTCAGCCGCCCTCATCGGTGAGCGGCACGGCTCCCGGGTTCGGGTCTGCGCCGGGCTTTGGGCCACCGTCAGGGCGGCCGAATCATCCGCTCGCCGGATTCGGCCAGCCGCCCGCACCCGCAAGCGGCACAGCTCCCGGATTCGGACAACCAGCTGATGCGCCTGGTACTCCAGCGCCCGGCCTCGGACTGCCACCGTCAGGGAATCCTCCGTCTGGCTTCGGGCACGCGCCCTCAGTGCCCGGCGGGCCGGTTCCCGGGTTCGGGCCGATGGCGCCGGGAACGCCCGCTTCCGGGTTCGGTCAGCCGCCTTCCGGACCTGGTGCTGGTTCCGCCGCGCTGAGCAGCCCGGGTATCGGGATCGTGCAGGCGGGGTCCGCCGGTGGGGGGCATGCGTCCGTGCCGGGTATCGGTCCCGCGCAGTCGTATTCGGGGCCGGGCGGTGCGCAGGCCTCTTCCCCCGGAATCGGGCAGGTGGCCGGGTCGAATCCGGCGCACGGGGGTGGGTTCGGGCCGCCGGGCAATCCGCTGGTCGGGCAGGCGCCGACGCCGCCGCCGGGGTACGGGCAGCCGCTGCGCAGTGCGCCGGGGTTTCCGGCGCGGCCGCCCGAGGTGGGGACGAAGTCGTTCGACGGGTTCGCTGCCGCGAACAGTGGGCCGCGGGCCGGGCAGCCTCCGGCCGGGCAGCAGGGGGCCAATCCGCCCGGAATCACGGTGGATTCGTCGTATCCGGCCGTCTCGTTCATGTTGTCGCTGGTGCAGCCGAAGATCTTCGTCAACGGACAGCCGGTGCCGCACGCGCGGTGGGGGCAGACACATGTGCCGGTCGGGCCGGGGCAGTACCACGTCCGCGTGGTGACGCCGTGGCTGACGGAGATGGGGCCCGCGGAGATCCAGGTCCCGGTCACGCCGGGGGCGGGGAGCAAGGTCTACTACAAGCCGCCCGCGGTCATCTTCTTGAAGGGCGCGATCGGGCAGGAACCGCAGAAGACGCCCGGCATGCTGTTCATGCTGCTGCCGTTCGCCGCCCTGGCACTGGTGTTCCTTCTGATGATCGTGCTCGCGGTGGCCGGTGCCTGACCGGACGGACGACATCGCCGAGCCGAACCGGGTCTGACGGTCACGACCCTCGACCGACGAAAAACACCGCACCGGAACGGATTCCGGTGCGGTGTGCGGTTTTCGAGCTCAGCTGGGGTCGATGCCGTACAGCCTGGCCCAGTTCTCCCGGCTGGTGAGCTCGGGGACGGCGGCGCGGTACTCGGCCTGCAGCGCGGGCAGTTCCTTGCGGAGCTTGCGCAGCGTGCGGTAGGTGCGGATGAGCAGCGCGCGGGCGCGAGCCTTGTCGCGGCGGCGTACACGCACACCGGACTGCGAGGCGTCGGTGACCACCACGTGGTCGAACAGGCCGACGTGCCACCAGTGCGCGTCCTCGCGGGTGACACCGATCAGCCCGTGCTGGGTGCGCCCGGTCCACTGCGTGATCGCGCGCTTGATCAGCACCAGGGTGATCCGGCTCGGCTCACCGCCTGCCCGGCGGACCTGGATGTCGGCGGAGTTCACCGGCGGGGTCGCGGCGGGGTGCTTGATGGTCTCCGGGTAGTCGCCACGGGTGCCGCGGGCGGCGGCGAGCGCGTCGATGCCGCCGTCGCGCAGCACCTTCGGGCCCTTCATGAAGTCCTCGATGCCCTGCAGGGTGGTGTGCACCAGGCCGTACTGCATGCCGACGAGGTGCTCGGCGATGTAGCGGAAGAAGTCCCTGGTGATCGCCTTGCCGTCGAGATCGGTGTGCAGCGCGCCGACGATGAGCGAGTTACGGGTGGAGAAGTAGCGCGCCCAGTCGTCGTAGTCCTTCCAGTAGAAGTCGGCGTGCCACACGGCCGCGTTGGGCAGCGTGACGGTGACGAACCCGTGCTCACGCGCGCGGATGCCGTACTCGACGTCGTCCCACTGGAAGAAGATCGGCACCGGCAGGCCGATCTTGGCGACCACCTCGGCCGGGATCAGGCAGGTCCACCAGGCGTTGTAGCCCGCGTCGACGCGGCGCTCCTGGTTCTTCTTGAGCATGGAGGTGTTGCGCAGCGCCTTGGGCACCTTCTGGCCGTGCTTGAGCTCGTGCAGCTTCACCTCCTCCGCGCCGACGTTGAGGTAGTCGGGGTTGAGCAGGAACAGCATCTGCGCGCCGACCAGGGTGGGCTCGACGGTCAGGTTCGCGAAGGCCTGCAACCGCAGCACGGTCTCGGGCTCGCAGAGGATGTCGTCGTCCATCAGGATGACGTCGGCGTGCTCGTTGGCCGCCGACACCTCGTACAGGCCGCGGGTGAAGCCGCCCGCGCCGCCGAGGTTGGGCTGGCGGATGTAGCGCAGCTTGTCGCCGAAGTCGGGACGCACCTGCTGGAACAGCGGCCGGTTCTCGACCAGGTCGGTGCCCTGGTCGACGACGTAGACGGCGTCGATCGCGCCGAGCACGGTCGGGTCGGAGGCCAGCGCGGCGACGGTGTGCGCGCAGTCCTCGGCGCGGTTGAAGGTGCAGATCGCGATCGCGACCGGGCGCACCTTCTCCGGCGCCTGCGCGGTCCAGGCGAGCTCGGCGATGTCGAGCTCGCCGCCGATCGCGTCGAACTCGAGCCACAGCGCGCCGCCGTCGACGTACTGGTCCAGCGGGGCCGTCAGGCTCACGTAGCCGCTGCTGGTGGCCACGAGCGAGGCGATGATGCGGCGGTGGCCCGCGATGTCGGAGGCGACGAGGCGCACGTTCGCCTTCGAGCCGACTCGCAGGTTCGCGGTGGCGGTCACCTCGGTGACGGTGGTCCAGCGTTGCCAGTAGCTGGCGGCGAAGCGACCGAAGTAGGTGTTGGTGTGCGCGGTGGCGCCCTTGGGCAGGTGCAGCGACAGGCGCTCACGCACCGCGGCGCCGCCCTTGACGACGGCGTACAGCTCGTCGCTCACCCGGGCCGACGGGCCGGTGAAGATGCCCCTCGCCAGTACCAACCGCTCGGGCGCAGCGTGTTCACCTCGCAGCGAGGCGGGCGCGGCGTCGTTCGATTCGGTCACGGCTTGGGTAGCCGACTGCTCCATGAAGTCCTCGAAATTCTCGGTATCGACTGCGCCGGCGCAAGCAGTCACGTGAAGAAGGCGGCGCGGCGGGCGGGGGTGAGAATATCAATCGCCCGGACACGTCGCGCTGTCAGTGAGGTGTCGCCGCACCCCGCGCGTGTTGCTCCTCGGTTGCGGAGGAGCCGGTGAAGACGAATTTGTCATAGGCCCAATAGCGGAACACGACGGCGACGATCTGGCCGATCAACGTGCCGGAAATGTTGTCCGAGAGCGGGCTGGACAGGTCGAGCACATAGCGGGAAAAGCCGAGGCAGCCCAGTTGCAGGCCGATCGCGACGACGTTGAACACCGCGTACAGAAGGTATTCGCGCCCCGGGTTGTCGGTCTTCTTGTGGGCGAAGGTCCACCACTTGTTCCCGAAGTAGGTGACCACCGTCGCGACCGCGATCGCGATGATCTTGGCGGGCAACGGCGCGTGATAGAGCACACCCTCGGAGAAGGAGAATCCGCCGCCCCAGAACACCAGCAGGTTGTAGGTGCCCGCGTCGACGAGGAACCCGATCGCGCCGACGACGAGGAACGCGGCGCCCTGCCGCAGCGCCGTCCAGACCTTCGACACAAAAGACCTCGGCTCACTCTGCTGCGACACGCCCCGACGGTAACCGACCCGCACATCCCGACCTCGAGGAGGGATCCGCCGCGCAGCGGCGGGTCGCGGCCGGGTCGCTGGTCAGTGCTCGAAGCGCAGGCGCCGCAGGCGCGAGTCTCGAGCGCTGGCCAGCGGCCCTTGGGGCCGCGACTCGAGCGCACCAGCGCTCCATGTATCCGGTACCCTCCCGGTGACCCAATTGCTGCCTACATCGAGGATTGACCCGGGTGGACTCCACCGAGCTTCGCATTGCCGCCGTGGTCCCCTGCCACAACGAAGAGGCCGCGGTCGCCAAGGTCGTCGCCGACCTGAAGGCCGCCGTGCCGGGGATCGTCGTCTACGTCTACGACAACCTGAGCACCGACCGCACCGCCGAACGCGCCCGCGAGGCCGGGGCGATCGTGCGCTACGAGAACACCAAGGGCAAGGGCAATGTGGTCCGCCGCGCCTTCGCCGACATCGAGGCCGACGTCTACCTGATGATCGACGGCGACGACACCTACGAGGCGTCGGCGGCCCCGCTGATGATCAAGACGCTGCTCGAGGGCCCCTACGACCACGTGCTCGGCGTGCGCAAGCAGGACGACAGCGACTCCAGCGCCTACCGCTCCGGCCACGAGACCGGCAACAAGGTGCTCAATGGTGTGGTCGGCAAGGTGTTCGGCGAGAACGTCGAGGACATGCTCAGCGGCTTCCGGGTGTTCTCGCGCCGGTTCGTGAAGAGCTTCCCCGCGGTCTCGCGCGAATTCGAGATCGAGACCGAGCTGACCGTCCACTCGCTGCACCTGCGGGTGCCGCAGACCGCCGTGCAGGTGGGCTTCCGCGACCGTCCGGCAGGCAGTGAGTCCAAGCTGCGCACCTACCGCGACGGCACCAAGATCCTGGCGCTGATCCTCGGCCTGGCCCGGCACGAACGCCCGGTGGCGTTCTACGGCCTGTTCGGCACGATCACCTGGCTGATCTCGATCATCCTGACCGTGCCGATCGTGATCGACTTCTACAACACCCACGAGGTGGCGCGGTTCCCCACGCTGTTCCTCGGGTTCACCCTGGTGCTGCTCGGCAGCCTGGCCTGGACCGCCGGACTCATCCTCGACGGCATCCGTCGCTCCCGTCACGAGGCCGCGCGGCTGATCTACCTGCGCTATTCGGCGGCCGGCGTCACCGAGGACATCGCCGCCGGAGACCGTAGGTGACGACTTCGACCGAGCCCGACACCGTGGTCGAGCCGAGCAAGACCGTTCCACCCGCGCCGAGCGCCAAGGATCGCGTGCTCGCCCCCGTGCGCGCGCTGAACCGCAGGCTGGGCGCGGCCACCGTCGCCTTCGCGGTGCTGGCCACCGTGTTCGGCGCCCTGTTCGCCGTGCTCACGCCGCCGTTCTGGGGGCACGACGAGCTGACCCAGTTCGGCCGCGCCTACCAGGTGGCGCACGGCGGGGTGTTCCCGCAGCGCATCGCCGACGACCGCGGTGTCGCCTACGGCGGCGACATCCCGGTCAGCGTGGACGCGCTGATGGGCTACGCCTTCCGCGACTACAACGACAACCCCGACGAACCCGACGCGATGGTCGCCGACCCCGGCGCCTACGACCGGCTCGGCGCCGCCGAGATCAGCTCGGCCACCAAGCCGATGTGGTTCACCAACACCGCCGCCTACTCGCCGGTGCCGTATGTGCCTGCCGCCGTGGGCATCCGGCTCGGCGAGGCGCTCGGTCTGAATGTCGGCGGGATGTACCTGCTGACCAGGCTGGCCGGCCTGGTGGCCTATCTGGCGGTGGTCGGCTTCGGCCTGTACGCACTGCGGGAACGGCGCAGCCAGTGGCTGGTGTTCACCGTGGCCGTGCTGCCGATCGCGCTGTTCCAGGCGGGCACCGTCACCGCGGACACGCTCACCAACGCGCTGGCGATCATGGTGTCGGCACTGCTGCTGAAGGCGCTGTTCCTCGGCGACCGGCTGCGGCCGGTGGAAACCGGCGCACTGCTGGCCGCGACGATCGCGCTGCCGCTGAGCAAGCCGACCTATGTGCTGCTGGCGATGCTCGTTGTCGTCGTGCCCGCCGACCGGCTCGGTTTCAGCGGCAAACTGAAATTGATCCCGTGGGTTTTCGCCGCGGTCGGTGGCACGCTTTTCCTGGCCTGGACCAAGATCGCGTCGGCGACCGGCGAGGGCATGGGCCTGATGCGGCCGCAGCACCAGTGGTACGAGGTGCGTCCCGGTGATCAGCTGAAGGGAATCCTCAGCGACCCCGTGCAATTCGTGCACACCTTCGGTGAGAGCATCGCGCTGCGCGATCACCGCTGGTTCAACCAGTTCTTCGGTGAACTCGGTTTCGCGTATGTGGACGTGCCCGCCATTTCGATGCTGGCGTGCCTGATCGCGTTCGCGGTGAGTTTCGGTATCGCCGATCGGATGAACAGCGCCACCGCCACCTTCAAACGCACCCTGATCGTGGCGCTGACGGTGCTGGCGAGCGTGGCGATGGTCTACGTGACGCTGTACATGTCGTTCACGCCCGTCGATTTCTACATCATCGACGGCGTGCAGGGCCGCTATTTCGTGCCGCTGGCGATCATGGGATTGGCCGTGATCGCGCGCTGGGTTCCGTTGCGGCTCACCGATTCCGCGGGCGTGATCCCCACCCGCGGCACGGCGATCACCGTCACCTGCGCATCGCTTTTCGCGCTGATCGCCGCGGCCGCGACGTATTACACCGTCGTCTGGGGCTGAGCCCCGGGCGACGGTGCGCCGACTACAGCGTCCGCTCGCCGGCGTCGGCGTAGGCGCGTTCGGTGGCGGCCTTCTTGGGCCGCCACCAGTCCTCGTTCTCGCGGTACCAGGTGATGGTGTCGACCAGCCCGGCCCGGAAGTCCGCGTAGCGCGGTGACCAGCCGAGTTCCGCGCGCAGCAGGCTCGCGTCGATGGCGTAGCGCTGGTCGTGGCCGGGGCGATCGGTGACGTGGTCGAAGTCGGCGGGGTCGCGGTCGAAGGCTTCCAGGATCATCCGCACGACACTGAGATTGTCGAGCTCGCCGTTCGCGCCGATGAGATAGGTCTGCCCGATCCGGCCGCGGTCGAGAATGTCCCACACCGCGCGATTGTGATCGTCGACGTGAATCCAGTCGCGCACCTGATGGCCCGCGCCGTAGAGCCGGGGCCGCACACCGTCGATCAGATTGGTGATCTGGCGCGGGATGAATTTCTCGACGTGCTGATACGGGCCGTAATTGTTGGAGCAGTTCGACAGCGTCGCCCGCACGCCGAACGAACGGGTCCAGGCACGCACGAGCAGGTCGCTGCCCGCCTTGGTGGCCGAATACGGGCTCGACGGGTTGTAGGCGGTCTGCTCGGTGAAGGCCGGGTCGTCCGGGGTGAGGTCGCCGTACACCTCGTCGGTGGAGACGTGGTGATAGCGCACGTCGTGGCGGCGCACTGCTTGCAGCAGCGAGTAGGTGCCGACGATATTGGTCTGGACGAACGGCCACGGCTCGGCGAGGGAGTTGTCGTTGTGCGATTCGGCGGCGAAATGCACGACCGCGTCGACACCGCTGACCAGATTGTCGACCAGGTCGAGATCGGCGATGTCACCGTGCACGAATTCGATGCGGTCGGCCACCGAATCCAGGGACGCCCGGTTTCCGGCATAGGTGAGCGCGTCGAGGACGGTCACCTGAACATCCGGGCGCGTGGCCACGGTCTGCTGGACGAAATTCGCACCGATGAACCCGGCCCCGCCGGTTACGAGCACTCGCACGACGCCAACGATACGTGCTCATCCGCCCCTTCCGTGTCGGCAGGCCGCGGAGTTCCGTTGCCGCAGCGCGCCACAACTGTGACGGTCTCGCGATCTACACTGTGACGTCCGTCACTAGCTACCACGCCAGGTTAAGACTAAGAGTTTGGTTTCCTGAGAAAAAGCCCGGTCAACGCTCAGGTTTCGTTCTCCGCACTGGGATCGGGGTATCTATGGTGAACGGAATTTGAATGAGCGGTCACAGGCGGTTCACCGGGCGTTAGCTGCGAGGGATTTTGATCTACGGGTCCCCTCCGAAAGCTCCAACATCGAGGTCTACCTGAAATGCTGATGAGGAAATTCGCCGCCACCTCGGCGCTGCTGATCGCTGCCATGGGCGTCACCGCCGGTACCGTGCACGCCCAGGCGCCCGAAGAGGCCGCCCCGATCAACTACAAGGCCGAGGTCGTCGACGGCGCCAAGTCCGTCATCACCACCGACGCCGGCTCCCTCGTCGTCGAAGACGGCGTGTTCAAGATCAAGGCCGCCAACGGCGCCACCGTCGCGGGCACCCCGCTGTCGTTCCGCCTCGACGACTACGAGCTCCCGATCGCCGCCGAGATCTCCGGCAACACCGCCGTGCTGACCCCGCAGCTGGACCCGGCCAAGGCCATCTACAAGCCCGTCGCCCTGCCGTATGAGGACAAGGCCCCCTGGAAGACCGAGTACGAGCGTGAGCAGGCCGCCTGGTCGCGTCTGACCTCCACCATCTCCATGGGCGCCACCATCGGCACCCTCGCCGGCGGCCTCGGTGGCGCGGCCATCGGCTGCATCGCCGGTGCCGCCGCCGGTCTGGTCGCGACCGGTGTCCTGCTGGCCCTCTTCGGTGCGGGCCCGATCGCGGGCTGCGTCGTCGGTGCCACCACCATCGGCGCCCTCGGCGTCATCCTGGGCCAGATCTTCGTGACCGCCCCGGTCGCGATCGCCGCCGCGGTCCAGTACTTCACCACGATCAACCAGCCCTTCACCCCGCCCGCCAAGTAATTCTCGGCAGCACGAAGGCAACGAACCCGCTCGGAGCATTCCGAGCGGGTTCGCTTCGTTTCCGGCCGAGCCGGTTCGGCCCTACGCGGTGTGCGCCCGCTGGGCGGGTTCCAGCGCCGCCCGCACGAACTTGGCGACCCGGCCGAGTACGGCACGGCTCTCCGGCATGCTCGGCAGGATGCTCATGAACGCGTGCACCTGACCGCGCCACAGCTCGAGCGTCACCGGGACGCCCGCCGCGGCGAGCCGATGCGCCATCAGCTCGCAGTCGTAGCGCAGGACCTCGTCCTCGGCGGCGATGAGCAGCACCGGCGGCAGCCCGGCGAGATCGGCGTTGACCGGCGACATCGCCGGATCGAGCGCGCCGAGGCAACCCATCCGCACCACCGCCGACAGGCCCTTGAGCGGGATGTAGGCGTCGCGGCCCGCGTTGACGTAGGCCTCCTTGGCCACGTGATCCAGATCGAGCAGCGGGCTCAGCCCGACGAGCGCGGCGGGCAGCGGCAGGCCGATCTCGCGGGCGCGCAAGGCGGTGGCGAAGGCGAGATAGCCGCCCGCGGAGTCACCGGCGAAGGTGATCCTGGCCGGATCGGCGCCGTGCCGCAGCAGCCAGCGGTAGGCGAGGACGCAGTCGTCGATCGCCGCGCTGATCGAGCCGGGCAGCTGCCGGTACTCGACATTGAGCACCGCGAGCCCCGTCCGCCTGGCGATGCCCGCGGCGATCGCGCGGTGCGAATGCAGCCCGCCGACGGCGAAGCCGCCGCCGTGCATGTACAGCACCGCGCCGTGGCGCAGCGCGCGCGAGCCGCCCGCGGGACGCACCATCTCCATCTTGAAGCCGTCCATGGTGATGCCCTCGCGCTCGATGCCGTGCGGTTCGGGCCGCAGGCGCGAGAGCAGGTCGACGGCGAGGGCGCCGACGGGAATGGTGGTGCGGTTGATCGGCACGGTCCGCAGCAGCGGGCCGACGACGCCGACGCACGCGCCCATCAGCACCCGCGCGGAGGTACTCGTTCGCCCCGAGTTGACGATGATGCCCTGATCGGGCCTGCTGACTGTCTTCTTCGCCGTGACAGCGGGGGTGATCGAGCCCACCACACCGGGTCCGGGGATCTTCGTCGCTCCCATCGCGCACCTACCTCACACTGGTGCGTCGACCGCGGACCGGCGCAGATCTCCGGGTCCGATGTCGGCGCTGACATCTAACACAGTGATGTTTCACACATCGACGTTCACCTAATCAGAAGAACGCCGTGCCTGTAGCTGTTATCGCCCGACACACCAGAACACGAAACCTTCGTGATCAATTCGTCGACGTGTCGGAACCTCCCCGACTCCGCGACGGCGGGAACTGGCAGACTTCCCCCATGCGCGGAATCATCCTGGCGGGCGGCACCGGTTCGCGGCTGCACCCCATCACGCGCGGGGTGAGCAAGCAGCTCGTCCCGGTCTACGACAAGCCCATGGTCTACTACCCGTTGTCCACCCTCATGCTGGCAGGGATCGACGACATTCTGGTGATCACCACGCCGGAGGATGCCGCGGCGTTCGGCAGATTGCTCGGTGACGGCAGCCAGTTCGGCGTCTCGATCAGCTACGTGGTGCAGCCCGAGCCCGACGGGCTCGCACGCGCCTTCGTCCTCGGCGCCGACCACATCGGCACCGAGCCCGCCGCCCTTGTGCTCGGCGACAACATCTTCCACGGCCCCGGCCTCGGCGCCAGCCTGGAGCGCTTCCACGACATCGACGGCGGCGCGGTCTTCGCGTACTGGGTCAGCGACCCGACCGCGTACGGCGTGGTGGAGTTCGAGCAGGGCAGGGCGGTCTCCATCGAGGAGAAGCCGAAGGTCCCGCGCTCGAACTACGCCATCCCCGGCCTCTACTTCTACGACAACGACGTGGTGGAGATCGCCCGCGAGCTGAAGCCGTCGGCGCGCGGTGAATACGAGATCACCGATATCAACCGGGCCTACCTCGAACAGGGCAGGCTCAGCGTCGACGTGCTCGCCCGCGGCACCGCCTGGCTCGACACCGGCACCTTCGACTCCCTGCTCGACGCCGCCAACTACGTGCGCACGATCGAGGAACGCCAGGGCCTCAAGATCGGCGTGCCGGAGGAGGTGGCCTGGCGCCGCGGGCTCATCACCGACGATCAGCTGTGCGAACTGGCCGAACCGATGGTGCGCTCCGGCTACGGCCGCTACCTGCTGGATCTGATCGCGCGCGGGAAAGACTGGTAGGCATGCAGATCCGTGAACTGGCCATCCCCGGCGC
Source organism: Nocardia sp. NPDC050717 (assembly GCF_040654275.1). Classification (NCBI taxonomy): domain Bacteria; kingdom Bacillati; phylum Actinomycetota; class Actinomycetes; order Mycobacteriales; family Nocardiaceae; genus Nocardia; species Nocardia sp. NPDC050717. The sequence continues at coordinate 169,647 of NZ_JBFAHR010000008.1, forward strand.
GTGGGAGGTGACGCCGCGGCTGCTCGGCGACGACCGCGGCATGTTCTGCGAATCGTTCAAGGCCTCGGAATTCGAGAAGGCCACCGGGCGCCCGTTCGAACTGCACCAGGTGAACACCTCCGTCTCGGCGGCCGGCGTGCTGCGCGGCATCCACTACACCGAGGACCCGCCCGGCCAGGCCAAGTACGTCACCTGTGTGCGCGGAGCGTTCCTCGACGTCGTCGTCGACCTGCGGCCCGGCTCACCGACCTACGGTCGCTGGGACAGCGTGCTGCTCGACGACGTGCACCGCCGCTCGGTGTTCCTGTCCGAGGGCCTCGGCCACGCCATCCTCTCCCTGGAGGACCGCTCCACGGTCACCTACCTGTGCTCGCTCGAGTACACCCCCGAATTCGACCGCGATCTGGACGCTTTCGATCCCCGGCTGGCCATCGAGTGGCCGACCGTCGGCCGCGACGGCAGCCCGCTCACCTACATCCGCTCCGCCAAAGACGAAGCGGCGCCGCGTCTTTAGCGGCTGGCGCCGCGGGTTTTCGGCCTCGTGACCTCGCCGCAAACATTTGTTGTCGCGTCGGATCGGCATGCGAACGGCACCACCCGCGCTGGGTGGTGCCGTTCGTTGCCTGGCTCGGATCAGCCGACCGGCTCGAGCTCCTTGGTGCCGTTCACCGGCACCTCGGTGACACCGGCCACCTCGTCGACCCGCGGACGGGTCAGGCGGGGCAGGAAGACCGTCAGTGCGACCAGCGCGCCGACGATCGTGACACCCGCCGCGAACACCAGGCCCGGCCGGTAGGTGTCGAGCATCTGCTGCGGGGTGGCGCCCGCGCCGTGCCCGCCGGAGGTGACGATCGCGGTGGTCACCGCGAGCACGATGGCCGCGCCGACCTGCATCGAGGTCTGTAGCACGCCGGCCGCCAGGCCCTGCTCGTCGTCATCGATGCCGCTGGTGGCCTGCACGTTGATGGCGGGGAAGCCGACCCAGCCGATGCCGATCAGCAGGATGGCGGGCAGCAGCACGGTCAGGTAGTCCGGCGCGGTGTCGACCCGCAGGAACAGCAGGTAGCCGACGGCCATCACGACCATGGTGACGGCGATGACCGGCCCGGTGCCGAAGCGGTCGATCAGCTTGTCGGAGAAGAACGCCGACCCGACGACGAGCACGCCCACCGGCAGCAGCGCCATGGCCAGCTTCAGCGGCGACCAGCCCAGCGAGTCCTGCATGTACAGGGTGACGATGAACTGCCAGCTGAAGTACGAACCGGCGACGGCGATGATGGCCAGGCTGGCCCGCACCAGCGACACCTTGCGCAGGATGCCCAGGCGCACCAGCGGGTGCTTCACCCGCTGCTCGGTGATCACGAACGCGGCGAACAGCGCGACGACCGCGACGAACGAGCCGATCGTGCGGGCCGAGGCCCAGCCCACTTCGGGCGCGGTGACCACGGTGTAGACGAGCAGCAGCATGCCCGCCGTCGAGAGCAGGGCGCCGAGCAGATCGTGTCCGCCCTCCTCGGCCTTGCCGTCCTTGGGCACCAGCACGAAGGCGGCGGCCAGCGCGGCCAGCGCGATCGGGACCGGCAGCAGGAAGGTCCAGCGCCAGCCGACGCCGGTCATCAGACCGCCGAACAGCAGACCCATGGAGTAGCCGCCCGCACCGAAGACGGTGTAGATGGACAGCGCCTTGTTGCGCGCCTTCCCCTCGGCGAAGGTCGTGGTGATGATCGACAGGCCGGTGGGCGCGGTGAACGCGGCCGCCAGGCCCTTGATGAAGCGGGTGACGATCAGCAGCGTCGGGTCGCTGACCAGGCCGCCGACCAGCGAGGCGAGCGCGAAGACCGCCAGCGCGATGAGGAAGACCTTGCGGCGCCCGAGCAGGTCGGCGGTGCGGCCGCCGAGCAGCAGCAGACCGCCGTAACCGAGGACGTAGCCGCTGACGAGCCACTGCAGGGTGGAGGTGGACAGATCGAGTTCGGCGCCGATGGACGGCAGCGCGACACCGATCATCGAAACGTCGAGACCGTCGAGGAACAGAACGATGCACAGGGTGATCAGCATGCCCCAGAGGCGTAGGGGCCACCTGGTGGTATCAGCCGCCTGATCTGCGGCCGAGAGTGTTGCCGGCGAAGTCATGCGGGGAACATTACATGCACACGCATTAAATGCCAACACATAAATTGCGGTTGCATGGACATGTGCGGACCACTAAGATGGGGCCATGTCGAACCCGGCCACCACAGCTCGGCGCAACGAAGCGCCCACCGAGCTGGTCGGCCAGTGGCGCGAACTGCTCGATCGGCACGCCGCCGTGAGCTGCGCACTGGAGAAGGCGCTTCAGCACCAGCACCGCATCGGCCTCAGCGAGTTCGAGACCCTCGATCGCCTGGTCGACGCGGACTGCGAGAAGTACCGGATGACCGAACTGGCCGGCGACATCTACCTGAGCCAGAGCGCGCTCTCCCGCGCGGTCGCCCGGCTGGAACGCGACGGGTTGGTCGAGCGCACCATGTGCACCGCCGACCGCCGCGCCATCTTCGTCCGGCTGACAGAAAAGGGCAGGGCGGTCTACGACAACGCCCTGCCCACGCACCGCTCGGTGCTCGCCGATTCCTGGTAGTTACAGCACCCCGGCCGCGGCCGCGCAGATGTCGGTGAACGCGGTGCGATACCGCTCGTGTTCGGCGGGCTTGTCCAGGTACGCCGACCCGGCGAAGGTCTCGGCGTAGACCACCGACGGCTCCGGCCGGTCGAGCGAGCCGTCGACGCCGAAGTCCAGGATCACGAACCGGCCCGACTCCAGCCCGGCGTGATAGCCGGTGTCGGCCGGCGCCACCTGGATCCGCACCGAGTCGAGATCGGCGAGTTCGCGCAGGTGGGCACGCTGGCCCGCCAGCACCCGATCGTCACCGATGCGCCTGGTCAGCACCGCCTCGGCGAGCACCACGTGCAGGCGCAGCGGCGCATCCGCGCGGGTGAGCAGCGCCTGCCTGGCCGCGCGGACCGCGAGCCTGCGGTCGAGCTCGGCCTCGGTGAGCCCGGGGACGGTCTGCTCGAGCAGTGCCCTGGCGTAGTCCTCGGTCTGCAGTAGCGCGGGGACGAGGCCGTCCTCGTAGATCGACAGCGCCGTGGCCGCCTCCTCGAGGCCGATGTAGACCTCGAAGCCCTCCGGGATCACGTCGCCGTAGCTCGTCCACCAGCCCCTGGCCTTGGTCTCGCGCGCGAGTGCGGCCAGCGGCTCGACCAGGTCGGCCGGCGCGCCGTACACCTTGCACATCGCTTCGACGTCGAGGCTGCGCAGCGAGGTCTGCCCCGTCTCGATCCGCCAGATCTTCGCTTCCGACCACTCCAGTTGCGCCGCCGCGGTCCGCGTCGTCATCCGCGCCTGATTACGCAGGTCACGTAAGTGCCTGCCCAGCTGCCTGCGCGGCATCGTCGATCCGGTGACGCCCTGTGGTGAAGCCATACTTCCCCCCTGTATCCAACTCCGGTCTCCCCCATACCTTTTCGGGAGACCGCCCTACTCAGCCGACCCACTCGTCGGATCTGCGTACGGATTGTTTCACAATGAATCGGACATTGCGCACCACATAGACACTTCCGGCACACCACGAGCTACGGCGCTACTTCTTCCGCCTGAACCGCCAGAACTGCACAGCACGAACATCTTCGGAGAGCTGGTTCACCGGTTCCGCAACATCGGACAGCGCCTGGAACAGGCCGTCGGCCAGCTCGCTGATGTGCTCGACCCGGCCCGCCAGCCTGGCCGCGTTGTCGGCGAATTCGAGCATCAGCCGCACCGAGGCGGCGATGGTGAGCCCGAGCGGGACCGCGACCAGGGCCGCCAGGACACCGAGCAGCGCGGAGGCCTTCCACATCAGCACCGTGAGCGCGACCGGGACCCCGATCCCGAAGGAGACGACGCCGAGGATGTAGGCCAGCGGCAGCAGCGTCCTGGTCGCGGGCCTGCGGAATTGCACGTCGAGCAGGGACCGCAGGACCTCGGCGGCCCACTGCTTGGCCGAACCGCTGCTGCGGAACGGGTCGTCGAATCCGGCGTCGCGCGGAATGTCTGAATAGTCCGCGTTGTTGTCCCCGTCGGCGTGCTGGTCCCCCCGTGGGGCCGGACGCTTGGCATCGGCCTCTTTCCAAGAGAGCCAGCGCGATTCGGCTTCGAACTCCTCGGGTTCCCCGTCCGGAGACGGGGTGGATCCCGGTGCTTCGCTCATGGCCCGAATCCTGCCCGGTTTCGGGCCACACGCCAACCCCGACCACATCACAGCCTGCGATAGCGAAGGTTGCGTAAATGAGACGTAGCAAACAGTCGCGATTATTTTTCGGCGACGGCGTAACGAGTCGGCCGCCCCCGGGCGATACGACCCATGAACGCAGGAACGAAGCTCTTCGGGGAATGGAGAACACAGTGCGCACGACGTTTCCGACCACAACCACGGCCGCCGAGAAGGGTGCCGCCGCGCAGGAGTACACCGCGCGGGGTTGGACGGTTGCCGAAACGGCCAACGGCCTGTGCCTGATCACCGACGACGCCGTCTCGGCCATCGAGGTCACCGGTGAGCTGGCGGGCGAGGTGCGCCGCTTCCTGCGCGCCAACAACCTCTCCGGCCCCGTGATCGAGATCCCGGGCGCGGAGCGGCGCGAGATCCACCTGGTCACCGGCGTCCGCAAGGCTGCCATGGCGATCGAGGCCATGCGTGAGGCCGGCGTCGTCGTGCACACCGACGGTGCCAGCATCCCGCTGCCGCCCACCCAGCTCGCCGCGGGCAGCGCCTCCTGGGGCGTCGCGCCCTCCGAGGCCCGCTGGGTCCCGCCGGTCGTCGCCCTCGGTGCCGCCGTGCGCGCCGCCGCGAGCCGCAAGCGCGCCGCGCTGACCCTGGCCAGCTAGGCACCAACAGCCCCGTCACCCGCGAGAGCGACGCCCCCCGACGTCGCCATCGCGGGTTTTCGGCGTTTCCGGCACCGGAGCGTCCCAGGGCCGGTCAGTCGGTGACCGACCGGCCCGCGGCGCTACTTCAGGCCGAGCGCGGCGCTGCCCGCGTCCAGCAGCTCCTGGATCGGGTTGCCCGCCGCGGCGCCGACGGTGACCTTCGTGTCCAGCAGTTCGACGGCTGGGGTGTTCACGCTGCAGCTCTCCCCCTCGCCGACGTAGAGGTGGACCCGCACCCGGTGATCGCCCGCCTCGATGTTCGCGAGCACCGCCGAGGGCTTGTCCTTGGACAAGATCGCGCCCTGCAGCTTCTCGTCCACCATCACCGTGCCGGACCAGCAGGCGTCGTCGGTGTTGGTGATCGTGACGGTGATGTCGTCGGCGCCGCCCACCGCGTCGGCGGAACGCGCGGCGGACGCGGTGCCCGCGAAGAACGTGAGCGCGACGGTGGCGAGCGCGGTGGCCCCGGTGGCGAGTTTGAGGTTCATTCCCCGATCCTATTTAGCGCGGCGAAGCTTTCGGCGTTTTTCGCCCAGCGCGCGGGCGACAGCGCGAGGATGGGGGCATGGCTCCGCGATCGCTGCTGCGCACCTGCCCGCTGTGTGAGGCCGTCTGCGGTCTCTCGCTCACCCTCGACGACGACAACCGGGTGCTCAGCGTCCGCGGCGACCGCGACGACCCGTTCAGCAAGGGCTTCCTGTGCCCGAAGGGCGCCAGCTTCGGCAAACTCGACGACGATCCCGACCTGGTCACCACCCCGCTGATCCGCGACGGCGCCGAGTTCCGGCCCGCGAGCTGGGACGAGGCCTTCGACCTGATCGCGACCAGGTTCGCCGAGGTCGCCGCGGCGCACGGCAACGGCGCCACCGCGATCTACCTGGGCAATCCCAACGCGCACACCGTCGCGGGCGCGCTCTACCTGCCCGCCCTGATCCGCGCGCTGAGCACCAAGCACATCTACTCGGCGAGCACCGCCGACCAGATGCCCAAGCAGGTCGCGGCCGGGCTCATGTTCGGCGACCCGCTGACCGTGCCGGTCCCCGACCTGGACCGCACCGACTTCCTGCTGATGCTCGGCGCCAATCCGCTCGAATCCAACGGCTCGCTGTGCACCGCGCCGGACTTCCCCGGCCGGTTGAAGGCACTGCGCGCCCGGGGCGGCAAGCTGGTCGTCGTCGACCCGCGCGCGACCAGGACCGCCGCGCTGGCCGATGAGCACCTGTTCATCCGGCCCGGCACCGATGCCTACCTGCTGTTCGCCATCGTCCACACGCTTTTCGCCGAGGAACTGACCGACGTGCGCGTCGAGGTCGACGGGCTCGACGAACTGCGCGCCGCCGCCGAGGAGTTCAGCCCGGAGGCCGTGGTCGAGCGCACCGGCATCCCCGCCGACACCGTCCGCGCCCTCGCGCGCGAGCTGGCCGCGGCCCCCACCGCCGCCGTCTACGCCCGCATCGGCACCTGCACCGCCGAGTTCGGCACGCTCACGCAGTGGCTCGTCGACGCGATCAACGCGCTGACCGGCAACCTCGACCGGCCCGGCGGCGCCATGTTCGCCACCGCCGCGGCGGGCGGCATTCCGCGGACCCGGCCCTTCCGGCCCGGCCGCTGGACCAGCCGGGTGCGTGCGCTGCCCGAGGTGATGGGCGAACTGCCCGTCGCCACGCTCGCCGACGAGATCGAGACGCCGGGGCCGGGCCAGATCAAGGCGCTGGTCACCGTCGCGGGCAATCCGGTGCTCTCCGCGCCCAGCGGCGCGCGCCTCGACGGCGGCCTGGCCGGCCTCGACTTCATGGTGAGCGTCGACCGCTATGTGAACGAGACGACGCGGCACGCGTCGGTGATCCTGCCGCCGCCGCGCTCGGTGCAGTCGCCGCACTTCGACTTCGCGCTGCTGCAGTTCGCGGTGCGCAACTACGCGCGCTACTCGCCGCCGCTGGTGCCGCTCGACGGGCGCCCGTCCGAGTCGGCCGTCATCGCGCGCTTGGCGGCCGCCGTCAGCGGGCAGCCGCACGCGGGCACCGGCGCGCAGAGCCCGATCGCGATGGTGGACGAGCTCGTGATCGCCGGCATGCTGCACAAGGCGGGGATGAGCGATCGGCGCGACGAGCTGGACGGCGCCGACACCACCGAACAGCGCATCGACCTGATGCTCAAGCTCGGGCCCTACGGCGCGTGGAACGGCGGTGAGCTGAGCCTGCGCACGCTGCTCGACAACCCGCACGGCATCGACCTAGGCCCGCTCCAGCCGCGGCTGCCGGGCAATCTGCGCACGGCGTCGAAGCATGTCGACCTCGCGCCGGAGCAGCTGCTCGCCGATGTTCCTCGGCTGCGCGCCGGTCTCGGGACGACGGCGCCGGAGCTGGTGTTGATCGGTCGCAGGCAGCTGCGGTCCAACAACAGCTGGATGCACAACATCGCAGGCCTCGTCGGCGGCTCCAACCGCTGCACGCTGCAGATCCACCCGGACGACGCGAGCAGGCTCGGCCTCGGCGAGCTGGCGAAGATCAGCTCGGCGGCCGGAACATTGACGGTGCCGATCGAACAGACGCCGACGATCATGCCCGGGGTGGTGAGCCTGCCGCACGGCTGGGGCCACGGCGCGAGCACCACCCAGACGGTTGCCAGCGCGCACGCTGGAGTGAACGCCAATGCGCTGACCGATGATTCGGTGGTCGACGCGATCTCGGGCACCGCGGTGTTCAACGGGGTGCCGGTGACGGTGGTTCCCGCCTGATCGGTCCACCCCTGGAAACCGCTGCGCAAACCGGGTTTTCATCCCATTCGCAACAATGGACACGCCCCACGACTCGTGGTTCTCCCCTAGACTGGGCGAGATCGCGGTCATAAGCGGGGGTTTCGAGCGACTGATCCGCATCACCCGGTTCGGCTAGCAGAGGGAGCCCCGATGCCCGGAAGACACGTCGGCAGCGACGGAGAACACGAACTCCAAGAGACGTTGGGCACCGAGGAAAGGGCCGAACGCTTCTACGACGACCAGGTGATCGACTACCTGAACCCCGCGATGGTCGAATTCGTCGCGCGGATGGACATGGCCTTCATCTCCACCGCCGACGCGCACGGCGAGTGCGACGCCAGCTTCCGCGCCGGCACCCCGGGGTTTCTGCACGTGATCGACGAACGCACGATTGCGTACCCCGAATATCGAGGTAACGGCGTGATGGCCAGCCTCGGCAACATCCTCGAGAATCCGCACGTCGGCATCCTGATGATCGACTTCGTGCGCGACCTGATCGGGCTGCACGTCAACGGAAAGGCACGCATGGTTGCCGACAGTGAGCTGCGCGAGACCGTCGACGATCTGCCTCCCGCCGAACGCGGCAGGAGCTCGCAGGTGTGGGTGGTCGTCGACGTGGAAGAGGCCTACATCCACTGCCGCAAGCACATTCCGCAGATGGTCCCGGTGGCAAGGGACCGCCGCGAGTGGGGCACCGACAACGTCAGGGCCAAGGGTGGCGACTACTTCGGCGTCAAGGCGGGCAAGCAGCCAGCGCCCGCCGCGGCGAAGGCCAGCTGACTACTTGATCTTGAAGATCACCGCGCGCTGGACGACGAAGTTGATGACGGTGGCGGTGCCTTGCGCGACGACGAACGCCAGCGGCTGCCGCCACCATTCTTCGGGCAGCGCGAAGTACAGCGCCGCGTTGATGCCGATCTGCACGGCGAAGGTCACCGCGTAGAGCACGACGACGGCGACGAAGCGGGCCCGGCTCGGCTCGGCCTTGAACGTCCAGCGCCGGTTGATCAGGTACGCGGTGGTGGTTCCGCAGACGAACCCGACCGCCTTGGCCAGGCTCACCGGCAGCCCGATCAGGTTCAGCAGCAGGCTGTAGATGCCGTAGTCGACGACCGCGGAAAGACCGCCGGTCAGCGTGAACCGCACGATCTGCGTCTTCAGGTCTACGTCGGTGCCACCCGGCTCGTCGACCAGGGGAATCTCGGCGGGAAGCGGCAGATGCGGTTGGGCTGACACGTGAGGAAGACTACGAGACCGGCCGCGTGTCCCGCCATGCATGTAGCCTCTTAGCCGATGTCCGAGAACATTACGACCCCCGCTGAGCAGGGCGCGTTCGCCACGCGGACCCGCACGCTCACCGGATGGGGTCGCACCGCACCCACCTCCGCCGAAGTGCTCTCGACCAGCGATCCCGAGTTGATCGTCCAGGCCGTGCGCATGGTCGCCGAGGACAACGACAGCAAGCCGGCGCACCTGCGACGCGGCGTGATCCCGCGTGGGCTCGGCCGCTCCTACGGTGACAACTCGCAGAACGCGGGCGGCCTTGTCATCGACATGCCCGCGCTGAACAAGATCCACCGGATCGACTCCGCGAGCAGGCTCGTCGACGTCGACGGCGGTGTGAACCTGGACCAGCTGATGAAGGCCGCGCTGCCGTTCGGGCTGTGGGTCCCGGTGCTGCCCGGCACCCGCCAGGTGACCATCGGCGGCGCCATCGGCTCCGATATCCACGGCAAGAACCACCACAGCGCGGGCAGCTTCGGCAACCACGTGCGCTCGATGGACCTGCTCACCGCCGACGGCGAGGTCCGCCACATCACCGCCGAGTCCGACCCCGAGCTGTTCTGGGCGACCATCGGCGGCTGCGGCCTGACCGGCATCATCCTGCGCGCCACCATCGAGATGACGCCGACCGAGACGGCGTACTTCATCGCCGACGGCGACGTCACCACGACGCTGGACGAGACCATCGCCTTCCACAGCGACGGCTCCGAGGACAAGTACGAGTACAGCTCGGCCTGGTTCGACGCCATCGCCCCGCTGCCCAAGCTGGGCCGCGCCGCCATCTCGCGCGGCAACCTGGCCAAGCTCGACCAGCTGCCCAAGAAGCTGCAGAAGGACCCACTGCGGTTCAACGGCAAGACCTTCTTCACGCTGCCGGACGTGTTCCCCAACGGCCTGGCCAACAAGTACACCTTCGGCCCGATCGGCGAGGTCTGGTACCGCAAGTCGGGCACCTACCGCGGCAAGGTCCAGAATCTGACGCAGTTCTACCACCCGCTCGACATGCTCGGCGAGTGGAACCGCGGCTACGGCTCCAACGGCTTCCTGCAGTACCAGTTCGTGGTGCCGCCGGAGTCGGTCGAGGAGTTCAAGCGGATCATCATCGACATCCAGGGCTCCGGGTTCTACTCGTTCCTGAACGTGTTCAAGCTGTTCGGCCCGGGTAATCAGGCTCCGTTGAGCTTCCCGATGGAGGGCTGGAACATCTGCGTCGATTTCCCGATCTCGCGCGGGCTCAACGAGTTCGTCACCGATCTGGACCGGCGCGTGCTCGAGTTCGGCGGGCGGCTCTACACCGCGAAGGACTCGCGCACCTCGGCCGAGACCTTCCACAAGATGTACCCGCGGATCGACGAGTGGATCAAGGTCCGCCGCAGCGTCGATCCCACCGGCGTGTTCATGTCCGATATGGCCAGGAGGCTGGAGCTCCAGTGATCAACGCAGTTGGCAACCCGCAGACCATTCTGCTGTTCGGCGGCACGTCCGAGATCGGGCTGGCGATCTGCGCCGAGTACCTGGCCAAGAGCCCGGCCCGGATCGTGATGGCGAACCTGCCCGGCGATCCGCTGCTCGAGGGCGCCGTCACCAAGCTGAAGGCCGCGGGCGCGACCCAGGTCGACGTGATCGACTTCGACGCGCTCGACACCGAGTCGCACCCGAAGGTCGTCGACGCCGCGTTCGCCGCCGGTGACATCGACGTCGCGATCGTGGCGTTCGGCGTGCTCGGCGATGCCGAAGAGCTGTGGCAGAACCAGCGCAAGGCGGTCATGACCGTCGGGATCAACTACACCGCCGGTGTGTCGGTGGGCGTGCTGGTCGGCGAGAAGTTCAAGGCGCAGGGGCACGGCCGGTTCATCGTCATGTCCTCGGTGGCCGGCGAGCGGGTGCGTCGCTCCAACTTCGTCTACGGCTCCACCAAGGCCGGGCTGGACGGGTTCTTCCTCGGCCTCGGCGAGGCGCTGCGGCCGCACGGTCCGCGCGTCACCGTGGTGCGGCCGATGCAGGTGCGCACCTCGGCGACCAAGGCGCACTGGGAGGCCACCGGTTCCAAGGAGGCCCCGCTCACGGTCGATCCCGAGGACGTGGCCCGGCTGGCCGTCGCCGCCTCCGAGAAGGGCACCGAGATCGTCTGGGCGCCCGGTGAGGCCCGCTTCCTGATGTCGGCGCTGCGGCACGTGCCGCGCCCGATCTTCCGCAAGCTGCCGATCTGATCGGCTGTCTGTCCTGAACTGCCGCATCGTCCACGGATGGTGCGGCAGTTCTCGTTCGGGTCCGGCATCGGCGGCACCGACGCGGCGGGCCGGCTCCACTAGGCTGGCCCGGACCGTGGAGCTGAGTGGAGCCGGAGGATTGCGCGCCGATGACGACCAACGATGACGTGCGGGCGGGGCGCAGGATCTGGTCGGGGGTCGCCGAGGGCGTGGCGGCGGCGCTCGTGGCGCTCGTCGTGGCCGTGGTCGGCCTGTACGCCTTTTCCGCGGTGCAGTGGCCGGCGTTCAACTCCTCCAACGTGACTCGCGCGCTGACGACCGTCGGCCAGGTCGTCGCGGTGGCCCTGCTGGTGGTCTCGGCGCTGCTGATCCGGCTGCGCAAGTGGCCGGTGGTTGCGAAACTCGCCTCCTGGGTGGGTATTTCGAGCTTCGTCACCGTCACGCTCGGGATGCCGCTGGCGGCGACGAAGCTGTATCTGTTCGGCGTCTCGGTGGACCAGGAGTTCCGCACCGAGTACCTGACCCGGCTCACCGACAGCGCCGCGCTGCGCGACATGACCTACGTGGATCTGCCGCCGTTCTATCCTGCCGGGTGGTTCTGGATCGGCGGGCGCGTCGGCGACCTGCTCGGCATGGCGGGCTGGGAAGTGTTCAAGCCCTACGCGATCGGGATGCTCGCGGTCGCCGCCGTGGTGGCGCTGGTGCTGTGGGCGCAGTTGGTGCGCGCGGATCTGGCCGTCGGCGCCGCGGCCGCGGTGACGGCGATGACGCTGGCCTACGCCTCCCCCGAGGCATACGGCGCGGTGCTCGTCGTGTTCATCCCGCCGGTGCTGGTGCTGGCCTGGGGCGCGCTGCACCGGTCGAGCGGCGGCTGGGGCGCGGTGCTCGGCACCGGGCTGTTCCTCGGCGTCGCCGCCTGCTTCTACACGCTCTACCTGGCGATCGCGGCGTTCACCGTGGTGCTGATGGCGGTGGTCGCCGCCGGTGCGGCGGTGTACCAGCGGCGCGCCGAGCAGCGGCCGCGCCTCGGCGGGGCCCGCGCGGTCGCCGGTCCAGCACCGTGGCGGGCGGCGATCTCACCGCTGGTGAAGCTGGTCGCGATCGGCGCGATCGCCGGTGTGCTCGCGCTGGTGGTGTGGGCGCCGTATGTGCTCGAGCAGCTGTCGGGGCCGAAGTTGCCCTCCGGCAACGCTTTCCACTATCTGCCGCAGTCGGGCGCCGAGCTGGCGTTCCCGATGCTGGAGTTCTCCCTGCGCGGTGCGCTGTGCCTGCTCGGCGTGATCTGGCTGGTGGTGCGGGCCGGGTCGTCGCGGCGGGCGCAGGCGCTGGGGATCGGCGTGGTCGCCATCTACCTGTGGACGCTGCTGTCGATGGCGGCCACCGCGGCGGGCACCACGCTGCTGTCGTTCCGCCTCGAACCCGTGCTGCTGGCCGTGCTCGCGGCCGCGGGCGTCTTCGGCTTCGTCGAGGGCGCGGGGATGATCTACCGCGTGCTCGACGAGTCGACGCCGGTGCGCACGGTCTCCATGGTGCTGGCCGTGCTCGGCGCGCTGGCCTTCGCCCAGCACATCCCGACGGTGCTCACCCACGAGATCGACACCGCCTACACCGACACCGTGCCCACCGAGACACCCACCGCCGACGGCACTTTCGGTGAGCGCGCCGACAAGCGCAAGCCCTCGGCGGTGGCCTACTACCACGAGGTCGACCAAGCGATCCTGGCGCAGACCGGCCGACCCCGCGACGAATCCGTCGTCCTGACCGCCGACACCAGCTTCCTGTCGTTCTACCCGTATTTCGGCTTCCAGGCGCTCACCTCGCACTACGCGAACCCGCTCTCGGACTTCAAGGCCCGCGCCGACACGATCGCGGCCTGGAGCAAGCTCGACTCCCCGAGCGCCCTGCTCGCCGCCATGGACAACTCCCCCTGGCGTGCCCCCGACGCCTTCCTCTTCCGCCGCGACACCGACACCTACACCCTGCGCCTGGCCGAGGACGTCTACCCCAACGACCCCAACGTCAAGCGCTACACCGTCGCCTTCCCCCAGTCCCTCTTCGCCGACCCCGCCTTCACCACCACCGACATCGGCCCCTTCACCCTGGTGACGGTCCGCCGCTGAGGTCAACCGCGCCGGTCGCCCGCAGGCGCGGCGCGGCTACAGGTTCCGCCTGGGCCATGCCGGCCCAGCAGACCTCGGTCAGACGGTCGTGCGGCCGAGGTAGTGCAGCAGTTCGTCGACCGGGCTCGCGGCGGTGCCGGTGACGACCGGCGCGTAGGCGCCCCACTGGCGCAGCGGCTCGACCAGCTCCGCATCGACGCCGGACCCGGGAGCCGGGTGGACGGTCCTGGCCGCGGTCAGCAGGTGGGTGGCCAACTCGTCGGTCAGCGGCGACGGCTGACCGGTGGCGACAGCGATGTCCCAAGCGTGGACGGCGGCATCGAGCGCGGCCATGCCTGCCGCGATCGGCGTGGGCAGGTCGCCGTGCGGGAGCGGGGTCGGCACGGTCGCGGTGTCGTCGGCGACGGTCGCCCATGCCGCGGCGGTCTCCGCCAACGCCCCGCCGACCAATTCGGCAGCGGAACCGTCGATGATGCCCGACGGGGCGAACGGGTTGTCCGCGGGACCGGTGCCGACACCGAGCGCGGCGGCGTAGGCGAGCTGATCGCCCGCGGCATGCTGCACGACCTGCGCGACCGTCCATTCCGAGCAGGGCGTCGCCAGTTCCCACTGATCCGCTCGCACGCCGGCGACCACGTCGGCCAGCGCCGCGTAGGAGTCGGCGACCACAGTGCGCCAGGTGTTCTGCAGGGCGGAGATGCTGTTCATGATGGTGCCTTTCGATTCGGTGATGACTCCAGCCTAGGAACCCATTAGGCTCGTTTTCTTCCTAATTGCGAACGGTCGAACACACGAGGTGACATTGGCCGCGACGACACCGCGCGTCCTGCGCCTGCTGGCCCTGCTCCAGGACCGCTCCTACACCGGCCGTGAGCTCGCCGAGCGCCTCGACGTCACCGAACGCACTGTCCGCCAGGACATCTCGCGCCTGCGCGACCTCGGCTACCCCGTGCACGCCGAGCGAGGCGCCGTGGGTGGCTATCGGCTCGGGCGGGGCGCGACGATGCCACCGCTGCTGCTCGACGACGACGAAGCGGTGGCCGTCGCCCTGTCCATCGCGGTGGCCGCCGACGGCTCGCTCGCCGTCTCCGACCTCGGCGAGCCGCTCGCCAGAGCACTGCGCAAGATCGCCCAGATCCTGCCGAAACGCCTGCAGCGCAAGGTGTCCGCCCTGCACGACACCACCGAGATCGGTCCGGCCACCACCGGCTCCCGCGAGCCGGACGCGCCCGTGCCGGTCGCCGTGCTCACCGCGCTGGCCGACGCCGTCCGCCGCACCACGGCGGTCACCGTCGACGACGGTGTCGAGCTGGAGCCCTATCGGCTGATCAATTGGCAGCGCCGCTGGTATCTGGTCGCCTACCGCATGAGTTCGCACACGTGGGAAGCCCTGCCGGTCGCCCGCATCACCCGCGCGGAACCCGGCAGCCGGGTGTTCGCGCCGCGCCGCCTGCCCGACGACGACCTGGTCGCCTTCGTCATGCGCCACATCGCCACCACCGGGTGGCGGGTACACGCGCGGGTTCGGGTGCTCGCGCCCGCCGAGACCGTGATCGCCCGGATCAACCCCGCCGTCGGCGTGGTCGAACCGGTGGACGACGCGAGCTGCGTCCTGCACACCGGCGCCGACGCCATGGAGACGATCGCGATCTACCTGAGCATGCTGATGATGGACTTCCGGGTCGACGGCCCGCCGGAGCTGGTGGCCCATCTGCGCACGCTGGCCCGCCGGTACACCGAATCGGTCGCGCGCTGAGCGCACACGGATCGTGTCCGATCCGTGGCTGATCGGGGTGTTGTGGGCGGGCGACGGCACTACACTGACGGGTGCGACATGGTCGGCGCCGGTGGGTGCGAGCTCGCGGCGGATGGCGTTGGAAACTTCGATCCCGCATGTCACGGGTCCCGGCGACCCGCTGTCGGAGGAGGACTCATGTCCGATCCGTTGCACACGAGAGTGTGTCTCACCGGCCTGCACTGCAGCTGCCCGAGCATCAGCTTCTTCGTGGTTCCCGAGCCGCTGGTGCGCGGCGGGCAGGTGCTGCATCTGCTGGAGCAGGCGCCCGTCGCCGGACGAAAACCCGAACCAGCGCCCGATGACGAGCTGATCGACCTGATCGAAGCCGTCCGCACGCCGCTGAGCACCCGCGGCCTCGCCCACCTCGAGCGCGTCCCGTTCGCGGGCCCGCGCCACGACCCGACGGCCGCGCGCGCGATCCTGCACGACCATCTGATCGAGGAGCCGGCGCCGATGGGCCTTGACGTGGACGATCCGGACGAACTGCGCAGGCTGGAAACGTTGCCGGAGCATCCCCTCGGCCCGCGCCGCATCGACGATTTCCAGGCGCATTCGGTGCGGATGGCGATGCTGGCGGTGTATCGGCACTTCGGGATCGATCAGCGCATTCCGCTCGTCTATCACGGTTTCGCCGACCCGATCGACGGCTGGTTCGCCCTGCGCGCCTCGGCCGCCTGAACAACCACGTCAGCGGGTGTTGTGTTACTCGACACCCGGTAGCTACTGGTGTGCGGGCGTGCGATGGACAACAATATGTCCGGTCAGTGTCAACAAACCGCACGGTTCGTGTCGCGGGGCGAGTACGCTGCGAAATGTTGCAAGTTCGGCCGACCGAAAGCAGTTTTGGTAAGTGCTGATCGGTACGGATGCAGAGGTATAGCTATGACGCTCAGCAGACCGGAGCGGATCGATCTCCTGCTGACACGACCCCACCGTCAGGATCGTGAACCAGCCCCCCGCGAACAGCTGAACTCGATCGGTCAGATCGAGCAGACAGTCGTCGACGCCGCCATCGCGATGCTGGCCCCCGGCCAGAAGTTCGCCCTGCTGTGGTCGCTGCAGGTCGGCGGCAACACGGTGGCCGGGGTGCAGGTGAAGGAGCGCGACGGGACCGTCACCAATCTGGTGCCGCCGACCGAGGTGCTCGAGTACCTGACCGACCACAAGCGGCTGTCCTACGACCCCGCCGTCGGCGCCTGGCTGAGCGCGGAGATCTTCATCGCCGGGCCCACCCGCTACAAGGCGACCTTCTCCACCACCACCGTGGCGGATTGGATGCCGGAGATCTCGGTCGACGAGCTGCGCGCCGAGTTCGTCGCCTACCCGCGGCCCGCCGCCGAGATCCCCGACTGGGCCAAGACCCAGCTCGACTGGACGACCAGGATGACCGGCTAGCGGCCTGCCACCGTCAACGTACAACGATCACCCTCGCAGGAGCGCTGGAGCCGCCCCCGCGAGATGGTCTGCATCAACCCGATCACCCAGCAGGTCGGGCAGCCACGCAACGCCACCAGCCCGACCGGCAACAGTGCCAGGCTGACCGGCCCGAGCGCCGGGATCAGCGCGAGCGCCCCGATCAGGGCGCCGAAGCCCACCGCGCCGCGCAGCAGATGCGCGGGCAGCGAGCTGCTCGCGAATTCGTCAGCTCCGCTCATCGTGTTCCTTTCGCAGACTCTGCCGCACCGTGGCACGGGCCCGGTGCAGCCGGGATTTCATCGCCGCGACGCTGAGGCCGAGCGCGTCGGCCACCATCGGCCCGCTGTAGCCCTGCACGTCGCGCATGATCAGCACCTGCCGCTGGTCGAGCGGCAGCGCGGCCACCGCCGCGGCGACCCGGCCCGCCTCCAGTCGCCGCAACACCTCGTCCTCGGCCGAGGCGACCACGGCCGCCTCGTCGGCGGGCCGGTCGCGCCACCGCAGCCGGGCACGGCGCAGGCACTCGTTGCGCACGATGCGGAACATCCACGAGGCCAGCGCGCCGGAGGCCCGCAGCATCCCGATCTTGCGGTACAGGATGATCATGGCCTCCTGGGCCGCGTCCTCGGCGTCCTCCGGGGTGGCGCACAGCGATCGGGCGAACCGCCGGATGTTCGGGTGCGAACCCGAGACCAGCGCGGCGATCGAGTCGAGGTCGCCGCGCTGGGCGGCCACGATCAACGGCTCGTCCGGCCAGCGCGACTCAGTCACGCCCGGCTCGTCGACGTTTCAGCACGACCAAGCAGGTACACAGGAGCATCAGGGCGACGACGATACCGATTCCGATGAGCACGACAACCTCCATATCCCGTCCCGACGTGCGCCGGGACAGGTATGAGAGGCGCGGGTCGCCGGAAAGGATTCAGCCCACGTCGGCGAATCTGCTTTAGCATCAACCCCCGTGCTGCGATCCGACCGAGCGTTCACCCGATACCGCCTGATCGCCCTCGTCTGTGGGCTGCTCGGGTTCGTGCTTGCCCTGCTGACGCCGCTGCTGCCGGTGCGCCAGGACCGCGCGAGCCTGGATTGGCCGCAGGCGGGCGCGACGAGCGTCGAGGCGCCGCTCGTGTCGTATGTGCCGCAGCAGCTCGACGCCAGGCTGCCGTGCACGATGCTGCGCGGGCTGCCCGAGACCGGGACCACCACGGTGGTCAGCACCATCCCGGTCGCCTCGGGGCAGAGCGCGAAGGGGCTCACCGTCACGGTGCGTGACGGAGTGCTCGGCGTGCAGGCCAGGGACGTGCCGATGCTGTCGGCGCCGCTGGCCGAGATCGGGACCTGCGAGGCGGTCACGATCACCTCCACCATCGGGGCGACGACCGTCGAATTCCTCGGTGTCACCCGCCAGGACGGCAGCCCGTTCCGCAACACGGTGACGGTGGACAAGCGGCCGCAGATCGTCGGCGTCTTCACCGACCTCGACGAGGCGGCGCTGGCCGGCGCGCGGGTGCACGCCGACATCGACTCGCGGTTCACCTCCACCCCGACGACGCTGAAGCTGGTCGCGATGATCGTCGCCGCGGTCGCCACCGTCATCGCGCTGATCGCGCTGCACCTGCTCGATCTCAGCGACGGCCGCCGGGCCCGCCGCTTCCTGCCGAGGCACTGGTGGCGGATCACCCCGACCGACGTGGTGGTGGTCGCGACGCTGCTGGGCTGGCACGTCATCGGCGCCAACACCTCCGACGACGGCTACATCCTGAACATGGCCCGCGCGTCGGGTCCCTCGGGCTACATGGCCAACTACTACCGCTGGTTCGGCGTGCCGGAGGCGCCGTTCGGCTGGTCCTACGAGCTGCTCGCCTGGATGACGAAGATCTCCGACGCCAGCCCCTGGATGCGCCTGCCCGCGCTGCTCGCCGGGCTCGTCTGCTGGGCGCTGATCAGCCGGGAGGTGCTGCCCCGCCTCGGCGCCCGTGTGCGCCGCGACAAGGTGGCGCTGTGGACCGGCGGCCTGGTGTTCCTCGCCTTCTGGCTCCCCTACGACAACGGCCTGCGCCCTGAACCGCTGATCGCCGCGGGCGCGCTGCTCACCTGGTGCCTGATCGAGCGCGCCATCGCCACCGCCCGGCTGCTGCCCGCGGCGCTGGCGATCCTCGTCGCCGCGTTCTCGCTGGCCGCCGGTCCGACCGGCCTGATCTGCATCGCGGCCCTGATCGCGGGCGCGCGCCCGGTGCTGGTGCTGATCATCAAGCGGGCCCAGGGCCTGCTGCCGCGCCGGATCGCCGCCGACGCGGGCGAGTCGGCGGCCCCCGCTGGCGCCTCGACCAGCGTGGCCGACGCCGCTGATCAGCGGATCTCGCTCGGCGCCAAGATCTTCCGCTACGCCGCGCTGCTCGCCCCCGGCATCGCCGCTGGCACGATCGTGCTGATCGTGGTCTTCGCCGACCAGACACTGGCCACCGTCATGGAGGCCACCCGCGTGCGCACCCTGGTCGGCCCGAACGTCGCCTGGTTCGACGAGCGCACCCGCTGGGACTCGCTGTTCATGCTCTCCCCCGACGGCTCGCTGGCGCGGCGCTTCGGCGTGCTGGTGATGCTGCTGTGCCTGCTCGTGTGCATCCTGCAGGTGCTGCGCAAGGGCCGCATCCCGGGCACCTCGCGCGGCCCCTCGGTGCGCATCCTCGGCATCGTGTTCGGCGCGCTGCTGCTGATGATGTGGACGCCGACCAAGTGGACCCACCACTTCGGCGTCTACGCCGGGCTGGCCGGATCACTGGCCGCCCTGGCCGCGGTGGCGGTGGGTGCCAACAGCATCCGCGCACCACGCAACCGCGCCCTGTTCGCGGCGGCGGTGCTGTTCCTGCTCGCGCTCACCTTCACCGGTTCCAACGGCTGGTGGTACGTCTCCAGCTTCGGCGTGCCGTTCTGGGACAAGGCGCCGCTGGTGGCGGGCAAGGGCATCTCGACGATATTCCTCGGCCTCGCCGTGCTCGCGTTGCTGGTCGCGCTGTACTTCCATCTGCGTTCGCCGTTCCGCGCGCAGCCGAGACCCTCGCGGTTCGATCGCTTCGCCACCATGCCGCTGACGATCGCGGCGGCGCTGCTCGTGCTGTTCGAGGTGGCCTCGATGGCCAAGGGCGCCCTCACCCAGTACCCCGCGTACTCCATCGCGAAGTCGAACATCGAGTCGCTGCGCGGCGACACCTGCGGCCTCGCCAATGACGTCCTGGTGGAGACGAACACGGCCGACTCGCTGCTCACCCCCTACACCGGCGCCCCCGCCGACGGGCTGAGCGCCGAATCCACCGGCTTCACCCCCAACGGGGTGGCCGCCGACCTCACCGCCGACGCCGACGAGACCGTGGTCGGCGGCGCGAACTCGGTGGACAAGGACTCCGCGAACAAGACCACCAACACCACCGGCGCGGGCACCGGCGGCGGGACGAGCGCCGAGGCCGGGCTCAACGGCAGCACCGTCGCCCTGCCCTTCGGTCTCGATCCGGCCCGCACGCCGGTGCTCGGGTCCTTCCAGGACGACGTGCAGCAGCAGGCGAAGCTCACCTCGCAGTGGTACCGCCTCGACCGCGTCGACGACCCGGCCCGCCCGGCCCTGGTGGTCACGGCGGCGGGTCGCATCCGCTACGTCGACAACGACGGTGTCGTCCACTACGGCCAGGAACTGCGCGTGGAGTACGGCAAGCGGGCCGCCGACGGCTCGATCGAGGTGACCGGGTCGGTGGCCCCGCTCGACATCGGCCCCTCGCCGTCCTGGCGCAACCTGCGCGTGCCGATGGATCAGCTCCCGGCCGACGTGAACGCGGTGCGCCTGGTCGCCACCGACAACGACATCACCCAGAAGCAGTGGCTCGCGGTGACGCCGCCGCGCCTGCCGAAGCTGGCGTCACTGCAGTCGGTGGTCGGCGAGACCGATCCGGTGCTGCTGGACTGGCACGTCGGCCTGGCGTTCCCGTGCCAGCGCCCGTTCGACCATCACGACGGCGTCGCCGAGGCGCCGCGCTGGCGAATCCTGCCCGACCGGGTCGGCTCCGACGCCTCCAACGCCTGGCAGGACGACATCGGTGGCGGCCCGCTCGGGTGGACAGGACCGCTGCTGAAGGCCGAGACTGTGCCCACCTATCTCGAGCACGATCTCGGCCGGGACTGGGGCTCGCTGGAGCGGTTCACGCCGTACCAGGCGGCGACGCCGGCGGAGATCTCGGTGCGGGTTGTGACCCAGTCCGGCCGGGCGAAGGAACCGTCGATCAGAGCACAGTAGTGACTCGGGCAGCGTAAGGGCAGCGAGCGGGCAGTTGCGCATGCACAACCCGAAAATCCTAGCGGCCGTTGGCGTTTCGCGCGCGTGAATCGCCTGTAAATGTCGTCCCAATGGCCGGACGGGGGCGGGTTTGAGCACGTACGCTGTTGGGTATGACAGGAGCCTTCGATGACATGGATCTGGGAGATCTCGTCGAGCTGCTCAGCGAAGACGAGAAAAAGGAACTACGACCGGCCGTGATGCGGGTGCTGGACAGATTGCCGTCGCAAGAGGTGTTACGCCGCGACCTCAACCGTCGCATGCTCAGCGTTTGACTCCTACCCCCATCAACGGCCGAAGGCGCGGACCACCGAAGTGGTCCGCGCCTTCTACATTCTCAGCGCCCGGTCAGAACACCCGCAGCGGACCGGGGGTCCACAGGCCGGTGCGCGTCGCCGTCCCCGTCTCCAGCTGCGCGGGCTCGGCGCGCAGGTGCTGGTCGTAGCGTTCCAGCGAACCCCAGTCGCGCGCCCAGTCGTCCTTCAGGTACGTCGGGATGGTGACCCGGTTCGCCAGCATCTGGGTGAAGCCGAGCGGGCCGCCGAACTCCTGCGCCTGCCAGGTGTCGGTCGAGGAGATCGCCAGCGGGCGGTCGGGCAGGATGCGGTAGTTCGCCACCTCGGCGACGCCGTTCTTGTGGGCGAACGGACGCTGGCACGGGAACTGCAGGCCCACGGCCCAGTCGAGCAGCACCGGCTGGTCCCGGCCGATGTAGCTGTCGAGGGTGCGCAGCTTCGGCACCCGCGGCGGGGTGAACGCCAGCCACTGGTCGCCGATCAGGATCGGGTCGTTGGCGACGATGCGGACCGCGTTCGCCTCGGCGGGCAGGTCGGCCACCGGCACGCGCAGGTTGCGCCAGGACGGGAACGGGCCGATATCGCGGGGCAGGTAGGTGCCGAGCGTGGTGACGCTGCCGTCCGGCGCCCTGGTGCCGTACTCCACGAGCAGCGACTGGCCGTACTTGTCGGCGCCGGTGTCGTCCTTGGAGGCGATGCGGCCCGCCGCGGAGATCACGACCAGCGGCGAGTCCTCGGAGCGGGCGGGCAGCCCGTACCAGGCCGACTCCAGGTGCGCGGGCTGCTGCACGCCCTCCTGGTAGGAGCCGAGGATCGGGGTCTGCGCGGGATCGAGGCCGAACGGCAGCGCGACGGTCGAGCCGTTCACGCCGCGCGCGCCCTCGCCACCGCCGGTGCCTGCGCTCTCGCCCTCGGCGAAGGCGGCGCCCACCGACTGGTTGCTGGTGTTGCCGGTGCCCGGCTTCACCTCGACCGCGTCGGCCGAGAGGTCACCCGGCACGCCGTTCGGCGTGAAGCCCACCGCGCCGGTGCCCGCGAGCGGGTCGTTCGTATCGGTGAACGGGCGGGCCGGGTCGACGATCGGTTCGAGCCTGCCGCCGTTCGGGTCGGACTCCACGAGCACGTCGTTGGCCAGGCCGCACGCGTTGCCGCCGATGGCGTCGGTGTTGGAGCGGGCCAGCGAGTACGCCGGGTACTGCTGGGTGGCGCCCTTGACCAGCGAGAGCACCTCGAACGCCACCATCAGCCCGACCACGACGGTCAGCGGGATGGCCGCGAACTTGCGGATCCGCCTGCCGCGCTCGGTCTTCGCCGACGGCACCGGCTTCACGTAGTCCTCGCGCAGCGCGTACCAGCCGACCAGCGCCAATGCCAGGCCGAACAGGATCAGCATCACGGTGTTGGAGTTGATGCCGCGCAGCGAGATGGTCTTGTCGAACCACGGCACGCCGTAGCTGGAGACGTACCAGTACCCGTTGATGCCGGAGAACGACAGCGCGAGCACGAACAGCAGTCCGGCCAGGAAGATGGCCCGGTTCTTGCGCGAGCGCAGCGCGCTCTGCGAGACGACCACGGCCGTCACCGCGGCCAGCGAACCCGCGATGCCCGCGTACGCGCCGAAGTGGTGGGTCCACTTCGTCGGGTTGAACATCATGAAGAAGATCGTCCCGAAGACGATGCCCATCAGCCGCCAGGTCGGGCCGGAGGCGACGCCGGGCACCTGGCGGCGGCGCAGCAGCACCAGCAGCGTGGTGAACAGGCACAGCAGCATCACCAGGAAGGCGAAGCGGCGGGCCAGCGAGCCGTCGACGGTCTCGACGAACATGTAGTAGTAGCGCAGGTAGTCCTCGTACCAGGCCAGGTTCGGCCCGGTCGCCTGCCGCACGCGGTTGGCCTCCTGGATCCCGGCGAAGGTCTGGTCGCCGTAGACCACCACGAGCACGAGCAGACCCGCCGAGGCGATCGGCGCCAGCAGCGGGATCGTGCCGAACTGGCGATGCCTGCGCACGACGATCCGCACGAGCGGCCGGATACCGGCCAGCAGCGCGGCCACACACATCAGTCCGGTCGGCGCCGCGGCCAGCGTGAAGGCCGCGATCAGCACCGCGATGCCCGCGGGCAGCAGTCGGCCGGTCGCGATGGCGCGCTCGATGGAGACCCAGGTGAGCAGTGCGCCGAGCGCGACGATCGGCTCCGAGCGCAGGCCGTTGTCGAACGGCAGCCAGAAGGCCAGGAAGACGAGGCCACCGGTCCACAGGGCCACCTGCGAGCGCTTGACCGCGTTGCCGAGGCGGGGCACCACCTCGCGGCTGATGACCATCCAGCACAGGATCGCGCAGATCAGCGCGGGCACGCGCACCCACGGGCTGGCCGTGGAGATCTCGGCGAACACCTGGATGACGTAGTAGTACCAGCCGAACGGCGCCTCGGGGACGCCGTACCAGCGGAAGTAGTTGGCCATGTAGCCGGCGTCCGGGGCCACGCGCACCATCGACAGGATGTAGCCGTCGTCGGAGGTGTTGGCGCCGACGAAATGCCAGGCCAGCAGGGTGCCGATGACAGCGCCGTCGGCCCAGGTGGGCTTCAGCCAGTTCTTCGGCAGGAAGCGGCGGTGCCCGCGACCGTCACTGCCGTCGAGCTTGGCCAGCGCGCCGAGGGCGATGAGGGTGCACAGCACCGCCGCGACGATCGCGATCAGCTTGCTCAGCGACGGGCTGGAGGAGAAGCGCGAGTCGATCGTCGAGGTGAGCGAAAGCCCCTGCGGGACCGCGCCCTTCAGATCGGAGAAGACGCCGACGATCTGCGGCCGCAGGTCACCGGCCAGCTGTCCCTGCACCGGGACCAGCACCGTCTCGACCGCGCCGGGCTGACCGGGGATCGGCCGCTCGATCTCCTTGGTCATGCCCTCGAACGAGGCCGTGGTGCGGTCGCGGTCGGAGCTGATGACGATCGAGGTGCACTGGTCCATCGCGGCCCGGTCGGCCGAGGCCACCACCGCGTTGCGGTCGACCACGTCGACCGAGGTGTCGGAGACCCGGACGAACAGCGCCTCCAGCGCGGCCCGGTCGCCCTGCGGCGGCGCGGTGGCCAGCAGCATGCCGCCCTGCTCGGGCAGCGTCGCGACGGCCGAGCACGGGATGGTGGCGTTCAGGTCGATGGGCACCTGCGACATCAGCGGCGCCTGGATGTTGCCGAGCTTGCCGTTCTGCGGCCAGTTCAGCTGCGCGGTCGTCTGGGTGACCGGCAGGAAGGGCGTCGCCACCGCGAACAGGGCGCCGAGAAGTCCGGCGACGAGCGCGATCCATCGCGCGATCCGGAAGTCCTTCTCGGATACCACCGGTTCGGCGGGTGGCTTGGTGAGAACAGCAGTTGCGGCGTCTGGCACGGTTCGCCATGGTATCCGCACCCAGGTCGTTGTGACGGGTCGCACGCCCTGCTGCGCGACGCGCCGCCACCCCCGATGTGAAGTTCAAGCATTTCATTAAGGATGCTTCGCGTGCGCCGGCGTTCCGGCATCATGGCCGTCGGCTATCGATCCAGGTCCGGCGCGGGCCGCGCGCAGGACACAGGAGTTTGTCGATGTTAACAGTGTGCACGATGCATATAGCTAAAAAGCGGGGTAACTGTTACAGACGGTAACAGTCCGGCATTGTAAATGCCGATCACTACCGCGGCGGCCGAAATACGAAGGTTCCCAAATGAAATGGTAGGTGCGAATTGCGCAATGCCGAAAAATGCCTTTCGTACTCTTGAACACGACATCTTCACATCTCGGAGGTGTCGTTTTCACCCAAGGAGTACGCATGTTCAACAGCAACTTCTTCGCCCGCACAGCACTGGCGACCGCCGGGTGTGCGGTCGCCGCGGCGTCGTTCGGTATCGGCCCCGCCGCGGCCCAGGCCTCGACCACGGTCAGCCCGGCCGGCGCCGCCGTGCAGGCCACCAACCAGGGCGTGGTCAAGGCCGTGGCGGGCGGTGTCACCATCACCTGCTCGACCTCGACCGCGACCGGCACCGTGCCCGCCGCACCGGGCAACACCAACCCGAGTGGGCCGGTCACGGTACCGATCAACGCGCCCAGCTTCACCGGCTGCACCACCAGCATGTGGGGCGTGAGCGCCACGGTGACCACCAGTGGCAGCTGGTCCATCACGGGCCAGAACGGGTCGCCGATCTCCGGCTCGATCAACGTGCCGACCGGCGGCATGGTCATCCAGACCAGCGGTCTGGCGTCCTGCAAGGTGGTCGTCGCCCCGACCGGGCCCGCGTCGCTGGCGGGCACCTGGACCAACGGCAACCCGTCGACGGTCCAGGCGACGAATTCCCCCGCACCCATCAAGGTGACCGGCGGATTCGGCTGCCCGACCAGCGCCACCACCGGATCGGTGACCGGCGTGTACAAGGTCACCAACACCACCACCCCGTCGGTGCCGATCACGGTCGGCCCCTGACAATTCCGAGGTGAATTCGGATGACCGGTAACGCGACGACGTCATCTCGAATTGTGTTCGCTGTGCGATGAAAAAGAACCCGCGTGCGTCTCGCACTCGCACGCGGGTTC
Source organism: Nocardia sp. NPDC050717 (assembly GCF_040654275.1). NCBI lineage: Bacteria > Bacillati > Actinomycetota > Actinomycetes > Mycobacteriales > Nocardiaceae > Nocardia > Nocardia sp. NPDC050717. The sequence continues at coordinate 195,350 of NZ_JBFAHR010000008.1, forward strand.
CCTCACATCCTAGGCAATATTCGCGCCGGGTGCCGACCAGCGGCGCCCGGCCGCGGACCCCGGTCTCTTCCAGGGCACGCGCATCCCTAGACTCGACCTCATGACCAAGGTGAATCTCGTGACCAATTACGGACCGATCGTGCTGGAGTTGGACGACCAGGCCGCGCCGAACACGGTCGCCAACTTCGTCAACTACGTGAACGCGGGTCACTACAACGGGACCGTGTTCCACCGCGTCATCCCCAACTTCATGATCCAGGGCGGCGGCTTCGAGCCCGGCCTGAAGCAGAAGCCGACCCAGGCGCCCATCCAGAACGAGGCCACCAACGGCCTGAAGAACGACAAGTACACCGTCGCGATGGCCCGCACCAACGACCCGCACTCGGCCACCGCCCAGTTCTTCATCAACGTCTCGGACAACGCCTTCCTCAACCACACCGCCCCCCAGGGCCAGGGCTGGGGCTACGCCGTCTTCGGCAAGGTCTCCGAGGGCACCGAGGTCGTCGACAAGATCGCCGCCGTCTCCACCGGCAACGCGGGCCCCCACCAGGACGTCCCGGTCGACGACGTCGTCATCGAATCCGCCTCGATCGCCTGACCTTTCGACGCCACCGCCGAGCCGCCACCCGACCCGGTGGCGGCTCGTCGCATGCACGCGTCTCGCCGGCCTCCAGGCCGACAGCCCCCGAGTACACTGAATCGGCGGGATCGGACCCGCTCAGAGGCGTCCGAGAGGAGCGTGCGTGACTGCCGAGACAGCGCCCCCTGCGTGGATGCATGAGCAGATCACGGCGGAGGTCTACGACTCCTGGTCCGAGGAACAGTGCGCGGGTATCGAAATCGTCGACGGGATGGTGGTAGTGAGCCCGAGCGCCTCCAAGCGCCACCACCGGCTGGCCCGAGTTCTGGCGAACGCGCTGGACAGTGCCGGGGGCACCGACTGGAACGCCGACACCGACTTCGACATCCGGCTCCAGGATGTACCGCTGACGAACCGCCGCCCCGATGTCGTGGTGTACCGGGCGGACACGATCGATCTCTCGCCCACCAGGCCCGAGCACGTCCTGATGGTCGTCGAGGTCGTCTCCCCTGGCTCGGAAACCACCGACCGGATCGTGAAGCTGGATCAGTACGCCAAGGCGGGTATCGCGTTCTTCTGGCGGGTCGAGCAGGCCGCGACCGGTGTGCCGCTCGTCTATACCTACATCCTCGACCCCGCCACCAGGACCTACCGCACCGGCGACATGTTCACCGGCATCATCAAGGTGCCGGTCCCGTTCTCGGTAGAAGTGGACCTCGGCGAGGTATAGCCGCGAAGATGCGAGAAGGGCCGCCTCGGGGAATCGAGGCGGCCCTTCTCGTCGGGTGTCTACAGCGGCAGGACGTGGTGCTTGCGCGGGTTGCGCTGGATCTTCTTGTCCTGGAGCAGTTTCAGGGCGCGGCGGATTTCCAGGCGGGTGGTGGCCGGTTCGATGACCGCGTCGATGAAGCCGCGTTCCGCGGCCACCCAGGGGGTGGCCACGTTGGCGTTGTAGAAATCGATGAGGTTCTGGCGGACGGCCGCGCGCTGGTCTTCCGGGGCCGCGGCGATCTGGGCTGCGCCGAGCAGGCCGATGGCGCTCTCGGCGCCCATGACCGCGATGCGGGCGGTGGGCCAGGCGAGGTTGATGTCGGCGCCGAGCTGCTTGGAGCCCATCACCGCGTAGCCGCCGCCGTAGGACTTGCGGACCACCAGGGTGATCTTCGGGACCGAGGCCTCCACGTAGGAGAACAGGAAGCGGCCGCCGCGCTTGATCACGCCGACCTTCTCCTGCTCCACACCCGGCAGGAAGCCGGGGGTGTCGACGACGAAGATCAGCGGGATCTCGAACGCGTCGCACAGGCGCACGAAATGCGAGGCCTTGTCCGAGGCGCGGGCATCGAGGGCGCCTGCCGAGGCCATCGGCTGGTTCGCGACCACGCCGACGCTCTGCCCGTCGACCCGGGCGAAACCGGTGATGATGTTCGGCCCGGTGTCGCCGCTGATCTCCTTGAACTCGCCGTCGTCGAAGATGCGCAGCAGGATGTCGTACATGTCGTAGCCGGCGTTGTCCGAATCCGGCATGAACGTGTTGAGTTCCCGGTCGGAATCGGTGATCTCGGGCTCCAGGCCCGGGTTCACCACCGGCGGCAGTTCCTGGCAGCTGGTGGGCATGTAGCCGAGGTATTCGCGCACCCACTGGAACGCGGACTCCTCGTCCTTGGCCACATGGTGGATGTTGCCGTAGTCGGCCTGGGTGCGGGCGCCACCGAGCTCCTCGAGGCTCACGTCCTCGCCGGTGACCTCCTTGATCACCTTCGGCCCGGTGACGAACATGTGCGCCGACTCGGTGGCCACCACGATGTCGGTGCAGATCGGCTGGTACACCGCGCCACCGGCGCAGTTGCCCAGGATCACCGACACCAGCGGCACCATGCCCGACAGCGGCTCCATATTGGTCGCCATCCACGCGTACCAGGCCAGCGAGCTGACCGCCTCCTGCACGCGCGCGCCGCCGGAATCGTTGATGCCGACCAGCGGAATGCCGACCTTGGCGGCGTACTGCATGATGCCGCACAGCTTGCGGCCGAACGCCTCGCCGACCGAGCCGCCGTACACGGTCTGATCGTGGGAGAACACCGCCACCGGCCGGCCCTCGACCAGGCCGTGGCCGACCACGACACCATCGCCGTACAGCGCGTTCGCGTCACCGGACTTGCGGACCAGCGCGCCGATCTCGACGAACGTGCCCGGGTCCATCAGCATGTTGATCCGGTCGCGGGCACTCGGAATGCCCTTACGCGCCCGCTTCTCGATCCCCTTGGCGCCAGTCGGCTCTTTGGCGAGCTCGAGCCGCTCGTTCAGATCGGCAAGCTTTTCGGCGGTCGTGCTCACTTACGTACTTCTCCCTTTGCGGAAATCGCGGCCAGTTTGGCGGCGAGGTCGGCACCGATCTGGCCGATCCGCGGTTCGTCGACGATCTGCAGGTGGTCGCCCGGGATGTGGACGACCTCCAGGTTCTTCACGTACTCATCCCAGCCACCGTTGGGCTTGCGATGGGCGAATCGGGGTTCGAGTTCGATCGCACCGTCGTGGTACCGGTCGGCCAGGTACAGCACGACGTCGCCGTCGTACTCGCGCGGCCGAACCTGCTGGAGCGCGCGGTTCTCGATCCACGAGGTCCGCTGGTGTTCCAGCACACCGCCGGGGATCTTCGCTCCGGACAGCTTGATCAGGTCGCTGATCATGGAGAACTGCTCGGCATCGGAGGCCGCGGCCAGTTCCTCGATCTGCGAACGGTCGAGCTCGGCGGGGACGTTGTAGGTCTTCTTGGCGAAGGCCTGGTAGCGCTCGAGGCGGCGGACGCGCTCCTCGGGGCTGTTGTCCTCGTCCTCGACGGTCATCGCGAGGTCGATCAGGCCGACGTAGCGCACATCGGCCCCTTCCTCACGCAGCAGCTGACCGACCTGCATGGCCAGCACCGCGCCCAGCGACCAGCCGTACAGCACGTACGGGCCGTCACCCTGGATCTTGCGCAGCTCCGGCAGGTACTCCCTGGCACGTTCCTCGATGGAGCCGTCGACTCGCTCGATGCCGTACATCGGGGTGTCGGCGGGCAGGCGCTTGAGCAGCGGCTCGTAGACGAGGGTGTTGCCACCGGCCGGGTGGAACACGAAAACCGGAGTGGCGGTGGAGCCTTCGGCACGAGCACGCAGCGGGCGGACGAAGCCGTCCACGTCGGCCCCGCTGTCCTGCAAGGTGCGCACGACCTCGGACAGCTGCTCGATGGTCTCGCAGTCGAGCACATCGTCGACGGTGACCTCGGCCTTGACCCGTTCGGTGAGGCGCGCCGCCATCTTCTCGGCGACATCCTCTTCCAGGATCGGGAGCGTGTTGAAGATGCCGCCGGGCGACGTGCCCGTGACGACCGCCCAGGTGGCGTAGGCCAGGCGCTCGGCCGCGTCACGTGGCGGAACGTTCTCCTCGTCGCCGGCCGGCGCGGAGTAGTCGACGTCCACTGCCGCCTGCGTCGCGTCCGGTGCCGGAGCGACGGCCGGGGTCACGGCTTCAGCGGGCGGCGCGGCCTGCGGCTCGTCGGCCGAAACAGCCTCAGCCGCAGCGACATCCTGCTTGTCAGCGGCCGCGTCCGGCAGTTCCGCGCCTGCGGCCTTGGCCGCCGCCAGCGGATCATCGCCCGCCGCGATCGCCGCGCGCGCCGCCTCGACGAAGTTCGCGTCGACGCCGATCTCCACGTCCTCGCCTGCCGCCTTGGCCGCGGCCTGCTTCTCCGCCATCGCCGCGATCTCGTCGCGGTGCTCGATCGCGTAGCGCAGCACCTTCGACACCTCGTTGAGGCTGGCGTCGCGGACCGCGGAGATCTGCAGCTGCGGGATGTCGAATTCGTATTCGACGCGGTTCTTGATGCGCATGGCCATCAGCGAGTCGAGACCGAGTTCCATCAGCGGGATCTCCATGGGGAGGTCCTCGACGGCGTAACCCATCGACTCGGCGACGATCACGCACAGCCGCTGCTCGACGGTCTCGGTGCCGTTGGGATCCCAGCGATCGCTGGTGGCCACGGCGACCTCGGCGGCGGTGGGCTCGACGGCGGCCGGTTCGGCCACGGCGGCAACGGGTTCGGGCAGCGCGGCACCGGAGGTGACGACCGCGTCGAACAGCAGCGTGAAGCCGCCCGCGTTCTTGGCGTGCACCTGCACCGACGCACCACCGAGGTGCGGGGTGAGGGTGGTGGTCAGGGTGCCGGTGGTCGGCAGCGCGGCGTGCGGGTGCGAGACCGACACGGCGACATCCGAGAGCACCTGCGCGGCGGCGGCCTGCACCAGCGCGGTGAGGTCGCTGACCGCACCGGCCTGTACCTCCCAGGCGTGGCGGCCGTCGGGCATCGCGACGTGCGCGCCCGGCGCCTTGGTGTTGCCGCCACCGGCCGACATCGCGACCTTGGGCCAGTACTCCTTGCGCACGAACGCGGTTCGCGGCACGTCGGCGTAATCGCCTTCGGGCAGCAGCGAACTCAGGTTCACGGCGTGGCCGTGCACGTAGAGCTGGGCGAGCGCGCCGATGACACCGGCGGACTCGTCCTCCTTGCGCTTGAGCGTCGGGATGAGCTGCGCGTCGTGCACGCCCGCCGCGAAGGTGGTGCCCAGGACCTGCATCAGGGCAACGGAATTGGGGGCGAGCTCCAGGAAGGTGGTGTGCCCGGAGTCGACGGCTGCCTTGACCGCGTTGGTGAAGTACACGCTGCCGCGCATGTTCTTCACCCAGTAGGGCTCGTCGTGCACCGGATCGGAGCCGGGCTTGAAGTACAGGCCCTCGTGCACGGTGGAGTACAGGCCGGTCGTGAGCGAGGTGGGCTCGATGCCTGCCAGTTCCGCGGCCAGCTCGCCGAGCAGCGGGTCCATCTGCGAGGTGTGGCCCGCACCGCGGGTGGGCAGGATGCGGGCGAACTTGCCCATGCCCTCCACCTCGGCGACGATCTGCTCGACCTGCTCGCGCGGCCCGCCGATGACGGTGTTGGTCGGCGCGGCGTACACCGCGCACTCCACGTCGGGGAAGCGCTCCAGCAGCTGGGCCACGTCGTGGGCGCTGAGCTCGACGAGCGCCATGTTGCGCACGTCGTCCTCGGTGATCATCTGCTCGCCCTCGCCCATCAGGCGCGAGCGGGCGCAGATCACGCGCACCGCGTCCTCGATCGTCAGGCCGCCCGCGATGTACGCGCCGGCGACCTCACCCATCGAATGACCGACCACGGCAGCGGGTTCCGCGCCGTGCGCGCGCAGCAGCGCGGCCAGGCCGAGCTGGATGGTGAAGATGCCGACCTGGCAGGTGCCGACGTCGTAGTCCTGCTCGTCGTCGAGGAACATCTCGCGGATCGAGTAGCCCGCCTCGTCCTGCACCAGCTCGTCGACCGCGTCGACGGTCTCGCGGAAGATCCGGTTCTCGCCGTAGAGCTGCTTGGCCATCTTGCGGTGCTGCGAACCGAAACCGGACAGCACCCAGACGGGCGCGTTGGACGCGGGCGAGTCGGCGGTGAACACACCGGCGCCGGGCTTGCCCTCGGCGATGGCGCGCAGACCGGCGACGGCCTCCTCGTGGGTCTTGGCCAGCACCACGCCGCGCGAACGCTGGTGGCTGCGCTTGGCCAGCGACCGGGCCACATCGGCCAGCGGCACGTCCTTGCCCGGGCCTTCCAGCCAATCGGCCAGGTCCGCGGCGGCGCGCTTGCGGCGCGAGGGCAGGTAGGCGGACACGGCCAGGATCACCGGCAGCGGCTCGGCGCGCTCGCCGTCCCACTCCGGCAGCGGCTCGGCGGCGGCCTCGGTGATGGCGGTGGCCTCGGCGACCACATCGGTGGTCTCCTCGTCCCCGATCTCCGCGGCGGCGACCTGCTCCGGCGTCACGTCCGCGACGGCGGACGCGCCCGGCACGTACTCCTGCAGCACCACGTGCGCGTTGGTGCCACCGAAGCCGAAGCCGGAGATACCGACGGTCGCCACGCCGCTGTAGCGGGGGAACTCGGTCGGCTCGTCGACGACCTTGAGGTTGGCCTGCTCGAACGGGATGTACGGGCTCGGGCCCGCGTAGTTGATGTTCGGCGGGATCACGTTGTGCTGGAACGACATCAGCACCTTCGCCAGGCTCGGCACGCCCGCGCCGGACTCCAGGTGACCGAAGTTGGTCTTCACCGAGCCGAGCAGGGCGGGCTTGTCGGCCTCGCGACCGCGACCGACCACGCGGGCCAGCGCCTCGGCCTCGATCGGATCGCCGATCGGGGTGCCGGTGCCGTGCGCCTCGATGTAGTCGACCGTGGAGGGGGCGATGCCCGCGTCGCGGTAGGCCCGGCGCAGGACGTCGGCCTGGGCCTCCGGGTTCGGCGCGAGCAGGCCGTTGGAGCGCCCGTCGCTGTTGACCGCGGTGCCCTTGATGACGCCGTAGATGTGGTCGCCGTCGCGCTCGGCGTCGACGAGCCGCTTGAGCACGACCAGGCCGGCGCCCTCGGAGCGGACCATGCCGTCGGCGTCCTTGGAGAAGGCCTTGATGCGGCCGTCCTCGGAGGTGCCCGGGGCGAAACCGAGTGTCGTCATCGGCATCAGCAGCATGTTCACGCCGCCGGCCAGCGCCACGTCGGCCTCGCCGTCACGCAGGGCGCGCACCGCCTGGTGCACGGCGACCAGCGTGGACGAGCACGCGGTGTCGACCGTGACCGACGGGCCGCGGAAGTCGTAGAAGTAGGACACCCGGTTGGCGATGATGCCGTTGGAGCTGCCCATGATCGCGTAGCCCTCGGCCGAGGCGGGCACATTCGGATCGGCGTTGCCGAGCGCGAGCGCGGCCAGCATCTGGAAATCGCTGGTCGAGGAGCCGATGAACATGCCGACCGGCGAACCCTTGAGGTCGCTCGCCGGGATCCGGGCGTGCTCGAGCGCCTCCCAGGTGAGCTCCATCATCAGCCGCTGCTGCGGGTCGATGCGCTCGGCCTCGAGCGGCGAGGTGGCGAAGAAGTCGGCATCGAAGCCCTTGACGACGTCCTGGTCGAGGTAGCCGCCCCTGGTCTTGCCCGCGGCCACGGCGGCGGCGATGGCGGGATCGCCGAGGAACTCGTCCCAGCGCCCCTCCGGCAGCTCCCGGATCGCGTCACCGCGCCCGATGATGAACTCCCAGGTCGACTCGGGCGTGGTGCCCGCGCCGGGCAGCCGGGTCGACAGGCCGACCACGGCGATGTCGTGCGCCTCACCGGGCTGGTAGGCGGCGGCGTAGTCCTCGATCTCCTCGGCGGGCAACTCGGGCTCGCCGTTGACGATGATCTCGGCCAGCGACCCGATCGTCGGATGCTGGTAGATCACCGTCGGCGCGAGGGTGACGCCGGTGTAGTCCTCGATGTCGCCACCGAGGGCGAGGGCGTCGCGCGAGGCCAGCCCGAACTCCTCCATCGGCCGGTCGACGGTAATCGCGTCGATCGACTGGCCGGTCGCGTCGGCGACCCAGCGGCGCAGCCATTCGCGCAGCTCGGCAACCGAAAGATCACCTTCGGAAGCGGAGGTCTCGGGGGTGGGGGTGGGCGTGCCCTCGTTGTCACCAGCGGCGGCCGACTGTTGAAGGCCGTCGCTTGCCTGGGGGAGGTCGTTGTTAACCATTAATCCTCAAGCTACCTGTCTGTGTACAGGGCGCGCCGTGGAATGACGCCCGACGTGTGTGTCACGCCGGGCGTCGCTCGCTACCGGTCGGCCGATTACTCTTCCGGTGCATCGGGGAAAGCCTGCTGGGTGTAACCACCGCGCAGCGTTCCCTCGAGGTAGGCGGCCTTGCAAGCCCGCCGGGCGATCTTGCCGCTGGAGGTGCGCGGGATCGAACCCGCGGGGACCAGCAGGATGTCACGGGCCGTCACGCCGTGGCGCTGCGAGACCGCGGCACGCACCGCGTCGGCGATCGGAGCCGGATCGGCCTTGCCTGCGCCGGGGCCGCGCTCGGCCACGATGACCAGCTGCTCGGACGCGTCGTCGGCGTCGAACTTCAGGCCGGAATGGCTGTCGGCGGTGAACACCTCGGCGGGCAGCTGGTTGGCCGGGACCGCGAAGGCCGCGACGAATCCGGGCCGCAGCGCCTTGGACGCCTCCTGCGCGGAGAACTCCAGGTCCTGCGGGTAGTGGTTGCGCCCGTCGACGATCACCAGGTCCTTGACGCGACCGGTGATGTAGAGCTCGCCGTCGTAGAACACGCCGTAGTCACCGGTGCGCAGCCAGTCGGCGTCGGGCGCGGTGCCCTCGGCGTGGCTGCCCTCGGCCAGCCGCTCGGTGACCTTGTTGCGGAACGCCTTGGTCGACTCGTCGGGGCGTCCCCAGTAGCCGATGCCCATGTTGTTGCCGTGCAGCCAGATCTCGCCGACCCGGCCGTCGGGCAGCTCGCGGCCGCCCTCGGGGCTCTCCACCGACTCCGGATCGATGATGGTGGCCCACTGCGACAGCGCGACGTAACCGCACGCGACCTGCGCGATGGCGTTCTCGTCGGACTGCTCCACGCGCACCATGCGGCCCGCGTTCAGCTCGTGCCGGTCGACGTAGACGACCTTGGCCTCGTCCTCGGCCTTGGTCGCCGAGACGAACAGGGTGGCCTCGGCCATGCCGTAGCAGGGCTTGATCGCGGTCTTGGGCAGGCCGTACGGGGCGAACGCGTCGTTGAACTTCTTCATCGACGAGACGGTCACCGGCTCGGAGCCGTTGATCAGGCCGATCACGTTCGACAGGTCGAGCGACTCGCCCGCCTTCGGCAGACCACGCGCCGCGGCGTGCTCGAACGCGAAGTTCGGCGCCGCCGCGAAGGTGCCCGCGCCGTCGGAGACAGCGGCCAGCTCGTTGATCCAGCGCGAGGGACGGCGCACGAACGCGCTCGGCGACATGATGGTGATGTAGCGACCGCCGACGGCGGGCAGGATCACCGTGAGCAGACCCATGTCGTGGAACAGCGGCAGCCAGGTGACGCCGCGCGAGTTCCAGTCCAGGTTGATCGCCTTGACCATCTGCAGCAGGTTGGTGCCGACCGCGCGGTGGGTGATCTCCACACCGGCGGGCACCCGGGTCGAGCCCGAGGTGTACTGCAGGTAGGCGATGTCGTCGATCGCGGTGTCGGGGCGGACCCAGGAATCACCGAGGGTGTCCGGGATCGCGTCGACGGCGATGATGCGCGGACGCTGCGCGGCGGGCAGCGAACGGAAGAACTGGCGGACACCGGCGGCCGAGGAGGTCGCGGTGAGGATCGCCGACGGCTCGCAGTCACCGAGGACGGCGTGCAGGCGGTCGGTGTGGCCCGGCTCGTCGGGATCGAACAGCGGCACGGCGATGGTGCCCGCGTAGATCGCGGCGAAGAAGGAGATCACGTAGTCCAGGCCCTGCGGGGCGAGGATCGCGACCCGGTCGCCCGGGTTGGTCACCTGCTGCAGGCGAGCGGCTACCGCGCGCAGCCGAACTCCGAACTCCTGCCAGGTCAGCTCATGCACCTCGCCGTCGCGCTCACGCGAGTAGTCGATGTAGCGGTACGCGAGCGTGTTCGCATCGTTACGGGTGTGCTTCTCGACGTGATCGACCAGGGTCCGACCCTCGGGAATCACAATGTTCCCGGTCTCGTCCAGGTAGTCGTCGAAAGTCTCTTCCATTCCTTCTTCTCCTCCGAGGCCCGGACACCGGTGAATTCTCCCAACGCGCTGTGGCGTTGACACCTGTGAGGCCCCGACTCGCTATCGCCACCGGTCGCCGGAACACGCACCACGTGCGTCATGACAACCTGCGGATTTTCGAGCGGTCTGCGCGGTGACCGCTATCGGCTAGATGTTCTCAAACCAGAGTCATGTTACAGAGAACCCCCGCTCAGTCCTCCCGCAGCAGCGGAATGACAGGCGCGAAAGCATCCATCTGGGTGGGGAAGATGCCCACATACGACATCGACGTGAGTTCGCGCACACGCTTGATCTGTTCGGCGATCTCCTCGAAGGTGCCGATCGCGACGTACGGCGAATTCAAGATCTCCTCGACGGAGAGTTCCACGTCGACCTCGAGATTCGGATGCAGGCCGCGGGCGATCGCGTTCAACGCCATCTCCGCGGTCTTCTCCCGGTCGTCGGTGATGACGATCGCGGTGATCGCCCAGTTCAGTTCGATGTCGGCGAAGCGGTCGCCGGCAGCGGCCTTGACGATCTCGACCTTCTCGATCGTCTTCTCGAGCGTGATGCCCGACAGCAGACCCTTACCGTTCTTGGTGGTCTGCGGGACGATCGAGACGATGTCGGCGTGCTTGGCCGCCAGCGCGAGCATCTTCGGGCCGCCGCCACCGGTGCACAGCGGCGGGCGCGGGCCCTGCCGCGGGCGCGGGGTGCCCTTGATCCCCCGCACCTGGTAGTGCTTGCCCTCGAAGTTGCACTCCTGGCCGCGCAGCAGCGTGTCCAGGATGGTCAGCGACTCGTCGAGCTTCTCCAGCCGGACGCCGGGGCGCTCGAACGGGATGCCCGCGTTGTCGAACTCCTCCTTGATCCAGCCCGCGCCGACGCCGACCTCGAGGCGGCCCTTCGACAGCACGTCGATGGTGGCCAGGTCCTTGGCCAGCACGACGGGGTGGCGGAAACCGTTGGCCAGCACGGACGTGCCGAGCCGGATCTTGTCCGTGGCCTGGGTGAGCGCGCCCAGCGCGGCGATCGGGCCGATCTGGTCGCCCAGATGATCGGGCACGAAGAAGGTGTCGTACCCGTATTCCTCGGCCTGCTGCGCGGTCTGGACGAACTTGCGCGCCCCGCCCTCCTGCTTGTTGCCCTCTCCGGCCGCTCCGAAGCGGAACGGACGCAGCGGCGTACCCAGCGCGGTCGTCTCACCGACGGGTGCGGCAGCTTCGGTCATGAACTCATCGCTCCTGGCTGTTGCACGCAGCGCGTGCTTGGCGGTGTACACGGGCCCGCCGCTACTCCGCGGTAGCGGAGGAAGACGGCACGATCATCAGCGCACTTTACAGCGTGCGAGCGAATGGGAGTGCGGATGTCACAGCGAGGCATGAACCATGGCAATCGCACGCCCGCTGTGACTGTGAATACTCCGACTGTCGGCCGCTCAGGAATGTGGCGGATGAGGAGCGTTCTCGATCAGCCCGGCCGCCCAGTTCACCGTCCACTGGGTGGCGGTGGTGCCCTGTCCGTCGACGGTGTTGGTGGCGTAGAGAGCGTGCACCGGGTTGCCCGCCGAGCGGATCAGCGCGCCGAGGCTGCTCAGTGCGTTGGCCGGGTTCAGGGCCTGGCGCGGTGCGTCGCAGATCATGTCGCCGGGGGCGCAGATCGAGTTCACCTTCGGCGCCAGCGTGCCGAAACCGCCGGGCCGCGCGCCGGTCATGCTGATGCCAGGGACGTTGACACCGCGCAGCGCCACCTCGGCGCCCTGACCGGGCGGCGGCGGATCGCCGATCTCGACCGGCTGGCCGGGACCGGTGTCACCGGTGCGGCGGCCGTCGGCGATCACGGTGACGCCGAGGACCTTGTCGGCGGGGACCGGACCGTTGCCCGCGCCGATCTGGGCGGCGACGTCACCGGCGATGACCGCGCCCTGCGAGAAGCCCGCGATGACGTAGGTGGTCAGCGGGCACTGCTTGTGCCGCTGGGCCAGGATGTCGGTGGCGCGCGCCGTGCCCTCGGTGCGGCTGTTGTTGTAGGAGGCCTGGCCGTCCGGCGGAATCGCGATCGGGTTCGAGAACTGGGCCACGTAGGGCACCGTGTAGACCTCGAGCCGGTCGTCGGGGAACTGCTCGCGCAGCGGCCCGCTGACGCTGAGCATCAGCGAGATCGGGTTCGCGTGCGGGTTGTACGGATCATCGGTGCTCGACGACTCCCAGGTGCCCGGAATCGAGAGCAGCATCACATCGGGACAATCGGCCGACTGCGACGTCGGTGGCGGCGGGCCGGGCGGGGTGGGGCCCGGCGGGGTCAACCGCCCCGCCAACAGGTACCAGAGCAGCACGATGACGATGATCGCGAGCACGATCAGCGCCAGCACGGTCAGGCACCCCGCAGGCCAGAGCTTGCGGGAACGTCGCGTCGGCCGGTTCATCAGCAGTAGGTGGAGTTCGCGGCGGCCATGTAGACCTGCGCCGCCCGGTTGACGTCCATGTTGGCGTCACCGAAGGCCGGGTCGGTGCCGGCCATCGCGCCGACGAAGGTGGCGATGTCGGCGTCGCTGGCCCCGGTGGACTTCGCGGAACAGATGTAGCTGGCCGTGGTCAACGCGATCGTCGGATCGGCGGGCTTGATGCCGTTCTTGGCCAGCTCGGCGAGGAAGGCGTCGTCCTTGGCTGAGGTGGGTCCGACCGGCTCGGTGACCTCCGGCGCGGGCTCCGGCAGTTCGGCGGACGTGGTCGGGTCGGCCTCCGAGGGCGGGGTGACGACCGTGGTGCTCGGCTTCGCCGAGGACGTTGCCGCCGCGGCGCTCGACGAGAGCGTCGGCGTCTGCGACGCCGTGGAGTCGTTGTCACCACATGCCGACAACAGGGCGACGGCAGCCAGGGCCGCGACCGATCCGGCAACCATGCCAGGGATCCGATGCAATGTCTTTCCTCGATCGTTCGTCAGGGAAGCGGTCGCAGACCAGGCTAGCCGGACAATCGGCGCCACCGGGTACCGCAGGGCGATGCTCAGAGAGTTCTCAGCCCGGGCTCACACGCCGTGAACTTCGGATTTGCCGCCCTTCACCACGATGAACCCGGTCTGAAAATTCTGCTGAACGCCACCGGGGACCGGGAACTCGTCGCTCACCGGATAGCCGAGCCTGCCGTTCTCGAAGCCCTGCGCGCCCCAGGCGTCGGCCACGGGTCCGTTGCGCACCGCCCAGGTGCCCGACAGCGGGCTCCAGTAGATGCTGCCGCCCTCGAACCGGCTGTACCGGCCGAGATCCTTCAGCGGCGCCTCCTCGGCGACCGGGAAGCCGAGCGGGCTGTTCTCGAAGCCGAGCGCGGCGTACTTGTCCAGGATGAAGCCCTGCACCCGGTGCGCGCCGGTGGCGGGGCTGTAGAACATCGGGCCGTGCTCGAAGGACTGCACCGACCCGTCCCGGCTCGGCGTCTTCGCTTCGGCGGCGACGGGATACCCGGCCGGACCACCCTCGAAGCCCTGCTTGCCCCACGCCTCCAGGAAGGCGCCGCGCACCACCTGCGCGCCCGTCTGCGGCGTCCAGTAGATCGCGCCGCCCTCGAAGGACTGCATGCGGCCGCGGCCGTCGGGCAGCACCCGCTCGCCCTCGGTGGGCATGCCCAGCGGCGAAAGCGGCCCGCCCACACCGGCATACGTGCCGCCGATTCGCCCGGCTACCACCTGGGCGCCGGTCGCCGCTGAATGGAACACCCGGCCGTTGAGGAAGTCCTGCACCACACCCGATCCCACCGGGTACTCGCCGGTCACGCAGTTGCCCAGCCAGTTGGCCGCCTGCGCCACCCCGGCGATGGCCCCGCCGAGGCCGCACGCGGGCGCGCCGGGTTCGGTGCCGAGCGCCGCGGCCGCCTGCGGCCACGACTGCCGCATCTCGAAATCCCAGTAGGGCCAGGTGTGGATGCCGGAGGGGCGGTAGTTCGCCTGCACCGGGATGGCCAGCTTCTCCAGCTTGCCGACGAAGTTCTCCGTCGACATGCGCGCCAGGATCTCCAGCCCGGTCCCCGCCCAGTTGCCGCTCACCAGCGGCACCGGACCGGCCGGGTCGTTGGCGCCGGCCAGGCCGCTGCCGCTGGAGACGTACATGCTGATGCCCTTCAACCGCTCCGCCAGCAGATACGGATCGTGCGCGGCCCATTCCGGGCCGCCGGGCGGGCCCCACATCGCGGCGGAGTCGAAGCCGCCCGCGTCGCGGACCGCGAATTCGATCGCCTGCGGCATCCCGAGCGTGGTGGTGGTGAGCAGGCCCGAATACGACGCCGCGTACTTCACCAGGCCGGGATTGCGGCCCGCGAGGTTCATCGCGGCGGTGCCGCCCATCGAAAGGCCCTGGACGCCACGCACATCCGTGGTGCGCCAGTCGCGTTCGAGCACGGCGGGCAGTTCCTTGGTCAGGAACGTCTCCCACTTGTACAGGTGGCCGTTCGACGGCTCGAGCCAGTCGGCGTAGAAGCTGGACTGGCCGCCGACCGGGAGCACCACGTTCACGTTCTTGTCGCCGTAGAAGACCTCGGCGTCGGCGTCCTTGGTCCAGCCGTTCTCGTCGTCCTGGGCGCGCAGGCCATCGAGCATCAGCAGCATCGGGAACTTGGCGTCGGGCTTGGCGTTCCAGTCGCGGGCCAGCAGCATCTGCACCTGGATCGGGGTGTTCATCGAGGGCGAGAACACCCACAGCGCCACCCGGCGATCGGAGAGCCATTCCACCCGCTGCACGCCCGCGACCCCGGCCTGAGCCTGGGCCTGGGCCGGCACGGCGACGGTCGGCGCCAACAGGGCCGCTGCCATGGCCGCGATGCCGAGGATCCGCCGCATCGGCGCTGAAACACGATGAACCGAGACACGATGTTTCATCACGCGCGACCCTCCTCATCCCCCATCCACGGCCTGCCTCATCGATGGTTGTACCGCAGCACCCACCGATAACCGGGGAAGACACGCGAGAGCCGCGCACAGCAAAAAGACCGGCTCACCCTGCGGGTGAACCGGTCTTGTCAGCGTTGCTGAGCGGAAACTATCAGGCGCCCAGCGCACCGAGGATGTGCGGACGTGCCTTCCACAGCTCGTCTTCCCAGTACTTCCACGAGTGCGTGCCGCTGGCCGGGAAGTCGTAGACGGCGTTGATGCCGAGCGAGTTCAGGCGGTTGCGGAACGAGAAGGTGCTCACCATCGAGATCGCCTCGATGCCCATGGCATTGGCGGTGTTGTAGAGGCCGCCGAGGCCGGCCGGACGGTCGTGCTGACCGGGCAGGCCGTTGGCCGTGGAGATGAACATCGGCAGGCCGCGCAGCTCGGGCGCGAACACCATCGGGTCCATCCGCAGCCACGCCGGGCTCCACGGAGCGGCCATGGAGTCGACGTTGAAGCGGCCCGCGTCGAGCATCATCACGCGGATGGCCTCACGCATGCCGGGGGCGCCCCAGTTGAGCGGGCCCGAGAGCGAGGAGGCGTGCTTGAACTGGTCGCGGTGCAGCGCGGCCAGACGCAGCGCGGCCGGGCCACTCATCGAGAGGCCGAGCACCGCGTTGTTCGTGCGGGAGACGCCGTAGCCCTCGAGGAAGGCGGGCAGCTCCTCGGTCAGGAAGGTCTCCCACTTGTAGGTGGTCTTCTGGCCGTTGGTGTTGGAGGCGGCGGTCCAGTCGGCGTACCAGCTGGACTGGCCACCGACCGGCATCACCAGGGTGACGTTGTCGTTGGCGAACTGCTGCATCGCGTTGGTCTCGAAGGACCAGGCGTTGCGGTCGTCGCGGGCGCGCAGGCCGTCGAGCAGGTAGAGCGCGGCGTTGCCACCGTTGCGCGCCCACTGCACCTGGACCTTGACCGGGCCCATCTTCGACGGAACCATCAGCTCTTCGTAGCCACCGGCCGGGGCCCGCAGCGCCGGCGCCGACACCGGGGCGGCGAACGCCGTCGGGGCCGCCCCCGCGGCGATCGGCAGCACGAGTGCCGCGGCGCCGACAGCTAGAATTCGATGACGCCAACCTCGAGGTGCAATGCCCCGGGACGTGCCCGGCTGGTCACCCTTCGGCGCGGCGGCCTTGCCGAAACGCATGTGAATTCCGCTCTCTTTCTGCTGTTGTGGCGTGCCAGACCCGCCCAGGGACATCGCCCGGATCCCGACAGTCCGGCCGATCAGACAGGTGAAACAACGATCTGGTCACACTTTCGCTCGCTGGAGGATATTCGACCCGCGAATTACTTGCAAGGGCAACAGAACTCGCCTCGGAAAACAAACGTCCGGCGCACGAATGCGCCGGACGTTCGTTGTGGCGTCGACTAGCCGATGTTGTTCGACAAATCCGGGATCATGCGCAGCGCCTCGTCATTCCAGTTGTTCCAGGCGTGGATGCCGTAGGCCGGGTACGAGTAGTGGACGTTGCGCGCACCGAGGGTCGCCATGCGCACCTCGAAGGCGCGGGTGTTGGCCAGCGCGAGCGCCTCCAGCGCCATGCCGTTGACGGTGCCCATGCTCGGCCCGTCGGTATTGGTCGGCAGGCCCGATGCCGCCGCGATCCACAGCCTGGTGTTGTTGCCGACCAGGTTCGGGGCGAAGACGAACGGGTCCATCCGCAGCCACTGCGGGCCCCACGGCGGGGCCATGGAGTCGACGTTGTAGCCACCGGCGTCGAGCATCGCGATGCGGATGGCCTCGCGCATGCCGGGCGCGGAGATGTTCAGGTAGCCCGAGAACGCGCCGGCGAAGGAGAACTGGTCCGGGTGGTAGGCCGACAGCGTGAGCGCCGCGGAGCCGCCCATGGAGAGGCCGAACACGCCGTTGCGGTAGCGGTTGAAGCCGAGGCGGTCGGCCAGGGCGTTGCGCAGGTCGTTGGTGAGGAAGGATTCCCACTGGTAGCGATAGCTCTTGCCGGGCCCGCCGGAGAGCGCGTTGCCCGCGCCGGAGCCGGAGGCGGGCGCGCCGCTGCCGGGAATGCCGAAGAATTCACTCGGCGAGTTCCAGTCGGCGTAGAAGCTCGACATACCGCCGACCGGCATCACCACGTTGATATTCGCCCTGGCGAGCGCGTTCGGGATATCCGTTTCGATCTCCCAGCCGTTGAGATGCTCCGGCGCGCGCATACCGTCGAGCACATAGACGACGCGGTTGGTGTTGCCGTCGGCCGCGCGCAGAATGCGCGACTTGATCGGGCCCATGCCCGAGTCGACCCAGAAGTCGAACGCGGCGGGGTTGAATCCGGCGGTGGCGGGGGCGGCGCCGCCCGCGACGGCGGTTCCGATCGGAACCAGCAGGGCCATCGAGATCCCGGCTGCCAGACGACGCGCCCAGGAACGCGGGGCTGCGGTCTTCACGCGCTTCGGGCGCAGTGTTCGCATTTCGACTAGACCTTTCTCGGCAGACCGACTGCGCAAACCCCGAGCTACACGGTCGGATCCCTCATCGGACGTCGATCACCTCGACGCATGCTCACTCTGTATCAATCGCGGCGAATGCCTACATGTTGCTGGAAAGTGACCCGGAGCACAACTCACGGTGACCTGCCATCGGTGATTCGTCACCGGCCCTCTGTCGGATCGTGACGAAAACGCACGAATGGCCGCCCGGTGCGTTTTGCACCGAACGGCCATTCGCTACCACCACGGTTTCGGCCGCCCCGGCTCCGCGGAGCGAGACGGAACGCCGCAGGCGCAGTATCGCTTCGCGGAGCCGGGGTCACGAGGCCGAAACCCCGCGGCGCCAGCCGCCGATAATTCAGCCGATGTTGGCCGACAGGTCCGGAATCATCCGGTTGACCTCGGTCTCCCAGTTGCGCCAGTTGTGCACGCCGGTGATCGGGAAGTCGAAGTGCGCGTTGCCGCCGCCGAGGGTGGCCATGCGGACCTGGAAGGCCCGGCTGTTGACCATCGCGAGCAGCTCCAGCGGCACGCCCTGGACGATCTCCATCGGGTTGGACACGTCACCGGCGCCCGGGATGCCGCTGGCGGCCGAGACCCACACGCGGGTGCCGTTGCCGACCAGGCGCGGCGCGAACACGAACGGGTCCATCCGCAGCCACTGCGGGCCCCACGGCGGCGCCATCGCGTCGATGTTGAAGCCACCGGCCGACACCATCGCGACGCGCATCGCCTCACGCATGCCCGGCGCCGAGATGTTCAGGTAGCCCGAGAACGACCCGGCGAAGCTGAACTGGTCCGGGTGGTAGGCGGCCAGCGTCAGCGCGGCGGAGCCGCCCATCGACAGGCCGAACACGCCGTTGTTGTTGGGGTTGAAGCCGAGGCGGCTCGACAGCGCGTTGCGCAGGTGCTGGGTGAGGAAGGTTTCCCACTTGTAGGTGTTCTTCTTGCCCGCCACCTGAGCGGGCGCGATCGACGAACCGGTCATCGCCGAACCCGTGGCCGCCGAACCGGTGGAGCTGCCGCCCGAACCGGCGTCGAGGCCGAAGAAGTTGCTGGGCGCGTTCCAGTCGGCGTAGAAGCTGGACTGGCCGCCGACCGGCATCACGACGTTGATGTTGGCCGCGGTGAGCGCGCGGGCGACGTTGGTGTCGATCTCCCAGCCGCTCAGGTCGTCGCGGGCCCGCATGCCGTCGAGCGCGTACACCACGCGGCCGGTGTTACCGTCCGCGGCGCGGAAGATCCGCGACTTGATCGGGCCCATCTCGGAGTCGACCCAGAAGTCGAAACCACTGGGATCGAAGGCCGCCGACGCGGTGCCGGTGGGACCAGCCACCGCCGCACCGATCGGGAGCACTACGGCCAGGGAGAGCAGCACCGATCGCTTGAGCCAGCCGGCTCCCCGGGCTCTGAGACGTCCGCCACGCATTCTGTTTTGGGCCTTTCCTCGTGCGGCTCGCGCGAACCGCGGTTGCAAATGACCGCCGACTTACTACCGGCACACCAGTGCGCCGACGGGCCGTTCCTCTCGATGACCATATCGTGACATCGATAGCCTGGCGTTACCGAAAAGTGATTTAGCGGCGAACGCCACTGAGAAAATCCTGGCCAGAGGTGTAATCACTGGGCCCACGGGGTACTCGTGGGCCCAGTGTGACACAGGGTGCGATTCAGCGCGGCGGCTCGGGGAACGGGTCGACCAAGCCGCACCGCTGGATCTCGTACTTCGGCACCCGGTCGATCCGGTACTTCGCGAAGTTCAGCGCGTTGCGCAGGTTGTGCTTGAACCGGTCGAAGGTGAGCGGGTCGCGCACCGAGATCATCAGCGCCTGGGTCTGCGGGCACGACATCGCCGTGCGCGCCTGGGTGACCCACTCCTCGTCCATGTACCAGGGCATCCACGGGTGGATGTCGACCATGCCCGAGTCGACGACCACCCAGTCCGGGTACAGCGCCTTGTCGTGGCCGATGCGCCCGTCGGCGAGCCGGTCCGAGTGCGCTGCCAGCGGGTAGGCCAGGCCCATCGGATCGATCACGCGCACGTCCAGCGGGACGTTCATACTGGTCATGCCCAGGTTCAGGAAGTACACCGTGTGCCCGGAACCGCCCTCGGGGATCGGCTGCGGCGGCGGATCGAGGTACCACATCGTGAACGACGGCGAGTTCAGCAGCAGGCCGCCGTTGGGGTTGTTCGCGATGTCGCGGACCATCGCCCGCATGCGCGGGTAGTCGAGGTAGTCCTCGGCCAGGATCGGGTGGTCCTTGCCGGTGTTGAGCACGTAGTAGACGCGCTCGTCGACGATGCCCGACGAGCTGATCTTGGTGCCGGTCTTGATCGCGGTGGTGCCCGCCGCGTACACCGACCAGCCCGCGGTGCCGAGCAGCGCGACCAGCACGACCGCGGTCGACCAGTCACGGGGGGTGAACGCCCGCAGCCGGACCGGCACGACGGCCACCGGCAGCAACAGCAGGAACAGCTGGGTCAGCAGCATCCGGCCGTGCATGAAGTCGCCGCCGACGCGGATCGCGTAGACGGTGAGCAGCAGGCCGCTGCCGAGCACCATGACAACGACCGCGCTCGGCGAGCGCAGCCACCCCCTGATCCCCGCCACCGACCAGGTCGGCCGCACCGCGACCCCGCGCGCCACCGCGGTGACGACACCGGCGACCAGCAGCACGAGCAGCGGGATCCACAGGTAGTACGGGCCGACCAGGTCCCAGAAGTACTTCATGCCCTGGCCCCACTTGGCCCCGCCCGCGTCCTTGGCGACCGCGGTGTTCGGGTAGGGCAGGCCGTAGTAGCCCATCCGCCAGATCTGATACGCCACCGGCACGATCCCGGCCACGGCGACGACCAGCGCGCGCAGCGCGATCGGGCCGAACCGGAACGCGGGCATCGGCGCCAGGAAGATCATGCCGAGCGCGAGCACGCCGATGAGCGTGGCCTCGGGCCGGATCAGCGGCGCGAGACCGGCGAGGAAGACGAGCCCGAGCAGGCCGGGCACCCGGACCACGGCCGCCTGGCTCCACCGGATCATCAGCCACCACAGCAGCCCGACCCAGCAGATCACCAGCCCGCTCTCCAGCCCGGAGGTCGCGTAGTCGCGGGCGGGCGGCAGCGCGATGTAGACCAGCGCGCCTGCCGGGATCAGCAGCTGCCCGGTCGTTCCGCCCCACAGCCGGGCGGTGCCGAGCATGGCGAACACCATCGCCAGCAGCGAGACCGTGAGCGCCACACCGAGCACCACGTACTCGAGCCTGGCCTGGGTGAGCCAGCTGAAGAACCAGACGAGGTAGGTCCACGCCGTGCTGGTGTTGGTCTCCACCCGCTCGTCCATGTTGAAGACGGGGCCGTTGCCCGCGAGCAGGTTGCGCACCGTGCGCAGCACGATGAGGCCGTCATCGGCGATCCAGCGCCGCTGCCACGCGCCCACCGCGAACAACACGACGGTGAGCACGATCCCACCGACGAAGGTGGCGCGGGACAGAACAGCCAGACGCGCAGGCACACGCGTCGTCCGCTCGCGTAGCCGCTCGTCTTCGGTTGTCTCCTGCTCCGCTACCACGATCTCGTCAGGTGAGATAGACAGCGACACCTACCGCTCCGATCCAGGCAATAGCGAGGAACTGCAGGATGCGGTCCCCCAGCGCGATCTCTTCGGGTTCACCGGCCTCGCCACCGTCGACGTCGACCGCGTAACGCAGGATTGCGATGGTAAACGGGATCATGGAGATCGAGTACCACTGGGTGTCGCGCAGCTCGTCCTGCTGGAACGCCCAGAGGCCGTAGAAGATGACGACCGCGGTGGCCGCGAGGGTCCAGATGAAGCGCAGGTAGGTCGGCGTGTAGTACTGCAGCGACTTGCGGATCTTGGCGCCGGTCTCCAGCGCGATCTGCAGTTCCGCGTAGCGCTTGCCCGCCGCCATGAACAGCGAACCGAACGCCATGATCAGCAGGAACCACTGCGACAGGGCGATGTCGGCGGCCGCGCCACCGGCGACGGCGCGCAGCAGGAAGCCCGAGGACACGATGCAGATGTCGAGCACGGCCTGGTGCTTGAGGCCGAGGCAGTAGGCCAACTGGATGCCGATGTAGATCGCCATCACCACGGCCAGGTGCCAGGACGCCAGGAACGAACCGGCGATCGAGCCGACCAGCAGCAGCCCGGCCAGCGCGTAAGCCAGGTTGACCGGGACGACGCCGGCCGCGATCGGCCGGAACCGCTTGGTCGGGTGCGCCCGGTCGGCCTCGACATCGAGCGAGTCGTTGACCAGGTAGATACCGGAGGCCGCCATGCAGAACACGACGAACGCGATCGCGACGTGCGCGAGCACACCCGCGTCGCCGACCGCTTCGGGGCCGACGGCCAGCGGCGCGGCGAGCACCAGGACGTTCTTCACCCACTGACGCGGGCGCATGGCCTTGATGACGCCGCCGATCAGGGTCTTCGGCGGGCCCTTCACAACACCTTCGTCGAGGACGGCGGCGGACGGTTCTTCGCTCATCTCAGCCAGGGATCTTTCGGTAGCGGTCACTGTCGGAGTCTCTTCTCGGCGGCTAGCACAGCGGCAGCCGACGCGGCCCCCAATGCGGAACCGGCGAGCACGTCGGAAGGGTAATGCACCCCGAGCACGACCCGGGACAGAAGCATCGGCGGTACGAGCACCGCAGGCAAGGGTAGCCCGGTCAATCTACCGAGCAACACCGCAGCCGCGGTGGTCGACGTGGCGTGCGAGGACGGAAAGCTCAGTTTGCTCGGCGTCGACACGTTGACCTGCACCGCTGGGCTGTTCGGGCGCGGGCGCCGCACGATCCGCTTGATCACGATCGAGGCGGCGTGCGCGCCGACGGCGCCGACCGCGACACCGGCCCACTGCCTGCGGCGCGGCTTGTCGACCAGCCAGCCCGCGGCCGCGATGCCGACCCAGCCCAGCGCGTGCTCACCGAAGTGCGACATGCCGCGCGCGGCCGACACGACCGCCGGGTTGGTGCCGATGGTCGTCTGCACGGTGTTGATGATGCCCACCTCGAGCGGCACCTCGATGTACTCGCCCTCGCCGCACGCGCAGGCGCACTCGCCGCCGCAGCCTTCCTCGGCCAGTTCCAGTTCGGGCAGTTCCGGGTTGATCGCGTTCACTTCTTCTCGGTTCCGTTCTGGCTCAGGCCGAAGGTCTTCTCCCAGGCGGCCGTGCTGGTCAGCTCGGCGTGCGCGGCCCGGTAGCGCTGCTGCATCTCCGGGAAGCGCGCGGTGAGTTCCTTGCGCAGGCGCATCGCTTCCTTGAGCAGCGCCGCCGCCTTGCGCGGGTCACGCTTGCGGTAGACCACGCCGCGCCCGTCCGCGGTCGTCACGGTGACGCCGTCGACCTGGGAGAGCAGGAACCAGCGCGCGTCCAGCGTCGGCACGTTGAGCTGCGGTGTCTCGTGCGCGGCCGGGTCGGCCTTGCGGAAGTTGTGCACCACGCCCTTGGCCAGGCGCGCGACCTTCGCGATCGGATTGCCGGGCTCGCCGGTCGCGCCGACACCGTGATGGTTGGCCAGCGGCAGCTCCGTCGAGGACGGCAGCACCACGGCGTCCGGGTACTCCTTGCGCATCGCGTGGATCTTGCCCAGCGCGCTCGGCAGCAGATCGAACAGGCCCTCCGGCCCGGCCAGGAAGTCGCGGATCGCCTCGTTCTGGATGGCGACCGTCGAGTACTCCAGGCACAGCAGATGCTTGAGGGTGGCCTTGACCGTGTTCACGATCATCGGCTTGCCGTCGCCTGGCAGGTGCAGCGAGGCCACGACCAGGCGGTTGCGCAGGTGGAAGTAGGCCTGCCAGTCGATGGCGTCGTCCTTGTCGGACCAGGCCATGTGCCACACCGCCGCACCCGGCAGGGTGATGGTCGGGTAGCCGGCGTCGCGAGCACGCAGGCCGTATTCGACGTCGTCCCACTTGAGGAACAGCGGCAGCGGCTGCCCGATCTGCTCGGCAACCCGGCGCGGGATCACGCAGGTCCACCAGCCGTTGAAGTCGACGTCGATGCGCCGGTGCAGCAGCTTGGAGTTGTCGCGGTCCTTGAGCGGATACTTCGAGAAGTCGTGGTCGTACTCGACATTCGGCGCCGAGGACCACATGAAGATCCCGCGGTCGACGACCTCGCCCATGCTGTGCAGGTGCGAACGCTCCTGCAGGTTCAGCATCTGCCCGCCGACCAGCAGCGGCGACTTGGCGAAGCGGGAGAAGGCGAGCGCGCGCAGGATCGAGTCGGGCTCGATCTCGATGTCGTCGTCCATGTAGACGATGAACTCGGCGTCGGTCTTCAGCGCCTCGTACATGACCCGGCTGTAACCGCCGGAACCACCGAGGTTGGGCTGATCGTGGATGGCGAGCCGGTTGCCCAGCGGCGCGGCGGCCTCGGTGAAGCCCGGCTCGTCGACGACCTTGCGGTTGCCCTGATCGGCCACGATGACGGCGGCGATGTTGTCCAGGACCAGCGGATCGGAGCCGAGCGCGGCCAGCGTCTTGACCAGGTCGGTCGGCCGGTTGAACGTCGGCATGCCCACCGCGATGCTGCCGGTGCCCGGCGCCTCCTGCGGTGCGTACCAGCCACCGGCCAGCAGGGTGACCGCCGTGTCGGTGGTGATGTCGAACCAGATCCAGCCGCCGTCCTCGAACGGACCCAGATCGGTCTCGAACTCGACCGTCACCGACTCCGCGCCCTGGGCGACGGCGAATTCCTTGCCCTGCACGTGGATTCGCGAACCGTCGGCCTTGGAGCGGTAGACGTCGACGCGACCGTGCCCGGCCAGTTCCAGCCGCAGCACCACCGAGTTCAGCACGCTCCAGCGCCGCCAGTAGCTGGCCGGGAGCGCGTTGAAGTAGGTGCAGAACGACACCTCCGACTCGGCGCCGATGGAGAGCGCGGTCCGGCTGGTGGCATGCGCGCGGCGCGCGTTGGTGGTGGACTCCTCCAGGTAGAGGGTCCGCACGTCGAGCGGCTCGCCCGGCCGCGGCAGGATGATCCGCTGCAGCAGCGAGATGGCGCGGGTCCCGGTCGTCACCTCGTCCAACACCGGCTGCGCGCTCACGCCTCGTCCACCAGCGTCTGGCCCGACTCGAGGTGCGGGCGCAGCACGTTCTCGAACATGCTCAGCGCCGAACCGATCGCCATGTGCATGTCCAGGTACTGGTAGGTGCCGAGGCGGCCACCGAACAGGACCTTCGACTCCGCGGTCTCCTTCTTGGCGAGCTCGCGGTAGGCCAGCAGCTTGGACCGGTCCTCGGGGGTGTTGATCGGGTAGTACGGCTCGTCACCGGTCTGCGCGAAGCGGGAGAACTCGCGCATGATGACCGTCTTGTCGGTCGGGTAGTCGCGCTCGGGGTGGAAGTGGCGCGGCTCGATGATCCGGGTGAAGGGCGCGTCGGCGTCGTTGTAGTTCATCACGCTGGTGCCCTGGAAGTCACCGGTCTCGAGCACCTCGGTCTCGAAATCGATGGTGCGCCAGCCGAGTTCGCCTTCGGCGTAGTCGAAGTAGCGGTCCAGCGGGCCGGTGTAGACGACCGGAGCGTCCGGGCTGGCTGCGCGGATCTCGTCACGCACGTCGAACCAGTCGGTGTTCAGGCGCACGTCGATGAGCTCGGAGGCGGCCATGTTCTCCAGCCACTTCGTGTACCCCTCCTTGGGCAGGCCCTCGTAGGTGTCGTTGAAGTAGCGGTTGTCGAAGGTGTAGCGCACCGGCAGGCGGGTGATGTTGCCCGCGGGCAGTTCCTTCGGGTCGGTCTGCCACTGCTTGGCGGTGTAGTCGCGCACGAACGCCTCGTAGAGCGGGCGGCCGATCAGCGAGATCGCCTTCTCCTCGAGGTTCTGCGCGTCGGCGGTCTGCACCTCGGCGGCCTGCTCGGCGATGAGCGCCTTGGCCTCGTCGGGGGTGAAGTACCGGCCGAAGAACTGCGAGATCAGGCCCAGACCCATCGGGAACTGGTAGGCCTGCCCCTTGTGCAGCGCGAACACCCGGTGCTGGTAGCCGGTGAACTCGGTGAACTGGGTGACGTAGTCCCACACCTTCTTGTTCGAGGTGTGGAACAGGTGCGCGCCGTACTTGTGGATCTCGATACCGGTTTCCGGTTCCGGCTCCGAGTAGGCGTTGCCACCGAGGTGGTAGCGGCGGTCGAGCACCAGCACCCGCTTACCCAGCAGGTTCGCGGCACGCTCGGCGACGGTCAGGCCGAAGAAGCCGGAGCCGACCACGATCAGGTCGTACGGAGAATTGTCGGAGTTACCCGGGGACGATGCGACGGTCACGGGTGCCCAGCGTATCGGAAGACTGTCGATTGTCCCGGCGGAGTCACCGACCAGGCTATGACCTGCGACGATGCCGCGGGGTCAGCGGTAGGGGTGGTGCGGGGGTGTCGCGGGGCCGGGATTGCCGTCGACGTGACCGGCCGGACCGGGGTGCGCGTAGCCGATGGGTGCCGGGCCTGGCCGGTTCTGTCGGCGGCCGGCAAGCAGTGAGATCAGCACGAGCATGAGTACGAGCGCTGCCAGTACCGCCGCCGCCGCTGTGATCCGCACCCCCGGTCGCTCCCCGATGACGACACCGCTGCCCCATCCCACGTCGTGGATGTACATGGTCACCATGATGCTGAACATCGAGTCGCGCCCGAACGCGTTGATCGCGAAATAGACGACCGCCAGTCCCGCTGCCAGCACACGACCTGCGGTCATTCGCCGCCAAAGCAGCACCGCGGCGCCGGCCCATGCCGGAACCGCGACCATGTGGGCCACAGTCATGGCCAGGATCCGACGGGAGTTGTCCGGGTCGCCCGGGCCGAGCAGATCGATTGCCCCGAATCCGACTGTCACCGCGAACACGGCGAATCCGGCCAGCACAACGGCGAGCGCGATCGCCCCCCGATGTGCGAGCACGGACACCCGAACGGAGCTCGTCACCCGTGGTCGGCCTCCTGCATACCCTGCCCCGCGATACCCGGCCGCCGCACTCGGCTGCACGAATTCAGGGACCGAGGGAGCGGACATCTGTCCATCGCGCGCCATCGGCGCCTGCCACCATTCGCCACCGGCGGACGCAACCGGCTTCGGTTCATGACCGGACGGGTGACTCACGCGTGCACCTCCGTGTTCGCACGCCCGCCGACCGAGGGCACAGGCTGTGGCTCCGCGGTCATTGATCGGTCGCTCAGTGCGGCGAGTGCTTGCACCGCGGCGAGGGCCAGGGCGAACGCCATCGTCAGCCGGGGTACCAACATGCCACCGCGTGTGGGTGCCTCGCGGCGCGGAAAACTGTGCAGCGGTGGATACCCCGGCGGCACCGAACCACCGGTCCCAGGCGACTGCCACCACTCCCCTTGACTCATGAATCCCCCGTATCGCGCGTCAGTACGGATAGGGAGCGTACGCGGGCTGACGCGCGGCACGGATCCAGCGGCCGGTGGCGGGGGCTGCGGCGCAGATCAGGATGAGTAGCGGGACGAAGGTTGCGACGACGCTGAGAATCAGCGAGCCCGGTGCGGTCTCGAAGCCCCTCGACGACGCGCGGGCTATCGAGGAACCGGCGCCGAGAATCGTGAAGCTGGACAGCACGATGAGTAGCATCCGCCCAGCGGTTTTGCGTCGGAAGAGCAAGATCGAGCCGAGCAGCCACAGCGACCCGGGAATGCAACCGAACGCGAGCACCCCGAGCATCGGCTCCTCCTCGCCGGTGGATTCACCGAGGATGACAATGGCGGCTATTCCGATGCCGATCAACACGACCAACGCGATCAGCAGTGCGAGTACGGCAGCCGTGATCGCGGTACCGCCGCCCGCGCGTGGTTGGCCGTAACCTGGTGCGGCGTACCCATGTGCATAGGCGGGCGGCGGATACGGCTGAGCCCCATAGGCCGACGCTCCGTAGGCGGGTGCGCCGTAGGCGTAGCCCTGCTGGGCATAGGGATCACCGTAACCCGGCTGCGCATGTCCACCCGCGTACGGGTCGTGGCCCTGCGGGCCGTACGGATATCCCATTCGAATCCCCCTCTTGGTCGACGGCGCGATCGCGTTGCGATCAGTACGGATAGGCCAATTGGCGGCCCGCTCGAATCCACCTTCCAGTGGAGGGCGCGGCAGCCATCACCAAGATCAATAGCGGAATGGACAGCCCGACAATGCCGCCGATCAGCCCGGCAGCAGGTTCCCCGGAACCCGAGGCGCCGATCGCGGTCGCGATTCCGCCGCCGATAACGGCGATGCTGGACAGGACGATGAGGATCACCCGGCCCGCGGTCTTACGACGGAACAGCAGGATCGACCCGAGCAGCCAGAGCAGTCCGACTGCCAATCCGCCGGCCGCGGGGGCGAAATTCGCGGCTGTCGGATTCCGCAGGCTGGTGACCGCGACCATGGCGATCGCCATGCCGCCACAGGTGACCAGCGAGATCAGCAACGCGAGCACCGCGGCGGTGATGGCCGTACCGCCACTGGGTCTCGGCTGCCCGTAACCGTAAGGGGGCGCGCCGTACCCGTAGGGCTGGGCGCCGTAGGGATAGGGCTGGGCCCCGTAATGAGCCTGCGCCGCATAGGGATCAGGCGCATAGCCCTGCTGAGCGTAACCGCCCGCGTAGGGATCAGGCGCATACCCCGGCTGGGCATACCCACCGGCATAGGGATCGGGCGCGTACCCCGGCTGGGCGTACCCACCCGCGTACGGGTCGCCGCCCTGCTGCGGTCCATACGGATAACCCATCGGATCCCCCCTCGTGAAACGTGTCGTGAGCGCAGGCTCGCCGTCGCGGAAACTATACGGTCGGTGAGCCGGGGCGGTCGGTCGTGTACGCGGCCGTCCATGGCAGTGCCGCGGGAAGCAGCACCAGTACACCGAGGGCGAGCGCGGCGAGGGCGGCTGCCCAGCTGTGGTTCACGATCGCCGTCACCGCACCGGGTACCCCGCCGAGGCCGACCGGAATCGAGCGGAGCACCGATTCCGCGGGGAACCAGTGGATGCCGTATTCGGGGTCGTAGTTCACCAGGGTGGCCAGCAGACCGAGCACGCCGAGACCGGCCTGGACGCCCGCGGCGACGATCAGCATCCAGCGTCCGGACTCGTCGCGCCGCCACAGCAGCACGCCGCCGTAACCGAAGGCGAAGGCGGCGACCAGGGCGCCGAGCGTGGCGAACAGCGTCAGCGAGTCGTCGAGCTGGGCGGGATCGCGCAGGAACGAGCGCACCAGGACGACGGCCCCCACCAGGTTCGCGGCAGCGGCCAGCCCGGCGCAGCACACGGTGGTGATCGCCGCCGCCTCACCGATTGTCGACTTCGTTTCCCGCACGACCATCCTCAGAACTTATCCCGTGCCGGGCGAGCGCGTCGTGGTCCAGCGGCGCGTCGGCTCGCTCAGGCTCAGCGCCAGGATGGCCGCGTTGAGCGCCAGCCAGAAATCCAGCGGCCCGAGCCGCCAGCCGTGACTGGCCCCGTTGAGCACGATGACCAGCAGTGTCGCCGCCGCCATCACCGCTGTCACGGTGATCAGTACCCGGCGGCCGAGCATCCGCCGCCGCAGCAACAGCGCCGCCCCGAGCAGATACACCACCCCGAGCCCGCCGACGATCCCCGCGCCCACGTAGTCGAGGTCGATCTCACGCCCGACGACCCGCAGCACCGCCGTCGCCGTGCCGACGACGATCCCGGCCACCCCGACCAGCACCCCCAGCCAGCCCGCGATCAGCGCGGTCACCGCGCGCGAAGGCCGCTCCGGCCGCACCTGCTCCACCACTGTCCCCGCTACTTGTCGACGTCGCCGTCAGTTATACGGCGGAACCGGCGGACGCGGGGTGTTCACCGCGGTGGCCTGGGCGTTCCCGCAGGCTTCGACCCACCGATGGGTTGCCGGCAGCACCGCCGCGACCAGCACGAGCACGCTCCCGAGCAGCAGGCCGACATGCAGGAGGTTCAACCCGGCACTGCGATCGGTGACGATCGGGCCGAGGTTGACGAAGACCCCCAACCCGCTGCCGATGAGCACCATCGTGAGCCCGGCCGCGCGGCGGGCGAGCAGGAGTGCGCCACCGAGGCCGAGCAGCACCGCGAAGACCGCGCCGATGCCCAGCTCGAGCTGGTTCTCCAGCTGCATCGCCGCCCAGTCGACGTCGACCTTCGGATCCCACATCTCTTCGACGACCCGCATTCCGGCGAGCCCCATCTGCACCCAGACCAGCCCGAGCACCCCGCCCAACAGTGCGAGTACCCCCGCGACAACGGCCGGCCCGGGCGGCGCGGAGTGCGCGCGACGGAGCGGAAACCCTTGTGGTGCAGCCTGAATGGACATTGCTTCCCCCGAATCGAGACACGATAGAGCGCCTTGCCGGGCGCCGAGGGGAAGCGTACCCGCGGCACGCGGACGAGAACCGCGCTCGGACACGAACTGTCCGAGCGCGGTCATCACCTCATCGTCCGGCCGCACGACCGCCGATCCCTCAGGCCGACTTCCCCGCGACGTAGGCGCGGAAGGCCTCGAGGATGTACTCGGCGGTGCCGTCGCCGTGGACGTCGTAGTTCTTCCGGAAGCGCGGGTCGGCGACGTACATCTCGCCCAGCCCCACCAGGTACTCGTCGGTGACGGCCCTGCCCTGGGTGCCGTCGCCGAGCCAGGCGCGGTGCCGTTCGACGATGGCCTGGACGGTGTCGCCCTCGACGGGAAGCCCGGCGGCGTGCGCCTTTCCGAAGTCGGCGGCGATGTCGAGCTGGGCCTGCAGGAAGGTCTGCTTTTCGGCCTCGGTGAGCGAGCGCCACCAGCGGTCGCCGCTCTCGTAGGCGTCCTTGCCCCAGCGTTCGGTCACCTCGTCCCTGTACTGAGTGTGGTCGAAGCCGTCGAAAACCTCTGCGGCCATGAGTGGTTCACCTCTTTCGGTCTTGTGCAACGTGGTCGACACCGATTCGATCTGGCGCGCGATCCGATCCTGTTGCTGCCGAAGCAGTTCCAGGTGGGTGCGCAGTGCGCCCGCGGTGTCCTGTTCACCGGCGAGAACCTCGGCGATCACCGGAAGGCCGAGGCCGAGTTCGCGCAGCAGCAGGATGCGCTGCAGGCGGATCAGGGAGTTCTGGTCGTAGTAGCGGTAGCCGTTGGCGCCGATCCGGCTCGGCTCCAGCAGGCCGAGCTGCCCGTAGTGGCGCAGCGTCCGGCTGGTGGTGCCCGCGGCCTTCGCGAGGTCCTGGATGGACCATTCACCCGCCATGACCAGCTCCTTTCTCGTCGGTGAGACCAGTCTGCAAGTTGACGTTACGTCAATGTCAACACCGAACCTCAGAACCCGATCTCCACCTCGACGGTGTCGCGTTCGGTGTACATCCGCCAGTACTCGGCGCCCAGTTCGGCATTGCCGATGCGCGGCAGCACCATCCCGTCAGGGATCAGCTCGGGGTGCGCGTCGACCTGCTCCTGCACCGCGCTGTGCTCGATGAGCGCACCGATCGAGAGCAGCCCCGCGTAGACCCCGGTGCCCACAAGTTCGGCGGCCAGCTGCCGGACATACGCGCGCTGCGCGCCGAGCGCGACGCCCATATTCGCCAGATAGGGCTGCAGATTCTCCTCGGACGCGCCGGACGAGAACAGCAGCGCGCCGCGCCCGCGCGCGACCATGCCGGGCAGCAGTGCGCGGCTGAGCCGGATCGACGAGTACACCTTGAGCGCGAGCGGCTGCTCGAGCGAGGCGACGTCGACCGCGCGGGTGGACTCCACCCGAACCGCGATTCCCGCCGCGGCCGCGTGCACCGCCACCTCGATGGGCCCGAGCTTCTCCTCGACCCGCCCGATCACCTCGGTCAGCTGGGCGGGATCGGTGATGTCGGCCGTGAACGGCTCGGCGTCGATCCCGTCCGCCCGCAAGGCGGCCACCCTTTCGGCGGCCGCCCCAGCGTCGCGGCCGATCGCCGCCACCCGAAAACCCTTGCGCCCGAAGGCTCGCGCGGTGCCCGCGCCGAGCCCCGGCCCATATCCGAAGATCGCGAGTGTGCTCATCCGACTACCCCATCAAGTTGAGTGTTGGTTCAAGTTATCGGCAACCTAGCATTAACTTGAACCATGGCTCAAGATATTTCGGCGGGCCGATTTGTAGGATCGGCGAATGCCCGAGGACAAGCCGTTGCGCAGCGACGCCAGGCGCAACCGCGACGCGCTGGTCACCGCGGCCCGTGCGCTCTTCGAGGAGCGCGGCCTCGACGCGCCGCTCAAGGACATCGCCGCACGGGCGGGCGTCGCGATCGGCACCCTGTACAACCGCTTCCCCACCCGCGACGACCTCATCGCCGCCGCGGTCGACGACCGGGTGGGCGCGGGCACCCGCATCGCCGAAGCGGCCCTGGAGATCGACGACCCGTGGGAGTCGTTCGTCCACCTGGTCGAGGGCATCTGCGCACTGCAGGCGAACGACCGCATCCTCGGCGAACTGGCTCTGCGCAACCCACCCAGCCCGGCGCTGGAACGTGCCCGCGCGCACGGGCACGAACTGATGCGCCGGATCATCACCCGTGCCCAGCGGGCCGGCGTGCTGCGCGCGGACTGGACGCTCGAGGACATCGCCTTCATCACCTGGTCGCACACCAGCGTGCTCGCCGCGACCGCGAGCGTCGCCCCCGACCTGTGGCGGCGCAATCTCGCCCTCATCCTCGACGGCCTGCGCGCGAAAGCCGCGCACCCCCTGCCCGTTCCGGCCCTCACCGAGGACCAGTTGATGCAGGTGATGCGCGGCTGAGGATTGCCCCCGTCAGCGTGCCGCGGCAAGTGGCCGCGCGGCTGCCGGATCAGGCTGGACCGCAACGGTTTCCACACCCGCCCTGGGTGGGATCTGGCCGAGCACGGTGCCCGCGAGGGCGATGGCGAGGCCGAGGACCTGCAGCGGCGTGAGCGCCTGACCGAGCGCGATCCAGCCGATCACCGCCGCCGACATCGGGCTCAGCAGACCGAGGAAGGCCACCGAAGTGGCTGGTACGCGCGAGATTCCGCGGAACCACAGCCAGTAGGCGAGCGCGGTGCCGATGATGCCGAGGTACAGGTACGCGCCGACGGCCCGCGCGTCGAGGGCGGGCGGAGCACCCTCGATCAGCACGGCGAGCGGCAGGATGAACAGGCCGCCCGCGGTGAGCTGCCACCCGGTCATGGCCAACGGGCCGACGCCGTCGGGCCGCCCCCACTTCTTGGTCAGCACCGTGCCCGCCGCCATCGACGCCGCGCCCGCCAGCCCGGCGGCCACCCCGATCAGGTCGAGCTCGACCGTGCCGCGCAGCACCACCAGCGACACCCCGAAGACGCCGATCACCCCTGCGAGCAGCTTGCGCCGGGTGGGCACCTCGGCGAGCAGCACGGCCGCCAGACCGAGCGCGAACATCGGCGCCACCGCGCCGAGCACCCCGGCCACACCGCCGGGCAGCCGGTACGCGGCGACGAACAGCAGTGGGAAGAACGCGCCGATATTGAGCACGCCGAGCACCGCGGCCCGGCCGATCCAGGCGCCGCGCGGCAGCGTCCTGGTGAACGCGAGCAGCAGCAGACCGGCGGGCAGAGCGCGCACCAGCGCGGTGAACAGCGGCCGGTCCGGCGGCAGGAACTCGGTGGTGACCGCGTAGGTGGAGCCCCACACGATGGGGGTGAGGGCCGTGAGTGCGAGGGTGCCCGCGTAGCCGGTCGGGCGGGTCGCGATCGTCATGTTCGCTCCTGATTGATAATCTCAACGTTGAAATATCTACCCGGCGGAGCTGCTCAACGTCAAGTAGATGAACGTTAAGAGTTTCAATCGAGAGGAAATCGCATGCGGGACGCGATCGACCTGATCACCGAGCACTGGGCGCAGCAGCGGCCGGACGTCGACGTCTCACCGATGGCGATCATCGGGCGGATCACCCGCCTTTCCCGCCTGCTCGACCAGGAGCTCAAACGCTTCTTCGCGGCGCACGGGCTGGAATTCTGGGAGTTCGACGTGCTCGCCACGCTGCGCCGCTCCGGCGGCGACTCCGGCCTCACCGCGGGCGCGCTCAACCGCGCCGCCATGGTCACCTCGGGCGCGATCACCAACCGCATCGACCGCCTGGCCGCCAAGAACCTCGTCCGCCGCGCCCCCTGCGCCGACGACCGGCGCTCGGTCTTCGTCCAGCTCACCGACGAGGGGCGCGCCCTGGTCGACGAGCTGCTGCCACTGCACATGGCCAATGAACAACGCCTGCTCGCGTCCCTCGGCACCGACGATCGCGCGCAGCTCGAGGGCCTGCTCCGCGCACTCGCCGTCGGGCTCGACGACACCAAGCTCGACTGAGCACCGATCTCGGAAACCCTTCCGCCAGAACATGTCCGCCGGGTCCGTGCTGAGCGACGAGCTCCGTGCCGGATCGATCGGCGGGTCCCGGCGCTAGCCGACCGGCGCGGGTGCCACCGGAACCTGTTCGGCCGGAATGCTTTCGGCCGGCACCTGGTCGACGGGGAGCTGTCCGACCGGAGCCTGGTCCGCAGGCACCGGCTGCCCCGGCGGCACCTGGGCCTGCCCGCCGTGCGTGCCAGGAGCTTGCTCGCCCGGCGCGGCGGGCCTCGCGCCGCCCGGCGGAACCCCCTGCGGCGCACCAGCTTCGGGGCTGTCCGAATCGGCCGACGCGGACGGTGGCAACTGATCGGCTACGTCCGGAACCAACTGCAGCAGCGTCGAGAAATCGACCACCTGCGCGCCGAGGGTCTTCGTCGCGATGATCACGCCGTTCGTGTACATCCGGTAGGTGCCCGCCCGTTGCGGCAGCAGCATTTCCGGGCCGATGGGCGCGCCGATCGAGCTCTCGGGACCGCCGATGCGGCGGTACTCGGTGTCGATCGCACTCTCGCCCGCGAGTGCCTCGATGGTCGGGTCGGGCCGCGTCGGCGCGGTGGGAGCCGTTGGCGCCGGGGCGGTTTCGACGAGCTCGTCGGGCGCGGGGCCAACGGCGAAGGTCTCGATGTCGGCGGGGCGGCCGCCGTCGGGGGCCGCCGAGTACTCGGTGCGCAGGATGAGCCCGTCGCGCAGGAGCACGGTGCCCACGGTGGCCGCGACCGCCTCGGTGGTGCGCGCGTCCTCCTTCACCGTCCCCGGATACACCTGGCAGTCGGTGGTGTCGCAGGTCTGCGCGTAGGGGTAGCGGTTCTCGGCGAGCGCGTAGGAACGGGCCGCGATGGCCTGCGCGCGCAGGGCCTCGAACGCGCCCTGATCGGCCCAGTTGGCTTGCATCTCGGCGGGCAGCAGGCCGGCGAGATAGTCGTCCAGGTCGACCTGGTTGACGGTCCGGTACGCGCCGTTCTCCAGCGCGACACCGAGCGCGCCGCGATAGGCGGTGCCGCCGCACAGCGTGAGGTGTTCGTCGGCGGGCCTGCCCGGCCCGGCGTCGACGGGATAGACGAACGGGTCGTCGGTCGCGGCCTGCCAGAGCACCTCGCCGTCGCAGCCCGCGGTCACCACGACGCTGGCGCCGCCGTCCGGGAGCGGGGTGAGGTGCGCGGCCTCGTTGGGACCGATCATCCGGCCCGCGACCTGCGCGCCCGCGGCGGCGAAGGTGTCGAGGGTGGCATCGTCCTGCGCCTGTAATCGCACGCCGATCGTCGTCTGCCCGATCTGGCCGAATTCGGCGCCGGGGTAGTAGTGGCCGAGGATCTCCTCGGCGCTCCAGCCCGCACGCGCGTTGTCGAACGCGCCGACCTGACTCATCCCGCGCCCGTGCCCGGCCCCGACCGTCGGCGTGACCTGCCCGGGGAGGACCTGCCACAGCCCGATCGCGCCGGTCAGCGCCAGTGCGGAACCGCCGACGAGCACCGGCAGCGGCACCGTCCGCAGCATCGGCGCCGCGCGGCGCCTGGTGCCGCGGCGGGTTCTGCGGTTGATCTTGAAGTCGGCTCTCATCTTGCGCTCCCACGGTTTCGGTGTTCGACCGGCGGCGCTCGCGTCGGCATGTCGTCGTGTCCGAGCGGGTTCCGAAGGCTACATTCGAGCAATCACATAATCCTCAAGTAGAGGTTGAGATGTGTGACGTATGTTAACTAGTGTGGTGTGTGAGGCGATAGGAAGCAAGCATCACTTGCCGGTAATGGTCCGGATGCCACCAAGGTCTACGAGCTCGACCGTGATTGGAGAAGGCACGTGCGATACCGAAAGCCGAAACGTTCCTACGTGCTCCCGGTGGTCACCACGCTCGCGGTCGCAGCGCCCATCGGCGCGTTCGCACTGAGCGATTCGACCGATTACCGCAGCACCAACGATTCCCAGCTCACCGCCGTCCCGACCCAGCTGGCGGAGGTCGCGCTGAACTCGGCTCCCGACATCACGATCCCCCTGCGTGAGCTGACCGGCCTCGACCTGCCCGATCTGCACCTGTCCGACCTGCAGATGCTGCCGCTGCCGACCTCGATCCCGGTGCCGCCGGGATTACCGGTGCCGCCGGGCGTGGCGCTGCCCACCGAGATCCCGCTGCCGCCGATCCCGAACAAGTCCCAGCCGACGGCCACCGCGACACCGACGCCGCAGAACGGCGCACCCGCGCAGCAGAACGCGCCGGGTCGTCCGCCTGCCCCGAGCACGTCGGTCCAGACCGCCCCGCCGACTCAGCCACCGGCCCCGGCCCCGGCCGCGCCTGGACCAGCCGCCCAAGCTCCCGCGGCACCGGCCCCCACCGCGCCTGCCCCTGCGGCACCGGCCCCCGCCGCGCCTGCCCCCGCGGGACCTGCGCCCGCTGAAGCCGCACCCGCCCCAGCCGCACCAGCCGCGCCTGCAGCACCCGCACCGGCAGCTCCCGCGCCGGGCGCACCCGCACCGGCCGCACCGAGCACCACCCCGCCCGCGCCGACGACCACCGCCCCCGCGGGCGGCCCGGTCGCCCAGACCCGCCCCGCCGGCACGAAATTCATCGCCGACCCGGCCAACCTGGAGCCCGGCACCAACCCCGACACCCCCGCCCTCTCCCCCGGCGCGGTCGGCCCCGACCTCATCGA
The DNA here is from genome assembly GCF_040654275.1 of Nocardia sp. NPDC050717. Classification (NCBI taxonomy): domain Bacteria; kingdom Bacillati; phylum Actinomycetota; class Actinomycetes; order Mycobacteriales; family Nocardiaceae; genus Nocardia; species Nocardia sp. NPDC050717. Next base: position 231,858 of record NZ_JBFAHR010000008.1, read on the forward strand.
TCAGGTCGGCGCCCAGGTCAAGGAACTCTCCCAGGAGACCCCGTTCAGCATGGTCGCGCTCACCGCGCGCGACATGGTGAACACCACCACCAAGCTGCGCGCCAAGCAGCAGGACGGCAACTGGGGTCCCTGGTACAACGCCGATCCGGTCGACACCAGGGCCACCGATCACGCCCCGGCCGACGCGCCGACCGGTACCGAACCGATCTACGTCGGCGAGACCACCGCCGTGCAGATGCTGGTCACCCGCAAGCCGACCGCCGCGCCCGACCACAGCGATCCGGCGCACGTCACCGAGGCCGCGCTCAAGGCCGTGCTGATCAACCCGGGTCGCGCCGCCATCGACGCCGCCCTCAACGATGTCGCCGCGGCGCTGCCCGGCGGCGGCCCGAAGGTGATCACCCGCGCGCAGTGGGGCGCCGACGAGTCGATCCGCTGCGAGGAACCCACCTACGACGACGGCCTGGGCGGCATCACCGTGCACCACACGGCCGGCCGCAACGACTACAGCCGCGCCGAGTCGGCGGGCATCGTCCGCGCGATCTACGCCTATCACGCCGAGACCCTCGGCTGGTGCGATGTCGGCTACAACGCCCTCGTCGACCATTACGGCCAGATCTTCGAGGGTCGCTACGGCGGTCTCGACCGCGCGGTGCAGGGCGCCCACGCCGGTGGCTTCAACGAGAACACCGCGGGCGTCGCGCTGATGGGCAACTACGAGTCGGAGACGCCGAGCGAGGAGTCGATCAACGCGATCGGCAAGTTCATCGGCTGGCGCTCGAAGGTGGCCGGGCTCAACCCCAAGGGCCACACCACGATGTACTCCGAGGGCACCGAGTTCACGCCCTACGCCCAGAACGAGGCCGTCGACCTGCCGGTGGTGTTCGCGCACCGCGATGTCGGCAACACCGACTGCCCCGGTGACGCGGCCTACTCGCTGATGGACCGCATCCGCAGCATCGCCGCGAGCAACACGGGCACCTACTCCTCCCCGGCGACGCCGGCCCGGCCGCCGAGCCAGCAGGCCCGCGCACCGCAGGGCAACATGGCGGAGCTGGGCGCGCTGGTCGACAAGCTGCTCGGGCTCTCCGGGGAGAACGAGATCGCCAGGCACTGGGTGAGCCGCGGCGGTGTCGACGGCCCGCTCGGCGCGCCGCAGTCGGACCTGATGTCGGGCGCCGAGGGCCGCCAGTACGCCAAGTTCGCCAACGGCTACGTGTTCTCCGGCGAGAACGGCCAGGTCTTCGAGGTGGTCGGCGCGATCCTGGATCGCTACCTGAGCCTGGGTGGCGACGCGGGCGTGCTCGGTCTGCCGACCGGCAGCGCCTACCTCGTTCCGGACGGTCTGCGCACCGATTTCCAGAACGGATCGCTGGTGCTCAACGAGCTCACCGGCATCGTCACCACGTTCTGGAAGACCTACAACGAGACGTACAAGGCCGAGATGGAGGGCATGAACGGCAAGCCGGAGCAGGCGCCGGCGACCACGGCCCCCAAGTCGACGGTGCCCGCGACTCCCTCCGCGCCCGCACCGACCGAACCGCAGGCCCCGGCGACGCCGCAGGCCACCCCCGTCGAGCCGGCTCCGGCGCAGCCGCCGGTCGCCGCGGAACCCGCCCCGGCCGGCTGACACCCGGTCAGGCGAAGAACGGCCGGTGCCCCTCGCTCCGAGGGCACCGGCCGTTGTTCGTTGTCGCTCAGCCCCACCAGCGCTCGAGCACCATGGCCACCCCGTCGTCGACATTGCGTCCGGTGACCTCGTCGGCCGCGGCCCGTGCCTCCGGATGCGCGTTCCCCATCGCCACCCCGTGCCCGGCCATGGTCAGCATCGGCACATCGTTGGGCATGTCGCCGAACGCGACGATCGACGAGTCGTCGACACCCACCCGGCGCGCCACCTCGGCCAGCCCCGAGGCCTTGGTGATGCCGGGTACCGCGAGCTCGATCAGCCCGTTCTCGGTGGAGTAGGTGATCTCGGCACGGTCGCCGATCAGCGGGGCCAGCGCGGCACGCATCTCGGAGCTGCGGGCCGAACTGAGCCGGATCAGCATCTTGATCGCCGGCGCGTCGATGACCTCGGCGTGCGAGACGACGGTGTCGTCGGGATTGAGCCAGGCGTGCTCGTAGGTGGGCGAGCTGACGAACTGCGGGGTGGCCGCGTCGTGCGCGCTCGCGCCGACCCGCTCGGTCGCCAGCCCGCAGCCGGGTAGCGCGCGTTCGGCGAGTTCGGCCAGCCAGGCGAGGGTGTCGACGTCGAGGGTGTGGCTGGACAGCACACGATCACTGGCGCTGTCGTAGATGACGGCGCCGTTGCCGCACACCGCGAGCGGCGCGTACCCGAGTTCGCTGACGACCGGCTCGATCCAGCGGGGCGGCCTGCCGGTCGCGAGCACGAAGGTGGCTCCGTCGGCAACGAGCGCGGCGACGGTGGCTTTGGTACGGGCCGACACCTTGTCGAGGTCGTCGATCAGGGTGCCGTCGACATCGGTGGCGACCAGTTGCGGTTTCGGGTGCACGGGCGTCATCCGTTCCATCCTGCCGCACGTCGCCACACGCCGACGCCGGACTGTCCTTATGATCAGGGCCTGAATACGCGATCCAGAGGGGACTGATGACCGGCTTCTTGTTGCGGCGCGCGCTCAACTACGTCGTGCTCCTGCTGCTGGCCTCGTTCCTCACGTTCAGCCTGGCTTCGCTCACGTTCCGTCCGCTCGACAGTCTCGAGCAGCGCAATCCACGTCCGCCGCAGTCCGTGATCGACGCGAAGGCCGAGGAACTGCATCTCGACGAGCCGATCCCCCAGCGCTATCTCACCTGGCTCGGCGGTGTCGTGCAAGGGGATTTCGGGACCACACTGGCCGGGCAGCCGGTGAGTGAGGAATTGGGCCGTCGCGTCGCGGTGAGCCTGCGGCTGCTGATCCTCGGTTCGGTGCTCGGCACCGTGCTCGGTGTGTTGATCGGCGCGGCGGGCGCGATCCGGCAGTACCGGTTCAGTGACTATTTCACGACGATACTTTCCCTGCTGATCATCTCGACGCCGGTGTTCTTGCTGGCCACCCTGCTGAAATACGGTGCGCTACAGATCAATACGGCCGCAGGTACGCAGATCTTCCTCTACACCGGCGAGACCTCGGCCGATCAGGTCGTGGGCTTCTGGAATCAGATGGTCGACCGCGCACAGCATCTCGTGCTGCCGACGCTGGTGCTGGTACTCGGCGCCGCGGCCGGTTACAGCCGCTACCAGCGCAACGCCATGCTCGACGTACTGCAGAGCGATTTCATCCGCACCGCCAGGTCGAAGGGGCTTTCCCGCAATCGCGCCCTGTACAAGCACGGCCTGCGCACCGCGCTGATACCGATGGCCACGCTGTTCGCCTACAGCCTCGGTGGACTGATCACCGGATCGGTGTTCGTCGAACGAATCTTCGGCTGGCACGGCGTCGGCGAATGGTTCGTCAACGGCGTGAACGCCCAGGACCTCTACATCGTCGTCACGGTCGCCACCTTCGCCGGATTGGTGGTGCTGGTGTCGGGATTGCTGTCCGATATCGTGCTGGCGCTGCTCGACCCGAGGGTGCGTATCTCATGACAGAAACCGAACTCATCGTCGCGGGAGCACCCGAGCCGGTCGCGGCGGGGCGGGGCAAGCTGGTCTGGCGCCGATTCCTGCGCAACAAGCCCGCCGTGGTCGGCGCGGCCGTGCTGCTTCTGCTGCTGATCGCCAGCTTCGCGGTGCCGCCGCTGCTGCCGTGGGACTACCAGCAGATCGACTACAAGGCGCTGCTGAAGCCGCCGAGTGCCGAACATCCGTTCGGCACCACCCAGATCGGCCAGGACGTGCTCGCCCAGACCATGCGTGGGCTGCAGAAGTCACTGATCATCGGCTTCTGCGTCGCGCTGTTCGCCAGCGTCATCGCAGCCACGGCGGGCGCGCTTGCCGGGCTGCTGGGCGGCTGGACCGACCGGGCCATCATGTGGCTGGTCGACCTGCTGCTCGTCGTGCCCGCGTTCATCATCATCGCCCTGTTCGCCCCGCGCACAAAGGGTTCCGGGTCGATCATCATCCTGATCGCGCTGCTCAGCGTGTTCGGGTGGATGATCTCCGCGCGCATCATCCGCGGCCTCACGCTGAGTCTGCGGGAACGCGAGTTCATCCGCGCCGCGAGATACATGGGCGCGCCGACCCGCCGGATCATCATCAGCCACATCCTCCCGAACATCGCCTCGATCCTGATCATCGACACCACCCTCGCCGTCGGCGCCGCCATCAGCGCCGAAACCGGCTTGAGCTTCCTCGGTTTCGGCGTGCAGCCGCCCGATGTGTCGCTGGGTTCGCTGATCGCCGCGGGCACCAAGTCGGCCCTCACCTACCCCTGGCTGTTCCTGTTCGCCGGTGGCCTGCTGATCACGATCGTGTTGTGCGCCAACCTCGTCGGCGACGGGCTCCGCGACGCCTTCGACCCCGGCGCGCGCGGCGCCCGCAAGGCGCGCAAGGACATCGCCGAGCAGAAGGAGAAGCGATGACGACCTCGACCGCGCCGCTGCTCGAAGTCACCGACCTGCGCGTCTCCTTCCCCGGTGAGGAGGGGCGCGTCGACGCGGTGCGCGGGGTGAACTTCACCGTCGCCGACGGCGAGGTGCTCGCCATCGTCGGCGAATCCGGTTCCGGCAAGTCGGTCTCCTCGCTCGCCGTGATCGGCCTGCTGCCCGAACAGGCGCGCGTGCAGGGCTCGATCCGGCTGCGCGGGCGTGAGCTGCTCGGTCTCGGCGACAAGCAGATGTCGAAGTTGCGTGGCTCCTCGATCAGCATGGTGTTCCAGGACCCGCTCTCGGCGCTGACCCCGGTGTACCGGGTGGGCGACCAGGTGGCCGAGGCCCTGCTCGCGCACGGCTCGATGACCCGCAAGGAGGCGGGCGAACGCGCGATCGACCTGCTGGAGCTCGTCGGCATCCCCGATGCGCGGCTGCGCGCGCGGAACTTCCCGCACGAGTTCTCCGGCGGCATGCGCCAGCGCGTGGTGATCGCCATGGCCATCGCCAACGATCCGGCGCTGATCATCTGCGACGAGCCGACCACCGCACTCGACGTGACGGTGCAGCGCCAGATCCTCGACCTGCTGCGCAAGGCGCGCGACATCACCGGCGCCGGCGTCATCATGATCACCCACGACATGGGCATCGCGGCCACCATCGCCGACCGGGTCGCGGTGATGTACGCGGGCAAGGTCGTCGAAACCGCCCCGGTCGCTGAGCTTTTCACCGCGCCGCGAATGCCGTACACCGTCGGCCTGCTCGGGTCCATCCCGCGCATGGACGGGCCGGCACGCTCCCCACTCATCCCGATCGTCGGCGCGCCTCCGGCCATGCACGCGCTGCCACGCGGCTGCTCGTTCGCCCCCCGCTGCCCGATCTCGATCGACGACTGCACCGCCGCGGAGCCGCCGTTGGAGAAGGTCGCGCCCCGGCACGCGGTGGCCTGTATCCGCACCGCCGAGGTCGGCACCGCGCAGTTGTTCGAGGCCTACCGCAAGGAGATCCCGGCACCGCCGAAGCCGGAGGCCGTCGATTCCGAGGTGGTGCTGCGGGTCACCGACCTGGTGAAGACCTTCCCGCTCACCTCCGGCGTGGTGCTGCGCCGCAAGACCGGCGAGGTCCGCGCGGTCGACGGCATCAGTTTCAGCGTCCGCGCCGGCCGCACGCTGGCGCTGGTCGGCGAATCGGGGTCGGGCAAGTCGACCACGCTCAGCCAGATCATGGACCTGGTGCGCCCGCAGGCGGGCACCATCGAGGTGCTCGGCACCGACGTCGCCGCCCTCACCAAGGCACGCACCCGCGAGATCCGCCGCAAGATGCAGATCGTCTTCCAGGATCCCAGCGCCTCCCTCGACCCACGCCTGCCGATCTTCGACGCGCTCGCCGAACCGCTGCGCATCGACGGCCGCTCGCACGAGGAGGTCAACCGCCGGGTGCCCGAACTGCTGCGCCAGGTCGGCCTGCGCCCCGAGCACGCCGAGCGCTACCCCGCCGATTTCTCCGGCGGTCAGAAACAGCGCATCAGCATCGCCCGCGCCCTCGCCCTCGACCCCGAACTGCTCGTCCTGGACGAACCCGTCTCCTCCCTCGACGTGTCCATCCAGGCAGGCGTCCTGAACCTGCTGCGCGACCTGCAAGCCGAACGCGGCCTGTCCTACTTGTTCGTCTCCCACGACCTGTCGGTGGTCCGCAACCTCGCCCACGACATCGCGGTCATGCTGCGCGGCAAGATCGTCGAATCCGGCCCGGCGGAGCAGATCTTCGCGAATCCTCAGCACGAATACACCCGCAAGCTGATCGCGGCCGTACCGGAACCCGTCGTCAGCGGTTGAGCCAGGAGATGCCATGAGAACTCGACGCATGCAGGCACGCGGAGCCCGGTTGCGGTGCGCGGCCGTGGTGGTCGCGGCCGGGATGATCGTGGCGGGCTGCGGCGCATCCGAGGACTCGGCGACCGGTCTCACCGACGCGATCGGCACCACCAGCGACATCAATCCGATGGACCGTTCCGCACTGCGCGAGGGCGGCAACCTGCGGCTGGCGACGACCTCCTACCCGGCGAACTGGAACACGCTGTCCAATGACGGCAACGACGGCGAGATCGCCGACATCCTGCGTCCGACGATGCCGCGTTCGTTCGAGATCGACGCGGCGGGCAAGCTCACCCTCGACACCGACTACTTCACCGGTGCCGAGCTGACCAGCACGAATCCCATGCGGGTGACGTACACGTTCAACCCGAAGGCGGTGTGGTCGGACGGTTCGCCGATCACCTGGGAAGACATCGCGGCCCAGGCGAACGCGCTCAGCGGCCGCGACAAGCGGTTCCTGATCGCGATCACCAACGGTTTCGAGTTCGTCGAGAAGGTGGAGCGCGGGGTCGACGACCGGCAGGCGATCCTGCACTTCAGCACCCCGTTCGCCGACTGGCGTGGCCAGTTCGCCGGCAACGCGTCGCTGTATCCGAAGTCGGTGACCAGCACCCCCGAGGCCTTCAACACCAGCCTGGCCGACGCGATGGGCCTCACCTCCGGCCCGTTCATGATCACCGGCACCGACCGCGCGCAGGGCCGGATCACCCTCGGCCGCGACCCGCGCTGGTGGGGCGACAAGCCGGTCCTCGACACCATCACCTACAGCGTGCTCGACCACTCGGCGTGGGTTCAGGCGCTGCAGAACAACGAGCTCGACCTGGTCCGGCTCGCCACCGTCGACGAAGTGAAGACTGTGCGCGGCACCGAGGGGCTGGTCGTGCGAAGGGCACCCGGTAATCGCTGGCGGCACATCACCTTCAACGGCGCACCGGGCTCGATCCTCGCCGATCAGGGTGTCCGCGTGGCGATTTCGAAGGCGGTCGACCGCCAGGGGATCGTCACCGCCCTGCAGAACGGTCTGGTCGAGAACCCGAAGCCGTTGAACAATCACGTCTTCCTGCAGGGGCAGGAGGGCTACCGCGACAACAGCCTCGGCTTCGATCCCGAGGCCGCGGCACGCGAACTCGACGCGCTCGGCTGGGTCCGCAACGGTGACGTGCGGGAGAAGGACGGCCGCAGGCTCGTCATCCGCGACGTCATGTACAACGACCCCACCTGGGTCCAGGTCGCCCAGATCATCCAGCAGAACCTGGCCGCGATCGGCGTCGGTCTCACCATCGACACCAAACCCGCCGCCGGGTATTTCACCGATGTCATCCAGCCCGGCGATTTCGACGCCGCCCAATTCGTCTTCCAGGGCGACCCGTTCCCGCTGTCCAGCCTGCGCCAGGTCTACTACTACGACCCGAACGATCTGCAGGGCAACTACGGCCGCATCGGCTCCCCCGAACTCAACGCCCTGATCGAGCGCACGCTCACGGAACTGGACCCGCAGAAGTCCATCGAGCTGGCCAACGAGGTGGATCGCAAGGTGTTCGAGGAGGGCCACTCGCTGCCGCTCATGCAGTCCGACGGCAGTGTCGGGGCCCGCACCACCCTCGCCAACATCGGCTCACCCGGACTGGCCACCTACGACTACACGAAGATCGGGTTCACGAAATAGCTCGACCGAGCTCGTGCAGCGAACAACAGAAAGGAGCGGTCCATGCGGACTCGTTCAATGACAACGCGATTGGCCGTACCACTGGTCATCGTCGGTTTGATCGCTGCCGGGTGTGGCTCTGGCGACGACACCGCGGGAACCGGTGAGGCCGCGCTCGGCACCACCAACGACATCAATCCCAAAGATGTCAGCGAATTGCAGGACGGCGGCAATCTGCGACTCGCCCTGACCTCGCTGCCGGAGAACTGGAACAACCTGCACACCGACGGCAACGACGGTGACACCGGATCCTTGCTCCGGCCGGTGATGCCGCGCGCTTTCAAGACGAACGCGGCCGCCGAACTCTCGGTGAACACCGACTTCTTCACGAATGTCGAACTCACCAATACGAATCCGCAGCAGGTGACGTACACGATCAACCCCAAGGCGGTCTGGACCGACGGCACGCCGATTTCCTGGGAGGACATCGCGTCCCAGGCGAACGCGCTCAGCGGGCGCGACAAGGCCTATCTGATCGCGAACAACGGTGGTTTCGATCGCGTGGAGAAGGTCGAGCGCGGAGTCGACGACAAGCAGGCCGTCATCACGTTCAAGCAGCACTATGCCGACTGGCGTGGCCAGTTCGCGGGGAACTCGATGCTGTTCCCGAAATCGGTGACCTCGACCCCGGAGGCATTCAACAACAGCCAGGTCGATGCGCTGACCGTGTCGGCGGGGCCGTTCGTCGTCCAGTCGATCGACCGCGGACAGAATCGCGTCGTGCTCGGCCGCAATCCCACGTGGTGGGGTGACAAGCCCAAGCTCGACACCATCACCTTCAGTGTGCTCGACAGCTCGGCCTTCGTCCCGGCCCTGCTCAACAACGAGATCGACGCGGTAGGGGTGGCCAGCCGCGACGAATTGAAGTCGGCACGGGACACCCCGGGCGTCGCTATTCGCCGCGCGCCCGGCAACAGCTGGGGGCATTTCACCTTCAACGGCGCTCCCGGTTCCCTTCTCGCCGACCAGGGTGTGCGCGTCGCCATCTCGAAGGCGATCGATCGCCAGGGCATCGTCACCGCTATCCAGAACGGGCTGGTCGCCGACCCGAAGCCCTTGAACAATCACATCTATCTGCGTGGTCAGGACGGCTACCAGGACAACAGCCTGCCGTTCGATCCGACCGCGGCGGCGCAGGAACTCGACGCCCTCGGCTGGAAGCTCAACGGTGAAGTGCGGGAGAAGGACGGGCGGAAACTGGAAATCCGCGACGTCATGTACAACGACCCGACCAATATCCAGATCGGGCAGATCATTCAGCAGAACCTGGCGCAGATCGGCGTGAAACTCACTATCGAGACCAAGCCGGGCGCCGGCCTGTTCTCGGATGTGCTGGGGCCGGGCAACTTCGATGTCGGCCAGTGGTTCTGGGCGGGCGATCCCTTCCCGCTCAGCAGCCTGACCCAGATCTACGGGTACAACCCCGACGATGTCCAGGGCAATTACGGTCGCATCGGCTCCCCGGAAATCAACGCGCTGATCGAGCAGACCGTCTCCGAGCTCGATCCGGTGAAGGCCAAGGAGCTGGCCAATCAGCTCGACCGCAAGATCTTCGAAGAGGGCCATTCGCTGCCGCTGTTCCAGTCCGCGGGCAATGTCGCGGTGCGCGCCGACCTCGCCAACTTCGGCGCCGCCGGCCTGGCCTCCCTCGACTACACCAAGATCGGTTTCGTGAAGTAGCGGTGCCGAGTTCCGGCCCGGCGCGCGCGCTCACCTATCCGCTGCTCGTCACGTGCGGCACCCTCGCGGTCATCGCCGCGTGGGTGCCGTTCGCGGATCTGGATCAGGTGAGTGCGCTGGCCGTGGTCGCGGTGGGGGTGGTGGGGTTCACGGCGTATCAGCTGGGGCTGGCCTTCGGGGTGCTGCCGAGTGGGCTGGTCGCGCGGGGGCGGGTCGGAGGGCGGCGGGTGCGTCAGCAGCATCGGCTGGTGAGCCGGTCGTGGTTGGAGATCACCAGCGGTGATCGGATGGTGTGGCAGCCGGTGTTCTGGGACCCGAGCCTGTCCACGCTCACGCCCACCGACCTGGAGCTGTCCGACCGCGCGATCCACGCGGGCGAATCGCGGTTCTACCCCTCCGGCCGGGTCCGCACCACCGAGCCGGCCGGCAAGCTCGTCGACAATCCGAGCCGCCCCACGAATCCCCCGAACTTCGGCATCGCCCGCCGCCTGCTGCTCGACCTCCAACCCGCCGTAGCCGCCCCGTTCTTCGGCCTGCTCTGGGTCTACGTCATGAACGGCGACCTCACCGCCTTCCTCGGCACCACCACCGTCGCCGCCACCACCTTCACCTGGCTCTCCGCCATCCGCGGCTCCGACCCTTCCTGACAGACACGAATTCTCTCCGATGTCGCGTCAGATCAAAACAACTGGTCTGACCACTTGACCTCTTGACCTGTTGGGGGGATTATCGACGCATGGCATGGACTCCTGTGGTGAAGCGCTCGGTATCCGGGGATGTGTTCGAGCAGATCGCCGGGGAAGTGCTGGGTGGGGAGTTGGTGGCGGGGAGCACCTTGCCGAGTGAGCGGCAGTTGGCTGAGGCGTTGGGGGTTTCCCGGCCTGCTGTTCGGGAGGCTTTGCAGCGGTTGGCGGCGGCGGGGCTGGTGTCGGTGCGGCAGGGGGAAGCGACCACTGTGCTCGACTATCGGCGCAGTGCGGGGCTGGAAGTGTTGCCGCGGTTGCTGCTTCGGGGGGACACCATCGATCCGGCTGTCGCGCGGAGCATTCTCGAGGCACGTGGGCACAATGGGCCCAAGATCGCCGAGTTGGCTGCCGCGCGGGTTGGGCGGATGCGGTCGGGCCACGCCGGCGCCGCGCCTCGGGTCGGCGCACCCGTAGCCGGTGACCAACAGAATGCCCGACCTACCCGGGCCACCGCCGGAATCGGCGCGACGCCGGTTCCCGACGCGAGCGACGATCCGCTCGCCTCCGCGGACCTGGCGGAACTCCACCGAACCGTGGAATCGCTTGCCGCCGAGCAAGACCCCATCACCCAGCAGCGCATCGCCCTCGAATTCTGGGACCACGTCCTGGATCTCGCGGATTCGATCGCGTTCCGGCTGATGTATTCCATGTTGCGTGCCGCCTACGAACCCGCGTTGGCGGCGCTCGCGCCGATCATGGCCGCCGAAGTCGGCAATGGTGACGCGTATCGAGACCTGGCCGCCGCGATCGACGCGGGCGAGCCGGAACGGGCCGCCGAATCCGCGCGCGCACTGCTCGCGCCGGCGACCACCGCTCTCATCCACGCCCTCGACGGGGCGTGAACCACCCCGAGGAATCGCTATGAATGACCGTCCGACAACGACGTCGCACGACACCGCTCCCGCCAGGAACGCCGGAGCAGCGCCGCCACCGACCGCCGACCCGACCACGCGGACGGACCAGCGACGACCGGGTACTCCCCGCGCGATCCGGCGCGGCGCGACGCTGGGCGACATGGCGCGCGAATTCGTCCGGCACCCCTCGCCCTGGATGATCGCCGCCGTCTTCGTCGCCGCGCTGGCCGCGCGGATCGTGGTGGGTGACTGGCGGTTCACCGACGCGCTGGTCCCGCTGATCGTCGTCGGCACCTTCCCGTTGACGGAGTGGATCATCCACGTCTCCGTCCTGCACTGGCGGCCGCGGCACCTCGGTCCGCTCACCATCGACAGCGAGCTGGCGAGCAAACACCGTGCGCACCACACGGATCCGCGCGACATTCCGCTGGTGTTCATCCCGACGAGATCGCTGACGTACACGATCATCGCCCTGGTCGCCATCGCCCTGCTGGCCTTCCCCCGTCTCGGCCTCGGCCTCACCTTCCTGCTGACGATCACCACCCTCGGCCTGCTCTACGAGTGGACCCACTACCTGATCCACACCGACTACAAGCCCGAACACGCGCTCTACCGCGCGATCTGGCGCAACCACCGCCACCACCACTACAAGAACGAGCACTACTGGTTCACCGTCACCACCTCGGGAACGGCCGACCGCCTCCTCGGCACCGCCCCCGACCCGGCCACGGTCCCCACCTCCCCGACGGCCCGCAACCTGCACGGGCACTAGAGACATCACCCTACGGGGGTATCCCTCCCGCGTCACTCCAGCACGAACAGCCCGATCCGCCGAGTGCGGGTCGGGCTTCGCGCTGTTCAGGTCCCGCGAAATCCTTTCGGTTCGAGTCTTGACACATTAATACCCTAGGGGGGTATGGTACCGAGCACGAGACGCACTCCGCTCGAAAGGACGAAAGTCGTGACCACACAATCGGTATCCACCAGGAAGTGGTGGGCGCTGGCGGTGATCGCCGCCGCGCAGTTCATGGTCATCATGGACACCTCGATCATCGGGATCGCACTGCCCGAGATGCAGGCCGACCTCGGCTTCACGCCGGGCAATCTGACCTGGGTCTTCAACGCCTACGTAGTGGCCTTCGGCGGCCTGCTGCTGCTCGGCGGCAGGCTCTCCGACCTGCTCGGCGCGCGCCGGGTGTTCGGGGCGGGCTGGCTCGTGCTCGCGGTCGGCTCGGTGCTCGCGGGCGCCGCGGGGACGGTCGGGCTCGAATTGGCGGGGCGGGCGATCCAGGGCGCGGGCGCCGCGCTGATCGCACCCTCGGCGCTGACCCTGCTGATGATGCTGTTCGGCGGCTCACCGGGTGAACTCACCAAGGCGCTCGCGGTGTACGGCGCGGCCGCGCCCGCGGGTGGTACGGCCGGCGTGTTCCTCGGCGGCGTGATCACCGAATACATCAGCTGGCCTTGGGTTTTCTACATCAACATCCCGATCGCCGCGCTGGCGCTGATCGCCGTACCGCTGCTGATGCCTGCCGCCCCCGCGCGCAAGGGCTCGATCGACATCGCCGGATCCGTCACCGTGACGGCCGGTTTGGCCGCCGCCGTCTACGCCATCGTGCAGGCGCCGGAGGCGGGCTGGGCCTCGGGCCAGACCTGGGGCGTGCTGGCGCTGGCCGCCGCGCTGCTCGCCGGGTTCGTCGTCATCCAGTCGCGCCGGAGCGAACCGCTGATGCGGTTGAGCATCTTCCGCGCACCGAACCTGGCCGCCGCCAACTTCGCCCAGTTCGCCCTGGCCGCCGCGTGGGTGCCGATGTGGTTCTTCCTCAACCTGTACCTGCAGCAGGTGCTCGGCTACAGCGCCTTCCCGTCCGGCGCGGCACTGCTGCCGATGACGACGCTGATCATGCTCGGCATGGTGGTGCTCGCCCCGAAGGCGATGCAGCGATTCGGCGCCAAGCCGATGATCGTCACAGGCCTGATCGTGCTGGGGATCGGCCTGGGGATCATGTCGCTGGTGCGACCCACCGGCAACTTCTGGGTCGACGTGCTGCCCGCCTCGCTGGTGGCCGCGGGCGGGATGTCGCTGGCCTTCATCCCCTCGCTCGGTACCGCCATCTCGGCGGCGCGACCGGAGGAGGGCGGATTGGCCTCGGGCATCGTCAACGTGAGCTACCAGGTGGGTTCCGCGCTCGGCCTGGCCGCGATGACCGCGGTGGCGGCCGCCTTCGGCGCCGACCAGCTGGACGACGCCGCGGCACTGACCGACGGCTACTCGGCCGCCTTCCTCGGCGCGGGCGTCCTCGCCCTGGCGGGCGCCGCGATCACGGCGGCGGTCATGCGCACCCCGGCCGCCGACAAGACCGGCGCGACTGTTTGACAAAGTACCCTAGGGGGGTATGGTAATGATTGAGATCGACGACGAGGAGAACACCACCATGAGCACCACCACCGTCACCGTCACCGGCATGACCTGCGGTTGCTGCACCAACAAGGTGCGCGACAAGGTCGGCGCCCTGCCCGGCGTCACCGGCGTCGACGTCGACCTGGCCGACGGCAAGGTGACCATCGAAGGCACCGAGCCCGACCGCACCGCCCTCGCCGACGCCGTGACCGCGGCCGGCTTCCAACTCGCCGACTGAACCCGAAACGGAGCATCCCGATGAACGCAACTACCAAGTTCGCCGGCTTCACCCTCGGCCTCGCGGCGGTCTTCGGGATCGCTCTGGCCGCCGGCGCCCTGGTCGGTCCGGAACCCACCGAACCGGCCGGGCACGGCGAGCACGAGACCGCGGCGGCCCCCGCCGACGAGCTGCCCGGCGGCCTGCTGGTCACCGACAAGGGCTACACGCTGGCCCTGGACAAGACGGTCACCACGACCGCCGCGCTGGCCCCCGTCAGCTTCCGCATCCTCGACGCCACCGGCGCGCCGGTCACGAAGTACCAGACCAGCCACGACAAGGACCTGCACCTGATCGTGGTCCGGCGCGACATGGCCGGCTTCCAGCATGTGCACCCGGTGCTCGATCCGGCCGGGACCTGGACGGTTCCGCTGAACCTGAGCCGGGCCGGTGACTACCGGGTCTTCGCCGACTTCACCCCGGCGGGCGGGCCGAGCCTGACCCTCGGCGCGGATCTGCGGGTCGCGGGCAACTACGACGCGCAGGCCCTGCCCGCCCCGGCCCCGACCGCGAAGGTCGGCGAATACGAGGTCGCGCTGAACGGCACGATCACGCCCGGCGCCGGCTCGCCGGTCACCCTGTCGGTCAGCCGCAACGGCACCCCGGTCACCGATCTGCAGCCCTACCTGGGCGCCTACGGTCACCTGGTCGCCCTGCGCGCCGCCGACCTGGCCTATCTGCACGTGCACCCCGAGGGCGCGCCCGGCGACGGGGTCACTCCCGCCGGACCCGGGATCGACTTCGTGGTGAACGCGCCGAGCGCGGGCGACTACCGCCTGTTCCTCGACTTCCAGCACCAGGGCGTGGTGCGCACGGCCGAGTTCACCGTGCGGGTCGCCCAGCCGGATGCGGGAGCGAGCGGCCAGGCCCCGACGAGCGCGCCGGCCGACCACGGCACACCCGGCCACGGTCACTGAGCACGCCGACCCCGACTGTCCCACCAGCAATCCCTCAGCAAGAATCGATACCAGGAACGAAACGGAGCACCCCATGACCGCCGTGACACACCCACCGGGCACCGGCCAGGTAGAACTGGTGATCGGTGGCATGACCTGCGCTTCCTGCGCGAACCGGATCGAGAAGAAGCTCAACAAGCTCGACGGGGTCACCGCCACGGTCAACTACGCGACCGAGAAGGCACGCGTCGACTTCTCCGGTGACGTCTCCCCCGAGGAGCTGATCGCCACCGTCGAGCAGGCCGGCTACACCGCGGCACTCCCCGCCCCGAAGCAGCCGGAGCGCACCGAGGAGACCGCCGCCGAGCCCGATCCGACCGCATCGCTGCGGACCCGGTTGCTGGTGTCGCTGGTGCTCACCGTCCCGGTGATCGCGATGGCGATGATCCCCGCGCTGCAGTTCACCAACTGGCAGTGGCTGTCGCTGACGCTGGCCGCGCCGGTCGTCGTGTGGGGCGCGCTGCCCTTCCACAAGGCGGCCTGGACCAACCTGAAGCACGGCACCGCCACCATGGACACGCTGGTGTCGATGGGCACGCTGGCCGCGTTCGGCTGGTCGCTGTACGCCCTGTTCTGGGGCACCGCGGGCACGCCGGGGATGACGCACCCGTTCGAATTCACCATCGCGCGGATGGACGGCACCGGCAGCATCTACCTGGAGGCCGCCGCGGGCGTCACCACGTTCATCCTGGCCGGGCGCTACTTCGAGGCCCGTTCCAAGCGCCGGGCGGGCGCGGCGCTGAAGGCGCTGCTGGAGCTTGGCGCCAAGGACGTCGCGGTGCTGCGCGACGGCGTCGAGACGCGAATCCCCGTGGAGCAGTTGGCCGTCGGTGACGAATTCGTGGTGCGGCCCGGCGAGAAGATCGCCACCGACGGCGTGGTGAGCGAGGGCAGCTCGGCGGTCGACGCGTCCATGCTGACCGGCGAGTCGGTGCCGGTGGAGGTCGGCGCGGGCGACAGCGTCACCGGCGCGACCGTCAACGTCGGCGGCCGGCTCCTGGTGCGCGCCACCAGGATCGGCTCCGACACCCAGCTCGCCCAGATGGCACAGCTGGTCGAGGACGCGCAGACCGGCAAGGCACAGGCCCAGCGCCTGGCCGACAAGATCTCCGGCATCTTCGTCCCGATCGTCATCGCGCTGGCCGTGGCCACGCTCGGCTTCTGGCTCGGCACCGGTGGCGCGATCGCGGCGGCCTTCACCGCCGGAGTCGCGGTGCTGATCATCGCCTGCCCGTGCGCCCTCGGCCTGGCCACCCCGACCGCGCTGATGGTCGGCACCGGTCGCGGCGCCCAGCTCGGCATCCTGATCAAGGGTCCCGAGGTGCTGGAATCGACCCGCAAGGTCGACACCATCGTGCTGGACAAGACCGGCACCGTCACCACCGGCAAGATGACCCTGCTCGACGTGCTGCCCGCCGCGGGCGAGGAGCGCGGCCGGGTGCTGGAACTGGCCGGGGCGCTGGAACATTCGTCGGAGCACCCGATCGCGCAGGCGATCGCCAAGGCCGCGCAGGACGAGTTCGGCACGCTGCTGCCGGTGGAGGGCTTCGCCAATGTCGAGGGCCTCGGTGTGCAGGGTGTGGTGAACGGGTCCGCGGTGATCGTGGGCCGGGCACGGCTGCTGGCCGACTGGTCGCAACCGCTGCCGGAGCACCTGGAAACCGCGATGGCGGAGGCGGAGTCGGCGGGCAAGACCGCGGTCGCGGTCGGCTGGGACGGGAAGGCGCGCGGCGTCCTCGTGGTCGCCGACGCGGTGAAACCGACCTCGGCCCAGGCCATCGCGCAGTTCCGCGAACTCGGCCTCACCCCGATCCTGCTGACCGGCGACAACGCCCGCGCGGCCCGCACCATCGGCGACGAGGTGGGCATCGACGAGGTGATCGCGGAGGTGCTGCCGCAGGACAAGGTGGCGACGGTCAAGCGGCTGCAGGCCGAGGGCAAGGTCGTCGCGATGGTCGGTGACGGCGTCAACGACGCGGCCGCCCTGGCCCAGGCCGATCTCGGGCTGTCGATGGGCACCGGCACCGATGTCGCCATCGAGGCCAGCGACCTGACCCTGGTCCGGGGCGACCTGCGCGCCGCCGCCGACGCCATCCGGCTGTCCCGGCGCACGCTGGCCACGATCAAGGGCAACCTGTTCTGGGCCTTCGCCTACAACGTGGCCGCGATCCCGCTGGCCATGGCCGGCCTGCTCAACCCGATGCTGGCGGGCGCCGCGATGGCGTTCAGCTCGGTCTTCGTGGTGAGCAACAGCCTGCGGCTGCGCCGCTTCAAGTCGACGGCGCGGTAGCCCGGCTACCGAAAGGGCGGGGCGGCAGATCAATTGCCGCCCCGCCTTCACCGTTCGTCGGCCTTCCGGTGCAAGCCCATCATCACCCCCCACGATGACGATCGCGCCGCCGACCACCTGCCCGAGCTCCAACCGCTCTCTCACCAGCAGCACCGCCCAGGCCAGCCCGGCGACCGGAACGACATTCAGCAGGTTGACCGCGGCGCTCGGCGCGAGCCCACGCAGCCCGTAGTTGTAGAGCAGGAACGCCGCCACCGAGCACAGGGCCGCGAGGAACCCGATGCGCGCCAGATTCGCAGCCGACGGAACACTCCAGCTGTCGGCTTCGGCCGGCGCCAGCAGCGCGAAACCGACTGCACCTGCGAGTGTTTGGTAATAGGTGACCACCACCGCGGGCGCACCGGAGTCGTCGCGCTTGGCAACGAGGTTGTACAGCGCCCACACGACGCCACCCGCCAGCAGGATCAGGTCACCGAGCAGGTGATGCCCGCCGCCCGCGCCGCCGCGCACGACCAGCCACACCCCGCCGATCGCCATCAGCATGCCCACGAGGCGAACAGCGGAGAATCGCGCACGGCCGCTGAGGATCTCGGGAACCATCGTGATGATCGGATAGGCGGCGATGATCAATGTCGCGTCGGAAGCCGTTGCCAGATCGACCCCGATGTTCTCGACCGCGAAATACACCGTGATACCGAGGATTCCCGCGCGAGCTGACCCGGCGCGGGATCGTGCGCGGGTACGAGGTCGACGTCGACCTGAAGAAGATCGGCAGGCCGGTGCAGGCGATGATCGCTGTGCGACTGCGGCCGATCGACCGCGCGGTGATCGAGTCCTTCCGCAGCTTCGTGCAGGGTCTGCCCGAGGTGCTCGCCGTGTTCGTGATGTCGGGTAGTGATGATTTCCTGCTGCACATTGCCGTCGCCGACAACGACCAGCTGAGCGATTTCGTGCTGGATCGGCTCACGCAGCGCAAGGAGATCGTCGATGTGCGAACGTCGATCATCTTCAACCACTTTCGCCGATCGGTGGTGACGCCGATACCGTCGCGTGAGTGACCGGGATCACTCTTGCGGTTGACCTTGGGTCAGGGCCGAGTCTCTTCTCAGCGGCACGGAGCCGGAACAACCGATTCGAGGAGAGACATCATGACCACCACCAACACCATTGCGCGGCAGGATCTTCAGCAGATCATGCGGGAGATGATCGACGCCGGATTCGTCGGAGTGGCGCTGCGGGTGAACGACGAGCACGGCGAGTGGGTCGACAGCGCCGGGGTGAGCGAGCTGGGCACGACGGCGAAGCCGCCGGTCGACGCCTTCGTCCGCGTCGGCAGCAACACCAAGACCTTCACCGCGACCGTGGTGCTGCGGCTCGTCGACGAGGGCCGCATCGACCTCGACGCCCCGGTGCTCGGCTACCTGCCCGAGTTCGCGCTGGACGAGCGCATCACCGTGCGAATGCTGTTGCAGCACACCAGCGGGGTGTTCAACTACACCGGTGAGTTCTACCCGGACGGCACCATCGTCGCCGGCATCCCGTCCACGATCGCGGGCAAGGAATGGCTGGACAAGCGGTTCGACACCTACCTGCCCGAGGACCTGGTCACCCTGGCGCTGGCCAAGCCGGCCCGCTTCGAGCCGGGAACGGACTGGAGCTACTCCAACACCAACTACGTGATCGCCCGGCTGCTCGTCGAGAAGGTCACCGGCAACTCGCTGGCCGAGGAGATGCGTCGCCTGATCTTCGAACCGCTCGGCATGACCGACACCAGCTGCCCCGGCACCTCGACGGAACTGCCCGAGCCGCACCCGCACACCTACTACCGCTACCTCGAGGGCGACGAACAGCACACGGTCGACATCACCGAGCACAACCCCTCCTGGATCTCCACCGGCGGCGACATGATCTCGACGACCGCGGACCTGCACACCTTCATCACCGCACTGGTGCGTGGACAGCTGGTGCCGCGGCCGCTGCTCGCCGAGATGTACACCACGCGGGCCACCGGCATCCCGAACATGGACTACGGCCTCGGTGTCTTCGTGCTCGAACTCGACGGCGGCGCGACCGTCATCACCCACAACGGGGGCATGGGCGGTTTCGGCGCGCTGATGTTCAGCACCCCCGACGGGAACACCACCCTGACCGCGTACCTGACCTGTGTCGAGGACGCGGAGATGTCAATCGCACCCGCCTTCCAGGTCGCGCAGAAGCAGCTGATCGACGCGGTGTTCGGCGGACGTGCCGACGAGCGGGCAAGCTGAGCCCCATGCGAAGTGGGGTCACGATCGGGCAGGCGGCGGCGTTCGTCGGAGTCACGGTGAAGACGGTGCGGCACTACCACAAGCTCGGCCTGGTCGCCGAGCCCGATCGCGACAGCGCCGGGTACCGGCGCTACGGCTCGGCCGAGCTGTTGCGGCTGGTCCAGGTGCGCACGCTGGCGGCGGCGGGCGTGCCGCTCGCCGAGATCGAGCCGCTGCTCGACGCCGACGCCGACCGGTTCGCCGCCGCGCTCGCCGAGGTCGGGCGGCAGCTCACCGAGCGGATCGACGAGCTGACCGCCCGGCGCGACACCCTGCACCGGCTGGCCGACGGCAACCGCGCACTGCTGCCCGACCGCGCGGTGGCCCTGCTCGAACGGATGCCCGGGCTCGGGTTTCCCGCCGACGAGGTGGCCGCGACGAGGGAGGGTTGGGTGCTGGCCAGGGCGCTGGTGCCGGAGGGTTTCGACGACTACCTCGCCGATGTCGAGAACGCCGTCGAGGACCCCGAGTACGTGGCCCTGTTCCGACGGGGTGTCGAGGCCAGGGACTGGGCGCCCGACGACCCGAGGATCGAGGAGCTCGCCACCGCCCTGGTCGCGCAACTGCTCGCCAATCCCGCGCAGCTGCGGATCGTGACCGGCCTGCAGGCGCGCACCGAGGCGGCCACCCGCTATCAGATGATCGCGCACCACAACCAGGAAGCGGACACCGCACCCGGCAGGCTCGCCGCGCTCATCGAGGCGAAGCTGCGGGCCGCCGGTGTCTACATCCCGCGGCCGGGCTAGAAGAGGGATTGGGCGTCGGCGGAGATGGTGAAGCCGCGGCCCGCCGCGTCGCAGCGGATGCCCTGTTCGCTGGAGGTGCAGGCGACGCCGCGCACGACGAGGGTGTCGCCGTAGTTCAGGATCGCGCCGCCGCCCTTCCAGGTGCCGTCGACCGGCTCGCCGACGAAGATGCCCTGGCTGGTGCACAGGAACTCCGACTTGCCGCCGACGGTGTGCACGGCGACCTTGCGGTTCGGCGCGTCGGTGCAGTCCGGCAGCTGCGGCGGAATGACATTCGCGTGCGCGAGCTGACAACCCACGCCGAAGGGGGCGTCGGCGAGGATGCCGCACATGATGTTGCCGGTGGGCGATTGGAAGTAGTAGCTCTCCCGCTGCTGGTAGTCGCGGGCGTCGACGGTGGCGTCGTCGCGGGAGGGCAGCCCTTCCGGCTCCGGGTCCGGATTCCCGGGGCCGGGTCCCTGCTGCGGCACCGTGGACACCGGGCTCGGCACGATGATCGGCGGGGTGCCGGACGGCAGGGTGATCGCCACGGTGGGTGGCGATGTCGTGCCGGGCGCGGCGACGGTGGTCGTCGGTCCGGAGCCCTGGTCACCGGAACAACCGGCCAGTCCGCCGGCCAGCGCCACCAGCGCGGCCACCACGATGACTGATCTCATGATCTCTCCCCTTCGAGGTCCTCCCGACCCGTTCGAAGGAGAATCGGGAGGAGACGCGCGTCCGTTTCCGCCGCGCGTCCAACCGTGACCCACCCGAGGTGAGCCAGTGACCACAGCTCAGCACATCTGGTACGCCGCGTACGGCTCCAACATGCTCGCGGAGCGGTTCGCCTATTACCGCCTCGGCGGCACACCGCCGGGTACCGACCACCTCTATCCGGGCTTCCGTGATCCCGCCGCGCCGGCCGCGCGCACCCCGCTGATCCTGCCGGGCTGCCTGTATTTCGCCTGGCGGAGCCCCGTCTGGACCGGCGGGGTCGGCTTCTACGCCGCCCGCCCGCCCGCGGGCTGGCCGATCGGCGCGGCGGCACACGGATATCTGCTGACGCTCGGCCAGTTCGGTGACCTCCTGGCCCAGGAGATGTACCGCGCGCCGGGCGTCGACTTCGACCCGGCGCCGGTCCTGGCCGCCGGTGCGGTCCGGCTCGGGCCGGGGCGGTACGAGACGGTGGTGCACGCAGGCACGCACGAGGGGATTCCCGTCCTCACGTTCACCTCGCCCTGGGATCCGGAAACCGTTGCCCCGCAGCGCCCCTCGGCCCGCTACCTGGCGATGATCGGCGCCGGGCTGCGCGAATCACACGGCTGGGACACCGATCGCGTCGTCGAATACCTGCGGGTTCGGCCCGGAATCGCCGAGCACTGGCAGGAGGCCGACCTGCGCGGCGCGCTGCTCGGCGGCACCGGGCTCGAACCGTCCTAGATTCCGCGGGGCGGATCGGGGTACCCCCTCTGTGCGGGACGTCGACCACCGGGAGCACACACGCATGGAGTGGTTCACGGCACCGGAATACTGGCAGGGCAGGCTGATCTTCCAGCGCGGCCTGGCGGTCGTCTACGCCCTGGCCTTTCTCGCGGCAGCCCTGCAGTTCCGCGCGCTGCTCGGTGAGCGCGGGATGTTGCCCATTCCGCGTTACCTGGCCAGGACGCCGTTCCGCCGGTCACCGAGCCTGTTCCACCTGCGCTACTCGGATCGGATCTTCGCCGCCGTCGCCTGGTTCGGGGCGGTGCTCGCGGTGGCGGTCGCGCTGGGGCTGGCCGATCTGGTGCCGCTGTGGGCGGCGATGGGGTTGTGGTTCGCGCTGTGGGCGCTGTATCTGTCGATCGTCAACGTCGGGCAGGCGTGGTACGCGTTCGGGTGGGAATCGCTGCTGCTCGAGGCAGGTTTCCTGGCGATCTTCCTCGGCAACGACACGGTGGCGCCGCCACTACTGGTGCTGCTGGCCGCGCGCTGGCTGCTGTTCCGGGTGGAGTTCGGGGCCGGGCTGATCAAGATGCGCGGCGACCGCTGCTGGCGGGATCTGACCTGCCTGTACTACCACCACGAGACCCAGCCGATGCCGGGCCCGCTGAGCTGGTTCTTCCACCACCTGCCCAGGCCACTGCACCGGGTGGAGGTGGCGGCGAATCACTTCGCCCAGCTGATCGTGCCGTTCGGGCTGTTCGCGCCGCAGCCGGTGGCGAGCGTCGCGGCGATCATCGTCATCATCACGCAGTTGTGGCTGGTGATCTCGGGCAATTTCGCCTGGCTGAACTGGGTGACGCTGCTGCTGGCGACCACCGCCGTCAGCGCGTATCCGCTGCTGCCGGACGCGCCGCCGGTCGCCGACCCGCCGTGGTGGTTCGCCGGCTCGGTGTTCGCCTACGTCGCGATGGTCGGCGTGCTGAGCTTCTGGCCGGTGCGCAACATGCTCTCCGCGCGGCAGGCGATGAATGCCTCGTTCGACCCGTTGCACCTGGTCAACACCTATGGCGCGTTCGGCAGCATCACCCGCGTCCGCCAGGAGATCGTGCTGGAGGGCACCGATGCCGAGCACCTCGACGACGACACCGAATGGCGCGAATACGAGTTCAAGGGCAAACCGGGGGCCCTCGGATTCCGCCCGCGGCAGTGGGCGCCCTATCACCTGCGGCTGGACTGGCTGATGTGGTTCGCCGCGCTCTCGCCCGCCTATGCCCGATCCTGGGCGATTCCGCTGATCATCCGGCTGCTCGACAACGACCGCGACACCCTGCGCCTGCTCCGGCACTGCCCCTTCCCCGACGCGCCACCGCGCTATCTGCGCGCTCGGCTCTACGAGTACCACTTCAGCACGCCCACGCAGCTGTTCCGCGAGCGGATCTGGTGGCGGCGGAGGTTGCTCGGCGAGTTCCTGCCGCCGCTGAGTCGCGAGCGTCTGGAGCGGCGCGGGACATGAGAAAAGCCCGACACGACGGCCGGGCTTCTCGTTGAGCGGATGACGAGATTCGAACTCGCGACCCTCACCTTGGCAAGGTGATGCGCTACCAGCTGCGCTACATCCGCGTGCCGTACGAGCCCCTCGGGGCTTCGCCGTGCGAGAAGGAACATTAGCGCGTCACCCCCGGAAAAGTGAAATCCGTGCGCACAGCCGTCCCGGCGCCGCAGTGAGCTCGGCGAGAGCCCAGGTCGCCGCGGCGCCCGCCTTAAGCGCGCGACAAGGTATCGGAAGTGCTTGCCCGGAAAGCTCTTTCACGGTCCGGCGGCTTCCGCCGGAACGACAGGAGGGAACGGGATGAAGACACTGGGGCTGATCGCGGCGGGCATCGCTGTGACCACCGTGACCGTCATGGGGGCCGGTCCGGCACACGCCGACTTCACCGATCCGGTGGAACTCACCGACAGCGGCGAGAACACCGAGGAGGGCGAATTCGGCGAGTACGCGATCGACGTGCACCACCCCGGCTCGTGCCTGGTGGTCCAGAACCACACCGGCGGCCGGGTGACACTGCGGTTGAACTACCCGACCAGCGGCGGCAAATGGCAGTTCGCGCACGACGAGGTGGGCGTGCTGGCGCGCAAGGGCAAGGTCGTGACCTCGCCGTCCGGGCGATGGAACGTCCGCACGAATCCGCCGATCAGGTTCAGCTGGGTCTACGACGACGACCTGAACGACCGCAAGGGCTGCAACGGCTCGTGGGTGCTGACGATGAACTGACCGTGATCCGGCCCGGAGCGGCATCGCTCCGGGCCGGTCTCACGCGAAGGCGGTGCGGTGGTCAGCGGCCCAGTCGGCATAGCTTCGGGGTTCCCGGCCGAGCACCTCCGCGACATCGCCGGTGATCAACTCGTTGTGGCCGTCCCTGATGAATGCCTGACCGATCAGCGAACCCTCGACGAAGGCCGGGGGCAGGCCGGCGGCGGTCATGAATTCCCGGGCCTCACCGGCGGCGATATCGGTGACCTCGATCGGGCGTCCGATGATCTCGGCGAGGACGGCGGCCTGCTCTCGTCCGGTCTGCAGGAGGGGGCCGGTGAGGGTCAGGACGCGGCCGTCGTACCCGCCGGCGCGCAGGGCCGTGGCGGCGACCTCGGCGACATCGCGTGGGTCGACGACCGCCTGCTTGCCGTCGCCGTAGAGGTTGGGCACCGGGTGTCCCGCGCGCAGCGGTTCGATCCAGCTGAGGGTGTTGGACGCGAAGGTGTTGGGGCGCAGGATCGTCCACTCGAGCCCCGATTCGCGGACCGCTTGTTCACCCGGCACGTGCCAGCTGCCGGGAACGCCGAGGCGCGGATCGCCGGTGCCGATCGCGGACAACTTCACCACCCGGCGCACGCCGGCGGTCCGGGCGGCGGCGGCGAGGGCGCCGTCGACGCCGGTGTCCTCGGGGCCGGGCAGCCCATTGAGGAACGCCGCGTCGATCCCCGCCATGGCCGGGGCGAAGGTGGCCGGGTCGCGGTAGTCGACGTGGACGATGTCGACACCGGCCGGGAAGCTCGCGCGGGCGGGGTCGCGGGTGGCGGCACGGACGGCGACGCCGTCGGCGAGAAGCTGGGTGACGATGGCACTGCCGATGGTGCCCGTGGCACCGGTGATCAGGATCATGTGTCGAGCATGCCGACCCACCTGCCTGCGGGAATAGGAGAAATCGGCACGGACAGACGCTGCCCTGCCACCTACTGTTGACCGGGTGAGCACGCAGTATCTGACCCCGGCCCAGGTCGAGACCCCGGTTCCGGCGCCGCCCGCGCTGCGGCCCTGGCTCACCGAACTGACCAGCGCGCGGGTCGACGAGGGCCGGGACCTGCCGTTCGCGCAGCCGCCCGTCGCGACCACCACGGTCGTGCTGCGCACCGATCACGCGGGGCGGCGCGAGGCATTGATCGTCGGCGCGCAGACGAAGGCCGTGTACTCGCGGGCCGAGCAGCCGGCGGGCTGCGTGCGATTGCGGCTGGCGCCCGGCGTCACCCGTCAGCTGCTCGGCGTGGCGGCCGGTGACCTCACCGACCGCGCGGTGCGGCTCGCCGAACTACCCGGCCCACTGGCCGCACTCGCGGACGACCTGACCGACCTGCCCACCGACGAGGCGCTGACCTATCTGGAAGATGTTCTGCCGAACCGGGTTTCCGAAACCGGGACCGATCGCGCGCATCGGATCGTGCTCCGCGAAGCGATCTCGGTGCTCACCGCCGACACCGCACCGGCCGTCCCTGACCTCGCGGCGCGCCTGGCCGTCAGCGAACGTCACCTGCGCACCGTCTTCACCACCGGAATCGGCGTCTCACCCAAACACTTCGCCCGCATCGATCGCGTCCGCCGAGTCCTCGCCCACGCGGGCACCACCCCGTGGTCCCACCTGGCCGCGACCACCGGCTTCTACGACCAGTCCCACCTCACCGCCGACTTCCGCACCCTGATGGGCGTCCCTCCGGCCGCCTACCTGCGTGGCCGGCTCCCCGCACCGAGCCGCTGCCGGATCCCCTGAGCGAGCGGTTCCGGACCCGCATCGCGGCGGCACTGCCGGGCTGATTCGCGCCCGCCACGGCACGCCGGGTGGGTCACCGCCGGAGCGGAGGCCCACCCGGCGGTGCGCGGTCAGGACTCCGGGTTCTCCTGCTCGGCGGACTTGCGGGCGAGGCGTTCGGCGGCCTCGGCGTCGTCGAGGGCGGTCGCTTCCTCGAGGGACGGGGCACTGCCGCCCAGACGCTTCGGGACCCAGTAGGCGCCGGGTTCGTGCTCGTAGGTTTCCTGCAGGTCGGCGAGCATCTGCTGCATGGTGGTGCGGAGCTGGGCGGTCAGGTCGGCGGCCGGTTCGTAGGGCTTGATGGGGGCGCCGACGGCGATCGAGATGGGCGTGTTGGTGCGGCCGAGGCGCTTGGGGAAGCCCTTGGTCCAGACGCGCTGGGCGCCCCAGATGACGATCGGGATGATCGGCACCTCGGCTTCGATCGCCATCCGCGCCGCGCCGGACTTGAATTCCTTGATCTCGAAGCTGCGGCTGATGGTGGCCTCGGGATACACGCCGACGAGCTCGCCCGCGCACAGGTACTCGACCGCGGACTTGTAGGAGTCGGCGCCCGCGGTGCGGTCGACGGGAATGTGCTTGAGGGCGCGCATGATCGGCCCGGAGATCTTGCTCTCGAAGACCTCGTGCTTGGCCATGAAGCGGATGTAGCGCTTCGGCGTGCGCGCGGGTAGTCCCGCGTAGGTGAAGTCCATGTAGCCGGTGTGGTTGATCGCCACCACGGCACCGCCGGACGCCGGGATGTTCTCGGCCCCCTTCACGGTGAACTTCAGACCTTCGAGGAAGAAGACGGTTCGGGCCAGGCCGATGATCGACCGGTAGACGGGTTCCACAATTCAGCTAGCGTAGTCGCAGATCGCCGGTTCCGGCAGGCCCGGCGCCGCCGCGCGCCGCCCCGCCGGACCGCGGCGATCAGCCGCGCGCCGAATTCGCTTCGCGCGCACCGGTCTATCCCCGGCGAGCCCGCTCGCCCCGACAGTCGACGGCCGCGACGCCCGCGCGACCGCCAGGACCTAGGAATTGAGGAAGTCGTAGTGGAACGCGCGAAGCCGACCCCGATCGCTCCGACCCGCCACCACCGTGCCGCGGCGCTGGCCGCCGGATTGACCGTCACCGCGGCGTTGATCGCGGGCTGCGATTCGGTCTCGGGCATCCCCGGCGACGATGCGGCCCCGGCGGGCACCGCGAGCCCGACGACGAGCGAGGCCACCGCGACCCAGGCGATCGCACCCGGCGAGCCGGCCCCGACCGGCGCGAGCACCACCACCCTCCCGCCGCTGCCCGCCGACGCGCCGCAGGTGGGCGCCGTCGCAGGCGACACCGACGCGGTCGCCGC
Organism: Nocardia sp. NPDC050717; assembly: GCF_040654275.1. Taxonomy (NCBI): domain Bacteria; kingdom Bacillati; phylum Actinomycetota; class Actinomycetes; order Mycobacteriales; family Nocardiaceae; genus Nocardia; species Nocardia sp. NPDC050717. The sequence goes on from NZ_JBFAHR010000008.1 coordinate 259,039, forward strand.
GGTCCGCCGCTGGGCCGCCGACCTGCGCACCGACAGCGTCACCGAACTCCAGGACAAGTGCTGGAGCATCCCGCCGCGCACGGTCGCCGACATGTACGCCGACCCGCAGTCGATCCTGGCCGCGCTGAGCCAGCCGGGGACCGCGACCGCCGACGCCGTCACCTGGCGCACCCGCACCACCACGGTCACCGTCGACCGCGAGTCGATCGCGACGGGGTACGCCTGCGGCCGGGTGTTCGCCGCGGGCGTCGAGCCGGGTTACGACGAGGCCGACGCCCGCCACGCCGTGCGCCGCTACCTCGCCAGGGCGACCGGCAAACCGCTCAACGCGGCCGACATCGAACCAGACCATCCGCTGACCTGCAAGGCCTCCCCCGCGACCTGGGACCCCGAAGGCACCGGCAACCCGACAGCAGCGCCCCTGGCCCGCGACTCGGGCAAAGTAGGCAATGTCACCTCCTTCACCGCCGAGGAGCTACGATCCGAGCAGATTCGTGGCGACTACCTGGAGGTACACGTGCCCGTGACCACCTCCCCGGGGGGCACTCGGAACCGCACTTTCACGGTTGTCGCGACCGCTGACGGCTATTGCATCGGTGACGTAACGATCTAGCCACTATCCTGGTTGGCTGGTACGCCGAGGCAGTCAGGGGAAACCTGCGGCGGCGGTAGCTCGCCCTTTGATCCGGCGAATCAGATCCTGGTAGGAGGAATCAGCTCGTGCAGATCACCAGCGTCGGACACGCAGGCTTCCACATCCGAACCGAGGCCGGAACCATCCTCTGCGATCCCTGGGTGAACCCCGCCTACTTCGCGTCGTGGTTCCCGTTCCCGGACAACTCCCAGCTCGACTGGGCGGCGCTCGGCGATGTGGACTACCTGTACGTCTCGCATCTGCACCGCGACCACTTCGACGCCGAGCATCTGCGCCGGTACGTCAACAAGGACGCGACCGTGCTGCTGCCCGACTACCCGGTGCCGGATCTGCGCCGCGAGCTCGAGGCGCTCGGCTTCACGAAGTTCTTCGAGACCCAGGACTCGGTCAAGCACACCGTCACCGGGCCCAAGGGCTCGCTCGACATCATGATCGTGGCGCTACGCGCGCCCGCCGACGGCCCGATCGGCGACTCCGGCATCCTCGTCTCCGACGGCGAGACCACCTGTTTCAACATGAACGACGCCAGGCCCGTCGACATGGACGTGATCCACGAGGCGTTCGGCGAGATCGACATCCACCTGCTGCAGTACTCCGGCGCCATCTGGTACCCGGCGGTGTACGACATCCCGGCCCGTACCAAGGCCAACTTCGGCAAGCAGAAGCGCCAGCGCGGCATGGACCGCGCCCGCTCCTACATCGAGCAGGTCGGCGCCACCTGGGTGGTGCCCTCGGCCGGTCCGCCGGTGTTCCTCGACCCCGAGCTGCGCTACCTCAACGACGACCGCGGCGACGAGGGCAACATCTTCCCCGACCAGATCGTGTTCCTCGAGCAGATGGAGATCCACGGCAACGCGGGCGGGATCCTGATGATCCCCGGCTCGGTCGCCGACGTGCGCGGCAAGGAACTCGACCTCGAGCACCCGTTCGATCCGGACCGGATCTACGGCGACAAGGCCGCCTATATCGCGGAGATGGCCCAGCGGTTCGCGCCGGTGCTTGCCGCCGAGAAGGCGACCTGGGAGACCGGCGAGGGTTCGCTGCTGGAGCCGCTGCGCGAGCTGTTCGAGCCGATCATGAAGCAGTCGGCGCTGATCAGCGACGGCATCGGCTACCCGGTGGGTCTGGTCATCGGCGAGGAGACGGTGGTGCTGGACTTCCCGCACCGCACCGTGCGCGCGCCGATCGAGGGCGAGGGCCGCTACCGCTACGGCTTCCGGATCGCGCCCGAGCTGGTCCGCACCGTCCTGCGCGACAACGAGCCGGACTGGGTGAACACGATCTTCCTGTCCACCCGCTTCCAGGCGTGGCGCATCGGCGGCTACAACGAGTTCCTCTACACCTTCTTCAAGTGCCTCACCGACGAGCGCATCGCCTACGCCGACGGCTGGTTCGCCGAGGCGCACGACGATTCGGCCGTCACCGAACTCGACGGCTGGGAAGTCCAGCGCCGCTGCCCCCACCTCAAGGCCGACCTCTCGAAATTCGGTGTGGTGGAAGGCAACAACCTCACCTGCAACCTGCACGGCTGGCAGTGGGACCTGGAGTCGGGCCGCTGCAAGACCTCCAAGGGCCACGAACTGCGCTCGCGCAAGCTCTGAGGGCCCACAAGCCGTCGGCCCAAGTCCGACTCGTCGTTAATTATGGCATTGCCCTAACTCCCCCCATAGGCCATAATTTATCAGGCCATAAATTATGGTCGGATGCCATGGGGGTGCGATGTCTACACATTCAACGCAGGTGCCGCTGTACGACGAGGTCAAGCGGGTGCTCCAATGCCTGCGTGACGGGCTGCCGGTAGGCGAAACCGAACGGATCGACTTCAAGGAGGAAGCTGGTCGGCGCGGCCAAGGCGGAGCGATCCTCCCCGGGTCCGCGACCAACGAGAAGGCCGCCCAGGCGCTCGCGGCGGAGTCCGCCTGTATGGCCAACAGCGACGGCGGTGGCGCGCTGATCGTCGGAGTGGCCGACAAGGATCGGGCACTGATCGGCACGCAACTCGAGATCGAATGGCTGCGGCACCGGATCTACCAGCTCACCGATCAACGGCTCACCGTCTCCGTCCGTGAGGAATCCGTCGAAGGAGCACGGCTGCTTGTTCTGTTCATCCCGCAGGCGATCGAGCCGATTCGGTACAACGGCAAACTGAAGTGGCGGGTCGCCGACCATTGCGTCGACATTGATCCGACCAGTTGGTATGCGCGACGGAAGCCGTACGACTGGTCGGCGAGCCCGAGCGACACGCCGACGAACCAGGCTCGCGAGGCGGCGATCGAGATCGCCCGTGATTTCCTGTCGAGCTCCAACGAACCAGCTGCCCAGAACCTCGCGGAGGCGACCACCGGAGAACTGCTGCGGCGACTCAACGCAACGACTGCGGACGGATACCTCACCGAAGCGGGAAAGCTGCTTTTCGTCGGACGCGCAACACCTTCACTCGACTATATTCGCCGCGACTACAGCGGAGGTGACAGTACCGATCGGGTTCGGCGCACCGATCGATCGGTCATCGAGCAACTCGCCGAGGTGTTCATCAACGCGCGGGCGAACAATCCGGTACAGCACCTCAGTCGCGGGCTACCGAGCGGCCAACTTCGCGAACTTCCCGAGAGTGCGATTCGCGAAGCGATCGTCAACGGTGTGGCACATCGTGATTGGAACTCACCGGAACCCACCGTCATCGAACATGTCGGGCGCACGTTGCGAGTGACCAGCCCGGGCGGGTTCGTCTCGGGAGTGAACGAGAACAACATCATTACCCACCCATCGAAGTCCCGAAACACCGCTCTGACAGAACTGCTCGCCGCTCTGCGAATCGCCGAACGTGAGGGGATCGGCGTGGACCGAATGGTCGGCGACATGCTGCGGCGAGGGCAGCCGCAACCCGAAATCCGCGAGATCGACGGTCCCAGCGTGGTTGCCGGACTCGTGGGAAACATGATCGACCAGGCCTGGATGTCTTGGCTCGAGCTATTCGGCGACCCTTCGGTGCGCAACGACCTTCGGCTGTTGATGTTGACACAACACGTAGTTCGCCATGGCTGGGTCGACAAGTCGACTGCTGGCCGACTGCTGCAACTTTCGCCACTCGAAACCGTAGACGCGCTGAATGAACTGACCGACAAGCGAGTCGGTGGACAATGGCTCCTCCGGGATGTGGAAGGGACACCGGCCGGCGCGGACCTAGCCTATGCGCTCACCGACGGCGCTTGGGGGGTCCTGGAACGAATCGACGCCGAGTTCGGACAGCAGCGAGAATGGCCCGACCGCCGAACGATCGCGTTGGACTACGCCAGGCACCGCGGCAGAATCAGCACAACCGAACTCGGGTCAATCGTCAACGCGCACTCGACAAATGTCGGAAGCGTACTCAAGGGTCTCGAAAAGGAGGGTTTGTTGGCCCCATCGAGAGAAAGCAGGCGGGGGGCCGGGTTCTACTACGTCTACGTTTCGTAGTCGGCTTCCGGCGCGCCGCCCGCAACGTGGGCAGCGTATTCGAGGATGCGAAGGGTTTCGACGGCCTCGCGCGGGTCGACGGGGACCGGGGCGCCGTCGAGGAGCGTGGCGGCCATGGCGCGGTAGAAGGCCGGGTAGTCGCCGGGGAGGGTGGGGACGGTGCGCAGGTCGCCGCCCGCGCCGAGGGTGCCCCAGTGCTCGGGAGGGACGGTGCCCCACAGTGTTTCGTCGTCGGGGCGGCGGCCTGCCCGCAGGTCGTCCTCCTGGGGGTCCAGACCGTGGACGGTGTAGCCCGCGGTCGAGCCGAGGACGCGCATGCGTGGGCCGAGCTGGGGCGCGACGGCGCTCATCCACAGGTGTGAGCGGGTGCCGGAGGCGTGGGTGAGGGCGATGAAGGCGTCGTCGTCGGCCGCGGCGCCGGGGCGGCGGCGGTCGAGTTCGGCGTAGACCTCGGTGACCGGGCCGAACAGCGTCAGCGCCTGGTCGACGAGGTGGCTGCCCAGGTCGAACATGATGCCCGCGCCGGGTTCGTCCAACTCACGCCAGCCGCCTTTGAGCTCGGGACGCCAGCGCTCGAACCGGGACTCGAACCGGCGCACCTCACCCAGCTTCCCCTCCTCGAGCAGGCCGCGCACGGTCAGGAAGTCGTTGTCCCAGCGGCGATTCTGGAACACGGTCAGCGGCAGATCGGCGCGCTCGGCCGCCTCGACGACCTCCTCGGCATCGGCCGCGCGTACCGCGAACGGCTTGTCGACCACCACCGGCAGGCCCGCGGCCAGCGCCTGCAGGGCCAGCGGCGCGTGCGAGCTGTTCGGCGTGGCGATCACCGCGAGATCCACGTCCTCGTCCTCGGCGAACAGCTCCGCCGCAGTCCCCCACACGCGGACCCCCGGATACTCGGCTCTCGCCCGCTCGGCCCGCTCCGCCGACGAGGTCACCACCGCCGCCACCCGCATCCGCGATTCGGCCGCCACCAGCGGCGCGTGGAACACCGACCCGGCCAGGCCGTATCCGACAATCGCTACCCCGAGCTGGTCCATCGATGTCCCTCCGTCTGGTGTGTGCGCCGCCGAGGTCGAGTATCCACCTCTCGCGGCCGTCGGCCGGGAAGATCAGCGGGCAGGCAGTTTCCCGACCGCCTCGCGCAGGACCGACGCGGCGAGCGCGCAGTAGTCGTCGCGACGGCCCTCCCCGCCGTGCACTTCGACCTCGATCGTTTCCTCGTCGGCGTCGGGCACCAGGTAGGCGCGGACGCAGATCGCCGTCGACCCACCACGATCGGCATACATCGAGACGCCGTCGACCGTGGAAGCGAGCGCGTCGGCGCCGGAGGTGTAGGAGCTGGTGCGCACCAGGTCGATCGTGAGCCTGACCCGGCCGTCCCACTGACAGGTGTGCGCATCGGCGACGGTCGGCGCCTTGGGCAGCGGTCCGATCCGGCTCGCCATCTCGTCCCTGGCGACGAGGTCACACGGGGCGAGGCCGGCCAGCGAGTCCTCGCGAATTTCCGCCCTCGGCGCCTTCGACAGTGATCGCGCGATATTGGCGATCACGTAATCGGCGGCGCCGCAATCCTTCACGTCCGAAGGGCGCGACACGTCGAGGACGATGCCGGAGTCGGCCTCCGCGCCGGGACTGGCGATCGCTCGGGTGCAGCCGTTCGGCGTGCCGTGGATGATCGGCACACCGTCGACCTCGGTGATCAGCGGCGTCAGGTACTGCTCTTCCTTGCCGAGGTGCAGGCCGATGGAGTACTTCGGGGCCGACGCACGGCAGCCCCAGTCGGCCGTGGGCGTGAGCTTCCACGCGTCTTTGGGCAGCGGCGTCGGGGCGACCGGAACCGCGTCACCCAGCGCCCGCTCCAGCCAAGCGCAGGGGTCGACGCGCCGCAGTTCGGCCAGGGTCAGCCCGGTGGTCGGTGCGGGTCTGCTGGGTTCGGCACCGGTGAGGGAGACGATTCCGGCGACCGCGAGCACCAACGCGACCACACCGGCGACCGCGCCGCGCCGAGCCCGCGTCTCCGTCGACCGCCAGCGGCGCACTGTCCACCCACGCGCGTTCGCCCACACCGCGGCGGCGATCTCGGAGAACGGGCGCGTCGGCGCGGGCGGCAGCTCCGGCGGCAGCGCGGCGAGCAGGGCCGCCGCCTGGTGCTGTTCGCGGGCGATGTCGTCGGCGACCCCGGCGGGCCACGGCGGCGCAACGACCGGCGGACCACCGAGATAATCCAGGATCTGCGCCGGCGTCGGGCGGGCGGCCGGGTCCTTGCGCAGGCAGGCGGCGATCATCTCGCGCAGCGGTTCGGGGACCCGGCTGAGGTCGGGCTCCCGCTGGGTGATGTTGAACAGGATGTAGGGCACCGAGGGCGCGGTGAAAGGGGCGACGCCGCTCGCCGCGAACGCGAGCACCGCACCGAGCGCGAACACATCGGCGGCGGGGGTGATGTCGACGCCGAGAGCCTGCTCCGGAGCGAGGAATTCGGGAGTGCCGAGCACTGTCGCGGTGCCAGGCGTCGGTGAGGCGGCCGCCGCTGCGATGCCGATCTCACCGAGTCGGCCGCTGTCCCGGGTCAACATCACCGTGTCGGCACGCACCCGCTGGTGCACGAGCCCGGCGCCGTGCACGGCACGCAGGGCACTCGCCAATGATCCGGCGAGCGCGCGGACAGCAGGCACCGGCAGCGGGCCGTGCGTCTCGACGGCCCGATCGAGCCGGATTCCCGGCACGAATGCCGAGGCCAGCCAGGGCTTTTCCGCGTCGGCGTCGACGTCGAGCACAGTCGTGCTCGACGGCCCGGAAACGCGCATGGCGGCGACGGCGCTGTGCCGCAACCGGATACGGAAATCCGGTGCGCTGACCGATTCGGCGCGCGCCTGCTGCACGACCACGAGTGCGCCGTCCGGTGCGGCCGCCAGCAGAGGCTGGAAGCCCGCCGTCGGCTCCAGTGCGCCGAGGAGGCGGTACCGCCCGATGCGCTGCGGTGCGCCGGGATCGAGGGGCTGGATCGTCATGACGTCGGCAACTTCGCGAGAACGGGGGCGAGCAGTGTGGCGGACGCGTCGCAGGGATCGACCGTGACGGGCTCAGCGAGCACGATCATGGTGCTCACCGCCTCCGCCTGATCATCCCGGCTCGGCCGGATCATGATCCGGAGATCGCACGATCGCGGACTCCGGCTGACGATGTGCGCGGTACGTCCGGCGACCGTGATCGTCGGCTTCGGGTTCACGACGCCCGTCTCGCTGTCGGGACGGATGCGGTCCTCGAACGACAGCGAGAACCACGCGTCGCGCCCGGCCACCGCGCAGCCGTGCGGGCCGTAAGACGTTTCGCGGGCGGGGTCTCCGATCACCGGCAGCACGACCGGCGCGTCGATGATCGCGCAGGGATCCAGCAGCAGGATCGAGTCGGGATCGTGCTCGCGCAGCGGCGGATTCACCGAGAGCCGGTGCACCACCGCGGCCAGGGCGCGCTCCGACATCGGGCATCCGTCACCGCTGGGCGCCTGCACCTGCATGGTGATACTGATGGGCAGACCGCTCTGCGTGATGACCGCCCGGTCGCAGATACGCGCCTCCTGGTGATGTCCGAAGACCGGCATCCAGCTGATGGCGCCACCGACCAGTTCCAAGGTCGACTCGGTCTCGCCCGCCGAGATGGCGATGTTGAGGGAGAAGTAGATCTTCTCCCCGGCCGGGTTCGCGTACAGGGTGCTGCAGCCGTTCACCCCCTGCTGGGAAAGTTCGGCCATCGGTGCGCCGAGGTCGGTGAGCACCGCGGGCTTCAGCAGCTCGCAGATGTCGAGGCGCCGGGTCTCGTCGACGGTGAGTGCCAGCGGCGGATCGCTCATCGCCTCCGCCCTGCCCTCGACGCCGACACCCCACCACGCACAGGCGGCCAGAACGAGCACCGATACCGCGGCCGCCACGGGAACAGGGCGGGGGCGCCACCATTTCCGCGGCGGCGGTGCGGTATTCGGCTCCTCGGTCACACCGGCTGCCCACCGGGCGGCCTCGGCCTGGTGGTCGGCGACGCGCCTGCGCACCCGGACCGGCCACACCGGTTCGGCCGTCAACCGGTCCGCGGCGTCGAGCAGCTGCTCGGGAGTCGGGCGGTCCGCCGGATTCTTCGCCAGGCACGCGTCGACCAGTGCGCGCAGCCCGCCGGGGATCGCACTGGTGTCGGGCGTGCGATAGAGCACGTTGTAGAGCACCTGCGGGGTGGAGGCCGCGTCGAAGGGACTCGCGCCGGTCGCGGCCATCGCGATCACCGCGCCGACCGCGAACACGTCGGAAGCGGCTGTCAGCGAGCGGCATTCGGCCTGCTCCGGGGACATGTACGCGGGCGAGCCGATCACGGCCCCGGTCGCGGTGAGGGTGATGTCGTCGGCCATCGCCCGCGCGATGCCGAAGTCGATCACCCGTGGCCCCTCGTTGGTGAGCAGCACGTTGCTCGGCTTGAGGTCGCGGTGTACCAGGCCGGTGCGGTGGATCTCGATCAGCGCCATCGCAAGACCGGTGGTGAGCAGCTTCAGCCCACTCGTCGTGAGCCTGCCGAACTCGCCGACCGCTTCTTGCAGCGACGGTCCCGCGATGAATTCCGAGGCGAGCCACGGTATCTCCGCGTCGGCGTCATGGTCGACGACACCGGCGGTGTAGGCACCGGTGACCTGCTGCGAAGCCTCCACCTCCCGCCGGAACCTGGCCCGGAATTCGGGGTTCCCGGTGAGATGGGGGTGGATCTGTTTCACCGCGACCAGACGGCCGTCCTGCCCGCGACCGAGGAACACCTTCCCCATTCCGCCGCGCCCGATCACCGAGAGCAGGCGATAGCGGCCGAGAGTACGCGGATCCTGTTGTCCGAGTGCCTGCATCGGCTAGGCCCCCTGACTGTCGGCGAGCAGGGTGTACTGCGCTGCGGCGAGCCGACGGGCGTCGAGCTCCTGGTTGCTGTAGATCCTGGCCACGAATCCGGCATGGCGGATCAGGCAGCTGAATCGCCGGGCCTGCACCGCACGGCGGTCGGGTCGTAGCGCGCGGAAGCAGGCGACGCCGGCCACCCCCGGTACACCGGCCATGGCAGCGTAATCCTCGGCCTGCACGTCCTGGATCGCCGCGTCGAACGACTCCGCCGCGGCGGGTGATTCGGCCCGATACAGGATCTTGTTGTGCGACACAGCGATCGCGGTGATCCGGTGTTCCTCGAACAGGCGCAGCCTTGTCGTCGGCCGGTCGAGCAGCAGTGCGAACGCGCGCGGACCGTACACCGCGAACTCCTTGCGGTCCGGGGTGGTGTTCCCGGTCGACACCACGCGCGTGAGCAACCCGTCCCTGTCGATCCGCGCGGTGGCCAGCTCGGCGGGCGGGGTGGGGGTGAAGGTCGCCAGTTCGGCGAGCTGCGCGCGATAGGTGCGGGTGAGCAGGTCGACCAGCACCTCGGGACGTGGCTCGACCACCTTGGCGAAGACCCGGATCACCACGTTCTTCCACACCAGCCAGCTGCCGACGGTGGGGATGCCGGGGCGCCAATGGTTCAGCGCTGCCGGGAATTCCGGCACGGCCAGCGGCGCGTTCTCGGCGTTGGCACCGAAATCCGCCGCCGCCATCGCCGCGGCAGCCGCGGTCGCGGCCTCCTCGCTGGGCAGCGCGATGAGCGAGATGGTCAGCGCCTTGTCGGCGGCCTCGTTGTGCGACTGGTCGTTGCCCGCGATGGCGCCGAAGGCACCGAGCACGTCGAACGGCTGCAATGCCGACATCTGCACGGCGGACAGCAAGTCGTCGACGCCGCCGTGATCGGCGATCACGCCGCCGCCACGGCTCATCGACAGCTCGGGATCCACCTTCTCGGCGATCAGCAGGTGCTCGCCGAGCCGCAACGACTCGACCAGGATGCCGCGGCTGCGGCTGGCGGTGTCGTCGTAGTCGGTGGCGATCGGGCGCACGGAGTAGGAGCCGTGGTCGAGACCGGCGGGCTGATCACCACACGCGGCGGCGAAGCCGACAACAGTCACCGCGAGCGCCGCGAGCCGACGCGACCTGTACCGCACGAACATTCCCCTCCGATCGGACACCACAGGCGCCCGACTCCTCCCGATCCGGCTGAAACTATCACCCGCCCACCGGCGCCGCTACCGCGGCAAGCGCCCGACCACCGATTTCAGCACCGCCTCAGCGGCATGGCATTTGGTGTCGGCGATCCGCTCCTCCGCACCGCGCACCTGCAGGGTGGCGACTTCCAGATACTGCTGACCGATCTCGCGAAAACGGTACATACGTAGGCATTCGGAGCCCGGATCGGTCGAGGCGAGCGCGTCGACGAACACGCCGTCGCCGACGTCGACGACCTTTCGCGCGAAAGTCGGCAGGTCGACCCGCAACGGATACGACAGGGTCAACCGGATGGTGGTCGCGCCGCGCCATTCGCAGGTGTGCGCCGTGACCGGGGTGCCCGGCGCGGTGGCACCGGCCGCTACCGCTTCGGCGTCGGCGACCAGGGCGCAGGGATCGACCACCGCCAGCGACCCCGACGCCGCGGTGGCGCGCGGTGGCGACGCCATGGTCGCGATCACCCGCTCGACCGCGTATTCGGCCAGCGCGCAGGAGGTGCGTTCCTTGGTGGCGAGAATGATGCCCCAGCCGCCCGATTCCGCGCCGACACCCAGCGCGCACTCGGTGCCGCGCCGCCGCAGCGGGAGCCCGTGGACGGTGTCACCGGTGGCGGCGAAACCGTCCAGGGCGGTGCCGATTTCGAGGGTGAGTTCGGCGGCGCCCGAGGTGCCCTGGCAACCCCAGGTCGAAGTCTGTTGCCACCGCCAGTCGGCGACGTTCAGCTTGCTGCCCGCGCCGACGTCCGCAGGCAAGGTGGGGCCGAGCGCCTGCGGCAGCCATTCGCAGGCCGAGACTTCGCGCAGTTGCGCGAGACCGGGCAGCGAGGCGGGTGCGGCGGTCGGCTCGGCGGGTGCGTCGCGCACGATGACGACAGCGGTCGTCGCCGCCACGACCACGGCAGCCGCCGCCGCGACACCGATCGCGAGCTTGGTCCGCGTCCTGCCAGGTGGCCGGGACGGTGGAGTCACTGTGGCGTCCGGGCGGATCGGTGACGAGATGATCTGGGTCGCTTCGGGATCCGAGGCCAGCGCGACCAGATTCCGGCTCTGCTCGGCGATCCCGGCGTGCACCGGCGCCGGCCACGGCATGCTCTGCACCGGCAGGACCCCGAGGTAGTCCAGGATCTGGGCCGGCGTCGGCCGGGCGGCCGGGTCCTTGCGCAGGCACCCGCCGATCAGCTCGCGCAGTTCCGGCGGGACGGCGTCGAGCCGGGGTTCGCTGTGGACGATGTTGAACAGCGTGTAAGCCGCCGAGTTCGCCGCGAACGGACTGTCCCCGGTGGCGGCCATACACAGCAGCGACCCCAGCGAGAACACATCGGCGGCCGAGGTCACCGGTTCGCTCATCGCCTGCTCGGGCGACATGTACGCGGGTGACCCGACGACGGCGCCCACCTCGGTGAGCTGCGCACCCGTGCCGACCGCCTGGGCGATACCGAAGTCGATGACGCGCGGCCCGTCGGCGGCCAGGATCACGTTGGCGGGCTTGAGGTCCCGATGCACCAGGCCGGTGCTGTGGATGGAATGCAAAGCCGAGGCCAGGCCGGAGGCGAGGGTGCGCAGGGCAGGCACGGGCAGGGGTCCGTGCTCACGGATCGCACGGTCCAGCGGCACCCCGGCGATGAACAGCGAAGCCAGCCATGGTGTTTCGCCGCTCGTGTCGAAGTCGACGACGGCGGCGGTGAACGCGCCGGAGACACGGGCGGAGACGGCGACCTCGCGTTCGAAGCGGGCGCGGAATTCGCGGTCGTCCAGCAGGTGGGCATGGATCTGCTTGATGGCGACGAACCGTCCGTCCGGGCCGGTGGCGAGCAGGACCCGTCCCATGCCGCCCGCGCCGAGCACGCCGCGAATCCGGTAGCGGCCGATCATCGTCGATTCGGCAGGCGACAACGGTTCGATCACGTCGGTACTCCCCCACTCCGATCCCGCCGAGGCGGGTGCGCGCCACGATCTTCGGCGCGGTCGTCCGCGAGCAACCTAACACCCTTGTCGCCGTGCGCCGGGTGGCGCCGGTCTCGGGGGTGGATGACGGCGGCCGAGCCGCGACGTCGAGCTAACGTTCCGTCGCTGAGGTCGCCTTGGTCCCCAAGACCACGGCGCCGAGAACGATCACGCAGCTCAGCACTGCCGTCAGGGAAAGCCGACCGGCGGCGGCGTCGAGCAGCATCGCCGCCACGAGCTGGCCCGCTACCGAGGTGAGGCCGAGGAGCAGGACGCCGATCATGCCGACCGTGATCGCGGCCAGGGCGATGAAGGCCACGCCGATAACGCCCCCCAGGTACAACCAGGGTTCGGTGGGGAATCGGGTGGGCAGGCCGGTGGTGAGCAGGGTGTAGACGTTGAAAAGGCACAGGGCGATCAGGCCGACGGTGAAGTTGATCAGAGTGGCGGGGAAAGGTCCGCCGACTGCGCCGACGCGGCCGTTCACCGCCTGTTGCCACGCCAGGCCGATACCCGCGAGCGCGGGCAGGACGATGAGCAGGAAGTCGGAGACGCCGGTCGCGGTGGTCGTCGGCGCGGAACCGCCGCCCGCCGAGAGCACGACACCCGCGATGCCGAGGACGGCGGCGACCATGCGCCACGGCGTGATCGGGGTACGCCCGTTCGGGGCGAGTCCGAGACGGTCGACGACGAGGCTGCTGAGCAGCTGGCCCGCCACCACGGCGACGGTGAACGCAGTGACACCGATGGCGGCGATGGTCAGGCCCTGACTCGCGACGAAGAACGCGCCGCACACCCCGCCGAGCAGCTGCCATGGCCGCACGCTGCCGTCGCGCACGGCGGTTCGTACCTTGCCGAAGCCCGCGCGCAGGGTGGGGCTCAGCGCGAAGGCGAACAGCAGGACCAGCAGACCGGTGCCGAAACTGATGGTGGCCGCGGCGACGCCGTCGCCCAGTTCGGCGCCGAGTGCGCCGTTGATCCGCCCCTGCACGGCGACCCCAGCGCCGATGCAGAATCCGAAGATCGCTCCGAGACCGTTGCGTCCGACCACCGCGTCCTTTCGTCAGCTGGGGAGCCGTGGCTTCCGACACTAGACTGACCGACGACTCCGGCGGTCGTCCGGATGGGTCGTCAGGGGGCGAAAACGATGTCGACAGCAAGTGATCCGATGCTTTTCCACCCGGTGATCGACGAGGTACTGACGCGTCATCGCGAGGCGCTCGGCCACGACGATCGGACCTATCGCCATCACGTGTACCGCTGCGCCAACTATCAGCGGGCACTGCTCGGCGGCGACCTGCCCGACGCCGCCGCACTGGCCTGGGCCGTGCACGATCTCGGGATCTGGACGGCGGGCACCTTCGACTACCTGGCGCCCTCGGCGGCGCTGGGCGAGCGGCTCGCGTCCGGATTCGGGATCGCCGACACCGCGCTGGTGCGCACCCTGGTGCTGGACCATCACGGTCTGCGGGCCCGCGCGGACCCGCTTGTCGAGACTTTTCGGGTGGCGGACCGGATCGATGTCAGCCGTGGACTGCTGCGCGGCGGCGTCGACGCCGAATTCGTGCGGCAGGTCGTCGAACTCTTCCCCTACCTCGGGTTCCATCGGTTCCTGCTGAATTCCGGTCTGCGGCACGCGGTTCGGCATCCGCTGCGCCCGCTCCCGATGTTGCGATGGTGACTAGCCCGCCGAATCGGCGTCGGAGCGAGGCGGCAGCCAGCTCGGGGTGAGCACGGCGGCCACCAGCAGGACCGCGCCCAGCAGGGCGATCGTGGTCGACATCGACAGCCACTGGGTCGCCGCGGCGACGAAACCGAAGACCGCCAGCGCCACGACCTCCGACAGCAACCCCGAGAACGAGGTGACCGTCGCCCGGGCCGGGCCCTCGATGGCGTCCTGCAATCGGGCGCCCGCGACCACCTCGACGTTGTAATCGATGCCGTAGGCGATACCGATCCCGACGAATCCCACCCACAGCAGCACCGGGCTCGCCGTGCCCACCGCCAACGCGCCGCCGATGAACAGGATGCCGGCCACGAACAACGCCGCGGCCAGCGCCCGAGCCGGGGCGGCCTCGGTCCGGCCCGCCAGCACCGAACCGACCAGCGAACCCACCACGGCCACGCCGAGCAGCAGCGCCGACACAGCCGTCGAGGCACCACCGGTGACCGCAAGCAGGCCGAAGTACTCGTCGAACGCCGTGACACCGGAGAGCAGAGCGCCCAACAGGACCCCGCGCCGGACCCGGCGAACCCGCCAGGCTTCGGCGGTACCGGTGCGCAACATCGCCAGGTAGAGCGAGGCACCGCCGTCCCCCACGGCCGACTGCGGCTCGGTGTCGCCGGACCGCCCGGTGGGCGGTGGTTCGGCGGCCGCCACACTCGGGCCGCCGGCCGGGCACTGCGTTGCTGTCGGGTCCCCGCGCCCCGTGCTCGCGCGCCGGTCGCCGCGCGCCTCCGCACCGTGCTGCGGATCTACCCGGATCGCGCTGGTGTCGGCCGGTGACGCGCCGGTATCGACCGAAGCCACGCCGGAGTCGGCCGGTGCGAGGCCCGGCCGCGCCGGGGGTGTGCCGGGAACCGTCTGTGGGCCCGGGATCGGTGGCTCGTCGTCGAGCTCGTCCACGGCCGACGCCGAGATCGCCACCGGTGGGCTCGGCAGCGCCACCGCGGTGAGGATGTGCAGCACACCGACCCCGACGCTCACCCAGCCGACCAGCGCGTACCCGCCGAGGGCGAACAGCGGCGCGCCGGCGAGGATCGCGAACAGGACGGTGCTCTCCTGCGCGGCACGCGTCCAGCCCATGATCCGCGCGTAGGCCGACGGCTCGCCGCGGGCGACGAGATCGTCATAGATCAGGGCCTCGAAGGTGCCGGAGGCGAGCGCACCGGCGATACCCCACAGCACGAAGCCGATGCCGAATCCGGCGAAGGACGGCGCGAGCATCCAGACGACGAAGCACGCCACCTGCAGCAGACAGCTCAGGATCAGCAGGGCACGCCGCGACACCGTGTCGGCCCAGGCGCCCGAGGGCACCTCGAGCACGAATGCCGTCACCGACCAGAGGGCCAGCAGCAGGGAGATCTGCGCGGTGTTCAGTCCGTGGTCGGCGAACAGCACGCCGTAGAGGGCATAGATCGGCAGCAGATCGCGGGTGCCCTTGAACAGGACCGCGCGAACAGCGAGGCCGCGGACGCCGACAGGTTCACCGGTCAACCGGCTCACCGCGGCTCGCAGGAGCTGTGCAGATCAACAGGCGTAGATGAGCATGCGCATGCTGCTCATGGTTCGCCCCGCGCCGCCGCGCGTCAAGCGATTTCTAGCCGAGCGGAATCCAGCCGTTGGCGGCGAGGGAGTCGTCGTCGGTGCCGCTGGGCCGGGGCCGCGCGTCGTTCAGGTCGTTGATCAGCTCGGAGACCGGATGCGAGTCGCTGTAGTGGTAGCCCTGGGCCAGCGCGAAGCCGAGCTCGGTGAGCACCGCGGCCTGGTATTCGGTCTCCACGCCCTCGGCGATGACCTGCAGATCCAGCGACTTGCTGAGCGCGGCGATCACCCCGAGCAGCGGCGGCGCCGGCGAATCGGAGCGGATCGCGGCGACGAAGGACTGGTCGACCTTCAGGATGTCGCTGGGGATCGTGGCCAGCCTGCTCAGCGAGGAGTAGCCGGTGCCGAAGTCGTCGATGGCGATGCGCACGCCGCGGTCGCGCAGGGTGTGCAGGTTGGTGATGGCGGTCTGCGACTCGGCGGCCAGCTCGCTCTCGGTGACCTCGAGAACCAGCTGATCGGCGGGCCAGCCGGTGTCGGACAGGATCGTCGCTACCCGCTCGGCGTAATCGGGTTCGGCCAGTTCGAGACCGGAGACGTTCACATTGAGGGTGAGGTCGAGCGAGGCGAAGCTCTCCTGCAGGCGTGCGGCGTCGGCGCAGGCGCGGCGCAGGACCAGCTCGTCCAGATCGGAGATGAGGTCGTACTCCTCGGCCACCCGGATCAGGCCCTCGGTGGTGACCTCGGGCTGGGCGTTCGACGACCAGCGCAGCAGTGCCTCGACGCCGACCGCCTGCCCGCCGTCCTCGGTGAGGCTGACGATCGGCTGGTAGTGCACGTCGAGCGCGCCGCGGTCGATCGCCTCGCGCAGTTCCACCGCCAGCGGCAGCTGCCGCGACGACTCGAGCACCGTGCGATTGCGGCCCGCCTGCTTGGCCCGGTAGAGGCCCACGTCGGCGCGGCTGATCAGCAGCGAACCGGACTCCCCCGGCTGCCAGGAGGTGACACCGGCCGAGCATCCCATCGTCACCGCGGCGCGCAGCTTCTCGGTGAGCAGGATCGCGGCCTGCTCGGTGGTGCCGGGCAGCAGCAGCGCGAAGACGTCACCGCCGAAGCGGGCGAGCACCTGGTCGGGGGCGAGCAGGTCGAGCCAGCTGTCGGCGACCCGCTGCAGCACCGCGTCGCCGGCGCGGTGGCCGAGGTGGTCGTTGATCTTCTGGAAGCGGTCGAGGTCGACCAGCACCAGGGACAGGCCCTGACCGCTGCGGCCCGCCGCGTCGATCGCGGGGTTGAGCTGCTTCTCGAAGCCGCGGCGATTCAGCAAACCGGTGAGCACGTCGATGTCGGCGTCCGAGGCCATCCGGGTGAGGATGCCGACGACGACACCGGCGCCGAAAGTGACACCGGCAGGGATCAGACCCGACCACCACGGCAGATCGCGCGCGGGCAGCACCCACAGGCACAGGGCCATCGCGAAACCGATGTGCGCGACGGCTTGCGGCCAGGCGAAGAACAGCGCGGCGTCACAGGCGACGAAGACATAGAACGAGGCCAGCGTGATGCCGCCGACCAGGTTCGGGAAGTCGTGCACGGCGATCGTCACCAGGACGGCGGCGGTGGCCAGGTAGAGATGGTGCAGGGCGTGCGGCATCCGCGGGCCCCACACCAGCAGCGTCAGGCCGAGTATCAAGGCGACCGCGGCCGCCGTTCCGACCAGCAGCCGATTACCGTCGTCCCCCGGTGCGACCGCAGTGATCGTCAGGCCGAGGACACCGCCGAGAACGTAGAACGCCCCCGTTGTCCTGGCCATGACCTTTGCCGTCGCCAACGCCGATGCCGCCCGCACCCGGGTTCGGGTATCGCCGCGCGCCCCGATTCCTCGCACGAGCACCAGCCTAGATGTTGTTCGGTCAGGACGTTTGCCACATCAACAAAAGTGATTCCAGCAAACAGTGAAGAGCTCTACGGTGTGAGTACCTCGGTGCCGACGAAGGGCACCAGCGCCGCGGGCACCCGCACCGACCCGTCGGCCTGCTGATGGTTCTCCAGGATCGCCACGATCCAGCGGGTCGTCGCCAGCGTGCCGTTCAGGGTCGCCGCGATCTGCGCCTTGCCGTTCTCGTCCCGGTACCGGACCGCGAGGCGGCGGGCCTGGAACGTGGTGCAGTTCGAGGTCGAGGTGAGCTCACGGTAGGTCTGCTGGGTCGGCACCCAGGCCTCGCAGTCGAACTTGCGCGCGGCCGAGCTGCCGAGATCGCCCGCGGCCACGTCGATCACCCGGTAGGGCACGTCGATCGCGGCCAGCATCTCGCGCTCCCAGGCCAGCAGTCGCTGGTGCTCGGCGTCGGCCTGCTCGGGGGTGGTGTAGACGAACATCTCCACCTTGTCGAACTGGTGCACGCGGATGATGCCGCGGGTGTCCTTGCCGTAGCTGCCCGCCTCGCGCCGGAAACACGACGACCAGCCGGCGTACCGCTTCGGACCGGCGCTCAGGTCGAGGATCTCCTCCGAGTGGTAGCCGGCCAGCGGCACCTCCGAGGTACCGACGAGGTACAGATCGTCGTCCTCGAGGTGGTACACCTCCGCCGAGTGCTGCCCGAGGAACCCGGTGCCGGCCATGATCTCCGGGCGGACGAGCACCGGCGGGATCATCATCGTGAAGCCGTTGGCCACGGCCTTCTGCGCGGCCAGCTGCAGCAGCCCGAGCTGCAGCAGCGCGCCGTGCCCGGTGAGGAAGTAGAACCGCGAGCCCGACACCTTCGCGCCGCGCTCCATGTCGATCAGGCCGAGCGATTCGCCGAGCTCGAGGTGATCCTTCGGCTCGAAGTCGAATTCCGGTGGGGTGCCGACCGTTTCGAGCACGATGTAATCGTCCTCGCCGCCCGCGGGCGCGCCGTCCTGCACCACGTTGGAGATGGCGCGGTGCGCGGCGTCGAGATCGGCGTCGGCCGCGTTCTGCGCGGTCTCGGCCTCCTTGACCTTGGCCGACATGTCGGTGGCCGCGGCGAGCAGCGCCGGGCGCTCCTCCTTGCTCGCCTTGCCGATCACCTTGCCCATCGCCTTGTGCTCGGCACGCAGGGTGTCGGCGGTGGCGACGGCGGCACGGCGCGCCGCGTCGGCTTCGAGCAGCGCGTCGACGAGCGCCGGGTCCTCGCCGCGGGCCCGCTGCGAGGCTCGGACGGCTTCCGGGTTCTCGCGCAGGAATCGGAGGTCGATCATGAGAAAACAGCCTAGTAGTTTACGCAACTCTTATTCACACGGCCTATCCCCGCGCGCGGTGGCAGGAGCATAGTTGCGGTGTGAGTACTACTTTCGACGCCGCCGTCATCGACAACGCACTTGCCGATCTCACACAGGGGGAGAAGACCTGGGCCGCGACCGGCCTGCGCCGCCGCCGCGAACTGCTCGAGGAACTGCACGCGCTGACCGCGCGCGACGCCGAGGCCTGGGTCTCCGCGGCGCGCACCATCAAGCAGCTCGACGCCGACAGCCCGCTGCTGGGCGAGGAGTGGATGTCGGGCCCGATGACCATGCTGGCGGGCGCGCAGGCGCTGGCCGAATCACTCGGCGCGCTCGAACGCGGCGCCAGCCCGCTCGACGGGGTCGAGCTCGGCACCGCCCCCGGCGGCCGGGTGTCGGTCCCCGCGCTGCCGCACGGCTTCTACGACAAGCTCCTGCTCAGCGGATTCAGCGCCGAGGTGTGGCTGCGTCCCGGCGTCGACGCGGCGACCGCCCGCCGCAAGGCCGGGCTCGCCCAGCTCGACCCGGCCGCGACCGGCGGCGTCGGCGCGGTGCTCGGCGCGGGCAACATCATGTCGATCGCCCCGCTGGACACCCTCTACGAGCTCTACGCCAACAACCGGGTCGTCGCGCTCAAGCTCAACCCCATCACCGACCCGCTGCTGCCGGTGTTCCAGGCGATCTTCGCGCCGTTCATCGAACTCGGCGTGGTCCGCATCCTCACCGGCGGCGCGCCGGAGGGCGGCTACCTGGTGAACCATCCGCAGGTGGCGCACGTGCACATGACCGGCGGCGCGCCCACCCACGACGCGATCGTGTGGGGCGCGGGCGCCGAGGGCGCCGAGCGGAAGAAGACCGGAACGCCCGCGCTGGCCAAGCCGATCACCAGCGAGCTCGGCGGCGTCGCGCCGTGCATCGTGGTGCCGGGCGACTGGTCGGCGGCCGACCTGAAGTTCCAGGCCGAGCACGTGGCGACCCAGCGCCTGCACAACGGCGGCTACAACTGCGTCGCCGCGCAGACCGTCGTGCTGAGCGCCGACTGGCCGCTGCGCGAGCGGTTCCTCACCGAGCTGCGCGCCGCGATCGACCGCGCACCGGCCCGTCCGGCCTACTACCCCGGCAGCGACGGTCGCGTCGCCGGCGCGCTCGAGTCCTACCCCGGCTCGGCCCGCGCCAACGGCCGCGTCCTGGTGGAGGACCTGCCGGCGGGCGACACTCCGCTGCTGCGCACCGAGTACTTCTCCCCCGTGCTCGGCGTGGTCTCGCTGCCCGGCACCGGCGCCGATTTCCTGCGCAATGCCGTCGACTTCGCCAATGACGAACTGATGGGCACGCTCGGCGCCAACATCATCGTCGACCCGGCCACCGTCAAGGAGCTCGGCGCCCATCTCGACACCGCCGTGGAGGACCTGCGCTACGGCACCGTCGCGGTGAACGCCTGGACCGGCCTGGCCTTCCTCACCCCGCGCGCGAGCTGGGGCGCCTTCCCCGGCCACACCCTCGACGACATCCAGAGCGGAATCGGCGTGGTGCACAACGCGTTCCTGCTCGACGACGTCGAGCGCACCGTGGTCCGCGGCCCATTCCGGCCCGCCCCGCGGGCGCTGCTGCGCGGCGAATTCACGCTGAGCCCGAAGCCGCCGTGGTTCGTCACCAACAAGACGGGCACGGGCACCGGCCGCAAGCTGACCGGGTTCTACGGCGACGGCAAGCCGACCCGCTTGCCCGGCATCTTCGCCTCGGCGCTGCGCGGATAGGTACGCTCGGGGCCGAGCAGTCCGAGATACCCAGCCACAACGACCCGACCTCGAGGAGGGTCCGCCGCCCCAGCGGCGGGTCGCGGCCGTCCCGTCGATCCGGCGCCGTGGCGCACGCGACGAAGGAGCAAGCCACGGTGCCTGATCGACGGGACCCACAGGGCCGCGACCTCGAGCGTGCCAGCGCTCCGACCTCTCTTTCCGCGCGCAAGCTGCGGTGGGGGCTGCTGATCGGCGCGCTCGGCGCGGTGATCGCGGCGCTGGTCACGATGACGGTCACCGGCTTCGACACCGACAAGGTCGAGGCGCACCAGCCCGGTGCGGAGCCGGTGGTCCGCGACAAGGAGTTCAGCAGCGCGAACGAGGGCGACTGCCTGAGCTGGACCAAGGCCGACCGCAGCGACCTGGTGAAGGTCAACTGCGGTGACAAGCACCTGTTCGAGGTGGCCGGGGTGGTCGATCTCAGCGCGTACCCCGGTCGTGAGTTCAGCGGCGGAACCCGGCATCCGGATTCGCTGCGGATGACCGAGCTCAGGGACGAGCACTGCGTGCCCGCGGTGCAGCGCTACCTGGGCGGCCGGTTCGATCCGCGCGGCAAGTACATGGTCAACGTGATGTCGCCGAGCCCGGCGGGCTGGCAGCACGGCGACCGGACGCTGCGCTGCGGCCTCCAGGTGGCGGCCACCGCGTCGAGCCCGGCGGCGACCGGCAGCATCGTCGAGCAGGACCAGTCGAAGGTGCACGCCGTCGGCACCTGCCTCGGCATCAACCAGAACCTGCCGACCGATCCGGTCGACTGCGCGCAGCCGCACGCGGTCGAGATCGTCGGCACGGTGGATCTGGGTTCGCACTTCACCGGCGGTCCGCCCTCGGAGGCCGATCAGGACAAGTTCGTCGAGGGCGAGTGCAACCGGCTCTCCACCGAGTACCTCGGCAGCCCCGACGCCATCAGGAACAAGACGCTGACGCTGTTCTTCGACTATCTGGAACCGACCAGTTGGCTCGCGGGCAGCAAGAAACTGGACTGCTGGCTCGGAAAGGGCGCCGACCGTGAGGGTTTCGCGCCGATCGTCGGTTCGGCGCGCGGGGAGATCCTGATCGACGGTCAAGCCCCGGTGCCGCCGCCGAACACCGGCCGCTCCACCCCGGCGCCGCTGCCCGGCGCCGCGCCGCTGCCGCCGCAGCCGCAGCCGCGGTGACCGCGCCGGAGCGGATGTCGCCGGAGCGGTTCGAGGAGCTGGTCGGCGACGCGCTCGACCTGATCCCGCCCGAGCTCAGCGGGGCGATCGACAACGTGGTGGTGCTGGTCGAGGCCAGAAACGAGGAGGAGCCCTCGCTGCTCGGGCTCTACCACGGGATCGCACTCACCGAGCGCGACAGCTACTACGCGGGATCGCTGCCGGATACCGTGACCATCTATCGAGAGGCTATTCTCGACATCTGCAGCTCGGACGACGAGGTGGTCGAGGAGGTAGCGATCACCGTGATCCATGAAATCGCACACTATTTCGGGATTGACGACGACCGGTTGCATGAGCTGGGATGGGGCTAGCGAAATTGGGTGGGGAATCGATGGAACCGAACGACCCGCTCTCGCGTCCTATCACTCGTAGGGGGAATTCTCGTGGTTCCCGATAGTCGCCACCAGAAGGAGTCGGGTAATGGTCGGACACGTCCTCATCACGCCTGAAATCGTCCTCGCCGCATCCGCGGAGCTGGATCTGCTCGCCGAGCGACTCGCGGTCGCCGCCGGGCTGGCCGGGCCGACCACCCACGTGCTGCCCTCCGGCGCCGAAGAGGTCTCCCTGCTCGCGGCCGGGCACTTCAACCGGGCCGCCGCCACGCACGACAGCGCGGTCGCCCAGGCCATCCTCGAACTGCATCACGCGGCGGCGACATTGCGGTCGCAGCTCGCCACGAACATCGGCGAAGACATCGCTCGCGCGGCGGGCATCTCCGCCATCCAGGTGTAGCTGTACCCGATCCGTCGACGATCACTCATTTCAGGGGAGAAACAAGCATGACCGCAGGGATCACCGGCGTCTTCTGGCTGCCGCGCATGGCGGAGATCAACTCGACCACCCTCAACGCGGGCGCGCACGCGATTCCGATCAGCGCCGCCGCCACGTCGTGGGGCACGCTGGCGGCCGCGTGGGGCGACGCCGCTTTCACCATCACCCGTGTCATCGCCGAGGTGGGGGTCGGCCTGCAGGGTGTCAACGGTCTGGCCGTGCTCGCCAAGCTCGCACCCTTCGGCGCGTGGGCCGGGCAGCAGGGCATCATGGCCGGCGTCATGAGCGCCAAGGCCACCGCCAACGCGACCGCCTACACCGTGGCCTCGCTCGCGATGCCGAGCCTGCCCGAGATCGCCGCGACCAACACCGCCGTCGCCGCGTCGGCCAACCCGCCCGGCGTCGTCTCCGGCGCGTTCGAGGCGGCCGAGGTCGCCCGGCACGCGATGGACATCCGCGCCGCGCTGGTGATGGAGACCTACGAGGCGGCCACCACCGCCACCGTCACCACGCCCGGCGAGTTCTCCATGCCGCCGACCATCGCCAGTGGCGCGGGCTCGGCCACGGCCGCGGAGGGCGACTTCGGTGGCGACCCGCTGACCACGGCGGTCGCCGCGGCACAGGCGCTGGTCTCCAACCCGGGCGTGGTCAGCGCGGCCACCCAGGCCGCCAATGTCGCCGGTGGTGTCCTCACCAGCGGTGTCAGCACCGTCGGCAACATCGGCGCCTCGGCGATCTCGGCGGCTACCGCCTCGACCGTCCCCGCGACCACCGCGGCGGTGCCCGCCATGGCCACCATGGGCGCGGTCGGCGCCGCGGGTGTGGCGACCACGTCGGCGGGTCTCGGCAGCGTCTCGCTCAACGCGGGTCAGCTGAAGCTGCCCGAGGGCTGGGGCGCGCCCGCCGCGAACGCGGGCGCCTCCGCGCCGGTCGTCGAGTCGGTCGTCCGCACCGACGCCGCGCCGGTCCGCAACACCAGCGCGGGCGCCAACCCGCTGCTCGGCAACCGGGCCAAGGGCGAGGAAGACGACGAGCACGACGCCGTCGACTACGGCCGCTCGGACGAGGCGTTCACCGACGGCCGCTACACGGCAGAAGGTGTGATCGGCGCCGACCTCGCCGGAAACGCCAGGTGACGGTGCTCGGCGGGGGCAGTGGGGGGTCGTTGCTGGATGCCGTCGTGCTTTCGCTCGACGACATGCAATTCCTCCTCGAGACGCTGCAATTCGACGAGATGCCCGTGGTGCTCGACGCCATGGGCCGCTACGACAACGTCGCGGCGCACGATGCCGCGATGAAGGTGGCCGAGGCCGCGCTCACCGAACGCGAACTGCTGTTCGGTGACGTGGTGCAGCCTGAGCTGGCCGAGCGCCTGCGGGTGCTCTACCGGCCGCAGTGGATCATCGCCCTGCGGTGGGTGGTCCAGGGCCACGTGAACCGGTTCTGTCTGGCGCAGGGTGACGACCGCGCGGTCGTCGCCCTGCGTGGGCCGGAGTCCTACGTCATCGACGACGCCGGGCTCGACCTGCCCGGCGCGGTCCTGCACGCCCTCGGCCAGTCCGAGGCGCTCGAGCTGTACGGGATGAACGCGCCCACCGAGGAGCTGGCGCCGATCTTCGGCGACACCGGCGACGTCGCGGCCACCACCGAGCGGCTGGCCAAGATCGGCAAGCCGGCCACCGACGCGCAGACGCTGGCCTCGGCCCTGGTGGAGATCCACTCCTACGCCGAGATCGTCGGCGTGGCCTACGGTGACGGTACCCGCGACATCCAGGACAACCACATCGCCGTATTCAACACGCGCGCGGGCCGATTCATCATCACCGCCAGCGTCGCCGACGACGGCGTGAAGTGGTCGTCCATCGCCACCGGCACCAACGCGCGCCTGCGCACCGCGGTCGCCGATCTCATCGAGTCGCTGCCGGTGCGCGAGGAATTCCCGATCGCGAACGCCGAGACCAGGGGCTAGCTCAGCCCATCGGGTCGTCGGGGGTCGGCTCGGCGTCGACCGAGAACGGTGGCGTGAACCTGCCCCACCGCAGGCATTCCCAGCCGCCGTTCTCGGTGGGCAGCAGTTCGATGGTCTCGGTGTTGTCGAGATGGTTGTTCGTGGTGAACGGCGGGGCCACCCCGGCCAGCGTCATCGCGACCAGGCGCATGGCGGCACCGTGGTTCACGACGAGCACGTCGCCGTCGGCGTCGTCGGTGAGGAACTCGGTGCGCAGGCCTTCGAGCACGGGCACGATCCGGTCGAGCACGTCGCTGCCCGATTCACCGCCGGGGGCGCGCAGGTGCAGTTCACCGTGGTGCCAGCCGCGGTAGATCTGCTGGAAGAACTCGTGGGCGGCCGGGTCGGAGCGCCCGTGCAGGTCGCCGACCTGCACCTCGAACAGGCCGTCGAGCACGTGGACGGGCGAACCGGTGGCCGCCTCGATGTAGCCGGCGGTCTGCTTGGCGCGCAGCGCTTCCGAGGAAACCAGCACCTGCGGCGGGCGCACGAGCCCGGCGCCGAACGCTTTCGCCTGTGCCACACCGCGTTCGGTGAGCGGAAGCCCGGGCACCCTGGTGTCGAGCAGTTTCGCGACGTTGCCCTCGGTCTCGCCGTGCCGCACCAACACCAGCTTCGCGCGTGTATTCATAGGTCCGCGACCCCCTTTCGCAATTGCGTCAACCATTCTGCGGCAGGTTCGTCCGACGGGGGCGGCGTTCCGACTGCCGAATACGCGGGCCAGGAACCGAGGAACCGGATCCGGGCCGTGCGGTGCAGAGCCTTCAGTGTTTCCGCGACCGCCGGATCGTCGATGTGGCCGACGCAGTCCAGATAGAAGCGGTAGGTGCCCATCGAGGTCCGGGTCGGCCGCGATTCGATGCGGGTGAGATCGACCCCGCGCGTGGCGAATTCGGCGAACGCGCGCATCAGCGAGCCCGGTTCGTTGGGCAGTTCGAGCACGACCGAGGTGCGGTCGGCCCCCGTGGCCGGCGGCGCGACGCCGGGCTTGGTCACCAGGACGAATCGGGTGACGGCCTGGTCGTGGTCGGCGACCCCGGCGGCCAGTGTGGCCAGGCCGAGCCGTTCACCGGCCAGCGCGGTGGACACAGCCGCGTCGGCGAGACCGGCGGCGACGTCCTCGGCGGCGGCCGCATTGGACGCCGACGTGTACGGCCGCGCCTCCGGCATTGTCCGCGCCACCCACTGCCTGACCTGGGCGGCGGCGACAGGATAGGCCGCCAGCGTGCGCACCTGCTCCAGCGTGACACCGGACCGCGCGACGATTGTGAAGCTCACCTCGAGTTCGGTCTCGGCGACGATCTGCAGCCGCGGCCCGATGGCGAGGGAATCCAGCGTGGCCGGGATCGACCCCTCGACGGAACTCTCGATCGGCACCACCGCGCCGTCGACCTCGCCGGCGCGGATCAGCTCCAGCGCGGCGCCCTGACTCGGCGCGGCGACCCGCTCGACCGGGCCCTCGAAGGCCCCCGAGTTCTCGAACTTCGCCAGAGCCATTTCGGTGAAGGTCCCCGATGGCCCGAAATACGCTATACGCGGCACACCGAAAGATTAGCTGGATCGTTGACGGCGGGCCGCTCAGCTCACGGTTCGAGTATGCGCAGTGCCGCCGTTATCGCCTGCTCATCGGCGGTTTCGACAGCGAGCAGAACACTTCTGGTCGCCTCGATCGCGGGCGGCTTCAGCGCCGTGAGGAAGTCGAGGTCCGGCGCGGTGAGCGCGGTGGGGATGTCCTCGCCGCAGAGCGCGGCGACCGTGCCCGCGACGACGGCGACCGCGCGGGCGCCACTGCCGGTGCGCGCGACGAACCCGTGACCGGCGTGCGCGATGTGGACCAGATAGGCGGCCAGCTCGGCGTCGGGAATGTCGATGTCGACGACCTCGGCGCCGTCCGGCGCGGAGCCGACCGGCCGGACCAGACCGGCCACCAGGCTGCGCCGGGCGGGGGCGGACAGGCTGACCAGGACGGGTTCGGCGTGGTCGTCGTGGCTCATCGGTCCACCGTAAGAAGCGGATTCGCGCGGGGATTCGCCGGGGTGTACCTCTTGCGCGAAGCCGCTCTGTAACTTAGCTTAGGTTTACCTAATCATCAGTTCGCGGAGGTTGTCATGTCGAGCCCAACCACGATCCTCGCGCCGACGACCGCCGAGCGCGTGCGCAGCGCCTGCGCGCACGCGGAGACGGCGGTGCTCGCGCTCCCCGGCATCGATCCGGTGCCGACCACGCTGCATCACCTGCGGCGATGTGGCGACGCGGTGATCGCGGTACCGGCAGGCTCCCTCGCGGCGGCGCTGGCGGCGACGGCCAACGAGACCTCGGCGGTGCTCGAACTCACCGACCACGCCCCGCTGCCGCTGCGCGAGCCGGTCCGGGCCCTGGTGTGGCTGCGCGGGTGGGTGCGGCAGGTCCCGGCGCAGGCCCAGCGCGCGCTCGCGGTGGAGATCGCCAAGGACTTCCCGCACCCCGGCCTGCTCGACGTGGGCCACGGGGTCACCCTGCTGCGCCTGGTGGTGAATTCGGCCGTGCTGGCCGACACCTCCGGCGCCGAATCGGTCGACCACGCCGACCTGCGCGCGGCCACCGCCGACCCGTTCTGCGAACTGGAGAGCGCCTGGCTGCAGCACATGGCCGAGGACCACGCCGACATCGTCGCCCAGCTCTCGCGGCACCTGCCGACCCGGCTGCGCGGCGGGCTCGTGCACCCGCTGGCCATCGACCGCTACGGCCTCACCCTGCGCGTCGAGGGCCCCGAGGGCGATCATGACGTGCGCCTGCCCTTCGCCAACCCCGCCGACGACATCGAGTCGCTGAGCAAGGCGGTGCGCATCCTCGCCGGATGCCCGTTTCTGAACGGCCTGCGCCGCATCTGAGCCGGGCCCTCGCCACCCACACTGCCTACACTGCGCGCATGCGCCTCGATCCGCCCACGACTGAGCTGAGCGAGCGGGAACGGTTCGGTCTCCGGGTGGAGATCGCCGTCGTCCTGCTGGTGACCTTCGGGTTGAGCGGGCTCAGCGCGGGGCTGTCGCTGCTCGACTCCGCGCTGTCCCCTGGCGGGGTCGGCGGACGCACCGTGGCGCTGAACGCCTCGCGGTCCGACAACTCCTTCCTGGATCTGCTGTTCCAGCTCGTCGGCATCACCCGGCTGCTGGCCTGGGCGGCGCTCGGGCTGTATCTGTTGTGGCGCAGCGGGATCGGGCCGCGACTGATCGGCCTGGCCCGGATCGGCCGCGCCGACGTGGTGCCCGGGTTGGCGCTGGCCGCGGTGATCGGGCTGCCGGGGCTCGGGCTGTATCTAATCGCGCACGCGCTCGGGGTGAGCGTCACGATCGTGCCGAGCTCGCTGTCGGAGTGGTGGCGGCTGCCGGTGCTCATCCTGGCCGCCTGCGCGAACTCGGTCGCCGAGGAAGTCCTGGTGGTGGCCTACCTGATCACCCGGCTGCGCCAACTGGGCTGGTCGGAGAACCGGTCGCTGGTGGCGTCGGCGCTGCTGCGCGGCAGTTACCACCTGTACCAGGGGCTCGGTGGCGGGCTCGGCAACATCGTCATGGGTCTGATCTTCGGGCGGTACTGGCAGCGCACCAACCGGCTGTGGCCGCTGATCCTGGCGCACGCGACGATCGACGCGGTCGCCTATCTCGGCTACAACGTGCTGCGCGGACGCGTCGGCTGGCTGCCGTGAGCGGCGTGTCACCGCGTTTCGCGCTAACAGGTCACCGTGTCCGGGGTATCCAGTAGTGACCGAGCGCGCACAACCGAGCCCGCGCACCCGACGATCAGTAGAGTTCGACAGTGATGAACGGCGATGATCCACGCAGGCGCCGGGTGCCGCCGACGGGCCGCCCCGGTGGCCCTCCGCTGCCGCCCCAGGGCCGCCCGCGACCGGGCGCCCGACCGGTGCCGCCCGGCAACGACCCGACGGTCCGGCACGGCGGTCCGCACGACCCGACGGTCCGGCACAATCCCGCGCCCAGCCGCCCCGCATCGCACATCGAACCCACCCAGGTGCTGCACCGCGACGGCCGCGACCAGCCGCTCGCCTACTCACAGATGCCGCCCGAGCAGCCGAAACAGCGTCCGCACGCGCCGACGCAGCGCCCGGTCCCGTACCGCGAACCCATTCGGCACGCCCCCACCCAGCGCCCGGTCCCGCATCACGATCGCGTGCCGCCGCGGCGCACCCCACCGCCGCCCGAGGCGGGCAGGCAGGCGCAGCCGCCGCGGCGCAGGCGCAGGCGTCATCCGTTCCGGTGGTTCACGCTGATCATCGTGCTCCTGATCGCCGGGTTGATCGCCGCGGTCGTGCACCTGGACAACTCGCTCACCCGCATCCCCGCACTCGCCTCCTACAGCGATCGGATCGGCGATACGCCGGGCACGAACTGGCTGCTCGTCGGCTCCGACGGTCGTGGCGACCTGACCACCGAGCAGGAAGCGGAACTGGCCACCGGCGGCGACACCGGGCCCGAACGCACCGACACGATCATGCTGGTGCACATCCCGGAGTCGGGGCCGACCACAATGGTGAGCCTGCCCCGCGACTCCTATGTGAGCGTGCCCGGCCACGGCAAGGACAAGCTGAACGCCTCGTTCGCGCTCGGCGGCGCGCCGCTGCTGGTGCAGACGGTGGAGGTGGCGACCGGCGTGCGGATCGACCACTACGCGCAGATCGGTTTCGGCGGCTTCGCCGGCGTCGTCGACGCGCTCGACGGCATCGAGATGTGCCTCGACGAACCGATCGTCGACCCGCTGGCCGGGCTCGATCTGCCCGCGGGCTGCCAGAAGCTGAGCGGTCCGCAGGCGCTCGGTTTCGTGCGCACCAGGGCCACCCCGAACGCCGATGTCGACCGGATGAACCATCAGCGGATGTTCATGTCGGCCCTGCTGAAGAAGGCGACGAGTGCCAGCACGCTGGCCAATCCGTTCGCGCTGTGGCCGATGGCCACCGGCGTGGCCGGTTCGCTGAAGGTCGACGACGGCGACCACATCTGGAATCTGGCCGCGCTCGGCTGGGCGATGCGCGGTGACACCGTCACCACGAGCGTGCCGATCGGCGGCTTCGACGACACCGATGTGGGCAATGTGTTGCTCTGGGACAAGTCCAAGGCGCCCGGCTTCTTCGATGCGCTCGCCAAGGATCAGCAGATTCCCGAGGACCTGCTCACGCGGTAACGTCGAGGCATGGCCGAGGACCGTTCGTTCACCGAGCTGCTGCGCGACCAGATCCGGCACGGTCTGACCACCGCGCAGCAATACCTTTCCGCCGCGGTCTATTTCGACACCCAGCGGTTACCCGAGCTGGCCGCGCAGACCTATACCCGCGCGGCCGAGAACCGCGGCCACGCGATGCGGATGGTCCAGTATCTGCTCGACCGCGATATCGCCGTGACGATCGGCGGCCTCGACGAGGTGCGCGAGCAATACGATTCGCCGCGCGCCGCCATCGCCTTCCTGCTCGATCGCGAGCGCACGGCCACCGGACAGATCAGCGCTTTGGCCGCGGCCGCGCGCGACGCAGGCGATTATCTCGGCGAACAATTCGTGCAGTGGTTCCTGCGGCAACAGGTGGACGATGTTGCGACGATGGACACACTGCTGACCGTGCTCGACCGCCAGGACAATTTGTTCCAGGTGGAGGAATTCATCCGCCGGGAACTCGTCGGCGCAGTTCCGGCCGACAAGTCGGCGCCGAAAATGGCCGGTCAGGGCAGGCTCAGTTAGGGATCACTTCCTTAGGAAATACTTCCCTCAATAAGGTTGCACTTGGATGACAACCCCCTTTGACCAGGTCTAATGTGGCGGCCATGTCGATTCATCCGGAACCCCCGCGCAGCAAATTCCACAGTCTGCTCCAAGATCAGATCCGGCATGAGTTCAATGCCGAGCATCAGTACATCGCCATTGCGGTGTGGTTCGACAACAACGACCTGCCGCAGCTGGCCAAGCGTTTCTACGCGCAGTCGGTCGAAGAGCGCAATCACGCGCTGATGATCGTGCAGTATTTCCTCGACCGCGACATCAGCGTGGAGATCGCCGGCGTCGACGCGGCGAAGTCGAACTTCGAGTCCGCGCGCGAGCCGATCGAGCTGGCGCTGGCCCAGGAGAAGACGGTCACCGACCAGATCATCCGGCTGGCGAGCACCGCTCGCGAGGAAGGCGACTACCTCGGCGAGCAGTTCATGCAGTGGTTCCTGAAGGAACAGGTCGAGGAAGTGGCCAACATGACCACGCTGCTCAACATCGCCGATCGCGCCGGGTCGAACCTGTTCGATCTGGAGGCGTTCATGTGGCGCGAGCTGAGCGCGCCGAAGGAAGCTTCGGGCGCCCCGAGCGTCGCGGGCGGCAGCGTCTAGCTCGCCGCGGACGGATTCGGCTCGCGGGCAGCGAGCCGAATCCGTCGTGCGTTCACCAGCCGGAGCCGGAGCCACCCGAACCGGTGTTGGCGAGGATGGTGCCGATCACCATCTGCGCGAGACCGGCGACAGATCCCAGAAATTCCATGATGTCCTCTTTTCACTTCGCCGGTTGGTCGGCGTAGGCGTGAACCTAGCCGACCCGGCAAGTGAAAGGAGCTTATTTCATTTTGTTCAGCGCAGGGTGACCTGACGCCCACGCAGACCGTCGCGCGAGCGGCGCTCCTCGCCGGTCATCGGGGCATCCGAGGCCAGCGCCTCGGCCAGGCGCGCACCGAATTCGCGGGCAGGCGCCTCCCACTCGGTGGGGTGCAGTTCGGGGTCGAGGTCGAACACCGGCACCAGCACGCCGTGCGTGCGGAAGGAACCCGCGAAGCGCGAACCCTCGCCCATGTGCAGACCGCCCTTGGCGTGCACGCGAGCCAGCGCCAGCATCAGCTTGTCCTCGTCCTCGGGTCGCACCCAGCGCACGTGCGCCTTCTCGCCCGCGTCGACCCACCAGGCCGCACCGACGCCGTCGGCGCCCAGATCCAGGCGGGCAGACGGCATGATCGCCTGCTTGGCCTGCTCGATCGTGGCCGCCACCTGCGGATCGGGCGTGACGCCCTCGGGCACCCACCAGTCGAAGTCCTGATGCACGGTGAGTTCGAGGTCGGCGCCCGGATCGATCACGTCGGCCAGCCGCGGACCGCCCTCGACCGCACCGGCCGACTCCAGCGACTCGCCCGCCTCGGCCGACTGCGTCCACAGGATCGCCGCCGCGATATCGGCCGACGGATCGACGCCCTGATGCTGCACCTGGGTGCCGACGAAGCCGACGGGCTCGTCGCCCGCGCGCACCAGCGCGGCCACGGCGCCGGGCAGCACGGTCGCCAAGGTGACCTCGCGCTGCGCCGCGACACCGGGCGCCAGCTTCAAGGTCGCGGTCGCCGACGGCACGAACTCCCGCAGCGCCACCAGATCACATTCGGCAGCAAGACCTTCGAACGGCCGCGTCGGGGCCGCCGATGCCTGCTCCTGCGCCGCACGCCGCTCGGCGAGACGCTGAGCCCGATTACTGTCGGGCTTCGGACTGTTCCGCTTGCTTTTACCCACGCACGGAGTTTATGGGCGGGTACCTCAGACGCCTGCGAGCAGGGCCTTCGTGCGGCCGGGGTGATTGGTTGCGACCCAGCTCACGCCCAGGTCGGCGCACAATTTCACGTCGTCGGGCTCGT
The DNA here is from genome assembly GCF_040654275.1 of Nocardia sp. NPDC050717. Lineage (NCBI taxonomy): Bacteria > Bacillati > Actinomycetota > Actinomycetes > Mycobacteriales > Nocardiaceae > Nocardia > Nocardia sp. NPDC050717. The sequence continues at coordinate 291,112 of NZ_JBFAHR010000008.1, forward strand.
CGACGGTCCAGCAGTAGGTGGCCCGGCCCGCCGCGGCGGCCTTGTCGACGAGTTCCGGATGCTCGCGCAGCGTCTTGACCGAGGGGCCCACCGCGGTCGCGCCGACCGTCGTCGCGGCACCGCCGCCGAGGAAGCGTGAGGACTCGCCGAGCAGCACCGTCGGCAGCAGCGGCGCGGCGCGGCGGATCCGCCAGACCGCTGTCGCCGCGAACGACATCACCACGGCGCGCGAGTGGTCGGCCGAGGCGGGGGTGGCGATGCCGAAGCGCTGCAGCTCGGCGAGCACCTTGTTCTCCACCAGGGCGCCGTAGCGCACGGGGTGCTTGGTCTCGATGAACAGCTTGGTCGGCCTGCTGCGCCAGTCGAGCACGAGGCTGATCAGGTCGCTGAGGGCGAGCACGCCCTCCGGCCGCTCGGCGGTGCCGAAGTTCATGTCGCGGAGTTCGTCCAGGGTCAGTTCGCTGACCAGGCCGGTGGCGTCGGAGGTGCGGTCGACGGTGCGGTCGTGCACGCAGACCAGGTGCCCGTCGCGGGTCAGCCGGACGTCGCACTCGACCCCGTCGGCACCCTCCTCCAGCGCCAGCTCGTAGGCGGCGAGGGTGTGTTCGGGGCGCGCCGCGGACGCGCCACGGTGCGCCACCACGAACGGCGCGCGATTGCCCTGGCTCACTTGGCCACAACCTCCTCTTGCGAATTCTCGATCTCGTCCCGCTCGCCCGGGGTCACCGGGGCGATGACCACCTCGGCCGGATCGGCGGCCATCACCCAGCGGTGCGCCGAGCGCGGCGCGCCGCGGAGGTCACGGCCCTCGAGCAGGCGGACCGTCCACAGCGTGAGCACCGCGAAGGCGGCCGCGCACAGATCGCTGAACGCGGTGAAGGAGACGCCGTCGGCCTCGGCCTGCAGGCTCGAGGCGTCGCGCCACAGCGTGGCGGCGAGCAGGATCAGCCCGCTGGCCACCCAGGCCGCCCACCAGATCCGCACGGCCCGCTCGGCGCGTGGATCCGGCTTCGCGCCGACCAGCTCGGTGAGGAAGACGCCGGGCCAGATCAGGTTCACGCCGGGGACGAGACATCCGGCGATCAGCGTCCAGCGGCGCCGCGGATCGCGGCTGCCCCGCGCGGCGAACGCGGCCTTGCGCGCCTCGATCAGCCACGCGACCAGCGACAGCGCCGTCGCCAGCGCGCACAGCGGCGCGATGACGCCGAACACCCACACCGACATGTCGGAGATCCACAGCAGCCAGCTGGGGATGAGGGTGGTGCGGTTGCGCAGCAGGATCAGGTATCGGCCGTATTCGGCTGCCGCGGCGACCAGGAACGCCAGCGCGGTGAGCACGAGCAGCACATCGCGCGATTCGGCGATCCCGCGCAGCGGACGCTCGGGCGCGCGTGCGGGTGCCCGCGGCGGGTCGAGCAGGCCCCAGCGGGGGACCTCGGTGTAGCGCGGGGTGGGGCCGGGCGGCGCGGCGACGGTCGTCCCCGCGGCCTTGCGCAGCCGGTGGTCCGGCCTGCGGGCGACCCAGCGGTAGTTGCGCTGTGACGCGGGCGCGTCGACCCGGCCCGGCGAGAGCAGCACGCCACGGCAGCGCGGGCACCAGTGCATCGGTGCGCCCTGCACAGCCCAGCGCGCGCCACAGCGCGCACATGGTTGCACCACCGAACTCACCCGCGCACCCCGTTCCGGACTAGTAGATCTTGGCTTCGTGCTCACCGTCGGCGACCACCGGACGGCCGGTCTGCTGCCAGGCCACCATCCCGCCCGCGACGTTGACCGCCTCGTACCCGATGTGGGCCAGGTACCGGACGACCTCGATCGAGCGCCCGCCCTGCCTGCACACCACGTACAGCTCGGCGTCGATGTCGAGCTCGTCCAGGCGCGCCGGCACGTCGACCATCGGGATGTGGATCGCGCCCGGCGCGTGGCCGAGCTCCCACTCGTCGGGTTCGCGCACGTCGAGCAGCTGGATACCGGGGACCGGTTCCGCGCTGTCGAACGCGGCGGGTACCGCACCCACCGGCACCGTGGGGACCTCGGAGCTCGTCACGCCTCGATCCTGCCATGCCGCGACCGAGCTCGGGCTGCCGTGGGCGCGGTCTGTGGATGGATCTCGGTTATCCACAGAATCCACAGGGTGATCCACAGGTCTCAGCTATCGGTCAGCACACTATTTCGAGGCATGGGCTATCAACCGAGGTCGCATCGGGAAGAACAGCGGGCGGGGCAACCGATCCGGGACTCCCCTCCATGTCATCCCGGAGCGGCTGCCCGCCGCTGACGTCGAGATCCGGGGTTGTACCGGACCCGACATCTACTTGGACGCGAGCCGGGCCCGATCGGTTCCATAAAAAACGACAACACTAGAGAAAATCCTAAATCCTGGGATCTGGGCGGGCGGATCGGTAGCCTGGGCGCATGAACACGAGCAGGGGGCTACTCGACAGTTTCGACATCAACGGCCTGAATACCGCTTTGTCCGAATCAACCTGTCTCGGAGTAGAGGTGGACGCCGCGGCGGGGCGCCTGCAGCTCGCTCTCGAGGTGCTGACGCTACCCGCCGACAGCTCGGCACCGACCGAGTCGAAAGTCCTGCTCACCTTCACCGGAGTCACCCGGGTCGCCGCGTCCCTGCGCATCCAGCGCTGGGACGACATCGACGCCCGCGTCCTCCCCCTCACCCTCGACCAGCTCGACGAGGCCATCGAGAGCTTCGGCGGCGGCGGCCTGCACGGCTGGGAATTCATCGATCTCGACGACAGCGGCTGGACCCTGTGGAGCGAGCTGCTCAGCTTCGACACCGTGCTCGAGCACCGGATCGCGGCGCATGTCATCGAGTTCTCCCAGGAAGAGGGCATCGATCCGCGCGAACTCGATGTTCGCGTCTGGTTCGACAAGATCACCGTCGCCGACCCGAGCGGTCGCGAGATTCCGATGGCCGAGTTCATCGAGGGCGGCAAGCGCTGGTGGGCCGCGCACGATGCCGGCGACGCCAGGGCCTCGAAGGCCGAGGTCGCCCCACCGCTGTAGCCCGACCGCGTCGACATCCGCTCCGCGCGGGAATGCGGGGCCGCACGCCTGCGGTTGCAGCGAGCGGGTGTACGAATGATGGTTGGTGTGCTCGACCGAATGGGCGCACACAGCCCGACACACGGAAAGGGACATCGTGGCCGTCTACACACTGCCCGAACTCGATTGGGACTTCAGCGCGCTGGAGCCGCACATCTCGGGACAGATCAACGAGATCCACTTCACCAAGCACCACGCCGCCTACGTGGCCGGCGCGAACGCCGCGCTGGAGAAGCTGGAAGCCGCCCGTGAGGCCGGCGACCATGCCGCCATCTTCCTGAACGAGAAGAACCTGGCGTTCCACCTCGGTGGCCACACCAACCACTCCATCTGGTGGAAGAACCTCTCCCCCAACGGTGGCGACAAGCCGGTCGGCGACCTGGCCGCCGCGATCGACGACCAGTTCGGTTCGTTCGACAAGTTCCGCGCGCAGTTCACCGCGGCCGCCAACGGCCTGCAGGGCTCCGGCTGGGCCGTCCTCGGTTACGACACCCTCGGCCAGAAGCTGCTGACCTTCCAGCTGTACGACCAGCAGGCCAACGTGCCGATCGGCATCATCCCGCTGCTGCAGGTCGACATGTGGGAGCACGCCTTCTACCTGCAGTACAAGAACGTCAAGGCCGACTACGTGACCGCGTTCTGGAACGTCGTCAACTGGGCCGACGTGCAGGAGCGCTTCGCTCGCGCCGTCACCCAGGGCAAGGGCCTCATCTTCGGCTGAGTAGCCGAGGCTGAGTAGCCGAGCCAACCAGGGGCCCCGACATACGTCGGGGCCTCTGTCATCTCGCCTGATCTCGCACCGACATGGGTAACTCGTCGGGCAGAGGTCGCGGAGCGGCGGGCTGGCACTCACTGGTACTTGTGTGCCAGATGAGTTTCGGGTTATTCCTGAACTACACAGGGCACCGTCGCCCCCGCAGTTCGGGAGGCCATCATGACGACGAATGGTCCGATCGGGATCACGCCGTTCCAGGCGCGCGGTCATCTACAGGGTTTCGTGGTCTCGGGCCGCTGGCCGGACACCACCAAGGAATGGGCCCAGGTGCTGGTCCTCGCGGTGCGGGTGGCCTCGATGCCCGGCCTGCTGACCACCTCCACGGTGTTCGGGGTACGCGAGGACCTGCCCGACGATCCGGAGCCGGGCACGGTCGGGTTGGTGCTGGCCGAGGGGCCGGTGCTCGGTGACGAGGCGGTGGAGCCGGGCCGCTTCGCCGGTCACGTCCCGCCCGCCCTGCTGATGCTGCATCCGCCGTCGGAGACCAGGCCCTCGCTGCCGGAGTGCGTCGGCGCAGCCTCGGGCTGCGTGCTGCTGCCCGGCGTGCCGCATCTGGGTCTCGAGCATCGCGCGGCCTGGGCCGAGGCCGAGCTCGACGGGACGGTCACCTCGCTGGTGAGCCGGGTCGGCATGGATCTGATCAGCGATCCCGACACCGCCGTGCTCGCGATGTTGCTGGCCGCCTGAGGCTTTCACCCGGAAGGTCCGGCGAATGCCGGGCAACGGGGTCGCCTGCCCGGTGAATTCAGGGAAACCGAACTATCCGGGCCGCACAGCCAAACTTCTTGTGCCCATAGCGATTTCGATTACACAGAGTTGGCACACCGGCAGCAATCGGGCTAGGGTGGACAGCAGCGAAGGGGAGTAGCCCGCAATCGCCCAGTCGACATACTGATCGGCGCCGCACTCGGCGCGGTCCGGCTGCGCGAACCGGTGACCACCGGTGGGCGAGACCTTCGGCCACGAACCGATCCGTAGACCGGTGTGGCTGAAGGCGCACCCGTTTTCAGCCGCAGGCCGGAGTATCCACCTGGGAGCTGACTCATGATCGCCACGATCCTGCTGAGCTTCGGCGTGATCTTCCTCGCCGAGCTCGGCGACAAATCGCAGCTGATGGCGCTGACCTTCGCGCTGCGCTACCGCTGGTGGGTGGTGCTCATCGGCATCAGCGTCGCCAGCGTGGCCGTGAACCTCATCGCCGCGGGCGTCGGCCATTTCCTCGGGACCGCGCTGCCCGCGAGCGCCATCGCCGTCGTCACCGCGCTCACCCTGCTCGCCGTCGGCCTGTGGACGCTGCGGGACGCGCTCGGCCCGGCCGAGGACGCCGAGGACACGCCGCCGCCGAGCACACGCAACGCCTTCCTCGTCGTCATCTCCGCCTTCATGCTCGCCGAACTCGGCGACCGCACCATGTTCGCCGCGGCCGCGCTGGCCTCGAACAACGGCTGGCTGGCCGTCTGGATCGGCTCGGCGGCGGGCATGGTCGCCGCCGGTGGGCTGGCGATCCTGGTCGGCAAGCTCGCCGGTAAGCACCTGCCCGAACGCGGCATCGCGTTCACCTCGGGCCTGCTGTTCCTGTTCTTCGCGGCCAAGACCACGCTCGACGCCTTCGTGCCGAGCCTGGGCGGCTGGGGTTCGACCGGCCTCGCCCTGCTCGCCCCGGCCGTGGTCGGTCTCGGCATCGGCGCATGGCGGTTCTTCCGCCCGCGCGCGACGACGGTCGCGGTGGACGCCGATCAGTCGGTGAAGGCGTTGCCATAGACCGATCCGGAGCGGCGGGCCAGGTCGATCAGCGGTTCCTTCAGATCGCGGAGCCCGTCCAGATCCTCGGCCGCGATCTTGCCGGTGACCATGGCGCCGATCGCCGCGGCCAGCGTCGCGCAGGCGAACTGCTGCTCGGCGGTCTGCGCGCCGAGCATGGCCGCCACCACCGCCACGAAACGGCTCTGCAGCTCCATCCGGGCCTTGACCGCCGACGGACCGACCGCGTACACCTCCATCAGGAACAACCGGGCCGAGGCCGGGTCGTCGATCATGTGATCGAAGTAGGCGGTGAGGATGCGATCCATCCTGGTGAACGCGTCGGCCTCGGCGGTCTCGGCGATCACCTCCTGTAGTCGGGCGGCGAGCAGGCCGGAGACCCGGTCGAAGGCGGCCGCGAAGCAGTCCTCCTTGGAGCGGAACAGCTCGTAGAACGTCTCGCGCGAGACTCCGGCCCGTTTGAGCACCGCGGCCACCGGAGTGCCGACGTAGCCGCCCTCGGTCATCGCCTCACCCATCGCGACGAGGATGCGCTCCCGCTGCGAGGCCACCACTTCCTCGCGGGAGAGATGGTGCCGTCCGCGCGGGAGCTGGCGCAGGGTGGATGCCGAATCGCTCATCGTCGAACTCCGTGCTCGAGGTGCGGGCTTGCCGTTCCATTCTGCGCGGTCGGCGCCGCGCGTGGTTGGCCACGCTACCCATGGGTCGGTGAGGAGGTGATGTGCGCCTCGAGTCCGACCGGCTAAGGTGCCATTGACGAAGTGCCAACTGGCTGTCACGAACGAGAGGACCATCGTGGAGATTTCGGGTTCCGCCGCCATCGTCACCGGGGGCGCGTCCGGCCTCGGTGCCGCCACCGCCAAGCGACTGGCCGAGGCCGGTGCCACCGTCTTCGGGCTCGACGTTCCGGCGTCCATCGAGCGCGCAGGCGACAACGTGCCCGCCGGTGTCACCCTGATCGCGGCCGACGTCACCAGCAACGACGAGGTCGCCGCCGCGATCGCCAAGATCACCGAGGGCCCGGCGCCGCTGCGCATCGTGGTCAACTGTGCCGGCGTCGGCTGGGCGGGCCGCATCCTGTCCAAGAACGGCCCGCACGACCTGGAGCTGTTCCGCACCGTCATCACCGTGAACCTGCTCGGCACGTTCAACGTGATGCGCCTGGCCGCGGACGCCATCGCCAAGACCGAGCCGGTCGACGAGTACGGCCAGCGCGGCGTGGTGATCAACACCGCGTCGGTCGCCGCGTTCGAGGGCCAGATCGGCCAGATCGCCTACTCCGCGTCCAAGGGTGGCGTGCACGGCATGACCGTCCCGGCCGCGCGCGACCTGGCCCAGTTCGGCATCCGCGTGAACACCATCGCCCCCGGCATCATCGACACCCCGATGCTGGCCGGCGTCACCGAGGAATACCGCAAGGGCCTCGAGGCCGGCGTCCCGTTCCCGTCGCGCCTGGGCCGCCCGGACGAGTACGCCCAGCTGGTCGAGTACATCGCCGCGCACGACTACCTCAACGGCGAGACCATCCGCATGGACGGCGCCCTGCGCATGGCCCCGCGCTGACCCTGACAGCGAAGACTGCCCGTCGCCGGTTTCCGGCGGCGGGCAGTCGCGCGTTCGGCGTCAGAGCGTGCGCTCGAAGGTGATGAGCGAGCGGCCGGGGCCGTTGTAGTCGGGGATCGGGCCCGTGACGGTGAAGCCGAGGCTGCGGTGGAAGTCGATGGAGGTGAAGTTGGCCGGTGAGGTGATGGCGGAGACCACCTTTCGGCCGTCGGCCCTGGCCAGCTCGAAGAACTGGTCGTAGAGGGTGCGGCCGAGGCCGACCTTGCGGGCGTCGGGACGGACGCCGACGAAATGGATGTAGGCCGCGTCGGGATCCGACGGCGAGCCGAAACCGATGAGGAAACCGGAGATTCCGTCCTCGTCACTGGCCACCAGGCTGGTGCGGTGGAAGTGGTCGAGGAACAGCCTCGGCAGGCTGGGGACCACGGTTCTGCCCCACCAGTGATCGACCACCCCGATCAGGCCGTCGTAGTCGCCGGGCCGCGCCCGGCGGATGTCGTGCCCCGCCGCCATCCCTCCATAGTGCGGGTCGACCGGCCGGTCGGCATCCGGATTCCACACAGTGGAACTCGCGTGACCGCCTCCCCAGCGGCGTGAGGAGGCGGTGCGCGACAGCGTCAGACGGTGCGGGTCAACCGCTCGGTGAGCAGCTGGGCGAACCGTGCCGGGTCCTTCAGTTCGCCGCCCTCGGCGAGAACCGCGGTGCCGTAGAGCAGTTCGGCGGTCTCGGCGAGCTCGGGGACCTTGCCCTCGTCGGCGTCGGACTTGCGCGCGTCATAGGCGTCGCGCAGGCCGGTGACCAGCGGGTGGGTCGGGTTGAGCTCGAGGATGCGCTTGGATTCCGGCAGCGCCTGACCCGAGGCGCGGTACATGCGCTCGAGCATCGGGGTGAAGTCGAAGACATCACCGACCAGGCAGGCGGGCGAGGTGGTGAGCCGGTTGGTCAGGCGCACCTCCTTGGCGACATCGTCGAGGGTCTTGCCGAGCCAGGTGAGCAGATCGGCGAAGTCCTTGTCCTGCTGTTCGCGCAGGGCCTCGGTCTCCTTCTTCTCCTCCTCGGTCTCCAGGTCGACCTCGCCCTTGGCGATGGACTGGAACTTCTTGCCGTCGAACTCCGGCACCGAGCCGACCCACATCTCGTCGACCGGGTCGGTCAGGATCAGCACCTCGCGGCCCTTGGCCTTGAATGCCTCCAGGTGCGGCGAATTCTCCACCTGCGCACGGCTTTCGCCGGTCATGTAGTAGATCGCGTCCTGGCCCTCCGGCATCCGCTCCACGTACTGCTTCAGCGTGGTGAGCTCGGACTCCGAGGCGGTCGAGGCGAAAGACGAGACGGTGAGCAGGGTTTCGCGGTTGTCGGTGTCGGAGAGCAAGCCCTCCTTGAGGACCCGGCCGAACTGCGCCCAGAAGGTCTGGTACTTGGTCTGGTCCTCGGCGCCCTGCAGATCCTTGACCGTGGAGAGCACCTTCTTGACCAGGCGCTTGCGGATCATCTGGATCTGGCGGTCCTGCTGCAGGATCTCGCGGGAGACGTTGAGCGAGAGGTCCTGCGCGTCGACCACACCCTTGACGAAGCGCAGGTACTCCGGCATCAGCTCTTCGCAGTTGTCCATGATGAACACGCGCCGCACATAGAGCTGCACACCGCGCTTGTGCTCGCGGGTGAACAGGTCGAACGGCGCGGTCGACGGGATGAACAGCAGCGCCTGGTACTCGAAGGTGCCCTCGGCCTTCATCGGGATGATCTCGAGCGGCTCGTCCCAGGCGTGCGAGACGTGGTGGTAGAACTCCTTGTACTCCTCGTCGGAGACCTCGCTGCGCGGGCGCGTCCACAGCGCCTTCTGCGAGTTGAGCGTCTGGTCCTCGACGACGGTCTTCTCGACCTTGTCCTCGCCCTCGCCCTCCATCACGGTGCGCTCGACCTGCATGCGGATCGGCCAGGCGATGAAATCGGAGTACTTGCGGACGATCTCGCGCAGCTTCCATTCCTGCGTGTAATCGAAGAGGTGATCGTCCTCGTCGGCGGGCTTGAGCTGCAGGGTCACCGCGGTGCCCTGCGGGGCGTCGACGACGGTGTCGATCGTGTAGGTGGAGCTGCCCGCGGCGGCCTCCCAGCGGGTGCCCTCGGTCTCGCCCGCCTTGCGGGTGGTCAGCGTGACCTTGTCGGCGACCATGAAGGTGGAGTAGAAGCCGATGCCGAACTGGCCGATCAGCTCCTCGGCCGCGGCGTCGGACTTGGCCTCGGTGAGCTTGCGGCGCAGCTCCGCGGTGCCCGACTTGGCGAGGGTGCCGATCAGGTCGACGACCTCGGCGCGGGACATGCCGATGCCGTTGTCGCGCACGGTCAGGACCCGCTCGTCGGCCGCGACCTCCAGCTCGATGTGCAGGTCGGAGGTGTCGGCGACGAGGTCCTTGTCCTGGAACGTGGCCAGCTTCAGCTTGTCCAGTGCGTCGGAAGCGTTCGAGATCAGCTCCCGCAGGAACGTGTCTTTGTTGGAGTAGACCGAGTGGATCATCAGCTCCAGGAGCTGATGGGTCTCGGCCTGGAACTCGAGGGTTTCGACGTGCTCTGTCACAGCACCGATGTTATTACCGCCCGAAGTCGGCCAGCGAGGGAACCTCGGCGACGGCGCGCTGGGTCATCCACTCCCGCAGCACCTGGGTGGCGCGCACGTCGTCTTCGTTGTATTCGAACAGGCGGGTGCGCTGGGACATGTCGACGGCGGCGTCGTAGCCGACGGCCCGGCGATACCAGCCCATGGAGGCCTCGCCGCCCGCTTCCGGGTCGCGCCAGCCGAAGCCGGCGACGGGCGCGATCTTCTTGAGGCCCTTGCCGTTCGGGCAGATGAACTGGTCGGTCACGGCCTGGAACATGTCGACCCATTCGGGTGAGTCGACGAAGGCGCGGACCTCCTCGTGGGTGGGCACGCCCGGCTTGCCCGCGAAGCGGCGGGCCGACTCGTAGAGCCACTTGTCCTCGGCGGTGCGCGAGTAGCAGTAGGCGGCGAAGGTCTTGCCCACCGCGTGCGCGTCGGCGCGCACCCGCATGAGCCAGGTCCAGAACTCGCCGAAGGAGCGGCCCTCGTCCTCGGTGGGCAGCGGGTCCCAGGTGACGAACGGGCGGTACACGCCGTCGAGCAGCGTGCCCCACAGGTAGGCACCGTCCTCCTGGTAGCTCTCCAGGTCAACGTCGACCTCCACGTCGGCGCGGCGCACGCTCACCGTGTCGAAGCGGCGCACCAGTGGCGCGCCCGCGATCCAGGCGCGGGCGGTGACCACCGTTTCGGAGAAGGGTCCGTGCTGCCAGTCGTCGGGGTCGTCGCCCTCCCAGGCGGCCAGTTCGTCGACGGTCTGCACACCGTGCACGCGCAGCACGTCGGCCCGGGAACCGGGCGCGACCAGGCTGACATCGCGCATGACCGCCAGCTGCCCCTCACAACTCGGTTCCCCACCGGGCCCACGCACCCACCACGGGCACTGCCTGCACTCGGGCACCTTCGACGGCTGGGTCGGCAGCTCGCCGCGGACCACGGCGATGCGATCGCCGTAGCGCAGGTCGTAGTCGGCGAGCACGGTGGTGAGGTCGTGCACGAGGATGCGGTCGAAGGCGAGGCCGATCGCACCGCCGACCAGGGCGGGGCTGGCCATGCCGTGCCGCTGCAACATCCGGTACAGGTGCGCGAGGCGCTGCTGGTCGCGCGGCTGCGGGCGCAGCTTCACGTGCTTGTCGCGGCGCGGCTCCCAGCGGTGCAGCTCCGAGGTGAGCGGGTGGAAATCGGCCGGGTCGGGGCGACGCGGGTCGGTGATCTTGTGGTTGACCACGATGATCGGGATGTAGCCACCGCGATCGAGATCGCGCAGCAGGAACTCGGCGCCGCCGCGCCGGCCGGTATCGGGTTCCTGCGGCAGCAGCCCACCCCAGATGCGCGGGGCGCCCGCCTCCATCGCGGCCATCGTCGCCGCCGCCTTCTCCCGCGCGCGCAGCGCCGGATCGATCACCACCCAGTCGGCGGGGGCGGCCGAGACCAGCTCGTCGCGCACCCTGGCGCGATGCGTGCTCGCCGCCTCCCTGCGCTGCTGAACCCCCGGATCCTCCCTGACCTCGGCGATCACTTCGGGATACTCGGCGTCCAGGCGCAGGCGATGCCTGCACCCGATCAGCGAGCGCGCGTCCAGGAAGGCGATCCGGGCCTCGGCGACCCCGGTTTCGGCACCTCGATCGAGCGCAGCGGAAGCGGGGGCCGGGCGATGCACCGGCCCGCCGTCGAAGTCGTCCTCGGCTGCACGCACGCAAGCAGTATGGTCGTACCCCCCGACACAATGCCCAGTCGGTCCTTCCCAGTGAAGCGGAAGCGTGTCGTCTTACACTGTGGTCCGATATTGTGTGAAGCATGGCGAAGGTGGTGAAGCGCTGGCGAAGATGACCGAGCCACTCGACATCCACTGGTCGCGGGTGCTGCCTGACGGTGCGGCGCCGTCGACGGTGACGATGTCGCGCGACAGGGCCGGTGGTTCGTGTCCCTACTCGTCGAAGAAATGATCATCGCGTTGCCATCCACGACGAAGACCGTTGGCGTGGATGTGGGCATCGACTCGCTGGCCGCACTGTCCACCGGGGAGAAGATCACCAATCCGCGCCACGAGCGCGCCGACCGGCGCAGATTGGCGAAGGCGCAACGCACCTTGGCCCGCAAAGTGCTGGGGTCCGACAACCGGGAGAAGGCGCGCCGGAAGGTGGCCCGCATTCATGCGAGGATTACCGATCGGCGTACCGATTTCCTGCACAAACTGTCCACGAGGCTGATCCGTGAGAACCAAGCGGTCGCGATCGAGGACCAAGCTGTCGCTGAACATTCGGCGGTGGACATGTCGCTGTGGGGCGGTCCATGACCGGGATGTGAACGCGGCACGCAATATCCTCGCTGCCGGGCTGGCAGAGAGGTGAAACGCTTGTGGAGTCGGTGTAAGTCCGCGAAGGAGTACTCCTTGTCGGCAGCTGATGGTGAAGCAGGAATCCCCGCCCTTCCGGGCAGGGAGATGTCAACCCACTACGCTACGAAGTGGCAAGTGGCGGGCCGCTCCCGGCGGTGCTGCCTCACGACTTGGTGAGCATGACGGAGGGCCTGATCTCATGGGGTTGTTCAAGCGCAAGCGGCGGCCGAGCCGACGCGCGGAGGCGAAGGCACTCAAGCACAAAGCCGCCGTCGAGGCGAAGCTCGGCGCCAAGAACGAGCGCAAGGCGGCCAAGGCGAGCGAACGCACCACCCGCAGGGCGGCCAAGGCGCAGGCCAAGACCGAGGCCAAGGTGGCCAAGGCCCAGATCGCGACGCTGCAGGCCGAGGAGAAGGCCGCCGAGAAGCTGGCGGCCAAGGCCGACCGCGAGCTGTTCAGCGCGAGCCAGATCCGCAAGTACATCGGGGTGGCCCGGGTGCTCGTCCCCGTGCTCACGCCGCTGGCCTACCGCGCCGCGACCTTCGTGCGCGGGCAGCTCGACGCGCGCAAGGCGCAGCAGCTGGGTATCGGGCTCGACCAGCTCGGTGAGTTCAGCGGCCACGGCGCGCGCCTGCAGGCCCGCATCACCAACACCGAGAGCGCGCTCGACAAGGTCGCCGCCGACGCGCCCGGTGACGCCGACACCAAGAAGTTCGTCGCGGCCGCCCGGTCCCGGCTGGCCGATCTGACCGTCGCGGTGAACACCGCCGAGCAGATGCCCGCCGCGCGCCGCAAGGCCGTGCACGCCTCCATCTCCACCGAGCTCTCGGTGCTCGAGAACGACGCGCTCGCCCGCCTCGGCGTGCGCTGACCCGTCCCGTGCCGACGCCGCAGCTCACCGCCCGCCTACGCGGTGGTGGCTGCGGCGTTCTCGTCGGCGCGCTGGCCGTCGCTGCGCACGGGATCGCCGGTGGCACTGTGCCGCGCTCGGCGGATATCGCGCTGCTGCTGCTGGTTTCACTCGCGGCGGGGATGTTCGCGTCGGGCGCCACCACCCAACCGCCGCGCTCGTACCGGCTGCCGCTGGGCGGTCAGCGGGTGGCACACCTTCCAGCCACGGTGCTGGACGGTCTGCGGGCGGCCCGCTCCGGGAACCCGCCGGCGCCGGCAACGGCGCGACCCGCGCTGCTGGGCGATCTGCGGGCGGCCCACACCGGGATCCCGCCCCTGCCTGCCACGGCCCGATCCGCGCTTGCCCTGCTCGGCGGGCAGTGGGCCGGGCACTACGCGCTCAGCTGGTCGCCCGGCCACCACGAGAGTGTCGACGGGTTCGCGCATCTGCCCGGCGCGCCGATGATCGCCGCCCACGTGCTGGCCGCCTTCGCCTGTGCCGCACTGATTCTCGTCGCCGAGCGGTTGTACCTGGCCGCGTCGAGTGTGGTCCGCGCGCTGCTGCGGCGGCCCGCCGCGCTGCTCGCCCCTCGGGACACCCGCTGGGCGGACGTACGAGCCACTGTTCCCGTCATCCGTCCGAAGGGCGCGCGCTCCCCCCGCGCGCCGCCGCTGTTCGCCTGATCCCAGACGACATCAGACCTCTTCGGACAGAAGGCATTCCATGCACAACTCCATCACCCGTTGCACCGGCGCGGCCGCACTCGCCGTCGGCCTGGTGCTCGCCGCGAGCGGCACGGCGGCGGCCCACGTCACCGTCGACGCGCCCGGCGCCGCGCAGGGCGGCTACACCGTCGCCACCTTCAAGGTGCCCAACGAATCCGATACCGCGTCGACCACCGGGCTGCGCGTCACCGTGCCCGCGATGAAGGGCGTTCGCACCGAACCACTGGCCGGCTGGAAGGCCGAGACCACCCGGAACGACAAGGGCGAGGCCATCGTCACCTGGACCGCGGAGCCGGGCAACCCGGGCATCGGCCCCGGCCAGTTCCAGCGGTTCGTGCTCTCGCTCGGCCCGCTGCCGAGCCAGGACACGGTGCTGTTCCCCGCGCAGCAGACCTACAGCGACGGCAAGGTCGTCGCCTGGGATCAGCCGAGCACCGACGGCGCCGAGCCCGAACACCCGGCCCCCACCATCACCCTCGCCGACAAGGACGCCGCCGAGGGCGGCGATCACCACGTCGCCTCCGCCGATTCGGCCGAATCCGAGCCGGATTCGGTGGCGCGCTGGCTCGGTGGCATCGGGCTCGCGCTCGGACTGTTCGCCGCGGCGCTCGGCCTCGGGCTCGTCTTCCGGTCGCGGAGGTCGTGATGCGCGGATCCGCTCGTCTCCTGATCGTCGTGCTCGCGGTGCTGTTCGCGGGCGCCTTCGCCGCGGCGGGGACCGCGGGCGCGCACTCCGGTGCCGTGAGCAGTGTCCCCGAGGACGGGTCGACCGTCGAGGTCGGCCCGGCGCGCGCCAGCATCACCTTCAACGAGGAACTGCAGCCGAACTTCCCGTCGCTGACCGTGGTGGGCCCCGACGGCAGGTTGTGGTCCAAGGGCGAGGCCAGCGTCGAAGGCCGTTCGGTGAGTGTGGAACTGGGTGAGCTGGGCCCGGTCGGCAAGTACACGCTGGCGTACCGGGTGACCTCGGCCGACGGCCACCCCGTGAGCGGGACCCGGCAGTTCACGCTGAGCAAGGAGGGCACCGGCACCCCGGGCGCCAAGCCCGGCGAGGACAAGGCCGACGGCGGCGGCGATTCCGGCGGGGTGCCCGTGTGGGTGTTCATCGCGGGCGGTGTCGTGCTGTTCGGCGCCGGTCTCGCGGTCGCGCTGCTCGGCGGCCGCGCCGGACGCGGCAAGTAGCCACCCGATGGCGACCGGGCGCCAGGCGCCGGGGACCGCGCCGTGGCGGATCCTGGCGCCGGTCGCGGTGGCGGCGGTAGCCGGAGTGGCGCTGGCCTGGCTGGTGCGCGCCGACGGCGGTTTCCCGGCGGCGGCCTGCGCGCGGGTCGTCGCCGATGTCGCGGGCGCGACCGTCATCGGACTCGCCGCCCTGCCCCGGCTCGACACCCGGCTTCGGGTCGACTGGCGACCACTCGCCGTGGTCGCCGGGGTCTGGTTCGCCGCCGAGTTCGCGGTGCTGGCCGGTGAGGCGGCCGACATCGTCGGGGTGCCGGTGCGCGCGCTCGGCGCCGCCGATTTCGGCACCTTCCTCACCGAACTCAGCGGCGGCCAGATCGGCATCGCGATCCTGTTCTGCACCGGCGCGGTCGCCTGCTACGCCGCGGTGGCATTCCGGCGGCCCGACGCGGCCTCGGCCGATCTGGTGCTGGTGTTCGCCGCCGTCGCGCTGGCCCTGCGCCCGATCACCGGGCACATGTCGCAGCAGATGTTCGGTTCGGTGCTGGCCGCGGTGCACGCGCTGGCCGCCGCGGCGTGGCTCGGCCTGCTGCTGGCCATGGCGCTGGTGTTGCGCACGAGGGGTGGCTGGGCATCGACGCTGCCGGTCTATTCGCGGGTGGCCGCCCCGCTCGTCCTGGCGATCGCGCTCACCGGCCTGATCGACGGGCTGGTGCGCATCGGCGGCATCGAACCGCTGTGGACCAGCGGATACGGGCGGATCCTTCTGGCCAAGTTCGCGGTCCTGTGCGCGTTGACCGGGCTGGGCTGGTGGTGGCGGCGCACCTGGGTGACGCGGGCCGCGAACCACCGGGTCACGGTCGAGATCTCGCTGCGCAACGCCGTGCTCGAGGTGACGCTGATGGCCGTCGGCTTCGGCCTCGCCGCCACACTGGCGATCACCGCGTGAGCCCGCCGCCGCTACAGTTGCCGCCATGACCGAAGTGAGGATCGCCGAAGACTGCGCGGCTCCGGCCAAGACCGCGTTCGATTTCATGAACGACTACCACAACCTGCCGAAGTTCTGGTACGGCATCGAATCGTTCACCCCGGTCACCGAGCAGACCACCGGTGTGGGCGCCACCTTCGACGGCAAGATGAGGCTCGGCCCCGCCTCGCTCACCTCCCGCATCGAGGTCGTGCGCTGGGAAGAGGGCAGGCTGATCGCCACCAAGGCGATCAAGGGGTTCGAGATCATCACCACCTTCCAGTTCCTGCCCAAGGGCGAGGAAGTGTGCACGGTCGACGCCGTCATCGAGTACTTCGTGCCCGGCGGCATCGCGGGCAAGATGCTCGGCAAGACCATCGAGCCGTTCATCAAGGTCGCCGTGAAGCACACCACAGAAAGCCTGATCAGGGAGATCAACAAAGCCCACCAGCAGAGCGCCTGACACAATCGGCACCATGACCGAATCAGCGAATGTTGTGGCCACCGCCGATCTGGCCGATGAGATCGGCCCCGAGATCCGCAGCTGCGACACCCAGTTCATCCAGTTCGGTGGCCGGGCCGCGTTCGCCGGACGGATCACCACGATCCGCTGCTTCCAGGACAACCTGCTGGTCAAGCAGACCCTGAGCGAGCCGGGCGAGGGCAAGGTCCTCGTCGTCGACGGCGGCGCGAGCGTGCACACCGCCCTGGTCGGTGACATCATCGCCGGCCGCGGTGTGGACAACGGGTGGGCGGGCGTGATCGTCAACGGCGCCGTGCGCGACTCGGCGATCCTGCGCACCCTCGACATCGGGGTGAAGGCGCTGGGCACCAACCCGCGCAAGAGCACCCAGACCGGCAGCGGCGAGAAGGACGTCACCGTCGAGTTCGGTGGGGTGAGCTTCGTCCCCGGGGAAATGCTCTACAGCGACCACGACGGCATCGTCGTCCGCGCCGAGGACTGAAATCTGGAGCGCTGGCGCGCTCGAGTCGCGGCCCTTCCAGTCCCGCCGATCGGTCACCGGTGCTTGCTCCTACCTCGCCTACGCACCGGCGCCCGATCGGCG
>NZ_JBFAHR010000009.1:0-294499 GCF_040654275.1 Nocardia sp. NPDC050717
CCACGCCTACGGTCGCGCGACCGACACCCCGGCCCACCTGGCGGCCCTCACCTCGGCGGACCCGTCCGCGCGTGAGGCCGCGCGCGGCTGAGTTCGGCGGCGCGGTCGGCGACGGCGGTGCCCAGCTCGGCGGTGGTGGCGCTGCCGCCCAGGTCGGGGGTGCGGACCGCACCCTCGGCGAGGACCTCGCAGACGGCCCGGTCGACGGCCGCCGCCGCGGCGTGCTCGCCGAGGTGCTCCAGCATCATGGCGCCCGCGAGGATCTGGGCGACCGGATCGGCGATGCCGAGCCCGGCGATGTCGGGCGCGCTGCCGTGCACGGCCTCGAACATCGACGGCGCGTCGCGCGCGGGATTGATGTTGCCCGAGGGCGCCAGGCCCAGACCACCGGTGACGGCGGCGGCGAGGTCGGACAGGATGTCGCCGAACAGGTTCGAGCCCACGATCACGTCGAGGCGGTCGGGGTGCAGCACGATCTCGGCGGCGAGCGCGTCGACGTGCATCTGCCGGGTCCGCACGGCCGGGTATTCCGCGGCGATCCGCTCGAAGACGCTGTCCCAGTAGGGCATCGAGTGGATCAGCCCGTTGGACTTGGTCGCCGAGCAGAGCAGGCCCGAGCGTTCGGCCGCCCGGTTGAAGGCGTAGCGGATGATGCGTTCGCAGCCGGTGCGGGTGAACACCGATTCCTGCAGCACGAATTCGTCCGGCCTGCCCGGATTGTGGATGCCGCCGATCTCGGAGTACTCGCCCTCGGAGTTCTCGCGCACGATGAGCAGATCGAGGTCGGCGGCCGTGCGGTCGCGCAGCGCCGATTCGGTGCCGGGCAGCAGCCGCACCGGCCGCAGGTTGACGTACTGCCCGAAGGCGCGGCGCAGCGGGATCAGCAGCCCCCACAGCGAAACATGGTCGGGCACACCGGGAAAGCCGACGGCGCCGAGGAAGATCGCGTCGAATCCGGTCAGCTGCCGCACGCCGTCGTCCGGCATCATGGCACCGGTGCGCAGATAGTTCTCGCACGACCAGTCGAATTCGGTCCAGGAGACGCCGGGCAGGACCCGGTCGATCACCTTCACCGCCTCGGCGGTCACGTCCACGCCGATCCCGTCGCCCGGAATGGTCGCGATCCGGTAGCTGCCCACGCCTGTCTCCCTACACCTTGACGCCGATGTACTTGATCTCCAGGAACTCGTCGATGCCGACGGATCCACCTTCCCGGCCGAGGCCGGACTCCTTCACGCCGCCGAACGGCGCCGCCGGATTCGACACGACCCCCTGATTGAGGCCGACCATGCCGGTCTCGAGCGCCTCGCACACGCGCAGCCCGCGCCGCAGATTCTCGGTGAACACGTAGGCGACCAGGCCGTACGGGGTGTCGTTGGCGCGGGTGACGGCCTCGTCCTCGGTGTCGAAGGTGCCGATCGCCGCGACCGGACCGAAGATCTCGGTGTGGCAGAGTTCGGCGTCGTCGGGCACGTCGGTGAGCACGGTCGGGGGATAGAAGGTGCCGGGTCGGTCGGTGGCCTCCCCACCGAGGAGTACGCGCGCGCCGCGCCCGGTGGCATCGGCGACCAGCCGCTCCACCTTGGCGACGGCGTCGGCGTCGATGAGCGGCCCGACGACCACGCCCGGCTCGGTCCCGCGGCCCATCGGCAGGGCGGCCATGCTCTCGGCCAGCCGCTCGGCGAACGCCCCGGCGACACCGCGCTGCACCAGGATCCGGTTCGCGGCCGTGCAGGCCTGCCCGATGTTGCGCATCTTCGCCGCCAGCGCGCCGTCCACGGCCTCGTCGAGATCCGCGTCGTCGAACACGAGCAGCGGCGCGTTGCCGCCCAGCTCCATCGAGGTGCGCATCACCGTGCGGGCGCACTGCTCGAGCAGCAGCTTCCCGATCGCCGTCGAGCCGGTGAAGGAGAGCTTGCGCGAGCGCGTGTCGGCGATGAGCGGGGCGATCAGCGCGCCGGGGTCGGCCGTGCTGACGACATTGACCACCCCCGCGGGCACCCCGGCCTCGGCCAGGATCGCCGCCAGCGCCAGCATCGACAAGGGCGTCTGCTCAGCGGGTTTCACGACACAGGTGCAGCCGGCCGCCAGCGCGGGCGCGATCTTGCGCGCGCCCATCGCCATCGGGAAGTTCCACGGCGTGATCAGCAGGCTCGGCCCGACCGGCTGCCTGGTCACCAGGAATCGGGAACCCCCGCCCGGCGCGGGCAGATAGCCGCCGTCGAGCCGGACGGCCTCCTCGGCGAACCACCGGAAGAACTCGGCGGCGTAGGCGATCTCGCCGCGCGCCTCGGGCAGCGGCTTGCCCATCTCGAGGGTCATCACGAGGGCGAGGCGGTCGGCGTCGGCGAGCAGGGCGTGGTGGGCGCGGATCAGGATGTCGGCCCTGGTGCGCGGTGGCGTGCGCGCCCAGTCGGCCTGCGCGGCGGTGGCGGCGGTGAGCGCCGCGAGGCCGTCCTCCGGGCGCGCGTCGGCCACCGAGCACAGGGTCCGGCCGGTGGCGGGGTCGAGGACGGGCAGGGCGACGGGGGAGTCGCGCCACGTGCCGTCGATGAACAGGCCCTTGGGCACGCTGTCGATCGCGGCCCGCTCGGCGGCGTCCAGCGGTGCCTCGTGCTCACGCAGTCCTGTGCTGCCCCCGGACTCGTCCATGCGTTGCCCTTCTCCCGACACGGCGGATCAGCCATTGCTGTGACCCCTGCCGCCATGTTATGCATATTGTCAACAATCCGACAATAGACAATCAGGGGAGCGTTCATGACCGCGTTGTCTCCCGTCCTGAAGCAGGCCACTCCCGTCCAGGTCGACCACGGCGCGGGCTGCTACCTCTACGACACCGACGGCCGCCGCTACCTGGACTTCACCGCGGGCATCGGCGTCACCAGCACCGGCCACTGTCATCCCGCCGTGGTGGCGGCGGCGCAGGCGCAGGTCGCGCGGCTGATCCACGGTCAGTACACGACGGTGATGCACCGTCCGCTGCTCGAACTCACCGAGCGCCTCGGCGCGGTCCTGCCCGAGGGGCTCGACGCGCTGTTCTTCGCCAACTCCGGCAGCGAGGCGATCGAGGCGGCGCTGCGGCTGGTGCGTCAGGCCACCGGTCGGCCGAATGTGATCGTCTTCCACGGGGGTTTCCACGGCCGCACTGTCGCGGCCGCGACCATGACCACCTCGGGCACGCGCTTCTCGGCGGGGTTCTCCCCGCTGATGTCCGGTGTGCACGTCGCGCCGTTCCCCACCGCGTTCCGATACGGCTGGACCGAGGAGCAGGCCACCGACTTCGCGCTGCGTGAGCTGGACTACGTGTTCGCCACCCTCACCTCGCCCGCCGAGACCGCGGCGTTCGTCGTGGAGCCGGTCCTCGGGGAGGGCGGCTACATCCCGGGCAACACCCGGTTCTTCCAGGGCCTGCGCGAGCGCGCCGACCGGCACGGCATCCTGCTCGTCGTCGACGAGATCCAGACCGGCTTCGGCCGCACCGGAAAGTTCTTCGGCCACCAGCACTTCGGCGTGCGACCCGACGTGATCACCATCGCGAAGGGCTTGGCCAGCGGCTTCCCGCTCTCGGGCATCGCCGCCTCGCGCGAACTGATGGCGCGGGCCTGGCCCGGCTCGCAGGGCGGCACCTACGGCGGCAACGCGGTGGCATGCGCCGCCGCGGTGGCCACCCTCGAGGTGATCGAAGCCGAGGGCCTGGTCGGCAATGCCGCCGCGCGGGGGACCCAACTGCTCTCCGGCGCACGGGAACTCGCCACCAAGGCGGTCGGTGACGTGCGCGGGCTCGGACTGCTCGTCGGCTCCGAGTTCACCACGGCGACCGGCGAACCCGACACCGAGACCGCCACCGCCGCCCAGCGGCTCGCGGTGGCGAAGGGGCTGTTGCTGCTGACCTGTGGCGCGCACATGAACGTCGTCCGGATGATCCCGCCGCTGATCGTCACCGACGCCCAGATCGAGGACGCGCTGGCCATCTGGTCCGACGTGCTCGCCGAACTCTAGGCCACCGCGCCGGGAAGCAGGATCCGATGGCCCGCTACATGAGCATCACCCTCACCAAGGCCGGCGTCACCTGCCGGGCCCGGCTGCTCGACGACGAGGCGCCCGCCACCTGCGCGGCGGTCTGGGACGCGCTGCCTCAGGAGGGCGACGCGTTCCACGCCAAGTACGCCCGCAACGAGGTCTACACCCTGGTGCCGCGGATCGGCGCGGCACCGCGTCGCGAGAACCCCACCGTCACACCGATTCCCGGCGACGTGTGCCTGTTCGACTTCGAACCGTGGGAGATCGGCAACCCCGCCTACGGCTACGAGCCGGGGTCCGCGGCCCACCACGCCAAGGGCGCCACCGATCTGGCGCTGTTCTACGGCCGCAACAATCTGCTGATCAACGGTGACCTCGGCTGGGTGCCGGGCAGTGTGTTCGCCACCATCGAGGACGGCCTCACCGAGCTCGCCGCCGCCTGCAACGGTCTCTGGTTGCGCGGTGTCGAGGGGGAGACGCTGGCCTTCGCCCGCGCCTGACACCCCGGCCGGATCAGGCGCTCAGCACGTGTTCGGCGTGCCGGGCGACCGCGAGCACGAGGTCGTCGGAGTGCCGCGGCCCCACGATCTGCAACCCGACCGGCAGCCCGGCGCGGGTGCGGCCGACCGGAATGCTGATGGCGGGCTGCTGGGTCATGTTGAACGGATAGGTGAACGGCGTCCACTCCGGCCACCCGCCGAGTCCGCTGCCCGGGGGCACGTCGTGCCCGGCGGCGAACGCGGTGCCCGGCATGGTCGGGGTGATCAGCACGTCGAAGGCCATGTGGAAATTGCCCATGGTGATGCCCAGTTCGGCGGCCACGTGACGGGCGTCGAGATACTCCACCGCGCTGACGGATTCGCCGCGCGCCCACACCGCGCCGAGTCCGGGATCGACCCGCTCCCTGGTGCCGGCGGGGTACTTCGACAGCATGGTCGCCGCCCCCGCGGCCCACAGGATCTCGAACGCCTCGCGCGGATCGGCGAAGCCCGGGTCGACGGCGTCGATGACGAGATCGGCGGCCAGCGTCCGCACCGCGGCCTCGACGATCTCGGCGACCTCCGGGTCGACGCCGGCGTAGCCGAGCGTGGCGGAATAGCCGACCGACAGGCCGCGGACATCGCGCTGCATCTGGCCGCGGAAGGTGGTGAGGGTGGGCGCGAGCGCGGTGGGGTCGCGTGGGTCGGGCAGCGAGAGGATGTCCATCAGCAGGGCCGCGTCCTCGACGGTGCGCGTCATCGGTCCGGCGTGGGCCAGGGGGCCGAACGGGCTGGCCGGGTAGAGCGGGATCCGGCCGTGCGTCGGCTTGAAACCGACGATGCCGCAGAACGAGGCCGGAATGCGGATGCTGCCGCCGCCGTCGGTGCCGACCGAGACCGGCCCCATGCCCGCCGCCACCGCCGCGGCGCTGCCGCCGGACGAGCCGCCCGCGGTCGTGCGCGGATCGGCGGGATTGCGGGTGATGCCGGTGAGCGGGCTGTCGGTGACGGCCTTCCACGCGATCTCCGGGGTGGTGGTCTTGCCGAGGAACACCATCCCGTCCTCGCGCAGGCGGGCCGCCACCGGGCTGTCCACCAGCCACGGTCCGGCCGCGTCGACGGACGTGGAGCCACGCAGCGTCGGCCAGCCCTCGGTGAGGAAGATGTCCTTGATGGAGATCGGCACGCCGTCGAGCAGGCCGCGTGGATTGCCGGAATGCCAGCGTGCCTCGGAGTCCTTGGCCTGCACCAGGGTCCGGTCCGGATCGACCAGGCAGAAGGCGTTGAGTTCGCCGTCCCTGGTCGCGACGGCGTCGAGGCAGGCCTGGGTGGCCTCGACGGGGGACAGCTGCCCGGCGGCGTACGCCGAGACCAGCTGCACCGCGGTCATGGCGGTGGGATCGGTGGGCGGATCGAGGTCGGGCTGCGTCATGGCGGGCTCCTTCAGCCGGGCACGTACCCGAGCGTCTTGTCGACAACGTTGTGCAGCGGCCTGCCGTCGGCCCACCTGCCGAAGTTGTCGGTGAATGCGCGGACGATCTCGGCGCGCCAGCCATGGAAATCACCCGAATTGTGCGGTGTGAGAACCACATTCGGCAGATCCCAGAGTGGGTGCCCGGCAGGCGGCGGCTCCGGGTCGACCACGTCGAGCGCGGCCGCGGCGATGGTGCCGTGACGCAACGCGGCGACGAGATCGTCGGTGACCACGAGTTCCCCGCGGCCCACGTTGACAAACCTGGCGTGGGGTTTCATCGCGGCGAACGCGGTGGCGTCGAACATCTTCCTGGTCCGCTCGGTGAGCGGTGCGATCGCGACGACATAGTCGGCGGTGGGCAGTTCGGCGTAGAGGTCGGTGCTGATGGTGCCGAAATCCGGATCGTCCGCGCGTGCCCGCCGGCCTACGCCGCGCACCTGCATCCCCGCGGCGCGCAGCAGGCGCGCGGTGGCGCGCCCGATCGAACCGGTGCCGACGATCAGCGCCGTCGCGCCCGCCACGCGTTCGGACTCCCGGTGCCGCCACTCGTGCCTGCGTTGCAGGCGCATGGATTCCGGCAGATCCTTGGCGAAGGCGATGATCTGGCCGAGCACGTACTCCGCGATCGGGCCGTCGAAGACGTTGCGGGTGTTGGTCACCACCACCTCGGAGGCGCGCAGTTCCGGGAACATCACCGGATCGACGCCGACGCCGCCCATATGCAGCCAGCGCAGCCGGTCCGCGGCGTGCCACGCGCCGGGCACGGCCGGACTCTGGAAGTCGTAGACGAACAACACCTCGGCGCCACGCAACGCGTCGGCGAGCCCGGCGGCCTCCGTGTAGCGCACCACGGCACGATCGGCGACGGGGGCCATGAGGTCCGATGCGGGCACACTGTCACGATGCAGGACGGTGACAATCGGCCCCTTTTCCACGTTGACACCGTACGAGCAGATCGTATGATTGTCAACAATCCGATCGTGTTCAGCGTTCTCGGAGGTCTGCCCGGCTGAGCGCGAGAGGGGCCAGGAGTGGAGTTCACCTTCCCGGAGATCGACGGACCGGTGGCCCAACGGGGTATCGGCATCATCGCGCCGTTCGACCTGGCCCTCGAACGCGAGCTGTGGCGGTGGGCGCCCCTGGAGGTGAGCCTGCACCTGGCGCGGACACCCTACGAACCCGTGCCGGTCTCGCTGGCCATGGCCGAGCTCGTCTCGAATCCCCTGCACCTCACCGCGGCCACCCACAACGTGCTGCACGTGGAGCCGGAAGTCGTGGCCTACCTGTGTACGTCGGGCAGCTTCATCCACGGCCTCGCCTACGAGCGATCCCTGCGCGAGACGATCTGCCTGGCCGGCGCGCCCGACGCGGTGACCACTTCGGGTGCCCTGGTGGAGGCCATCCGGCACCTGAACATCACCCGGATGTCGGTCATCACCCCCTACGACGAGGTGCTCACCGGCCGCCTGCACGATTTTCTCGCCGAGGCCGGGTGCGCGACGATCCGCTCCGATCACCTCGGGCTCGGCGGCGGCATCTGGAAGGTCAACTACCGCACCATCGCCGAACGCATCCTCGGCGCCGACGACCCGCGCTCGGAGGCCATCTTCGTCAGCTGCACCAACCTGCCCACCTACGACGTGATCGAGCCACTCGAACAGGCACTGGGCAAGCCCGTGCTGACCGCCAACCAGCTCACCATGTGGTCCTGCCTGGGCCGGATGAAGCTGCCCATGATGGGCCCGGGGAAATGGCTGGTCAATGTCTTCTGAGCACGTCACCCGCGATCGGAGAACGAGATGCCCGTAGCCACCGTCGGATTCATCTACCCCGACCACGCCGCCGAGGACGACTACCCCCGCGCCGCCGCCCTCCTCGACGCCGCGCTGCCGGTCGCCCACATCTACGGCACCGACCTGCACGCGATCCCCGAACTGCTCGATCTCGGCAGCCCGGCGAAGCTGCGCCACGGCGCCGAACTGCTCGCCGCCAGCGCGCCCGCCGCGGTCGTCTGGGCATGCACCTCGGGCAGTTTCGTGTACGGGCCCGAGGGGGCGCGCGGCCAGGTCGACGGGTTGGCCGCGGCGGCGGGGGTGCCCGCCTCCAGCACCAGCTTCGCCTTCGTCGCGGCCGCGCGCGCCCTCGGCCTGCACCGGGTCGCGGTCGTGGCTAGCTACCCGGACGAGGTCGCGCGGTTGTTCGTGGACTTCCTGGCCGACGCCGGCATCGAGGTGGTGTCGATGACGAGCGCCGGGATCGACACCGCCGCCGAGGTCGGCACGCTCACCCCCGACCAGGTCCTCGCGCTGGCGCTCGCCAACGACCATCCCGGGGCTCAGGGGCTGCTGATTCCGGACACGGCCATGCATACTCTCGAAGTGCTCCCGAAACTCGAGGCCGCGCTGGGCAAGCCGGTGCTGACGGCCAACCAGGTCACCATCTGGGAGGGACTGCGGCTGGCCGGGGTCAGGCCGGTCGCCGCGGGCTTGGGAGCGCTGTTCGCCGAGGGAGGCCGCCATGTCGATCACTGACTTCGAACCGGTCAATCAGCAGTCGACCGCGGAGATGATCGCCGACCGCCTGCGCGCGGCGATCATGCGCGGCGCGCTGGCGCCGGGCAGCCAGCTCGGCGAGGCCGATCTGGCCGCCAGTTTCGGCGTCTCGCGCGGACCGGTGCGCGAGGCGATGCAGCGGCTGGTGCAGGAGGGTCTGCTGTTCAGCATCCGCAATCGCGGCATCTTCGTCATCGAACTGGCCATCGACGACGTGGTCGACATCTACCGCGCCCGCACCGCGCTCGAAGGCGGCGCGCTCGAGCTCATACTCGACGGGCGCCGCGAGATCGCCTACGCCGCACTGCAACCCAGCGTGGACGCGATGCGCGACCGAGCGGCGGCGGGTGACGCGCCGGGTGTCTCCGACGCCGACCAGGAGTTCCACGAGGCCCTGGTCGGTGCCGCCGACAGTCCGCGCCTGGTCCGCGCGGCCCGCACCCTGCTCATCGAGACGCGCATGTGCCTCGGCGCCCTGCAGACCACCTACCCCGACCTGCGCGACCAGGCACGCGAACACGTCGACCTGCAGGAGGCGATCGGCGCCGGATCGCCGGACCGCGCCCGCACCCTGCTCGTGGAACACATGGACGACGCGGTCCGCCGCCTACGCGACCGCTAGCCGGCCGGGCGCCGCGGACCGGGCAGCGCCGTATCCCGCGACATCCTCGCGGGATACGGCGCCGACGTAGACCTCGATGTGATCCGCGCGTGGTGGTCGTTGCGGAGCCTCCGCGGGGCCCGCTGGCTGGTCGAGCACGGGTTCGACCCTGCCGCGCCGGGCTGCGAGGTCGATGTGCTGAGAACCCAGGCGAGCCGGGGCTGAAAGCACGTGGCCGATGTCGGGTCTGTTCTGGCGGACGAGGGTGGTGTCAGTGGGGGAGGGGCAGGAGTTCGACCAGGGTGCCGCGGCCGGTGCCCGGGGGGAGGACGGCCAGGGCCTGGCAGCCGATGAGGCCGGCGAGGTGGGGTGTGTGGGCGGGGCCGGTGCTGCGCCAGACGCCGCCGATCTGCTGGTGAACGGGGACGATGCGGGTGGCGGAGCCCTCCATCACTCCGGCGTCGGAGAGCCTGCCCCACATGGTCGGGCCGGGCGTGCGCTGGGTGAGCGCGTCGACCACGGCGGGGCCGATGGCGAGCAGGGCGGCGACGGCGGCGAGTGGATTGCCCGGCAGCCCGAGCAGGACCCGGCCGTCGGGGAGCTGGGCCACCAGGGTGGACCCGCCGGGCCGGATCGCCGCGCGCTCGACGACGATGCGCGCACCGAGGTCGGCGAGCAGGGCGCGCAGGTGATCGGCGGCGCCGCGGCCGGTGGCCCCGACCATCACCACGAGGTCGGCGTGCGATTTCAGCGACAGCCAGGAACGCAGAAGATCGCGTCCGTCGGCGAGGTGCCACAGGCCGGTGCTCTCGATGTCGCAGCAGCGCAGGAACTCCGGCAGCACGGGGCCGAGCGAGTCCCTGGTCTCGCCGGCGCCGAGCGGGCCGACGGCGCGGATCTCGTCACCGGTCATCACCACATCGGCGCGGAGCGGACCGCGTACGGTCACCGTCTCGGCTTCGGCGCTCAACGCGGCCGAGGCGAGTGCGGGGGAGATCCGTGTGCCCGCCTGGGCCAGTTCGACTCCGCTGCCCCAGTGCTCGCCTTGGCGCCGGGTGTCGTCACGCACGGGTGCGCCGGGAGAGCGCATCACCACCGGGTTGCCCGACACGGTCGTGGTCACCACGTGCTCGTCGCGCAGGGTCGCGGTCGTGCCCAACGGGGTGGCGGCGCCGGTCGCTATCCGCACCGCCTCACCGGGCGCGAGCACCACCGAACACCCGCGTCCCGCGTAGCGGACCTCCTCGTGCAGCCGCCACCACGGTCCCGGCCCGGCCACCGCGTAGCCGTCCATCGCGGCACTGTCCACCCGCGGCAGGGGCGTGCCGGTGGTGAGCGCGGCAGCCAGTGTCGCGCCGACGGCCTCGGCCACCGGGAGTTCCCGCACCCCGATCGGCCGCAGCCGCTCCGCGATCCGCGCACGCACCTCGGCCAGCCCACACCCCACCGCCGCATCGACCACACCCACGCGTGCGCTCACCACGTCCACCCTCCGCCCACAGTTCACCGACGATCCACCACATCGTCCGCACCCCCCATTACCTGCGATTTTCCCCCCAGTTGCCCCCCGATGACGTTGTCCTCACCCCACGGCCCCCGCTCCGGTGCGGGTTCCGGGTCAGGGCGTGAGGCCTCGGCCGGTGAGGAGGACGCCGAGGTAGCCGAGTTCCTGGCTCTGCGACTGGGCCATGGCGCGGGCGGATTGTTTGACCGGGCCCGTCGGGAGCAGGGTGTCGGCGGCGCGGGCCATGGTGATGCCGCCCGCGTGGTGGCGGTACATCAGGCGCAGGAACAGGGTTTCGGCGTCGGCGCCGCGGGCGGCGGAGAGGGCGTCGAGGTCGGCGGTGGTGGCCATGCCGGGCATGGTGGTGGCCGAATCATGGTGGTGTCCGGCGGTATTCGCCATCCAGGTCATCGGCCGCGGCGCGGTGGGGGCCGCGTTCGCGAGCTGGGTCCAGCCGAGCAGGGTGCCCAGCTCCACCCGCTGGGCGTCGGCGATCTGGTCGGCCAGCCTGCGTACCGCGGGATCGGCGGCGGGGTCGAGGCGTTCGGTGAGGATCAGCGCCTGCTGGTGGTGGGCCGTCATGTCCTGGACGAACCCGAGTTCGGTCGCGCTGAGCACCGGTGCCGCGGCGGCCTTCTCGGGAAACAGCAGCGGCCGCAGGCCCGCGCCGAGCACCAGCAGGAACACCGCGACACCGACCAGTCCGGCCGCGCGCACCGCCCGGTTCACGACCCGACCGTGGACTGCTGGTCGGCGGGCGGGGTGTACACCTCGTTGTCGAGTTGCAACACCATGAACCCGTTGTCGGAACAGGTGACATAGAGCTGATCACCGCGCCACTCCGGTGGCGAGAAACACCAGTCGCTCGACATGTCGCCGAACGCGACATCGCCGGCCCGCGCCGTGAGCACCTGCGAAGGATCGAACAGCCCCTCCGCCATGGCCCGCAGCGCGGCGGGCGCGCTCATCACCGGCACCCCGATGATCGAGGCCAGCGCGTGCGGCGAGTTCCACAGCTCCAGATTGCGTCCGGTCCGCGCGGGTGGATTGAAGTACGCGATCTCGCGGATCGCGCCGGGATCGCGCACATCGAACACCCGGATGCCCGAAGAGATCCACCCGCAGGCCAGCGCCGTCGGATCGTCGGGCCGATCGGCCGCGCAGTAGTGCGACTCGTAGGCGAACGCCGAACCACCCATCGACGAACCGACATTGGCGTCGATGTTCGCCGGCAGATTGACCTCCAGTTTGATCTTGGACACGATCCGTGGATCGGTGTCGTCGGAGACGTCGAGGAGTTTCACCCCACCGGAACCGCCCTCGTCGACGGTGAACACGTGCCGCACCCCGGCATAGGTCACCGGCACGCTGTGCTGGGTGGCCCAGCCGTCGCTCCAGAACGTCCGGCCCAGGTGCGGCACCTGCGGATTCGGGTCCCGCCGCTGCACCGCGCTCACATCCAGGACGGTGAACCCGCCGAGCGCCGAGATGTAGAGCCGGTTCCCGTCCGGGCTCACGCCGAGCCCGTGCGCCTCGATCCCGGTGAGGCCCTGCCAGATCACGCGCGGCTGGGACGGATCGGTCAGATCGATCGCGCTGACGAATCCCGGCGCGATGCCCGAGGCCCAATAGGTGCGGCCGTCGGGGGAGAACCCGCCCTCGTGGGTCGTGATCGGCAGCGGCATCAGCAGATTCGTGCCGGTGCCCGGATTGAGCAGGCGCGGATGCGCGCAGTCGGAGATGTCGTAGACCGACAGGTACCCGGCGCCGATCCCCACCGGCACCCCCGTCCCGACGAGGAGTTTGCGCGCGGTGTTGACCTTCAGGGTCTCCCAGGTCCCGGCCAGCATCGCCGGCTCGGTGAGGGTCGCGGTGAGCCGGGGATTCGCGGGATCGGACGCGTCGAGCACCTGCACGCCCGGATGCTCGCTGAGCATGGTGCCGGGGAAGAACGACCCGACGTAGGCGCAGTGCTCGAAGCTGGTCGAGGTGATCCCGGCGCCGCGGCCGGTGTAGCGGCCGAGCATCGATATGTTGCAGCGGTAGCCCTCGGTGCTGCGACCGCTGTCGCGGTCGCCCGCGGGGACGTCGCCCTGCATGCCGGTCTCGGGCAGGGATCCGGGGCCGCAGTCCGCGCGCGGGACCGAGGTCCGCCCGACCTCGAGGAACTCGCGGACCGTTCCGGCGAGGTCGGCGACCGGGTCGGCCGCCGCACCGGCGGGCAAACCGATGGCTATCAGTGCTGCCGCCACCGCGAGCGCCATGGCGCGCGGGTATCCGATCCGTCGTCGCATCGAAACCTCCCCAACTCTGCGGCCGGAGCTGACTCAGACAGTTGTCTCCGGTATGAGGGATGGTAGAGCGCCCGACGCCGCCGTGCGGGCGGTTTCCGCGGACCCGTACGGGCTCACGGCCCGCTTCCCGCCTCACCGTCCGGGAAAGCTGTACGGTTGCCTCAGTTTCGAATGGGTATACCTCTTGGGCCGTCTCCGCGACCGGAAAGGACTCGGATTCCATGTCGAACGATGTGATAGGGAGGTCCGGCGACGCGGACCGGACCGAGAAATCGGTAACCGGTGTGTCGCCGGACGAGCCACGGCGGGATCGGCCACGGCTGGACCGACTCGTCTTCAGTGCCACCGCGATCGGGGCGCTGGCGTTCGTCGCGTGGGGCGTGCTGGACGACAAGAGCCTGGCCTCCGCGGCCGGGAAAGCGCAGAAGTGGGTCATCACCAACACGGGCTGGCTGTTCGTCCTGGTCGCCACCGCGTTCGTGGTGTTCGTGATCTGGCTGGCGATCAGCCGCTACGGCCGGATCCCGCTGGGCGCCGACGACGAGAAGCCCGAGTTCCGTACGGTCTCGTGGATCGCGATGATGTTCAGCGCGGGCATGGGCATCGGTCTCATGTTCTGGGGTGTGGCCGAACCGCTCTCGCATTTCGTGAACCCGCCACCGCACACCGCGGCCGCGGGCAGCCCGGAGGCGGCCGAGGTGGCCATGGCCACGACGCTGTTCCACTGGACGCTGCACCCCTGGGCGATCTACGCCGTCGCGGGTCTGGCCATCGCCTACGGCACCTTCCGCAAAGGCCGCTCGCAGCTGATCTCCTCGGTGTTCCGGCCGCTGCTCGGCCGCCACGCCGAGGGTCTGGGTGGGCGCGCGATCGACATGATGGCGATCTTCGCGACGCTGTTCGGCTCGGCCGCCTCGTTGGGCCTCGGCGCCCTGCAGATCGGCGCGGGCATGGAGTTCAACGGCTGGATCGACGGCATCGGCAAGATCGGCCTGGTCGCCATCATCTCCGGCCTGACGGTCGCGTTCGTGCTGTCGGCGGTGTCGGGCATCGAGCGCGGCATCCAGTGGCTGTCCAACATCAACATGGTGCTGGCCCTGGTGATCGCGGCGTTCGTGTTCATCGCGGGCCCGACCCTGTTGGTGCTCAACCTGATTCCGACCTCGATCGGCGACTACATCGAGATGCTGCCGACCATGGCCTCGCGCACCGGCGCGAGCGACGAGGCGATGCAGGCGTGGCTGTCGAGCTGGACCATCTTCTACTGGGCCTGGTGGATCTCGTGGACCCCGTTCGTCGGCATGTTCATCGCGCGGATCAGCCGCGGTCGCACCATCCGGCAGTTCGTCACCGGCGTGCTGCTGGTGCCCAGCGTGGTGAGCCTGCTGTGGTTCGCCGTGTTCGGCGGGGCGGGCATCTTCGAACAGGGCAAGGACGGCGCGCTCACCGAGGCCGACGGATCCGTCGACTCCAACTTCACGCTGTTCCACCTGCTCGATCAGTATCCGATCGTCGGGGTCACCACCGTGCTGGTGATGATCCTGGTCGGCATCTTCTTCGTCTCGGGTGCCGACGCGGCCTCCATCGTGATGGGCACGCTGTCCGAGCGCGGCAGCATCGAGCCGTCCAAGCCGATCGTCATCTTCTGGGGCGCGGCGACCGGCGCGGTGGCGGCCATCATGCTGGTGATCGCCGACTCCGACGACCTCGGTGGCGCGCTCACCGGTCTGCAGGCGCTGACGACGGTCGTGTCGCTGCCCTTCCTGGTGGTGATGGCGGCGATGTGCGTGTCGCTGTACAAGGACCTGCGGGAGGATCCGCTGATCCTGCGCGCCGATCGCGGCATCGAGCTCGTGGAGACCGCCGTCGACCTCGGCACCGAACAGCACGACGGTGACTTCTCGCTGGTGACCGAACCGATGGAGGAGGTCATCGTGATCGAGAAGCCGGTCGATCTCGGCAACGGGCTCGACGCGGAGAAACCGCTGGACCGCAGCTAGTTCCCGGTCCGCTCCAGGACCGCCGAGAGTTCCGTGCACGCTGTATGGAGACGGTCACGCAGGACCTCGGCGGACTCGCTGATCGCCGCCTGGGCGCGCACGTATTCCGCGCGCCCGGGCGGTGTTTCTATGCGCACCGGCTCGTAGCCGAGGTCGCGAAGATCGTAGGGGCTCGCGCGCATGTCGAGTTCGCGTGCGGTGCAGGCGAGTTCGAAGCAGTCGAGCAGCAGGTCCGAGGAGATCAGCGGCGCGAGCTTGAAACCCCACTTGTACAGGTCCATGTTGGCGTGCAGGCAGCCCGGCTGTTCCCGCTGCACCTGGTCGGCCCGCGTCAGCGGCTCGGCATTGCGGCCCACCGCCTCGGGGGTGAAGAACCGGAACGCGTCGAAATGGGTGCAGCGCAACGACATCGACTCCACCACGGCGTCGGTCCCGGCGTGCCCGAGCCGCAGCGGCACCTGCTGATGACGCACCTCGTCGGTCCGGTACACCATCGCCCATTCGTGCAAGCCGAAGCACGACAGCTGTGCCGGGCGGGTCGCGGTCGCGCTCAGCAGTCGCGCCACGAATTCGATGGTGTCGCGGCGTTTGCGCAGATACGCCGGATCCGCGGTGTACACCGCGTCGCCCACCCGGTGGTATCCCCGCGCGTCCGCGTAGTCGTGCGCGTCGGCCATCCCGATCCCGAACCCGGGATGCCAGCGCCGCAGCTGTGACGGCTTGTTGCCGTAGTAGGTGAACAGGAAATCGATGACCGGATGCGTGGTCCCCGCTGCCCGCCGCTCCAGATACGGCCCGACCAGACGATCGAGCCGCTCCCGATGCTCCCCGGCACGCGCCCGCCACTCGACCGCCGGTAATACCCGCGGGTCGAGAGACAGGTCCAGGTTGTCGCGCGTGCTCACCCGGCCATTCTCCCGCACCGCGCGGTCGTCCTCGGCCGCCCCCGCGTGCCGAACGTGCGAGACCTGGTCGCAGGGGAGGAGTTGACTGTGCCCCGAGGGCATGGTTTCCACTGGTGGTCGTCGAGCGGTGCGCGGTCGAGGCGGCGCGGGAAGGAAGACGATGGCGTGGAGTACGCGGCAACTCGCCGAGCTGGCGGGCACGACAGTCAAGGCGGTGCGGCACTATCACGACATCGGGTTGCTCGCGGAACCCGAGCGCGCCGCGAACGGGTACAAGCAGTACCGCACCGAGCATTTGGTGCGGCTGTTGCAGATCAAGCGGCTCAGCGACCTCGGCGTGCCCCTGGCGCAGATCGAGGCGATGGGACGCGCGGACGAGGACCCCGACGCGGCCATCCGGGTGCTGGACGCCGAGCTCGCGGCGACCATCGAGCGGCTGCAGCGGATCCGCGCGGAACTGGCGGTCCTGCTGCGATACCGGGCGCCGGTCGACGTGCCGACCGGATTCGGTCATCTCGCGCAGGAGCTGTCCGCCTCGGATCGGTCGCTGATCACCGTCTACTCGCGGCTGTTCACCGCGGAGGCGATGACGCAACTGTCCGAGATGGTCGCGCGACGCCATCCCACCGATGACGAGTTCGACGCGTTGCCCGCCGACGCGAGCGCCGACACGGTCGAGGATCTGGCCGAGCGGATGGTTCCCGTCATCCAGGACCTGCGGCAGCGGCACCCCTGGGCCGCCGATCCCGCCGCCTACACCGCACCGGCCGTCGAGGTCACCGCCGACACGGTCGCGCAGGTGCTGCGCGACCTCTACAACCCGGCGCAACTGGGGGTCCTGCGCCACATCGAATCCATCATGGCCGACGACGGTCGCCGTTCCGGAGGAGCCACCCATGACGACAACGACGAATGACGCCCTGCCCGAGCTGATCGACATCGAGGAGTTCTTCGCCGACCCGGAGTTCTCCGGGGCCACGATCTCGCCGGACGGCACCCGCATCGCCTACCGCGCGCCCGCGTACGGCAGGCTCAACATCTGGGTGCGCGGCATCGAGCAGGACCACGCCGACGCCGTCTGCGTGACCCACGACGCGCGGCGCGGCATCACCGCCTTCCACTGGACCGACGATCCGCGCTGGCTGCTGTACCTGCAGGACACCGACGGCAACGAGGACTGGCACCTGTTCCGGGTGGACCTCGACGCGCCGGGTGAACCCGCCGTCGACCTGACCCCGATGGCGCCGGGCTCCCGCGTCTTCGGGATCGAACGGTCGACCGAGGTTCCCGGCACCGTGCTGGCCTGGATGAACCGGCGGCCGATGTTCCTCGACACCTTCCGCATCGAGGTCGCCACCGGGGTGACCACCCTGCACCTGGAGCAGACCGAACCCGGCACCACGGTCCTGCTGGACCGCCGGGAGCGACCGGCGTTCGTGTCACGGCAGGCCGACGACGGCACCATCGAGTTCCACGCGATCGACCCCGAGACCGGGGACGAGCGCCCGCTGCAGCGCATCGGCGGCGCGGAGCATCCGGTGGGCGTGCAGCCCCAGCTGGTGACGCCGCACGGCGACGCTCTGCTCGTCGGCGTGTATCAGGACTCCGACGAGCTGGCCCTGGTCCGTATCGATCGGGAGACCGGCGAGCGCGATGTGGTGGCCGCCGTGCCGGGGCACAGCCTGGACATCATGGGCACGATGGCGCCGGATGTGCTGCCGCCCACCGTGTTCCGCAGCAGGCGGACCGGGGAGGTGCTCGCGGCGCGGTTCGTCGGCGACCGGCCCCGGATCGAGGTGGTCGACCCGGCCTTCGCCGAGATCTACGCGCGGCTCGCCCGGCTGTCGGACGGCGTGCTCGGCACGCTGTCCTCGGACGAATCCGAGCGGTGCTGGGTAGCGACCTTCGTCCACGACCGCGATCCGGCGGTGGCCTGGCTCTACGACCACGAGACCGGCGAGAGCAGGCAGCTGTTCCGCGCCTATCCGCGCCTGGACCCGGCGACGGCGGCGCCGATGACCGCGGTCGCCTTCGCG
This sequence comes from Nocardia sp. NPDC050717, assembly GCF_040654275.1. NCBI lineage: Bacteria > Bacillati > Actinomycetota > Actinomycetes > Mycobacteriales > Nocardiaceae > Nocardia > Nocardia sp. NPDC050717. The sequence continues at coordinate 17,866 of NZ_JBFAHR010000009.1, forward strand.
GCGCGCGACGGACTGCCCCTGCACGGTTTCCTCACCCTGCCGGTCGGGGTCGAACCCCGGAAGCTGCCGTTGGTGCTGCTGGTGCACGGCGGGCCGTGGGCGAACGACTCCTGGGGATACGACGCCCCGGCGCAGTTCCTCGCCAACCGCGGTTACGCGGTGCTGCAGGTCAACTTCCGCGGCTCGACCGGCTACGGCAGACGCCACCTGACCGCGGCGATCGGCGAATTCGCCGGTGCCATGCACGACGACCTCATCGACGCGGCCGACTGGGCGGTCGCCGAGGGCTACGCCGACCCGGCGCGGATCGGCATCATGGGCGGGTCCTACGGGGGCTACGCAGCCCTCGTCGGGGTCACCGTCACGCCCGACTACTTCGCCGCCGCCGTCGACTACGTGGGCATCTCGGATCTGGCGAACTTCCTGCGGACCCTGCCGCCGTTCGTCCGGCCCTACAACGTCAACAGCTGGTACCGGTACGTCGGCGACCCCGAGGACCCCGCCCAGGAGGCCGACATGCGCGCCCGCTCGCCGCTCACCATGGCCGACCGGATCCGCACCCCGCTGCTGGTCGCCCAGGGCGCCAACGATGTCCGGGTGGTGCAGGCCGAATCCGACAACATCGTCGCCTCCCTGCGCGAGCGGGGTGTGCCGGTCGAATACCTCGTGGCGCAGGACGAGGGGCACGGTTTCGCCAACCCGGAGAACCAGATCCGGTTCTATCGCGCGGTCGAACGGCATTTCGCCCGGCACCTGGGTGGGCGCGCGCTCGAGCCGATTCGTTAGCGCACGCAAGGAACCGGCATCGCTGATAGGTTGCGTGCCATGTCCGCCCCCGAACCCGCCGACGACCTCGCCCCGCCCCGCCGCACCGTCCAGCGCATGCTCGGTGGTGCCGCCCTGATCCTGGTGGCGGCGGGGCTGCTGTACACCGGCATCGACGCGATCGTGGACCCGGGCGCCGTGGTCGCCGGGTCGTCGCGCTCCGCGCGCAGCCCGGACACCGACGCCGAGGCGAAGATCGGCGGATTGCTGATGTGCTTCTTCGGGCTGACGGTCCTCGGCTTCGGCATCGGTCTGTTCAGCAGCAAGACCTCGGTGCGCTCGGCCCTTGGCGTGCCGAACGATCGGACCGGATCCGGCCACCAGAACTAGAACGCGTTCTATCATCGGACGCATGGACCTCATCGCGATCGAGGAGATCAAGCGCCTCAAGTATCGCTACTTCCGCACCCTGGATCTCAAGCAGTGGAGCGACTTCGGTGACTGCCTGGCCACCGACATCAAGGCCAGGTACGGCACCCACGCGATGGGCGACCCGCTGCACTACGACTCGCGCGAGGCCGTCGTGCGGTTCATGTCGGAGAACCTGGGTCCGCAGATCGTCACCGTCCACATCGCCAACCATCCCGAGATCGACGTGGACGGCTCCGTCGCCCGCGGCACCTGGGCCTTCGAGGACACGGTGCTCGTCCCCGACTACAAGATGCGCATCGAGGGCGCCGGCTACTACTTCGACGAGTACCGCAAGGACCCCGACGGACAGTGGCGCATCACCGCCACCGGCTACGAACGCATCTACGAGTCCCGCACCTCCCTGGCCGACACCCCGAGCTTCACCCTCCTGGCGAACCGCTGGGCCGAGAACCTGCCGCACTGAGGTTCCGGTGGTCTCGACAACCCACCCGAGATGCCGACGACGGGCCGCGGTCACTCCGGACCGGAACCGCAGTGACCGGACGAGTGCCGTGATCGGGGCGGCGAGCGGGGCGTGATCCGCTCGGAGGGATTCGGCTCGTGGTGAGCCGAAAGGTGGTCGGGGTGGGGTGGGGGTGGTTTCGTGTGAACCAGTTCCTGGTTCGAGCGAAAGGCCACCGTATGTCCGTCGATGACGCAGCTGTTTCCGGGAGCGGTGTGCGGGTGGTCAAGCTGGGGGCGCACCTCGGGGCCAGGATCGAGGGTGTGCGGCTCGGGGGCGACCTGGACGCGCGGACAGTGGCCGACATCCGGGCCGCGCTGCACGAGCACAAGGTGATCTTCTTCCGCGGTCAGCACCACCTCACCGAGGACGGCCAGTACGAGTTCGCGCGGCTGCTCGGCACCCCGACCACACCGCATCCCACGGTCACCTCGGCGGGCGCGAAGAGCCTGGCGATCGACTCGCACCAGACCCGATCCAATGTCTGGCACACCGATGTCACCTTCGTCGACCGCGTTCCCAGCGCCTCCATCCTGCGCGCGGTCGCGCTGCCCGCCTACGGCGGCTCGACCACCTGGGCCTCGACGGTCGCCGCCTACCGGTCGCTGCCCGCGCCGTTGCGCCTGCTGGCCGAGAACCTGCGCGCCCGGCACTCCAATCGCTACGACTACGCCGCCGATGTCGAGGACCGTCCCGACGACAAGGACCGCACCTACCGTCGCGAATTCGAGTCGACCTACTTCGAGACCGAACACCCCGTGGTCGAGGTGCATCCCGAGACCGGCGAACGCGCCTTGCTGCTCGGCTGCTTCGTGCAGGAGATCGTCGGCCTGTCCAGCGCCGAATCCCGCGCGCTGTTCCGGCTCTTCCAGGATCGGGTGACCCGCCTCGAGCACACCACCCGCTGGGACTGGTCGCTCGGTGACGTCGCGATCTGGGACAACCGCGCCACCCAGCACTACGCCGTCGACGACTACGACGGCGCGCACCGCCGCCTCACCCGCATCACGCTGGCCGGCGCGATCCCGGTCGGTGTCGACGGCACCCCGAGTACCGTCATCGCGGGCGACGCCGAGGCGTACGCGAGCGCCCCGCTGGGACGCGCGGCCTAGCAATTGACGCTCACCGCAACGCCTTCTGAGCTTCGGGTCCCCGGACCGGCGCCTGTCATGAACTACCCTTCGACGACACGTTTGCCCGGTGCTCGCGCGCGTACAGGTCCTGACCGGCCCGATCCGACGAGGGGATTTCCGTGAACCTGTGGAGTTATGTCCAGGGGCGGGGGGAGGTGCTCGCCTTCCTGACCTACCAGCACGCGTCCCTGGCCTTCCAGACCGTGCTGGTCGGCACCCTCATCGCGCTGCTCATCGCCGTCGCGGTCTACCGGCTGCCGCTGGCCGCGTCGCTCACTCTCACCTCGAGCCGGGTGGCGCTGACCATTCCCTCCCTGGCGCTGCTGGCCCTGCTGCTGGTGCCGTTCGGGCTCGGCGTGGTGCCCTCGTTCCTCATGCTGACCTTCTTCGCGGCGCTGCCGGTGATCGGCAACGCCATCGTCGGCCTGCGCGCGGTGCCGGCCACGGTGGTGGAGTCCGCGCGCGGTATCGGGTTGCCGCGCTGGCGGATCCTGCTGACCGTCGAGTTCCCGATCGCCTGGCCGGTGATCCTCACCGGCATCCGGGTCTCCACGCAGATGATCGTCGGCGTCGCGGCGATCGTCGCCTATGTGCTCGGGCCGGGACTCGGCTCGCTCATCTTCAACGGTCTGTCCCGGCTCGGCGGCGCCAACGCCCTCGAGATGGCGCTGACCGGCACCCTGCTCATCGTCGCGATCGCGTTGGTCTTCGACGCCCTCCTCGTCCTGCTCGGACGACTCACCATCGCCGAAGGACTGTCATGACCGAGGTGACCAGCCAGCCCACCCCCGCGACGCCGGAGCGCAACGTCACCGGCGCGTCCATCACGCTCGACGGGGTCGTCAAGCGGTACAAGGGCCAGCGCACGCCCGCCGTGGAACGCCTCGATCTCGAGATCGAAGCCGGTGACATCGTCGCGTTCGTCGGGCCGTCGGGCTGCGGCAAGACCACCACGCTCAAGATGATCAACCGGCTGATCGAGCCGACCGAGGGCCGGATCCTCATCGGCGGTCGCGACGTCACCAGGGAAGATCCCGACAAGCTGCGCCAGTCGATCGGCTACGTCATCCAGTCCGGCGGGCTGTTCCCGCACTGGTCGGTCGCCAAGAACATCGGCGCCATTCCGCGGGTGCTCGGCTGGGACAGCGCGCGCATCGCCGAGCGGACCGAATACCTGCTCGATCTGGTCGGTCTCGACCCCACCACCTTCGCCGACCGGCTGCCCAAGGACATGTCCGGCGGCCAGCAGCAGCGCGTCGGCGTCGCCCGCGCGCTCGCCGCCGATCCGCCGGTGCTGCTGATGGACGAACCCTTCGGCGCGGTCGACCCGATCACCCGGGTTCGGTTGCAGGACAGCCTGATCGCGATCCAGCAGGAGCTCGGCAAGACCATCGTGATCGTCACCCACGATTTCGAGGAGGCCACCAAGCTCGGTGACAAGGTGCTCATCCTGTCCGAGGGCGGGCACGTCGAGCAGTACGCGCGACCGGAGGAGATCCTCACCGATCCGGCGACACCGTTCGTGGAGGAGTTCGTCGGGTCGGGCGCCAAGCTCGCGTACCTGACCGTCTCCCGGGTGCGTGACGTGGAGGTCGACCCGGTCACCACCGCCCGGATCGGCGAACCCGCGCAGACGGTGATCCAGCGGGCGAAGGCGGCGGGCCACACCTGGGTGGTGGTCGTCGACGCGGCGGGCCGCCCCCGGTCGTGGCCGTCGCTGACCGAGGTGGCGAGCAAGCCGGAGGTGTCGGACTACCTCGACCGCAGGCTGCCGGTGGTCGCGCAGTCCTCCACGCTCAACGACGCGCTCGACGCGATGCTGGCCGCCAGTCAGGGCGCCACGCTCGTCACCGACGGCCGCGGCGCGGTCGTCGGCTCGCTCAGCATCGGGTCGGTGACCGAGGTGATCCAGACCAAGCTGGCCGAGGGCCACGCCGCCGAGGCCGCGCCCTCCTACGAGACCTACGTCGACGGGTCCGATCCGACGCCGACGCCGATCGTCGCCGCCGACGACCTCCCCGGAACGGCCGAACCGTCGTGAACCGATGGCGCCGCGTCCCGGTCGACGTGTGGTTCGAACCGATCGTCATCCTGGTGATCGGCATCGGCTACCTGCTCTGGTACCGCTCGACGACCTTCACCCCGACCGAACAGGCCGCGCTCGGCTGGTCGACGCTGCGCACCACGATCGGTGAGCACATCCGGCTCACGGTCGTCGCCACGGTGATCGTGGTGGTGGTCGCCATTCCGCTGGGTATCGCGCTCACCAGACCCGCGCTGAAGCGGCTCGAGCCGCTCGCGGTGAACATCGCCAACATCGGTCAGGCCGCGCCCGCGGTGGGGCTGCTCGTGCTGTTCACCTTCTGGCTCGGCACCGGATTCCGCACGGCGATCGTGGGTCTGGTCGTCTACGCGATCCTGCCCATCCTGCAGAACACGATCATCGGGCTGCGGCAGGTGGACCAGCGCACCATCGAGGCCGCCCGCGGCATCGGCTTCTCGGCCGTGCGCACGCTGGTCCAGGTGGAGTTGCCGCTCGCGGTGCCGGTGATCCTGAACGGGGTGCGCACCGCGCTGGTCATCCTCGTCGGCACCGCCACGCTGAGCACGTTCATCGGCGCGACCAGCCTGGGCACGCTCATCACCACCGGGGTCACGCTGTTCCTGCCCAAGCTGCTCATCTCCGGCGCCGTCCTGGTCGGCCTGTTGGCGCTGACCATCGACTGGCTCGGCCGGCTCGTCGAACTGGCCGCGACCCCACGAGGAATCTCATGAGACGGCTGATCCCGGCGCTCGTCGCGACGATGGCGCTGCTCACCGGCTGCGGGCTGGTGAGTTCCTCGGGGACCTTCCACGACGCGAGCCTGCCCGGCGATGAGCGCCCGCTCGACGGCGCGAAGCTCGTCGTCACCTCGAAGAGCTTCACCGAGGGCGTGCTGCTCGGCAAGATCACCGCGACCTACCTCGCGGCCGCAGGCGCCACCGTCACCGATCTGACCGGCGCGCCCGGCTCGGCCTCCTCGCGCCAGGCCCAGCTCAACGGCCACGCCGACGTGCTGTGGGAGTACACCGGCACCGGCTGGGTGAATTACCACAACCAGACCGAGACGATCGCCGATCCCGACGAGCTGTGGCGCCGCGTGCACGACATCGAGCGCCGCGACCACGATCTCGAATGGCTGGCCCCGGCGAACTTCAACGACACCTACGCCTTCGCCGCGTCGACCCCGACCGCCGAACGGCTCGGCGTCCGATCCCTGACGGCGGCGGCCGCGCTGCCCGTTTCGGAGCGCACCTTCTGCGTCGACGACGAATTCTTCAGCCGCTCCGACGGTTTCCTGCCGATGCTGCAGAAATACGGGATCCCGTACAACGATCCGAACGGCGTGCCCGCGGGCAATGTCACCCGGATGGACGCGGGTGTGGTCTACACGGCCACCGCCCGCAGCGCGCCCTGCAACTTCGGCATGGTCTACACCACCGACGGTCGGGTCAAGAACCTGAATCTGGTCGTCTTGGACGACGACAAGAAGTACTTCCTGCCCTACAGCGGCACCGCGGTCGTGCGCGGCGCGGTCATCGAGCGGCACCCCGAGCTCAAGGACCTGCTCGGCACCATCTCCGAACGCCTCACCGACGATCTGATGCAGGAACTCAACGGCCGCGTGGACATCGACGGGGAGGACCCCGCCGACGTGGCCTACGACTGGTTGCGGAGCGAGGGGCTGATCGAGTAGTCCGGCGCCGGAGCGGGATTCACCGCGCCGGCCTCAGTTCGTGCCGAATTCCTTGCGGTAGTGCTCGGACAGGGCCGGGAAGTAGTCGTCGAAGTTCACCGTGGCGGGGTCGCGGTCCGCCTCGGCGGCGACCAGGCGATCGAGGTAGTAGTCCCAGCCCGGCCCGACGCCCTCGGCCATGGTGGGGTCGGGCACGTTCTGGGCGAAGACCAGGGTGGTGATGCCTGCCTCCTCGGTGAGATCCAGGCGCAACTGCCAGTGTTCGGGATCGTCGCCGTCGTGCGGCGACGACGTGGTGATCCGCAGGCGGTGCGGTGCCTCGCACTCATCGATGCGGAACCCCTCGGCGGGCGTCTCGCCTTCGAACAACATCTGGAAGGTCACCTGGCCGGTCGCCGGGTCGCCGGTCCAGGTACCGAGCCAGCGCGCGAGGCGCTGCGGCTCGGTGACCGCGGCCCACACGTCCTCGATCGGCGCACGGAAGGTGCGGGTCCATTCGCAGTAGGTGCCGTCGGTGTGTTCGCGGCGGTGGCCGGTCGCGGTGGGAGTGGTCATGCTGTCTGCTCCTTGTCGGTCTCGATGCCGGTGGTGCGGCGTTCCCTGGTGGTCCGGCGAACCTCGAGGTCGAGGCCGTCGAGCGCGTGCTCCGGAATCGGGGGCGCGGCGGGCCGCAACCGTTCCAGATAGCGGTGGAGGGGTTCGAGGCCCGTCGAGGCGAGGCGATAGTGCCGTTCGCGCCCGTGCGCTTCGGCGCTGACCAGGCCCGCCTCGGTGAGCAGCCGCAGGTGCTTGCTGATCGCGGGTCGGCTGATCGGATACTCCGCGGCGAGGTCGACGACCCGGGCCGGGGCACCGGCGAGTCGTTCGAGCAGGTCACGCCGGACCGGGTCGGCCAGAGCTTCGAACACGTCCACCCTCTAATTGGTAACCTATCGATTACCAATCGTCAAGGGTTGCTCATCGGGAACGAGTGGGGAGTCAGGTCAGCTGCGGTGCCACCTCCGCGGCGACGAGCTCGAGGTGGTCGAGGTCCGACAGGTCGAGGACCTGCAGATACAGGCGGGAGATGCCGGTCAGCTCGTGGTAGCGGCCGATCTTGTCGACCACCTCGGCCGGGGTGCCGGTGAGTCCGTTGACGCGCAGCTCGTCGACCTCGCGGCCGATCGCGGCGGCTCGGCGGGCCACCTCGGCGTCGTCGCGGCCGACGCACACGACCTGCGCCGCCGAGCGGATGATCTCGTCCGGGTTCCGGCCGATCGCGCGAGCGGCGGCTGCCACGCGGTCGAACTGCGCGATGGCCGTGTCGGGGTCGGCGAAGGGCAGGTTGAACTCCTGGGCGAAGCGGGCCGCCAGCTCCGGCGTGCGCTTCTTGCCGGTGCCGCCGATGATCACCGGCGGACGCGGCCGCTGGACGGGCTTGGGCAGCGCGGGGGACCGCGTCAGCTCGTAGTGCTTGCCGACGAAGTCGAAGGTCTCACCGACCGGGGTCTCCCACAGCCCGGTGATGATCTCTAGCTGCTCGGCGTAGCGGTCGAACCGCTCGCGCACCTCCGGGAGCGTGATCCCGTACGCGGTGTGCTCGTCGGCGAACCAGCCCGCGCCGAACCCGAAATCCACTCGGCCACCAGACATCTGGTCGACCTGCGCGACGGAGATGGCCAGCACCGCGGGATGCCGGAAGGTCGCGGCGGTCACCAGCGTGCCCAGCCGGATCCGGGAGGTCTCGCGGGCCAGGCCCGCCAGGGTGATCCACGCGTCGGTGGGGCCGGGCAGACCGGACACGCTACCCATGTGCAGGTAGTGGTCGGAGCGGAAGAACGCGTCGTAGCCCGCGTCCTCGGTGGCCCGCGCGACACGGAGGAGATCGTCGTAGGTCGCGCCTTGCTGGGGTTCGGTGAAGATCCGTAGGTCCACGCGCTCCAACGTACCGTGCACCGGACACCCTCCCGTGCGTGGCGCGACGGCCTGAACGGATCGAGCCCGCGCGGTCTGCTGCCGCGCGGGCTCGACGCTCATTCGCTGAGGCGGTGGGTGCCGTCGCGGACGGTACCGACGAACTCCTCGATGAGGTCCTCCAGCGCCACCACACCGACGGTGTTGCCCCGGCCGTCCACCACCCGGCCCAGATGCGAGTTGGTGCGGCGCAGCCGCGCCAGCGCCTCGTAGAGCGCGGTGCCCGTGCTCACCGTCGGCAGCGGCCTGATGTCGGTGCGGGGGATCTGGGTGTCGGGTCCGGCGGTGTCGTCGGCCACCTTGTCGAGCACGTCCTTCACGTGCAGATAGCCGACCAGCGAGCCGTCGGCGGCCCGCACCGGGTACCGCGAGAAGCCGGTCTCGCCGACCGCCGCCTCGATGTCACCGAGGGTGGTTCCGTTGCCGCGCAACGGCACCGAGCGGGCCTGGGCCAGCGGCACCATCACATCGCCGACGATGCGCTCGGAGGTGCCGAGCGCCTGGGTGAGCCTGCGGTGCTCCTCCTCGTCGAGCAGTCCCTCCGAGCGGGACTCGCCGATCATCTCGGCCAGCTCCACCGTCGACACCGTCGCCTCCAGCTCGTCCTTGGGCTCCACCCGCAGCATCCGCAGCGAGATGTTGGCCAGGAAGTTGTACAGCGCGATGAGCGGGCGCGCGATCCGCAACCACACCAGGTGGACCGGCACCAGCAGCAGCGCGGAGCGCTCCGGCCCGGCCAGCGCGATGTTCTTCGGCACCATCTCGCCCAGCAGGATGTGCAGGATCACCACCAGCGTCAGCGCCAGGGTGAACGACACCGGATGCAGCAGCTGATCGGGCATGCCGAGCGCGTGGAACGGCTGCTCGAGCAGATGCGCCACCGCGGGCTCGCCGACGCGGCCGAGCAGGATCGAACAGATGGTGATGCCGAGCTGGGCCGCCGCCAGCATGATCGAGAGGTTCTCGCCCGCCGCGATGACGGTCTCGGCCTTGCGCTTGCCCTGCGCGACAAGGGCTTCCAAGCGGTCGCGGCGCGCCGAGATCAGCGCGAACTCGGCGGCGACGAAGAACGCGTTCGCCGCCAGCAGCACGATGGTCAGCACGATGCCGAACAGGTCACCCATGGTGGTGCTCCCGTGCCGCCAGGTTCTCCGCGTCCACCGGGATCAACCGCACCCGGTCGATGCGGCGGCCGTCCATCCGGTCCACCCGCGCGATCCAGCCGCCGCCGGTGCCGCGGGATTCGGGCAGCACCACTTCCTCCCCGGTCGCCGGGATCTGTCCCAGCTGGGTCAGCACCAGGCCGCCCAGGGTCTCGTATTCGCCTTCGGGCGCCTCGTAGCCCGTCGCGCGCGACACCTCGTCGATGCGCAGCAGTCCCGAGCAGTCCCAGCCGTCGGAGACCCGGCGGACATCGCGTTCCTCCTCGTCGTGCTCGTCGCGCACATCGCCGAGGATCTCCTCGATCAGATCCTCCATGGTGACCAGGCCCGCGGTGCCGCCGTATTCGTCGACGACCAGCGCCACCTGCATACCGTCGGCGCGTACCCGCTCGAGCACTTCGTCGCCGTCGAGACTGGCGGGCACGATCGGCACCGCCACCGCCAGCTTGCTCAGCGGGATGTGCTTGCGCAGATGCGCCGGATGGGTGAACGCCTGCTTGACGTGCACCACGCCGAGCGAGTTGTCCAGGTCGCCGTCGATGACCGGGAACCGGGAGTAGCCGGTGCGGGCGGAGGCCGCGATGAGGTCGGCGATGGTGTCGTCGCGGTCGAGGGATTCGACCTTCACCCGCGGTGTCATCAGGTCTTCGGCGCTGCGCTCACCGAATTCCAGTGAACGGTCCATCACCTGCGCGGTGCGCTGGTCCATGGCGCCGCGCAGCGCCGAAGTGCGCACCAGCGAGCCGAGTTCCTGCGGGGAACGCGCTGAGCGCAGCTCCTCGGCGGGCTCGATGCCGAGCCTGCGCACGATCCAGTTGGCGGCGCCGTTGAGGAACCGGATCAGCCACTTGAACAGCGCGGAGAACCAGATCATAGGGCCCGCGGTGAGCCGGGCCGTCGACATCGGTTCGGCGATCGCGATGTTCTTGGGCACCAGCTCGCCGTAGATCATCGACAGCGAGGTGGCCAGCACCAGTGCCAGCGCGAGGGCGACACCCTGCGCGGCGCCGGGGCCGAGCCCCACCGCGTCCAGCAGCGGCGCGAACAACCGGGCGAGCACCGGCTCGGCGATGAAGCCGGTGATCAGCGTGGTGATGGTGATGCCGAGCTGCGCGCCGGAGAGCTGGAACGACAGGGTGTTGTGGGCCTGCTTGACCAGCCGGGACCGCACGTCACCGGCGCGCGCGGCGGCCTCGACGGAGCTGCGTTCCAGGGCGGTGAGGGAGAACTCGGCGGCGACGAACAACGCCGTACCGAGGGTGAGAGCGACGAAACCGATCAGGCTGAGCACGGTCAGCACGGGGGACATCCTCAGCACCACCCGGACACGGTGGCGGGGACGGATCGAACGGACGCTGCGGAAAGGAGGTCGCGGACGCCGGGTTTGTCACCCGGCTCCGTAGAGGAACCCTCCTGTGTGGCGCCCTTGGACGCGGGTGACAACTGGATCCTTTCGGTGGAAGAAGCATGCCGATACCGGCAACACCATAGTAATCGGTCCCCACCGATGATGTGTCAGCGGCGCGGGCCGGCCCCTGGGGAACCGGCCCGGCGCGGTCACCAGCCGCTGGGCAGCGGGCGTCCCTCCGCGAAGCCCGCGGCGGACTGCACGCCCAGCACGGCGCGCTCGTGGAACTCCGGCAGCGAGCGGGCGCCCGCGTAGGTGCAGGAGCTGCGCACGCCCGAGCAGATGTGGTCGATGAGGTCCTCGACACCGGGGCGCTCGGGATCCAGGCGCATCCGCGAGCTGGAGATACCCTCCTCGAACAGGGCCTTGCGGGCGCGGTCGAAGCCGCTGTCGGCGGCGGTGCGGGCGGCGACGGCCCGCTTGGACGCCATGCCGAAGCTCTCCTTGTACTTGTTGCCGTCGCGGTCGACGCGCAGGTCGCCAGGGGACTCGTAGGTGCCGGCGAACCACGACCCGATCATCACGTTCGAGGCGCCCGCGGCGAGCGCCAAGGCGACATCGCGCGGGTGCCGCACGCCGCCGTCGGCCCACACGTGCACGCCGAGTTCCTTTGCCGCCGCGGCACATTCGGCCACCGCGGAGAACTGCGGGCGGCCGACGCCGGTCATCATGCGGGTGGTGCACATGGCGCCGGGTCCGACACCGACCTTGATGATCGTCGCGCCGGCCTCGGCCAGGTCGCGGGTGCCCTCGGCCGAGACCACGTTGCCCGCGACCAGCGGCAGCCCGAGTCCGAGATCGGCGACGGTGCGCAGGGATTCGAGCATCTTGGTCTGGTGGCCGTGCGCGGTGTCGAGGACGAGCACGTCGGCGCCCGCCTCGGCCAGCGCCTTCGCCTTGGCGGCCACGTCGCCGTTGATGCCGACCGCGGCCGCGATCCGCAGCTTGCCGTTCGCGTCGACGGCGGGGGTGTAGATGCCGGCACGGATCGCGCCGGTGCGGGTCATCACGCCGGCCAGGGTGCCGTCGGTGTGGGTGAGCACGGCGAGCTGGGCGTGTGATTCGGCGAGGCGGTCGAAGATCTCGCGCGGGGACAGATCGACGGGCGCCTGCACGAAATCGGTGACGGCGACCTCGCGCAACCGCGCGAACCGGTCCACATCGGCACAGGCTCCCTCGGTGACGACGCCGACGGGCTTGCCGTCCTCGACCACGATCACCGCGCCGTGCGCGCGCTTGTGCATCAGCGCCACCGCGTCCGACACCGACTGGTCGGGATCGAGGGTGACGGGGGTGTCGGCGGTGAGCGAGCGGCTCTTCACGAACGCGATGGTGTCGGCGGCCGCCGGGATCGGCAGATCCTGGGGGAGCACCACGAGGCCACCGCGCCGGGCGACGGTCTCGGCCATCCGCTTGCCCGCGACGGCGGTCATGTTCGCGACCACGAGGGGGATGGTGGTGCCGGTCCCGTCGACGCTGGCCAGGTCCACATCGAACCTGGACGCGACATCCGTCCGGTTCGGGACGAGGAAGAGGTCGTCGTAGGTCAGATCATACGGCGGCTGGGGTCCCGGAAGAAATCGCACTTGGTCGATGATAGCGCTGTGAGCGCCGGCGTGCGCAACACCTCAGCGCACGGTGTCGCGCTGCGGCTCCGCCTGCGACCGGCACAGCTGCACGGTGGTCACGCACAGCACGATCACGCAGGCCACGACCACGATCAGGCCGAAGCCGCCGGTGCGTAACCGCTCGTCGAGGGCGGTGAGGCCGAGGAACGCCGCGGCCAGCGGTTCGGCCACCGTCGCCGCGGGCAGCGAGGCCACCAGCGGCCCGACCTGGTAGGCGCGCTGCTGCAGGGCGAACCCCAGCAGACCCGCGGCGACCAGCGCCCAGGTCTGCCAGCCTGCGAGCACGGCGCCGAGGCCGTCGCCGAACAGCGCGACGACCCGGTCGGTGAGCGCGGCGGCCAGACCGAACAGGCAGCCACCGGCGAGGCCGAGGGCCAGTGCCTGCTCGGCACGATCCGCGCGCAGGAATCCCGCCGCGGTCGCCGCCGCCACGACACCGAGCAGAATCGCCAGGGGCGCCAGCCAATCGCGCAGCGGCGCCGTCTCCGCGCCCGCGGTCGGATGGCCGACGACGAGGAAGACCACCAGCGCGGTGACCAGGACGAGCGCGGTCGCCGCGGCCCGGCCGGTGACGCGCTGCCGGTTCAGCCGCGCCGCCAGCGGCAGGGCGAAGACGAGCGAGCACACCAGGATCGGCTGCACGAGCAGTACCGCGCCGAAGCCGAGGGCGAGCACCTGCATGCCGTAGCCGCCCACGTCCCCGACGATCGCCGCCCACCACCGCGGGCTGCGCATCAGCCCGCCGGCCAGGGCCTGGCCCTGCGGCACCGCCGCGGCGGCCCGCTGCTGCGTCACCGAGGACACCGCGAACAGCAGCGCGGCCAGCAGGGCGCACACGATCGCGAGGATCGGACGGTCCGTCACCTGTTCAGTGTGGCGGATCCGCGCGGCGGTGCCCACGGTGGCGGGCCGTGTGTCGGGGCCGCCGCAGGCGCGGCGGGGGCCGAGGCCACGGGGCGAGCTCGTCGCCGCTGGTTTCGGCGGCCGGGGAACGGCGGGCGGCCTACCGAAACACGCGTGGCCGAACCGTATTCGGTTCGGCCACGCGGTGATTCGGGACGGTGCGGGGATTCAGTTTGCGGTGCGGTTGCGGTGGGTCGCCGAACCCGCCGGACGCGCGGCGCGACGCCGCGAATTCGTCGGCGTGTCGCCGCTGCGGGCGTGTCCGCCCGCGCCCGCGGGCTTGCGGCCGCGGGTCTCCCCGGCCGGACGTTCCCGGCGCGGCGCGCCGCCACGGCTGTGACCCTGCGACGCCTCGGAACCCGGTGCGCCACCGGACCTTCCGCGGCGCGGGCGTCCGCCGCCGGGCGACTTCGGCGCGTTCTGGACCGGCGCGGCGGGCGCGGCCAGGGCGATGCCGCTTGGCTTGCGGGCGCCGGTGATCTCCACCAGGTTCCGGTCGCCGGGGCGCACGTCGACACCGTCGGTCCGCACGCCCGCCTTGCGGGTCATCGCGGCGACGTCCTTGCGCTCCTCGTCGGTGACCAGGGTGACCACCACACCGTCCTCCCCGGCGCGCGCGGTACGCCCGGCGCGGTGCAGGTAGGCCTTGTGCTCGGCGGGCGGATCGAAGTGCACCACCAGCGAGACGCCGTCGATGTGGATGCCGCGCGCGGCGACATCGGTGGTGACCAGCACCGGCACCGAACCGTCGGCGAAGGCCGCCAGCGTCCGGGTGCGGTTGTTCTGCGCCTTGCCGCCGTGCAGCGAGCCCGCGGCGACACCGGCACCGCGCAGCTGCTTGGCGAGGCGGTCGGCGCCGTGCTTGGTGCGCACGAACATGATGGTCAGGCCCTCGCGCGCGGCGATCTCGGTGGCGACGGTGCGCTTGACGTTCTTGTCGCGCACATACAGCAGATGGTGCGACATCGTCGTCACCGACGCCTCCGGCGGCGCGGTGGAATGGGTGACGGGCTGGTTCATGTAGCGCTTGACCAGCTTGTCGACGTCACCGTCGAGAGTGGCCGAGAACAGCAGGCGCTGACCGTCTTTCGGCGTGCGGTCCAGCAGCCGGGTGACCTGGGGCAGGAAGCCCATGTCGGCCATGTGGTCGGCCTCGTCGAGCGCGGTGATCGTCACGTCGGACAGGTCAGCGGCGCGCTGCTTGATCAGGTCGTCGAGGCGGCCGGGGGTGGCGATGAGCAGGTCCACGCCGCGCGCGAGCCGGTCGGCCTGGCGCTTGATCGGCGCGCCGCCGACGACGGAGGCGACACGGAGGCCGAGCGAGAGCGCGGCCTCGTCGAGGGCGCGCTCGATCTGGGTCGCCAGTTCGCGGGTGGGCACCAGGACCAGGCCGCGCGGGCGGCCGGGCTTGGCGGAGGCGCCGATGAGGCGGGTCAGCATCGGCAGGCCGAAGGCCAGGGTCTTGCCCGAGCCGGTCGGGCCGCGACCGAGCACGTCACGGCCGGCGAGCGCGTCGCCGATGGTGGCGGCCTGGATGGGGAAGGGCTTCTCGATGCCCGCGTTGCGCAGGGTCTGGACCAGGGCGACGGGCAGACCGAGGTCGGCGAAGGTGGCGTCAGGACGCGTGGAGGTAGACAAAATGGCCTTTCGTTGGGCTGCGCATCGCACTGGAAGATGACCGGTGCCGATGACCCGGAGCCGCGCACGACGGGCCCGGGGTGCGGCCCAGCAGGAAGGACCGGTCTCCCAGGATAGGCGTGTTCGCGCTCGCGTGGGTAAACAGGCAGGTCAGCCGATGGTTTGTACCGGTGGTTGTCTGGGTGGTCGGGTACGGACCTGGAACGGCCGAGCGGGGGTGGGAAAGCGCCGAACGGAAACGCCTGATCGCCAGGTCAGCCGTGGAAGAGGCGGTTGAGCTCCTGCAACCACGGCACCGCGACGGCGAGGGTCGGCACCACCAGGATCGCGGCCGAACCGAGGTAGGCGGCCGTGGCGACTCTCACGTCCCCGGTGTGCCCGGCGAGACGTTGAATGCGGATCAGCGTGGTCGGCCCACCCGCGGCGAGCGCGCCCTGCGGCGCGGTCGACTTCGCGCACGCGACGAGCGCGCGGGCCAGCGGTTTGGGCCCGGTCACCTTCACCGCGGAATCGTCGGCGAGCAGCTCGATGAGCAGTTTCACCGAGCCGAGCGCCGCCTTGCTGCGGACCACCCGGGGAAAGGCCTCGTGCACGGCGGTGAACGCCTCGAGCACCAGGTCGTGGCGGGCCCGCAGATGCGAGCGCTCGTGGCTCACGATCGCGGTGACCTCGGCGTCGTCGAGGTTGGTGAGGGTGCCTTCGCTGAGCACGACCCGCTGGCGCAGGCCGGGCAGGCAGTAGGCGATGGGTTCGGTGGCGGCGAGCACCCGGATGTCGGCGGCCCGGCGCACCGGGCCGCTCTGATCGAGCAGATCGACCAGCATGCGGTGCCGGGACCTGCGGCGACGGGTGTGCACGCCCACGCGCACGATGGAGAACATCAACCGGGCGCCGACCATCAGGGTCAACGCGAAGACCGTGACGTACACCGTCCACAGCGGCAGACCGAGCGCGTCGATCTCCTTGGTGGGAGAGGTGGTCGGCCTACCGTCGGGGCCGGGGACGAGCAGCAGACTGGCGATGGCCAGCCCGGAGCCGAAGGCGCTGAGCACCGCGGCCAGCGCGATGGCCTGCCACAACACCAGCGCCGCGCGTGGCGTGCGGTGCACCCAGGTCGCGCGGCTGAGCAGTGCGGGCACCGGCCCTGCGAGAAGCAAGGCGAGACCTGCGAAGACTGCCGCGGTTGCGTTCATCGACTCTGCTCACTGCGTTGTGGGGCCAGGGGCGCTCACGTCGTTGTGAGAGCCGCCAGGAGTCTAGCTGCTCTGCTCGTCGGATTCGAGCTTGGCGAGGGCCTCGCGGAGGGCGTCGGCCTCGTCCTTGCCGACCTGTTCCACGAAGTGCACCAGCGCGGCGGCGCGGCTGCCCGCGGCGTCGGCCTGCTGCAACGCGTCCACCATCAGGCTCGCGACCAGCTCGTCGCGGGTGTGCACCGGTGCGTATCGATGCGCGCGGTCATCGCGGCGCTGCACCACCAGATTCTTCTTCGCCAGTCGCTGCAGCACCGTCATGACCGTCGTGTACGCGAGCTCGCGCCGCGCGGCCAGTGCTTCGTGGACCTGCCGCACCGTCTGCGGTTCGTCGGCCGACCACAACTGGTCCATGACCGCTTTTTCGAGTTCGCCGAGTCCTGCCATCCCACAATTTTACGGACTCAACGACAAAGATGCGTACTACAGATTGTCGTAACGGGGGGTTTGCTGGTGTGTCATTCGTCATACCCGTCGGCGCCGTGCACGTGCCGGGTGCCGATCGGGACGATGAGCGGGCGCCCCGAGACCGGGTCGGTGAGCACGGTCGCCTCGAGCCCGAACACCTCGGCGAGCAGTTCGGCGGTGACGATCTCGGCGGGCTTGCCCTGCGCCACGATCCGGCCCTGCGCCATCACCACGAGCTCGTCGCTGTAGCGGATGGCGAGGTTGAGGTCGTGCAGCACCATCACGATGGTGCGGCCGAGGTCGGCGTGCAGGCGGTCGACGAGGTCGAGGACCTCGAGGCTGTGCGCGAGGTCGAGATAGGTGGTCGGCTCGTCGAGCAACAGGATGTCGGTGCCCTGGGCCAGCGCCATCGAGATCCAGGCGCGCTGGCGCTGGCCGCCGGAGAGCTCGTCGAGGGTGCGTTCGGCCAGGTCGGCGATGCCGGTCTGGGCCAGCGCGGCCGCCACCTCGGTCTCGTCGTCGGCCGACCACTGCCGCAGCCAGGACTGGTGCGGGTGCCTGCCGCGGGCGACCAGGTCGGCGACGGTCAGGCCCTCCGGGGCGACCGGGGTCTGCGGCAGCATCCCGACGACCCTGGCCACGTCCTTGGTCTTCATCGTCGAGATGGCTTTGCCGTCGAGCACGACCTGGCCCGCGCGCGGGCGCAGCAGCCGTCCGAGGGACTTGAGCAGCGTGGACTTGCCGCAGCCGTTGGGTCCGATGACGGTGGTGACCACCCCGGGCGCGATGTCGAGGCTGAGCTCGTCGACGATCACCCGCTCGCCGTAGCCGAGGGAGACGCTGTCGGCGGCGAGGCGATGGGCGGGGCTGGTCATGAGAGCGTGGCCTTCCGGTTCATGCGGACGAGCAGATACAGCAGGAACGGTCCGCCGAGCGCGGCGGTGACGATACCGACCGGCAGTTCGACGGGCAGCAGCGTGCGCGAGACGATGTCGGCCCCGGCGACCAGGCCCGCGCCGGTGAGCGCGGAGGCGATGAGCGGTTCGCCGGGCGTGCGCAGCGCCATCCTGGCGATCTGCGGCGCCGCCAGCGCCACGAAGCCGACCGGCCCGACCGCCGCCGTCGCGACCGAGGCCGCCACCACGGACGCGCCGATCAGCAGCGCCTGCTGGGACTGGATCCGCACGCCGAGCACCCGCGTCGACTCCTCGCCCAGGCGCAGCGCCGCCAAAGTGCGGGCCGAGACCAGCGCCACCGTGGTGACCACGGTGAGCGCGATCGCCGCGGGCACCACGCGGGCGATGTCGGCCGCGGCCAGCGAGCCGTTGAGCCAGATCTGGGCCCTCGCGGCGTCGGTGAGGGTGGCCCTGGTGAGCAGCCAGCTGATCACCGACATGAGCACCGCGTTGACGCCGATGCCGATGAGCACGAGCCGGAAGCCGGTGACGCCCTGTTCGCCGGATCGCCCACGTCCCCAGGCGAGCACATAGATCAGTGCCGCCGTGAGCAGCCCGCCCAGCAGCGCGGCCAGCGGGGCGCCGACGGTCGCGATCAGCCCGGTGGTCACGCCACCGCTGCCGACCAGCACCGCGACCGCGCCGACGCTGGCGCCGGTGGTGATGCCGAGCACGTCCGGTCCGGCCAGGGGATTGTGCAGGATCGACTGCATCAGCGCGCCGGAGAGCCCGAGCGCGGCACCGACCACCACGGCCGTGAGCGCGCGCGGCAGCCGGGACTCCATGATGATGAACCGCTGCGACCGGGTGCCGCCGCCGCCGAGCACCTCGAGGACGCGGCCCAGCGGGATCCGGGTGTCGCCGACGGCGATGTCGAGGCAGAACAGGCCGAACACCAGCACCGCCAGCGCGAGGACCACGCCGAACAGCACGGGCCGCAGGACCAGTGACACCGGTCCCACCCGCAGCGCCGGTCGCACCCGGGCCACGGCCTCCCGTGGCGTGTCGGCCTCGATCGTGCTCACAGACTCACCAACTTCTTGCGGCGTACCAGCGCGATGAAGAACGGGGCACCGATCGCGGCCAGCATCACCCCGACCTGCAGCTCGCCCGGCCGGGCGACCACCCGTCCGGCGATGTCGGCCACCAGCAGCAACAGCCCGCCGAGCAACGCCGAGTAGGGGATCAGCCACCGATTGTCCGGTCCGGTGATCGTGCGCGCGAGATGGGGCACCACCAGACCGAGGAACGCGATCGGCCCGACCGCCGCGGTCGCCGCGCCGCTGAGCAGCACGATCGCGCACAGGCCGAAGGCACGCGCCCTGCCGAGATCGACGCCGAGCCCGCGCGCGACGTCGTCGCCGAGGCTGAGCAGGTTCAGGTTCGGCGCGGCCGCGACCGCCATCGCCATGCCGAGGACGAGGAAGGGCAGCACCTGCCAGAACACGTCGGCCTCGCGACCGTTCACGGTGCCGACCACCCAGAAGCGATAGGTGTCAAGCGCCGCGTTGTCGAGCACGACCACCGCGTTCGTCATCGCCTGCAGAAACGCGGTCAGTGCCGCGCCCGCGAGCACCAGGCTCAACGGGCTTGCCTTACCGCCGCCGATCGAGGACACCCCGAACACGATGACGCCCGCGATCGCGGAGCCGGCGAAGGCGAACCAGATGTACTGGCCGGGCATCGTGAAGCCGAACAGATAGATGCTGAGCGCGGCCAGGAAGCCCGCGCCGGCATTGAGTCCCAACAAACCGGCATCAGCGAGCGGATTCCGGGTATACCCCTGGATGAGCGCGCCCGCGCTGCCCAGTGCCATGCCGGTGATCAGGGCCAGCGCGGTGCGCGGTAGACGCAGCTCACGCACGATCTCCTCGGCGGTGGAGCCGGCCGCGCAGCGGAACGGGCCGCCGTCGCAGCCGAGAGCGTGCACGACGGCGTCTAGCACCGTGGTGGGTGCGAGCGAGCGGGTCCCGATGGCGATGCTCGCGAGCACTGCCACGGCGAGCAGTACCGCGAGCAGAAGAAGCCCGGTCAGACGACGGCGTCTGACACTGCCAGGGTGGATCACGGCGACGAACTTCTCCTGCCTCGATACCGGACACGACTTGTGAAGTCTGGTAAGCCTAACCTATGTTTCGTGACATCATCGTCACGGGAGCCCAGCGTTCGAGGAGGTTCGATGCCCGAGCCCGTCACCACCACCGCCATGACCCGCACCACCGCCGCGTTCGATCGCGCGTGCGCCAGGTTGCAATCGCTGCAACCCGAACATCCGCGGGTCTACGCCGTGGCGGCGATGGCAGGTCAGGGCAAACGCCGCTGGTGGCACGTCCCCAACGGTCTGTCCGAGGGGCGCGTCGAACTCATGTACCGCAGGCACGCCGCGGAGATGATCAACGACGACATCGCCGCCGAGGTGGTGGCGACCGCGCTCATCCACGCCGTCGTCGGCCGGGTGACCGCGCTGTTCGTGCTCGACGCGCAGGCCTGGGATCCTGGCCGCGACAACCTGTGGATCCATCACGACAACGACGGCGGCATCGACTGGGCGGGCTTGTCCGACACCACGATTCGCGTCGTCGACGGCGATCCCGACGCCGCCGACCCCGGCACGGTCGCGCTGCCGTGCGAGGCGGCGATGGCGGTCTGGCTGGCCCAGCGGTGCGCCTCGGCGCTGATCCCGCTGCAGTCGGTGCTCACCCGCTGCTCCGGACTGCCCGCGCGCCGGTTCTGGTCGCTGGTGGGCGAATCCGTCATCGGCGCCGCGACCTATGTGCCCGACCTGGCCCGCGTCGACGGCGCCGCCGGTGCCCGCCGCGGCCAGCTGCTGCTCGGCGCGCTCACCGACCGCGGCCTCCCGGTCCGGCGCACCGGCTGCCTGCAACGCTAGGACGCCGGCGCGGGCACGTCCCGGCCCAGCGCCGCGGCGAGTTCGCGGAACGACCGCACCAGCAGGTCGCCGTAGTGCTCCGGGTCCGGCATCATCGCCGCGTCGGTCGTCACGGCGATCACGATCTCCTCGCCCTGCGAGGTGATCAGATGGCGCAGGCCGTCGCCGTCGAGGATCGGCAGCGAGCCGACCACGCGCCGGATCGGGCGGTCGAGGAAGGCCAGGCTGTCGGTCACCGGCGGCACATTGCTGATGGTGGTGTTGCACAGCGGCACCGTCGCGGCGGCGTCGAAACGTCGCTGTGCCCTTGCCCATCCGGCCGCGCGGAGCAGCAGCGCGGGCGCGGTCTCGACTCGCCGGTCACCGCGCAGCACCACCGGGTTCGCGGTGCGCTGTTTGGCCATGCCCGCCGACCGCTGGATCGCGGCGAGCCGCTCGGCGGGGTCGGCGATGTCGGTGTGCAGGTCGACGATCATCTGGGTGAGCTGATTGGCCGAATTCCAGTCGGCCACACCGCGCATCGACATCGGGACCATGGCGGCCAGTGAGCCGTCCGGAGTCTCGCCGTGCTCGGCGAGCCAGGCCGCGAGCGCACCGGCGATCGTCGTCAGCATCAGGTCGTTGATCGTGACCCGGTACGGCGCGGCGGCTTTGGCGGCCAGCACCTCGGCCATCGGAATCGGCAGCAGGTGAAAGGTCAACGCGGCGTGGACGTCCCGGTTGAACCGCGTCGCCGGACGTAGTGCGACCGGTTCGTGGATCGTGCCCGCCTCGACCAGTCCCCGCAGTTCCGCACCGGCCGCCGCGGCGCGCCGCAATCCACCGGCGAAGCGGACGGGCGCGGCGAGGAACGCGCCGGCCGTCCGTGCTGCGGTGCGCAGCGACGACGGCGGGTCGAGGCGGATCGCCGGCGCGGGCTCCGGCCCGAACAGCTTGCGCTCGAGCGCGCGGGTCGCGACGCCGTCCCCGGCACTGTGATGGAACTTGAGCACGATGACCGTGGCCGTGCCGGGCAGGGCGGGCACGCCCTCGACGCCGTCGAGGAGATGGAGCTCCCACGGCGGCCGGGTGAGATCCATCCGCGCCGCGGTGATCTCGGCGATCCGGGCGCGCGCCGCCGCCCACGACCCGTCGCCGGGCCGGTCGAGGACGACGTGCTCGGGCACCGACAGTCCGGGGTCGGGCACCCACGACGGCAGATCCAGGTCCAGCGGTACCCGCCGCAGGGTCCGATGGAACAGTGCCGCGTGGCCGATGTTCGCGCGCGCCCAGTCCAGCACCTCGTCGCGGGTCAGCGGCGCCCGCCCCGACGCGTCGGCGATGTACACCGCGACCACGTTGGACAGGTGCCGGTCGGTCTCGTCGTAGACGAACACCGCGTCGCGCGGGTCCAGCCGCTCGGCGCGGACCCGGAGTTCGGCACTCATATGCCGAGCGCTGTCGCCATCATCGGCCACGAGGCGTGCAGATCGTCCTCCCAGTAGCCCCACGAATGGGTGCCCGTCGGGCGGATGTTGTAAGTGATATTCGTGCGGCCGAGTTCTCGCGTGCGCTGCGCCAGATTCGCCGTGCAATACGCGGTCGCGGCCTCGATCCCGCCGCCGACGAGCATTTGATTCGTCAGAATCGAATTCGGATTCTTGCCGTTGATGTGCACGCGCGGATTCGACAAAGTGTCGTGCGGCCCCGGCAATCCGGTGCCCGCGGAAATATAGATCGGAATATCAGGCAAACGATGAGCTTGCACATAGGGGTCGTGCTCGCGCCAGGCGGCGTCGGTGGCCGGACCCCACATGTTCTCGACGTCGCCGCCGCCCATTCGCACGACCAGCGAGACGAACGCCCGGCCGATCGGGTCGCTGGTCATCGCGCAGCCGCTGTAGGCGGAGACGCTGCGGTACAGCTCGGGCGCCTGGATCGCCAGATCCAGCACCGACGTGCCCGCCATCGAGATGCCTGCCAGCGAGTTCACCCCGTTGGTGCCGAAGGTCGCGTCGATCACCGGCGGCAGTTCGCGGGTGAGGAACGTCGTCCACATGTTGTTGCCGTTGTTCTCGAGGTTCTTCGCGAGTCCGGCGTCGGGCCGCTGCCAGTCGGTGTAGTAGCTGAACGCGCCCTCCATCGGGATGACGACGTTGACGTGCTTGTCCGCGAAGAACCCACCCGCGTCGGTCTGCCCGGGCCAGTTCGCCGAATCCTCGCCGCCGCCCGCGCCGTTGAGCAGGTAGAGCGTCGGCGCCGGGGTCGCGGTGTCGGTGGGGCGCAGGACTCGCAGCGCGATCGTGCGGTCCATGGCGGGGGAGTAAACGGTGATGTCGACGACCTGGCCGGAGCGGGTCTGGCTCACCAGCCGGGCGCCGGGAGCGGCCGCTGCCTGCGTGGCGTCGACGAACACGGGGGCCGCGGCGACGGCCAGAACGCAGACGGCCGACATGATGCCGCGGAGCATTTCGTTCTTCATGGTGGTGCGAGCCTGCTGACTTCTCGGGCGGGAGCGGGGGCCGGCCGGATGACGGCCGACCCCCGGTCGCGCTGACCTACGTGCGCTGGGATTACTTGCCCGGAGTCGGCGTGCCGCCGCTGAGGCTGATCAGCGCCTGCACGAAGGGCAGCGCCGCGTCGCTGAGGCTGCCCGCGCCGGTCTCCAGCAGTTCGTAGAGGGAACCCATGTCTTCCTCCTGATGGTGGTGAGGTGGATCAGGCCCGGAATCGAGCCGAGGTGCCGTCGAGCACCGGGTCTACGGGAAGAAGGCCTCCACCGAACCCAGGAAGGCGGCGAGCAGGCCGTCGCCCTCGGCCGCGGAACCCAAGCCCGCGATCGCCGCCATCATCAGCTCAGTCAACGAACCCATGGTCTAACTCCTTGCTTGTCGAGCATCGTCACAAGCCGATCGCTCCTGTGACGCCGGTAACATATCGCGTTCGCCGTAATGTGGCAAACGGGTGTTTCACTCAGTGAACCGCCTGGTCAGCCGCCGATGGGCGTGCCGCCGCTGAGGGAGATCAGTGCCTGGACGAACGGCAGGGCGCCATCGCCGAGGCTGGCCATGCCGGTCGCGAACATTTCGTAGAGCGATCCCACTTCTACTCCTTCGGGGACGGGTGATTCGGCGTTTCGGCCGAATTCGGGGGTGGTCGGCGGATCGAACTACGGGAAGAACGATTCGAGCGAGCCCAGGAAGGTCTCGAGCAAGAGGTCGCCCTGGTTCGCGGATGCCATTCCGCCCAGGATGCCGAGTAGTAGCTCATCGAACGAGCCCATGTGGTATCTCCTTGCGCTTTTTCTGGAAGCAGTCATCACGATCGTGTAGCTGATGTGATGCCGGTAACGTAGCGCCGCCGCTGAGGAGTGGCAACAGGGTGTTTCACTCAGACTGATTCGTTCATTTTTTTCTTTCCCGATGGAAGCTACTCGCCCATTGCTGTCGCGGGCGACGGGACTACGTGTGACCTGTAGTTACTGCGACTGTCTGGTACGGAAATCGCCCCTCCGGTGGTGAACGTCGACGTTCACGATGAGTCTGTCAATGGGGCTTGATATCTGGTGATAGCCGTCTGATCTGGGTACTTGAGTGGTCACTCGGCGGCTTCGGCGCGTTGAGGGCGGGTGCCGTCCGGGCGTCGTGGGGCCGTGGGAGTCGGGGGCGCAGGGGTTTCGCTGCCGGCTCGCTCCGGGTTCGCCGGAATCGTCTGATCGTGGGTCGGTACGTGGCCAGGGAATCCTCTTTATTCAAGGATGAAAACGATTCCAAGTAATGCATACAAGCTATGAATAGGAGACATTGCAGGCGGTGGTGTGCCCTGGAAAACGAGTCGGGGGCGGACCTTCCTGGCCCGCCCCCGACTGCTCTACCGTGTTTTACTTACCCGGCGTCGGCGTTCCGCCGCTGACCGAGATCAGTGCCTGGATGAAAGGCAGGACTGCCTCGCTGAGGCTGCCCGCGCCGGTCTGCATCAATTCGTAGAGAGATCCCATGTGCCTGCTCCTGAGGGATGAGGGGTGCCGAACTCGTCAACGAGTTCGGGCGTGTGAGTCGGGGTGGCGCGATTTACGGGAAGAAGGCCTCGACCGAGCCGAGGAAGACTGCCAGCAGGCCGTCGCCCTCGACCGCAGAACCCAATCCCGCGATAGCGGCCATCATTATCTCGGTCAGCGAACCCATGGTGAATCTCCTTGCATGATTGATGAACATCCGGCCGGAAATGGAAATCCGTCGGCCGCGATGTGTGATCACAATCAGATCTCTGTTGTGATGTGGGTAACGTAGCCCCGCTCATTTCCCTCGGCAAGGAAAATCGCCCGATCGGTGCAATTCGGTCCGGCATCCTTCCCGGTGGAAGTACCAGCCGGTGTTGGTGTGCGTCACAACGGATCGCGCCGTGACCTGTACGGATGACCAGTCCCGTCAGTCGGACGGCGAACGTGGACGTTCGCCGTCGTGAATGTCAATCCCCCTGGAGGTATCCGAACGGTCCGTAGGTCTCGCCGCCGATCCGGGCCGCCTCGTCGATGTAGTGCGCCAGTGCCTGCCGGGACCGGGCCAGTGCGTCCAGCTGATCGTCCAAGCGCCGCAACCTGGTTCGCATGGCCGCCAGCAACTCGGGGCAGCCGGCGAGTTCGGGGGCTTCCCCGGTCGCGCAGGGGAGCAGGTAGGCGATGTCGTCGGTGGACAGTCCGGCGTCGAGGAGATGCCGGATCTGCTTCACCTTCACGACATCGGTCCGGTCGTAGACCCGGTAGCCGGTCGTGGTGCGGTCCGGTTCCAGCAGGCCCTGCGCTTCGTAGTACCGCAGCTGGTGTGCCTTGACCCCGCTCAGCCGGCTCAGCTCGCCGATGTGCACGGTTTCTCCTTGACCTTCATACCGGTGTGAATGTTCATGATGCTGCCATGACTTCTTCTTCGACGAATTCTGATGTGACGGTGATCGGCCTCGGTCTCATGGGCAGCGCGCTGGCCGGCGCGCTGCTGACGGCGGGACACCGGGTCACCGTGTGGAACCGAACCCCCGGCAAGGCGGCGGACCTGGTGTCCCGGGGCGCGCGGCTCGCCGACTCGGCCGCCGCCGCGGTCGCGGCCAGTCCCGTGACGCTCGCGTGCGTCTCCGACTACGCGGCGTTGCGCCAGGCGCTGGCCGCCGACGCGCTTGACGGTCGCGTCCTGGTGAACCTCACCTCGGGCGACTCGGCGCAAGCCCGCGACACCGCCCGCTGGGCCGAGCGACCGGGGGCGGCCTATCTCGACGGCGCGATCATGGCGGTACCCCCGGACATCGGCACCCCCGAAGCGGTGATCCTGGTGAGTGGCCCGCGGGCCGCCTTCGACGCCCACCGCGCGGTCCTCGACGGGCTGGGTACCGCCACGTACCTCGGGGCGGACCACGGGCTGTCCGCCCTCTACGACGTCGCGGGGCTGAGCATGATGTGGAGTGTGCTGAACGGCTGGCTGCAGGGGGTCGCCCTGCTGCGCACCGCCGGTGTCGACGCGTCGGCGTTCACGCCGTTCGCGACCGCCATGGCGCAGGGCACCGCGGGGTGGCTGGCCGGCTACGCCGAGCAGGTCGACAGCGGGAAGTTCCCACCCGACGACGCGACCCTGGCCACCCATGCGGGCGGCCTGTCCCACCTCGTCGAGGAGGCCGAGCGGCTCGGTGTGAACGCCGAACTCCCCAGGCTCTTCGCCGCAGTGGTCGACCGCGCGGTCGCGGCGGGACAGGAGGGCGAGAGCTACGCCGCGCTGATCGACCAGTTCGCCCGGCCGTCCCGGTCGGCCTGACGCACCGGGCGGCAGCCACTCCCCGGTGATTCGGCCGCCTCGGCGGAGTTCGGTTGTCGCGGCGACGCTGCACCGGTCCCGGCTGTCGGGCGCGCCGCGGCGACGACGAGCGAGGCGCCGCGCGGGGCAGCGCACGCTTCGTGGCCGCGATCGGCTCCGTGGCTGCCGGAATGCTCAGGGCCGCACCGGCTTCCGGCCCGTGACGATCATCAGCAGGTCGGCGGCAGTCCCGGTGACCGGCGTCCCGGACCCCGCGGTCCAGCCGGTGTCGGTCGCGGTGAGCGCGTAGCCGGCGAGGCGGCGCCGGGCGTGGAACGGTGCGCCCATCGTCCACACGCGTTCCAGTGACCACTGCGCGGCCTCGATCGGCATCACTCGGTCGAGGCCGAGGGGCACCGCGATGTCCTGGCCGTGCACCAGCAGGTCCATGAGCCGGTCGATCGGGGTGGTGCCGATCGGTGTGACGCGGGAATCGACGGTCGCCCGCAGATCGGCCAGCAGGTCGGCGGTCGGGGTCCGGTCCGCGAGCCGGACCGCGGTGTCGTGGATGAGCCGATCGGTGTTCCCCCTGGCGCGGAGCAGCTCGAGCAGCAGCGATCCCAGGGTCACCCTGGTGGCGATCACCAGGTGCGCCACCACATCCCGTACCCGCCAGCCGTCACAGAGCGAGGCGGTGTCCCAGGCCGATTCCGGCAGATCGGCGAGCAGATCGGCGAGGGTGGTCCGTTCCTCGGCCACCGCCAGCCAGACGAGGTCGTCGGTAACGTGGTGTCGGGTCATCGTGGGCTCCTTCGTGTGGTCGTCGTGGGTACCGTAGGAACTCCACCGAGGTGGAGGTGCCAGCGACTGTGACCGACAGCACACGATGGACGATCGGCGAGCTCGCCGCGCGCACGGGCGTCGCGGTGCGCACGATCCGGTTCTATTGCGACGAAGGACTGCTCGATGTCTCCCGCACCTCGGCCGGGCATCGGATCTTCGACCCGGCCGCGGTGGACCGGCTCCTGCTGCTGCGGCGGCTGCGGTCGTTGGGCATCGGTTTGGCGGCCATCGGTGACGTACTGGCGGGCACCAGCTCGGTCGCGGAGGTCGTCGCGGCCGAGCGTGCCGCCCTCGAGCTGGAGCTGGACGCGCTGGCGCGCCGCCGTTCCCTGCTGCGCGCCGTCGAGCGGGGCGCTCCGGAGCAGCTGACTCTTCTTGCCGCCGTGTCGGATCCGGCGGCAGCGCGCGCGGCGCTCGGGATGTTCTGGCGGCGCCTGCTTGCCCCGCTGCCGTCCGAGGTGATCGACGACTTCGTCGACATGAACGTCCCGGAACCCGCCGCCGACGCCGACCCCGAGCAGGTGCTCGCCTATGCGGAACTCGTTGCCGCCGTGGCAGATCCGGCCTTCGGCCCGGCCATGTCCGGCACCGTCCGGCATCGTGGCACCCCCGGCGTCCGTGACCAGCGCCGCCTGCTCCTCGACGTGGCCGACGCGTGCCTCGTCGCGGCGCCGCTGGTGGCCGCCGGTCGCGCGCCCGCGCCGGGGCCCGCGCTCGATCGCTACGTCGAGGTCCACGCCGCGGCACGGGACCGCGCCGACACCCCGTCCTTCCGCAGGCAGCTCCTGGCCGACGCCGGGGGAGTCGAGCCCGCGCGTCGCTACTGGCGGCTCACCGCGACCCTCGCCGGCGACGCGGTGACCTCCGGCGCCGCGCACCTGTGGTTGTTCGACGCGCTCACCGTGTCGGCGAAAAGCGAAGGGGAGGCCGATGATCCGGCCTCCCCTGACTCACCGTGGCGAACTCACGGAACCACTTCGACGATGTCGCCCGGCTCCAGCCAGTCGTAGTGGGCCTTGGCGCCCTCGGGCGTCAGCCGGATGCAGCCGTGGGACTGCTCCTCGGTGGGCCCGATGTGATAGGCGATGTCGCCGTTGAAGAACACGGCGTACTCCATCGGGGCGTTGTGCAGGGTGCTCCAGTGGAACGGCTTCTTGAACGCCACCTTGAAGACGCCGGGCGGGGTCTCGTAGCCGGGACGGCCGTGCGACATCGGGCTCGGGCCGAAGGTCACCTTGCCGTTGTCCATCAGCCAGGCGTTGTTGGTCGACAGCTGCAGGCAGGCCCTGGCCTTCTCGCTGCACGGCGCGACGACCGGCTCCGGCGGCGGCGCCGGAATGATGGCCGGGACGCCGGGGACATCGGGGCCGCCGGGCCACAGCGGTTCGGCCTGGACCGGCGCCGCGACGGCCGCGCCTGCCACGGCCGCGCACATCGCCGCCTGCGCGGCCCAGCGGGGGATACGACTACTACTCACGAAATCTTGCCTCTCTCGCCGCGCCCACCCCCTGGCCGTCGTGCGCCCAGATCGTGAGCTTTCAACATCGACACAAGCCTCGGAACATAGAGGTACGAGTGATCATGGAGTATTGCGATCCTGTTGAGCAAGCCCACCGCGACACGGCACTTGACCACTTAGGTAAGCCTGACCTATGCTCAACGCGGCGTATGGATGAGCCGGAGGTCCCGAGGGCTGCGGTCGACCCCCTCATTCCTGCCGCGGCGGGCCCGTCTCCGGACGGGTCCGCCGCATCGTCTCGTACCGGTCGGTCGGCGATGGTGTAAACCGGAACGCATGAGTGAATCCGCACAGTGGCGTGACGTCACGGCCGAGCAGATGACCAAGATGAGCGAAGGCACCTTCACCGACCTCATCGGGCTGCGCTACACCGAGGTCACCGCCGACCGCGTGCGCGGCGAGTGGAAGGTGCGCCCGCAGCTGTTCCAGCCCGCGGGCATCCAGAACGGCGGCGTGTACTGCACCATCATCGAGACGCTGGCCAGTGTCGGCGGCAGCGTCTGGTTCGGTGACCGCGGCACCGTGGTCGGCGTCAACAACAACACCGATTTCCTGCGCGCCGTCAGCGACGGTGTCCTCACCGGCGAGGCCACCCCCATCCACCGCGGCCGCAGCCAGCAGCTGTGGGTCGTCGTGATCACCGACGCCGACGGCCGCACCGTCGCCCGCGGCCAGGTCCGCCTCCAGAACCTCGCCACCTGACCCGTTCTCGGGAGCGTGCGACGACGACACGGGTGGGCTGTGTTCGAGCGCACTGTGCGGGCGGGGGGCACGACGACGTGCCAGAATGTCGCTCACCCGATCACGACCCGCCGAGGAGAGACCCGATGCGCTTGTCGCCGCACGAGCAGGAACGGCTGCTGCTGAGTTACGCGGCCGAACTGGCGCGCCGCAGGCAGGCGCGGGGGCTCAAGCTCAATCATCCCGAGGCGGTCGCGCTGATCACCGACCACGTGCTCGAAGGGGCGCGGGACGGGCGCACCGTCGCCGAGCTGATGTCTTCGGGCCGGTCGGTGCTCACCCGCGACGACGTGATGGCCGGGGTGCCGGAGATGATCCACGACGTGCAGGTCGAGGCGACCTTTCCCGACGGCACCAAGCTCGTCACCGTGCACCACCCGATCGGATAGGTCACGCCCATGATTCCCGGTGAATACCTCTGTGCCGAAGGCACGATCACGTTGAACGAGGGTGCGGTCCGGCTCACCCTCGAGGTGGTGAACACCGGCGACCGGCCGGTCCAGGTGGGTTCGCACGTGCACTTCCCCCAGGCCAACGCCGCGCTGGAGTTCGACCGCGCCGCCGCGCACGGCCATCGCCTCGACATTCCCGCGGGCACCGCGGTCCGGTTCGAACCCGGTCTGCCGCAGCGTGTCTCGCTGGTTCCGCTCGGCGGCACCCGCGAGGTGTACGGCATCAGCGCGAGCGCGCCGGGGCGCCTGGACGAGACGAGAGAGAACCGATGACCGAACTGAGCCGCGCCCGCTACGCCGAATTGTTCGGGCCGACCACCGGTGACCGCATCCGCCTCGCCGACACCGACCTGATCATCGAGATCACCGAGGACCGCAGCGGCGGACCGGGACTGGCCGGTGAGGAAGCGGTGTTCGGCGGTGGCAAGGTGCTGCGCGAATCGATGGGCCAGTCCAGGGCCACCCGCGCCGACGGCGCCCCGGACACCGTCATCACCGGCGTCGTCATCGTCGATCACTGGGGGATCATCAAGGCCGACGTCGGCATCCGCGACGGCCGCATCTGCGGAATCGGCAAGGCGGGCAACCCCGACACCATGTCGGGTGTGCACCCGGACCTGGTGGTCGGCCCGTCGACGGAGATCATCGCGGGCAACGGCCGCATCCTCACCGCGGGCGCCATCGACTGCCACGTGCACTTCATCTGCCCGCAGCTGCTCGACGAAGCCCTCGGCGGTGGCATCACCACCTTGATCGGCGGCGGCACCGGCCCGGCCGAGGGATCCAAGGCCACCACCGTCACCCCCGGCTCCTGGCATCTGGCCCGGATGCTGGAAGCCCTGGACCACTGGCCCATGAACATCGTGCTGCTCGGCAAGGGCAACACGGTCAGCCAGGACTCCATGTGGGAGCAATTGCGCGGCGGCGCTTCGGGATTCAAGTTGCACGAGGACTGGGGCTCCACGCCCGCCGCGATCGATGCCTGCCTGACCGTCGCCGACGCGGCGGGCGTGCAGGTGGCGCTGCACTCGGACACCTTGAACGAGGCGGGCTTCGTCGAGGACACCCTCGCCGCCATCGCGGGCCGCGGCATCCACGCCTACCACACCGAGGGCGCGGGCGGGGGACACGCGCCCGACATCATCACCGTGGCTTCGCATCTCAACGTGCTGCCCAGCTCGACGAACCCCACCCGGCCGCACACCGTGAACACCCTCGACGAGCATCTCGACATGCTCATGGTGTGTCATCACCTGAGCCCCTCGATTCCCGAGGACCTGGCTTTCGCCGAATCGCGGATCCGCCCGTCCACCATCGCCGCCGAGGACCTGCTGCACGATCTGGGCGCCATCTCCATGATCGGCTCCGATTCCCAGGCGATGGGCCGCATCGGCGAGGTCGTGATGCGGACCTGGCAGACCGCGCACGTGATGAAACGCCGCAGGGGCGCGCTGGCGGGCGACGGCGCCGCCGACAACGCCCGCGTGCGGCGCTACATCGCGAAATACACCATCTGCCCGGCGATCTCGCACGGGCTCGACGACGAGATCGGCTCGGTGGAGGTCGGCAAGCTCGCCGATCTGGTGCTGTGGGAGCCCGCGTTCTTCGGTGTCCGCCCGCACGCGGTCCTCAAGGGCGGCATGATCGCCTGGGCCGCCATGGGGGACGCGAACGCCTCCATCCCCACCCCGCAGCCGGTGCTGCCGCGCCCCATGTTCGGCGCCGCCGCGCCTGCCGCCGCGGCCACCTCGCTGCACTTCGTCTCCGAGCAGGCCATCGACGACGGGCTGGCAGGCCGGCTCGACATCCGCCGGAAGCTGGCGCCGGTCAAGAACGTTCGCGCGATCACCAAGGCCGACATGCCGCACAACGACGCCATGCCGCGCATCGAGGTGGACCCCGACACCTTCACCGTCCGTGTCGACGGCGAGGTGTGGACCGAACAGCCGGCCACCGAACTGCCGATGGCGCAGCGCTACTTCCTGTTCTGACGGCGAAACCCCGCCGACCTCGTTGTCGGCGGGGCCTCTCGCGCGGCGCTCAGTCGAACGAGCAGCCGCCGACCGGCTTGTCGGCAAGCCGGTCGAGCAGGTAGGTCACCGCGTTGTCGGGACCGAAGCCATCGATCAGTTCCGGGCCGAAGTGGTTCGGGATGGTGGTGCCCGGCAGGATCGGCGGCAGTTCGTTGGTGCGGAAGGTGACCGTGGCGCCCTGGCCGCACCAGTCCTCGGCCAGGCGCCTGGCCTGCCCGTACGGGACGGTGTCGTCGTTGCGGCCGCTGGTGATGAGCACCGGGGTGGCCGGTGCCGCGCCGCCGATGCGCAGTTCGGCGAGCACCGGCGCGGCCTCGGGGATCTCGGCGAGGTGCTCGGTGAGCGAACGCCCGTCCACCGTCAGCGAATTCGTCCGCAGGAACGGGTGCCGGGTGATCAGGTCGGCGACGCAGGAGTCGCTCAGTGTCGCCAGCATCTCGCGGCCCGCGGGGCTGGTCACCCGGTCGACCGCCGCGTGGAGTTCGGGGTAGCGGGCGAGCATGCCGTTGACCGCGAAGCCGATGGCGCCGCCGATCAGCGCGCCGTCGATCTTGGTCAGGATCGCGGCCAGGTCGGCCACCGGACCGCCCGCCCAGGTGCCCTTCAGATTCAGCTCCGGTGCGTACTCGGGCTGCATCTCGGCCGCGGCCGCGGTGGCGCCGCCGCCCTGCGAATAGCCCCACAGGATCAGGGGCGTCTCGGGGCCGACACCGCCGAGCGCGTTGGCGGCCCTGGCACCGTCGAGGATGGCGTGCCCGCTCTCGAACCGGTTGGCGTAGGTGTGGATGCCCGGCGTGCCGAGACCGATGTAATCGGTGATCAGCACGCGCGCGCCCAGTGCGCTCCACACCGCCGAAGACGGCAGCTCCTGATTCGCCGAGAGGCCGAGCGGATCGGCGGTGACCGAGACACCCGTCGAGAACGCCACCGACATCGCGCACCGGTCGCCCTGTCCGGAGGTGCCGGGGCCGATCACTACGGTCGGGCGCGCGCCGGGTCCCTGCCAGGGGTTCTGCGGCTCGATGTAGGTGCCGGACACGGCAACGGGGGAGCCGTCCTGCAGCGTGGAGGTGTAGAGGACGTGCTGTCCCTGCGTGGGCCAGCCCTTCGCGGTCGGCGGGGTCGCGAGCAGCGTCATCGGGGCGGTCCGCACGATCGAACCCGGGGCCTGCGGAATCTCCGCGGGCGGGGTGTAGAAAGCGCTCATCGGCGCGCCTGCCACCGGTGCCGCGCCGAGGCCAGGCCCCGCCACCGCCGCCAGACAAGCCGCCACGGTCAGCGCCGCGCGCCGCACCAGCGATCGTGATTGCCGCATGCCATTCCTTCCCAACCACGTCCGCGCCGTCGCGGACGTGTCCCGAGCCGCAGCGGACATCGATCATGACCCACGTCACGATTCCGGCGGCGCGCAAACGGTAACACTGTTACCGAACGGGGTCCACGCCCGGTCCGCCGACCCGGTCGCACGGCGGCGATCCGCGCGGCGCTAGTCTCGGCGCGATCCGATCGGGGGCGGATCGCTCGGGCCGCCTCCGCCGCGTACCCGCCGGGGTTTCCGGCAGGAGGGGAGAGCCACCGACATGGACGAGTTGACCGGCGCCGCCGACGAACTCACGCAGCGGGCCCGCGAGCTCGAGCGGCAAGCGACCCGCTACCAGGAACTGCGCGCCAGGATGACCGAGGTCAGCGTCAGCGAGACCTCGGCCGACGGGCGGATCGGTGTCACCGTCGACGTCAACGGCGCCACCACCGCGATCACCCTGGCTCCCGCCGTCCGTGGCATGGACCCCGCAGCGGTCGCGGCCGAGTTGATGGCCTGCACCCGCCGCGCCCAGGCGCGCCTGCGCGGGACGGTCACCGGGCTGATCGACGAGATCGTCGGTGCCGACACCGCCGCGGGCACCATCGTCGACCAGTACGCGGAGCGCTTCCCCGACCCGGCGCCCACTCCGCCGCCCGCCACGCCGGCGCCCACGTCCCCGCCGCCGTGGCCCACGCCGGCGTACTCCGCGCCGGTCCCGCCCGCCACGCGCAAGCCGGATCGCGACCGGGTCGTCACCCCGGACGAGCCCGACGAGGACGACCTGTACTTCCAGCGCAAGTCCTGGCTCCAGTAGCCGCGGCGGCGCCGGTTCCGCCGGGCGGGGAACCGAATCGGGGGCGGGCGCGTCCAAAGAATTCGAGAACGGGTGTGCGGGCGGTGGTCCGCGATGACGAGGGAGGCGAACATGACTGGTGCGGTGAATGTCGACGCGATGGCGATCCGGGCCCACGCCGACGCGGTGCAGGAGGTCGCGAACGGGGTGGCGAAGGCGCAGGAGGCGGCCGAGTACCTGGCGCACGCCGACGACGCGTACGGGCTGTTCGTCAAGCCGTACGCGGTGACCACCCTCGGCGAACTGCACGACGAGATCACCCGGCTCCTCGACCTGCTCACCGAACGGAGCGGACAGGTGCCGGGCACCCTGCGCACCGCCGCCGACACCTTCGAGTCGCAGGACAACGCGAGCGCCACCGCGCTGGTCGCCACCGCGGCCGAGATCATGGACGTGGCATAGCGATGGCCGACGAACAGACCGCCGTCGGCCGCTGGCTCAACGAGCACACCCTGCCCGTCCCGGGGACCATCGACACCTTCGACGACGCCGAGGCGCCGGAGAACGACCTGCTCAGCGACGGCGTGGACTTCCGGCAGACCTACTACCAGGAGACCGCGACGCTGCTGAGCAACATCGGCGCGCCGGACCTCGGCGCGGAGGAACCGAACGCCGGGTTCTTCAAGGGCACGCTGCACGGTGACGTCCTCGAGAACGGCGCGAGCGCGTACGCGGCGATGACCGGTGGCGAGGTGATGGGCAAGGTCGACGCCATCTCCAAGGCGGGTGCCACCGCGCGCGACGTCGGCGACGCCGCCACCATGTTCGTCCAGGCCATCAAGGGCACCACCACACTGCGCAAGTTCGATCCGTTCAACTTCCTCGGCTCCCAGCTGATGAGCTGGATGCTCGAGCACGTCGAACCACTGCGCAAGGCGCTGGACTCGGTCAGCGGCAACCCCGACATGGTGCAGGCCTACTCCGACTCGTGGAAGGCCATCGGCGAACACCTCACCACCACGGCCGGGCAGCTGGCCACCGCGCTGGACTCCGGAATCGGCGCCTGGGCAGGCTCGGCGGCCGAGGCCTACCGAGCCAACGCCACCGAACTCGCGGGCAAGATCGCCGAACAGGGGGCGATCGCGCAGGTGCTGTCGGACTGCAACACGGGGATGAAACGCATCGTCGAAGCCGTCCGCGGCGTGATCGTGGAGATCCTGAGCAGCCTGGCCGGGATGCTCGCCGAGGCCACCGCGCTGTTGCTGATCTCCGGCGGCACCGCGACGCCCGCGTTGATCGCCCGCGCGCTGTTCGACATCGGGCTGGCGTCGGCGAAGGTGGGCACGTTGCTGATCGAGCTCGCGAAGGCGCTGGTCGAGGTGAAGACCCTGGCGTCCACGGCGGTGGCGGTGGTGCGGGGTGTCACCGAGGTCGAGACCGCGAAGTAGCCCACGCGGGGTGGCACACTGGCGCCTATGACCGACAACAACTGGGCCGAGGTCGACCGGTACGTCGTGGACACCCTGATCGGCGGCGAGGGCGCGCCCGCGCTCGCCGCCAACGCCGACGCGGGACTGCCACCGATCGACGTGTCACCGCCGCAGGGGAAGTTCCTGCACCTGCTCGCCCGTGGCGCCGGAGCGAAGCGGGTGCTCGAGGTCGGCACGCTCGGCGGCTACAGCACCGAGTGGCTGGCCCGCGCGGTGGGTACCGACGGCACCGTGGTCACGTTGGAGTTCGAACCGCGGCACGCCAAGGTGGCGCGGGAGAACCTCGACCGCGCCGGCGTCGGTGCGCGGGTGGACATCCGGGTCGGCGCGGCGCTGGACACCCTGCCGCAGGTCGCCGAGGACCTCACCGAACCGTTCGACCTGGTGTTCATCGACGCCGACAAGGTCAACAACGCCAACTACGTGCAGTGGGCGCTGCGGCTGACGCACCCCGGCTCGGTGATCATCGTCGACAATGTGGTCCGCGGGGGCGCCCTGGCCGACGAGCACTCCGACGACCCGAGCGTGCGCGCCAGCCGCGAACTGGTCGAGCTGCTGGCCGCCGAGCCGAGCCTGGACGCGACGGTCATCCAGACCGTCGGCGCCAAGGGCTGGGACGGCTTCGCCTACGCCGTGGTCACCGGTTCGCTCGCCTGATCGGCCGCAGGCCGGTAGACTGTGCCGTTCGCCGACGTGTAAGCCGTTGCCGTGCCGGGTCTTTCGCCGGGCCGCCCGGCGCGCCGCGTCGGGACGCGCCCGGGTTCACCCACCGGCAACGCGCACGGCAACTGCTGGGAGATCGCCATTCATCACCGGTTATCCGGCCTCGATAGCGTGGTGGTACTCGGAAGGAGCCCGGCGTCATGGAATTCCGACACCTCGTTTCGTTCATCACCATCGCCGAAGAGTTGCATTTCGGTCGCGCAGCGCAGCGCCTCCATCTGACCCAACCAAGTCTCAGTGCCCAGCTGCAGAAGCTGGAGAAATCGCTCGGCGTCCAGCTGGTCGCCCGGAACTCCCACGAGGTCCGGTTGACCCCCGCGGGGCGCGAGTTCGAGAACCAGGCCCGCCAGATCGTCGCCCAGCTCGACCGCGCCGCCCAGGCGGCCAAGGCCACCGCCGAGGGCAGGGCGGGCAGCCTCAGCATCGGCTACAACCTGCCCGCCAGCAGACATGTGCTGCCGGAGGCGCTCACCAGGATGACCGAACGGCACCCCGACATCGTGGTGTCGCTGTGGGAGAAGCGGACCGGCCCGCAGCTGGCCGCCCTCGCCGACGGTTCCCTGGACGTGGCCCTGGTGTACGGGCATCCCAGTACCGCCGATTTCCGGTATCGCCGGCTGCTGCACCGGGTGCCGCTCGTCGCCGTGGTCGGCCGCAGGCATCGGTGGGCCGACCGGCCCGGTGTCCCGTTCGCGGAACTACAGAGTCAGGACTGCGTGCTGTTCGCCCGCGAACAGTGTCCGGCGATGTACGACACCATCCTGCGGTCGGCGGCCGAAACCAGGATCTCGCTCAATGTCACGCATTCGGCCGACGATCCCGGCGCCACCGCGCACATGGTCTCGGTGCGTCCCCTCGTCGGATTCGCCTCGTTGCCGCGTGCGATTTCGATGGGAATGGGTGTGCCGGGCAGTAGTTCGGTGGCGGTGAAATTGTTCGATCCGGTGCCGACCCTGGATTTGCACGCCGTGTGGCGGGCCGACGAACCGAATCCCGCGGTCGCGTTGTTCCTGGAATGCGTCGAATCGGCACAACTCGATGATGTCCGCGCATTGTCGGCGTGAACCCGTCGATAGGCGATGACTTTCGCACGGTAGGAACCGGGAGCGCGGCGGCGACGGGAATGGTTGGCGCCGTGAAGAATTCAATTCGTGAACACAGTGTCTGTCACCGCGAACGGATTCGTTCCGGCCGATTCGTCCAGTCTGTACGCGATTGTCTCCGACGCGGCGCGGCGTGACCCGGCCCGTCCCTCACTGTGTGCCGCCGACGGCACCCAGCTGACCACCGGCGAGCTCGACACCCGGGTCCGCGCGCTCGCCTCGGCCCTGCTCGACCGCGGGGTCGCCGCGGGCGACCGGGTGGCGGTGCTCGGCCGCACGAGCCTGGCGTGGGCGCTGCTCGACTGTGCGGCCATGGCCGTCGGCGCGGTGATCGTGCCGGTGTACCCGACCTCCTCGCCCGCGCAGATCGCGCACATCCTGCGCGACAGCGGGAGCCGGTTCCACGCGGCCGAGACCGCCGCCGACGCCGCCCGCCTGACCGACGCGGGCGCCTCCGGCGACGTGTGGTCGTTCGACGAGCTGGACTCGTGGGCCGAGGGCGGCGAGCACGCGGGCCTCGACGCGCGGATCGCCGCGGTGGGCGCCGCCGACCTGGCGATGATCGTCTACACCAGCGGCACCACCGGCCTGGCCAAGGGCTGCATGATCAGCCACCGCAACATGTACGTCACGGCCGCGAACACCGCGCGGCAGGCCGAGGGGATCTTCGACGGCACCACGGTGCTGGCGCTGCCGCTCTCGCACGTGTTCGGCCAGACGATCCTGTTCGCCTGCCTGTACGGCGGCAGCCGGACCCATCTGCTGCCCGGCGTGCCCGACCTGGTCCCGGCGCTGGCGACGCTGCGCCCGACCTTCCTCGCGCTGATCCCGTACGCGCTGGAGAAGATCCGCAAACACGTCCGCGCGCTGCTGCCCGAGGGGCAGGAGGCCGCGGCCGTCGAGCGTGGCCTGGCGCTGCTGCGCGCGGGTACCGCGCCCACCGCCACCGACGACGCCGTCGCGGCCGCGTTCGGCGGGCGGCTGCGCTACGTGATCTCCGGCGGCGCCTCCCTCGACGACACCACCGCGGGCTTCTACGCCGGCTTCGGGGTGGTGATCCTCAACTGCTACGGCCTCACCGAGGCGGCCACCGCGGTCACCGTGAGTGCGCCGTCCACCAACCGCCTCGGCACCGTGGGCCGTCCCATTCCGGGGACCGAGGTCGGGATCGGCGCCGACGGCGAAGTCCTCGTGCGCGGCCCGCACGTCTCGCCCGGCTACTGGGGCGCGGCCGCGGGGCAACGGCCCGTCGACGCCGAGGGCTGGCTGCACACCGGCGACATCGGCGAGCTCGACGACGGCCACCTGCGGATCACCGGGCGCAAGAAGGAGATCCTGGTGACCTCCGGCGGCAAGAACGTGGCCCCGACCCCGCTCGAGGACCGGGTGCGGCTGCATCCGCTGGTGAGCAACTGCATGGTGGTCGGCGACGGGCGCCCGTTCGTGACGGCGCTGGTCACCCTCGACGCCGAGCGGTGCGCGAAGTGGCGCGCCGAGCATCCCGACGCCGATCCGGCCGAGGCGATCCAGGCCGCCGTGGACGACGCGAATTCGCTGGTGTCGCGACCGGAATCCATTCGCGCATTCCGCGTCGTCGACGGCGATTTCACCGTCGACGCCGGCCTGCTCACCTCGTCGCTGAAATTGCGCAGGGCCGCGATCGCCGAAACCTATTCCGCCGAAATAGATCAGCTCTACGTGTCGCGCGGGTAACGCGACGCGAAATTCCGCGCCGGTCCCGCCGACGATAGCCGGGACCGATCGGCCGATGAATTGCGGTGGACCCCAGTGGTTTCCGTATTCCACCGGCGACAGACTCGAAATCGGAATTCGACCACCGAAAGTGATCACATCATGTATGACGTCATCGTCGTCGGAACCCGGGTCGCGGGTTCGCCCCTGGCCATGCTGCTGGCCCGTCAGGGCCACCGCGTGCTCGCCGTGGATCGCGCGAGTTTCCCCAGCGACACCCCGTCTACGCACTACATCCACCAGGCCGGTCTGGGCTTCCTGAAGTCCTGGGGCCTGCTCGACGCCGTGGTGGCCACCGGCTGCCCGCCGATCCGGCACCTCAACTTCACCTACACCGACATCGAGATCCCGGGCATGGCCGATCCGTCGGCCGACGGCATCGACGCCGTGTACTGCCCGCGCCGCACCGTCCTCGACAAGATCCTGGTCGACGCGGCGGGGGAGTCCGGCGCCGAGGTGATCGAGGGCTTCACCGTCACCGGCCTGCTGCGCGAGGGTGACCGGGTCGCCGGTGTCCGCGGCCGCGTCGGCGAGGGGCCCGAGCAGGAGTTCCGCGCGAAACTGGTGGTGGGCGCGGATGGTTCGAACTCGATCGTCGCCAAGGAGGTCGGTGCGGCCACCTACGAGGGTTCGCCCGCCGCCTGCTTCATCTACTACTCGTACTACGAGGGCGTGGACTGGGGCATGCACCACCGCACCGGGTTCGGTGAGCAGCAGTTCGCGTCCTGGCCGACCAACGACGGCCTGGCCCTGGTGGCGGTCATGCGCAAGCGCGACCGGTTCCGCGACTTCCGCACCGATCCCGACGCGGGCGTGCAGGAGATCGTGGACCAGATCGACCCCGAGATCGGCGCGCGGCTGCGCGAGACCGGCAAGCGGGTCGAGCCGTTCCGGCCGATGCTCTACCCCGACAACTACCGGCGTCAGTCCTTCGGTCCCGGCTGGGCGCTGGTCGGCGACGCGGGCTACCACAAGGACCCGTTCACCGGCTGGGGCATCACCGACGCCTTCAAGTACAGCCAGCTGCTGGCCGACCTGGTGCACGAAAGCCTCTCGGGCGCACGGCCCTTCGAGGAGACCATGCCGGAGTACCAGCGCGAGCGCGACGCCCAGAGCGCCAGCACCTACGAGCTCACCCAGTCGATCTCCGAGCTCACGCTGACCCCCTACTACGACTCGGTGTTCCGCGCGGCCAGCCGCAGCGAGCACTACTCGAAGAAGTTCTTCGGGCTGATCGCCGGGCTGTACCCGCCGGACAAGTTCTTCGGTGAGGCCGAGCTCGCCGCGCTCTACGAGGAAGTGAACTTCCCGGTCGCCGACCGCCATGTGGTGAACACCGG
Organism: Nocardia sp. NPDC050717; assembly: GCF_040654275.1. NCBI lineage: Bacteria > Bacillati > Actinomycetota > Actinomycetes > Mycobacteriales > Nocardiaceae > Nocardia > Nocardia sp. NPDC050717. The sequence continues at coordinate 58,477 of NZ_JBFAHR010000009.1, forward strand.
GGTGTCGGCGTGATCGCGGCCGGCCTGACGGCGCTGGGGGACAGCTTCGTGGAGGGCCGCGGCGACCCCGCCGCGGCGGGTGGCTACCGGGGCTGGGTCGCGCGCCTGGGCGGGCAGCTCGGGTTGCGGCCCACCACGATCCGGAACTTCGGCACCCACGGCGCCACCACCGGCGATGTCGTCGCGAGCCAGCTCGCACCGGCGACCTCGGCGGCGCGGGCCGGCCTCTACGGCGTGGTTGTCGGCGTGAACGACCTGGTCAGCGCGTACGACGCGGCCCGTTTCGCCGACAACCTGCACACCATCTTCGCCACCCTGCGGGCGCGGGAAGCCACGGTGTTCACCGCGAGCTATCCCGACATCCCCGCCCGCCTGCCGGTGCCGGACGGCTTCCGCGCCCTGCTGCGCGAGCGTTTCGCCACCGCCAACGACGTCCTCGCCCGGGTCACCGACGACACCGGCGCCCTGCTCCTCGATATCGCCGCCAGGCCCGAATGGGCCAGGCCCGAGGTGTGGACCGCCGACGGTCTGCACCCGAGTCCGGTGGGCCACCGCCTGTTCGCCGCCGCCGCGGCCGAACTGATCGCCTCGGCCACCGCCACCACCGTCGCCGCCTGAGAGGAACCTTCCGTGACAGACGAACGACGCCTGGCACGCGACCCGATCGCCATTGTCGGGATGTCGGGTCTGCTGCCCAAGGCACACACCCACCGCGAGTACTGGCAGAACATCATCGACGGCGTCGACTGCACCTCCGAGGTGCCCGCGTCGCGCTGGAGCCTGGACGACTACTACGACGCCGACCGCTCGGCGCCGGACAAGACCTATTCGCGCCGCGGCGCCTTCCTGCCCGATGTCGCGTTCGACCCGCTCGAGTTCGGGATGCCGCCGAATCAGCTCGAGGTCACCAGCACCATGCAGACCCTGAGCCTCGGGGTGGCACGCGACCTGCTGGCCGACGCAGGCGCGACCGGCTCGGAATGGTACGACCCGGCGCGCACCGGCGTGGTGCTCGGCACCACCGGCCCGGTGCCGCTGATGCATCCACTGGCCGCGCGCCTGTCCACGCCGGTGCTGGCGGAAGCGGGCCGGTCGATGGGCCTGTCGGAGAGCGATGTCAGCGAGATCTCGCGCCGGTTCGTCGCCGCATTCGCGCCGTGGGAGGAGAACTCCTTCCCCGGTCTGCTCGCCAACGTGGTGGCGGGCCGGGTCGCGAACCGGCTCGGGCTCGGCGGCATCAACTGCACCGTCGACGCGGCCTGCGCGGCCTCGCTGGCCGCGATCCGCACGGCGATCGCGGAACTGCAGGACGGTCGCGCCGACATGATGATCACCGGCGGCGTCGACACCGAGAACTCGATCTTCATCTACCTGTGCTTCAGCAAGGTCGGCGCGCTCTCGCCGACCGGGCGGATCAGCCCGTTCTCCGCCGAGGCCGACGGCACCCTGCTGGGCGAGGGCATCACCATGCTCGCCCTGCGCCGCCTGTCCGACGCGCGCCGCGACGGCAACCGGATCTACGCGGTGATCCGCGGTCTCGGTTCCTCCAGCGACGGCCGTTCCAAGAGCATCTACGCGCCCCGCGCGGAGGGCCAGCGGGTGGCGCTCGACCGCGCCTACGCCGATGCGGAATGCTCACCCGCCGACGTCGAGCTCATCGAGGCACACGCGACCGGCACGGCCGTCGGCGACAAGACCGAGCTGACCGCGCTGAAAGGGCTGCTCGCCGAGGCGAGTTCGGAGACCGGGTTCGCGGCGCTGGGCAGCGTGAAGTCCCAGATCGGGCACACCAAGGGCGCCGCGGGCACCGCAGGCGTGATGAAGCTGGCGCTGGCCCTGCACCAGAAGGTGCTGCCCTCGACGATCAATGTCGACGCGCCCAACAGCGAGATCGACGCCGCCCGCACGCCGTTCTACGTCAACACCAGGACCCGCCCGTGGGTGCTGGATCCACAGCGCCCGGTGCGCCGGGCGGCCGCCTCGGCGATGGGCTTCGGCGGCACCAACTTCCACATCGTGCTCGAGGAGGCCGACCAGACGCGCGGACCGGTGCTGCACCGGGTGCCTCGCGCGCATCTGTGGCACGCCCCCGATGTCGCCGCGCTGATCGACGTCGTGCGCAGCACCCCGGGGACCGACGGCGGCGACATTCCGGCCGCGCACGCCAGGATCGGCTTCGTCTCCGTCGACGACGACACCGCGGCGGATCTGCGCTCGCTCGCCGTCGACGAACTGGTGCGTCATCCCGACGCGGCGCACTGGGACCACCCCGAGGGCGTGTACTTCCGCGCGGCCGCCGTGCCCGCCCCCAAGGTGGGTGTGCTGTTCGCGGGGCAGGGTAGCCAATATGTCGACATGGGCCTGGACACTGCGCTGAACAATCCGCCCGTCGGGGCGGCCTTCGACGCGGCCAACGCCGCGTTCGTCGGTGCCGAGCAGCGGCTGGGCGCGGTGGTGTTCCCGCCGCCCGCGTTCACCGAGCAGGCCCGTGCCGAGCAGGAATCCGCGCTGCGCCGTACCGAATTCGCGCAGCCCGCGATCGGGGCGCTCGCGGCCGGGCAGTTCCGGGTGCTCACCGAATTCGGGCTCAGGGCACACGGCTACCTCGGCCACAGCTTCGGCGAGCTGACCGCGCTGTGGGCCTCCGGCGCGCTGAGCACCGCGGACTTCTTCGGTCTGGCCAGGGCGCGTGGCGCGGCGATGACGGTCGCCGACGGCGCGGAGGCGGGCACGATGGTGGCCGTCAACGCGGCCCGCGACGAGGTCGCCGAGGTCATCGCCGATCTCGACGACGTGTGGATCTGCAATCACAACGCGCCCGACCAGATCGTCGTCGGCGGTGGGCCCGACGGTATCGCCGCCTTCACCGCGCGCAGTGCCGAGAAGGGCTGGGCCACCAGGGATCTGCCGGTCGCCGCCGCCTTCCACACCCCGTATGTGGCGCACGCGGTCACCGAATTCGGCGCCGCCGTCGCGGAAGTCGACATCGCCGAACCCGACGCGCCGGTCTACGCCGACACCGCGGGCGCCTCCTACGGCGCCGATGTCGCCGCCAACCGGGCGACCCTCACCGCGCAGCTGAGCCAGCCGGTCGAGTTCGTCGACGCGCTGCGGGCCATGCACGCCGACGGCTGCGCGATCTTCGTCGAATGCGGTCCGAAGCAGGTGCTGACCTCGCTGGTGCGCCGCACCCTCGGCGACGACGTGATCGCGTTCGCCACCGACTCCGGGCCGATCGGCAACGGCGACGTGGCACTCAAGCGGGCCGCCGTCCGGCTCGCCGTCTTGGGTGTCGCGATGTCGGGCATCAACCGCTACGCAGCCCCCGACGCCGCGCCGACCACCCCGGCGGCAGGCCGGATGACCGTGACCCTGTCGGCACCCGAATACGTCCCCGACTCCCGCCGCGCCGCCTACGCCGACGCGTTGTCGGGCGACTACCGCGTCCAGCTCGCGGCGCCAACCACCGATGCGGCACCGCACGCCCTCGCTGCCCCCGACCCGGTGTCGGCACCCGTCGACGCGCCCACCGCGTCCGTGCGGGTCGAGCAGGCTGCGCACGCCGTGGTCGGCGGCGCGCCGTCGCACCCGATCCCCGCATCACCTGCCGTGTCCGAACTCTCGCACCGCCCCTCGGTGCCCCCGCTCGTGGAGGAACAGCTCGTGACCATCCCCGTCGATCCGCTCGACACCGCGCTCACCCAGCATCTGGACACGCACCGGCAGTACCTCGACGGTCAGCTCGACCTGGCCCGTGGCCTGGCGGGCGCGCTGAGTGCCGGTGCCGTCGACGACCACCTGCTGCGCGCCATCGAAGCCGTGAAGGACCACGGTGTCGCCATCAGCGAAAGCCACTCGCGGGCAAGCGATGTGCTCGCCCAGCTGGCCGAGCTGGAAGGCGGGGCAACGAGCCCGCGTTCGGTGACCAGCTACCGGACCACCCCCTCCGTGGTGCCGGCGCCCGCACCCACCCGGGCCCTGCCCGCCGCGCACACCCCGGGCAACGGGCCCGCGGAGGTTCCCTCGAACGGCCATCTGCCCGCCCCCGCGCCCGAACCGGCGGCACCCACCGGAAACGGCACCGCCTACCCGACCGGCGCGCCGACCGCGAGTGCCGACGCGGCCGCGAGTGCCGATCCCACCACGGAATCCGAGGCCGCCGCTCCGGCAGAGACGCTGGGCGGCGACGCGATCCGCGCAGCCCTGCGCGAAGTGGTCGCCGACAAGACCGGCTACCCGGTCGAGATGGTTGATCCGACCATGGACCTCGAGGCCGATCTCGGCGTCGATTCGATCAAGCGTGTGCAGGTGATCGGCGCGCTGCAGGAGCGGTTCCCGTCCCTGCCGAGCCTGGGCCCCGAGCAGTTGGGCACCTTGCGCACCCTCGATCAGATCGCCGATCTGCTCGCCGACGGCAGCGCGGCGACCGGCGCCGGAGACGAAATCGCTGCTGTCACCCGAAGTGCCGGAACCGACGCCGACACACTACGGCGGGTCCTGCGCCAAGTGGTCGCCGACAAGACCGGCTATCCGGTCGAGATGGTCGATCCGGCCATGGATCTGGAAGCGGATCTGGGGGTCGATTCGATCAAGCGGGTCCAGGTGATCGGCGCCCTCCAGGAACGGTTCCCGACACTGCCGAGTCTCGGTCCCGAGCAGCTGGGCACGCTGCGCACCCTCGATCAGATCGCCGATCTGCTCGCCGGCGACGGCTCGACCGCGGCAGTCTCTGCGAGTTCCGCCACCCCGGACGCCTCGGACGCGGACGAGGTCGCCTCGGTGGACGCGGCTCTCGCGCCCACCGCCGAGACCCTGCGGCAGGCGCTGCGGGAAGTGGTCGCCGACAAAACCGGCTACCCGGTCGAGATGGTCGATCCGACCATGGATCTGGAAGCGGATCTGGGGGTCGATTCGATCAAGCGGGTCCAGGTGATCGGCGCCCTCCAGGAACGGTTCCCGACACTGCCGAGTCTCGGTCCCGAGCAACTCGGCACGCTGCGCAACCTCGATCAGATCGTGGCCGAGCTGGCCGGGGGTGATGTCCACCCAAAAGCTGAGGCCGCGGCCGAAACGCCGCGGCACGTCGTCGAACTCGTCGAGCTCGCCCCGGTCGACCTGGCGGTGGACCCGTACCGGCCCGCGGGCCGGGCGCTGATCGTCTGCCTGGACGAGTCCGCCGAAACCGACGCGGAGGCGATCGAGGAAGCGTTGCGCGCGCTCAGCTGGACGGTGCGCCGGGTCCGGCCCGACGACACCGTGGCCGCCGCCGATCTGTGCGTGGTCGTGGCGGGTGTCGCCACGGAATGGGCGCAGGCCGAGCGGATCCTGACCGAGGCGATCCTGGTCGCCGGCCGCGTGGTACCCGCCCTGCGGGGGGCGACCGGTCGCGCCGGGTTCGTCACCGTCACCCGCCTCGACGGCCACCTCGGCCTGCTCGGGGACGCCGAACCGGTGCCCGCCCTGCTCGGTGGGCTCGGCGGCCTGGTGAAAACCCTCGCCGCCGAGGAACCCGCCCTGTTCTGCCGCGCGCTCGACCTCGCGCCCGCGGCCACGCCGTCCCGGGTGGCGCAGATCGTGCTCGAGGAACTGTGCGACGCGGCGATCGACACCGTCGAGATCGGCGTCGACATCTCGGGACAGCGCCGCACGCCGGTGCCGAGCGGGTATCGGTCCGCCGTCACCACCGAGATCATCAGCGCGGCAACGGACTTCGCTCCTTCGGTGCTCACCGGGGACGACCTCCTGCTGGTGACCGGCGGGGCCAGGGGAGTGACGGCGACATGCGTCCTCGCGCTCGCCCGGCACAGCGCGGCGCGGTTCCTGCTGCTGGGCCGCACCACGCTCACCGACGAGCCCACCTGGGCGCACGGACTTGCCGACGGCGAGCTCAAGCCCGCCGCGGTGCGCGCGCTGGCCGGAACCGGCGCGCGGCCCAGGGACATCGAGCGGGCCTGCGGCGACATCCGCGCCGTTCGCGAGATCCGCGCCACCCTGGCCGCCCTCGGCGACCGCGCCGAGTACCTGAGCGTCGACGCCACCGACGCGACGGCGCTCGCCGAGGCCGTCGCGCCGTGGCGCGACCGGATCACCGGTGTCGTACACGGCGCCGGGGTCCTGGCCGACTCGATGATCCCGGACAAGACCGCCGACTCGATCGCCCGCGTGCTGCGCCCGAAGCTCGGTGGCCTGGCCGCCGTGCTCGCCGCGGTGGGCGCGCCGAAAGACCTGATCCTGTTCACCTCGGTGGCAGGCCTGTTCGGCAACGCCGGCCAAGCCGACTACGCCGCGGCGAACGAGGCCCTGTGCCGGTTCGCGGTGAGCTGGCGGCGCAGGCATCCCGGACATCGCGTCACCGCGATCGACTGGGGCGCCTGGGACGGCGGCATGGTGACCGCCGACCTGCGTGAGCACTTCCGGGCCCGCGGCATCCCGCTGCTGGCCCCCGCCGCGGGCGCCGCCGCCTTCACCACCCAGTTCACCACGGACCGCCGCCCCGAACCGGTCCTGCTGGTCGGCGCCGCCACGGCCCTGTCGACCGGAGACCGCGTCGCGGCCACCGTGCGGGCCCGCCGCGACATCGCCGGACTCGTCGACGAACCCGTGATCGAGGCCCACCGGATCGGCGAACACCTCGTATTGCCCGCGACCTTCGGCCTCGGCGCGATGATCCATCTCGCCGAACGCACCGCGCCGGGCCGCACCGTGGTGGGCGTGCGCGACTACCAGGTGCTCAAGGGCCTCGTCTTCGATCACCCGGTCACCGCGCTGGAGATCGAGCTGGTCCCCGCCGCCGACGTCGACGGCCGTACCGCGGTGCGCGCCACCGTCTTCGACGGCAAGGTGGCGCACTTCCGGGCGACCCTGCTGCTCGCCGCCACCCCGGACAGCGGTGCCCGGCAGGCGGTGCCCGCCGGACCCGGCACCTCGGCCGAACGGATCTACCGGGACGGCGTCCAGTTCCACGCCCCCGCGCTGCAGGGGCTGCGCGCCATCCGGGCCGAGAGCGACACCGCGATCGTCCTGGACTGCCACCTGCCCACCGGGCCGGTCGCCGGCGGCGCCTACGCGGGCCGGCTGCACGATCCGGTCGCCGCCGACCTGATCCTGCAGGGGCCGCCCGTCCTCGGCCACCGCCTGCTCGGCAGCGCCTGCCTGCCCCTCGGCGTCGGCCGGATCGACTACCACCACCCGCTCCCGACCACCGAACCGTTCGTCCTGGTGGTCGACAACCCGCGCGCGGGCAGGCTCGAAGCCCGCATCGACGCCACCGCACTGTCCACCGACGGCACAGTGCTGCAACGTTTCTCGGACGTCACCGTCCTCACGACGCCCGACCTGACGGAGAAGTTCCAGACCTCGGTGAGGAAGTGGACCCGATGACAGCCCTCGACTTCGACGGCATCGCCTTCGACCCGACCGGCGTGGCCCGCGCCCTGCCCGACCCGGCCGCGCTGCCCCCGCACACCGCCCGGCCGACCGACCAAGCGCACGCGGTGGGGCAGACGCACGACCCCGCTCCAGCAGCGGACCTTTCTGGACACGCCGTGGTCCCCGCCGGACATGCCGTCGTCCCCGCCGCGCACCCTGTGGCTCCCGCCGGGCACGCCGTGGGCCCTACCGGGCAGACCGCGGAGTCGACTCGGTCGACAGGGGAGCCGCCCCTGGCACAGGGGCGTTTCACGCGCCAGGGGGAAGTGCCCGAGCACGCACACACGGGGGAGGCGAGCACCGGCGCACCGCGCGGCGTCATCGCCGACCTCCGCACCGGCGTCGTCACCGCCCACCGCTCCGCGCTCGCCGCCCAGGCCGCCCTGCAGCGCGCGCTCTGGACGCGAGCCCTCGCCACACCCTCGTCGAGCGAGTCGGCGCAGGTGGACCTCGACGCACAGGGCCGGGCCATCGGTGCCGCCGCAGAGTTCTCCGCGAACGGGGCGTCCGCCGACGAGGCGAGGGCCGCACGACCCGGCACCGGGTCGGCGGAACCTGTCGTGGGGACGCACCAGCCTGCGGCCGGCACCCGCGCGGCGGTACCCGGCCACCGTGGTGTGACACCGGTCGGCGACCTGGCCGCCGATGCGACCGTCGAGGCCGCGAGGGAGGGCGCGTTCAAGCCGTTGGCGCGCACCACGCGTACCCGGTTGGACCGCGCGGCTCTCGAGTCGCTGGCCGCGGGTGCCGTCGCGGAGGTGTTCGGGCCGGGTCACCGGCGTGAAGGCGTCGAAGTCGCGGCGCGATTGGCCGCGGGAGAACCGTTGGTGCTGAACCGGATCGAGTCGATCGAGCTCTACGGCGGCACCGGTGACGGTCGCATCGTGGCCCACTACGACGGCGCGCCCGACGCCGCCGCCCGCCAGGCAGCCCAGGTCTTCGCGCTGTTCACCGGTATGCACCTGTGCCTGTCCGGCAGCACCTTGACCGAGGGGACGGCGACCGCGGTCCAGGCACTGCCCGGCTCGCCCGCCGGCAACGGGGTGCGCCGGGACACGGTGGAACTCGTCGTCAGCGACCTCGATCTCGTGCCCCGGCCCCACGTCAGGGGCACCGCGAGCTTTTCGGACGGGCAGCCGAGCCTGTCCGTCGAGGTCGCGGTCGCCGAGGCGGCAGGCGCGGGCGTCGGCCCCGGCCAGGCGGTCCCGGGCCTGCTCCTCAACGAATTCCACATGACCCACCTGGCGCGCGGCGACCAGGCGATCGCCATGGGCTCGGAGTTCGCGGAGTACACCGGCGTCCGCGCGACCCGGCTGCCCACCGGCGGCCTGCTCCTGGTCGACCGTGTCCGCGAATTCGACGGCGCGCGAGGCACTCTCGACCACGCGGCCTACACCACCGAATACGACTCGCCCGCCGACTCCTGGTACTACGCCGACACGGCCAACGAATCCATGCCGCACTTCGTGTACATGGAGACCTCGCTGCAGGCCGCCCTGCTCATGGGCTACTACGCGGGACCAACGCTGACCCAGCCCGGCACCACCCTGAGCCTGCGCAATCTCGGCGGCACGGCGACGGTCCTGCGCCAGGTCGACCTGCGCGACCGCACCATCGAACAGTCCTCCCGGATGCTGTCGACGACGATCCTGCCCGGCTCCTCCCTGCAGACCTTCGACTACACGCTCAGCGTCGACGGCGCGCCGTTCTACACCGGCGAGACCATGTTCGGCTACTTCAGCGACGAGGCCCTCGCCAACCAGACCGGGCTCGACGCCGGCCGCCCCGCGCCGTCCTGGCTGGCCGAGAACCCGACCGCCCAGGTCCGGACGATCGACGTGGCCACCCGCCGCGCCGATTCGGCCTCGCCCCTGTGCTCGCGCCGGACGCTGGCCCTCATCGACCGGGTCGACGTGGTCGACGGCGGCGGGAAACACGGTGCGGGATACCTGCATTCGCTGCGGCCCATCGACCCGGCGGACTGGTTCTTCGCCCGCCACTTCCACCTCGACCCGGTGATCCCCGGCTCACTCGGTGTCGAATCGGTGATCCACGCCGTCCAGGAATGGCTCGTGGACGGCGGCCACGCCGCGGACATGACCGACCCGGTGTTCCGCATTCCCGCCGACATCCCCTTCAGCTGGCGCTACCGCGGCCAGTTCCTGCCCACCGACGGCACCGTCGAGCTCGAGGCCCACATCAAGGCGCTGCACCGGGGGCCGCACGGCGTGACCGCGGTGGTCGACGGCTCGCTGTGGAAGCCCGGCCTGCGCATCTACGAGGTCACCGACCTGGCCGTCGAACTCGTCGATCGGAGCGCGTGATGACCACGATGCGCACCGTGGCGATCGCCACCACCACTCAAGCCGTCACCGCCCTGCTGCTCGACCTGGATTCGCCGGTCTGGATCGTGCGCGCGGACGGGCAGGTCGGCGCCACCGCCGACGAGGCCGTGGCCGCCCGCGCCCAGGTGCTCGCCGCGGTGGCGCCGTTGCCGCCGGAACGCCTCGGCGACAGCGCGTTCCGCGCGGCCCACGGTGTCCGCGCGGCCTACGCGGCCGGCGCGATGGCCAACGGCATCGCCTCGCCCGCCCTGGTGAAAGCCATGGCGCGGCACGGCTACCTGGCCGCCTACGGCGCCGCGGGCGTCGCACCCGCCACGGTGGACGCGGCACTGGGCGAACTCGCCGCGGATCTGGGCGCACAGCCGTTCGCCTGCAACCTCATCCACAGTCCGAGCGAACCCGCCCTGGAACGCGCGATCGTCGACGCCTGCCTGCGTCACGGTGTGCGCTGTGTGGAGGCCTCCGCCTTCATGGACCTGACCGCCGAGGTCGTGCGCTATCGGGCCCTCGGCCTGAGCCTCGACCGGCGGGGCGGCATCGAGATCGGGCACCGGGTGATCGCCAAGGTCTCCCGGGTGGAGGTGGCCGAACTGTTCCTGCGGCCCGCGCCCGCCCGGCTGCTGCGCGAACTCGTGGCGGCGGGCCGGATCTCGGCCGAGCAGGCCCGGCTCGCCGAGCAGGTGCCGATGGCCGACGACATCACCGCCGAAGCCGACTCCGGCGGCCACACCGACCGCAGGCCGCTCACGGTGCTGCTGCCGGAACTGATCGCGGCCAGGGACCGGCTGGCCGCCACGGCGCCCGGCGCCGAGCGCGTCCGGATCGGCGCGGCAGGCGGACTCGGCACACCCGACGCCGTCGCGGCCGCCTTCGGGCTCGGCGCCGCCTACGTGGTGACGGGGTCGGTCAACCAGTCGGCCGTCGAGGCGGCACAGTGCGGCGCCACCAAGACCCTGCTGGCGCGCGCCGAATTCGCCGACTGCGCCATGTCGCCGTCCTCGGACATGTTCGAACTCGGCGTGCAGGTACAGGTGCTGCGCCGGGGCACGATGTTCGCGGCCCGCGCGCAGAAGCTCTACGACACCTACCGCGCCTACCCCGGGCTCGACGCGCTGCCGACCGCGCTGCGCGGCGAGCTGGAATCCACCCTGTTCCGCAGGCCGCTCGACGAGGTGTGGCAGGAGTGCGTGCGGTACTTCACCGAGCGCGACCCGGCCCAGCTGACCGGGGCAGAGCGGGACCCGAAAGCCAAGATGGCGTTGGTGTTCCGCTGGTACCTCGGCCTGTCCTCGGGCTGGAGCATCCGCGGCGAGGCCGATCGGGTCGCCGACTACCAGATCTGGTGCGGGCCTGCGATGGGCGCCTTCAACACCTGGGCGGCGGGCACCCATCTCGCCGCACCGGAGAACCGCGCGGTCGCCGAGATCGCCGGGCAGCTCCTGTTCGGCGCCGCCCACCTCACCCGCGTCGCCCAGCTGCGCACCGCGGGAGTGCGCCTGCCCGCGGCCTGCGCCCGCTACGTCCCACGTCCGCTGGAGGACCGATGACCGTCGTCGACACCACCGCGACCACCGGCACGGCCTGGATGCTGTGCCCCACCTGCGACACGATGATCTACCGCAAACGCTACGAGCGGGCGAGCCGGGTGTGCCCCGAATGCGACGGCCACGGCATGCTCACCGCCGACCAGCGCGTCGACCAGCTCCTCGACGCCGACTCGGCCCGGCCGATCGCCACCGCGGCCACCGTCGCCGACCCGCTCGCCTTCACCGACACCCGCGCCTACCCCGAGCGGATCAGGCAGGCGAGGGAGAGCACCGAGCTGCCGGAGGCGATCCGGTGTGTGCGCGGCACCGTCGACGGCGTCCCGATCGTGCTGGCGGTCATGGACTTCCGCTTCCTCGGTGGGAGCCTCGGCAGCGCCGTGGGCGAGGCCGTCACCGCCGCGGCGGAGGCGGCACTGGCCGACCGGGCGCCCCTGGTGCTGGTGACCGCCTCCGGCGGGGCCAGGATGCAGGAGGGCATCGTTGCGCTCATGCAGATGGCCAAGACCAGCCGGGCACTGCGCCGCCTCGACGACGCGGGCGTGCTGACGATCTCGATCATCAGCGACCCCACCTACGGCGGTGTCGCGGCGTCGTTCGCCACCGCCACCGACATCATCATCGCCGAACCCGGTGCGCGCCTCGGCTTCGCGGGGCCCCGGGTGATCCGGCAGACCATCGGCCAGACCCTGCCCGAGGGCTTCCAGACCGCGGAATTCCTGCTCGAACACGGCATCGTCGACATGATCTGCCACCGCTGGGCGCTGCGCGCCCGGCTCTCCCGGCTGGTCGCGATGACCGAGCGGCCACCGTTGCGCACCGAGCCCGGTGACACCGACGCGCTCATCACCGATCCCGCCGCGCTCACTGTCGGTGAAACCTGGGACCGGGTGCGCGCGGCCCGGCGTCTCGACCGGCCGACCACCTTGGACTATTTCGCCGCGGCCTTCGACGATTTCGTCGAACTGCACGGCGATCGTATGTCGGCCGACTGCCCTGCCATGATCGCGGGCCTGGCCCGTCTGGACGGTCTGCCGGTTGTGGTCCTCGGCACCCAGAAGGGCCACACCGGACCCGAACTCACCGAACGCAACTACGGGATGCCCACGCCCGCGGGCTATCGCAAGGCGGTCCGGGTGCTGCGCCTGGCCGCGAAACTCGGCAGGCCGGTCGTCGCGCTGGTGGACACCGCGGGCGCCTATCCCGGCATCGAGGCCGAAGAGCAGGGGCAGGCGGTGGCCATCGCCGAATCGCTGAAACTGCTGGCCGGGCTGCCCGTGCCGGTGGTCACCGTGATCACCGGGGAGGGTGGCAGCGGGGGAGCTCTGGCGCTCGCCCTGGCCGACCGGGTTCTGGTGTGCGAGAACGCGATCTACTCGGTGATCAGCCCGGAAGGATGCGCCGCCATCCTCTGGAAGGACCCCGCCGCTGCCCCACGGGCCGCCGCCGCGTTGCGCGTCGACGCCGCCGCCCTGCTCGAGCTCGGCATCGCCGACGCCGTCGTCCCCGAGCCAGAGGGTGGTGCCGACCGCGATCCGGTCGCCGCCGCGGCGCTGCTGAGACGGGCGGTGCGCAAGGCCGTGCACGAGCTGCGCGCCTGGCCGGCCGAAGACCTGATCGCCCAGCGGCACAGCCGTTTCCGGGGCTACGGCCTGGCCCATCCCGAGGCGATCTCGACCCCATGACCCCGGCGTTCCGCGACCACGCACGCGGTCGCGGCACGCCCCTCGCCCCGGAGACCCGATGGCCGACTTCCTGCTTCGCAACCCCATGACGGCACTCGGTCAGGTCCTGCGCTTTCGGGACCGGACCGCGGATTCGACTCGCCCGCACCGAGATCCAGGAGAACCGATGACCGACCCCGCCCTCAGCGAATCCGTCCAGCGGGCGGTGAGCGCCACCGACGCCGACCACAGCCTGGCGGTCCTGACCCGGCACGCGCTGCACGTGCGCGCCGCCGCCCTCGCCCCGACGTCGGTGACCGTCGCCAACGGTCCGGTGTCGCTGCGCGTCACCTGGGACGACCACCCCGTGTCGGCGCAGGCCGCGGGCCACGCCGCGCCCGCCGACACCACCGGGCACCTCGCGCTCGTCACCCCGGCCGCGCCCCCGGTCGTCGCGCCCGCCGAGACCGCGCCCGCCGGGGACACTTTCACGCTGACCGCGGAAACCGTGGGCGTGTTCTACCGGTCTCCGGAACCCGGTGCGGCGCCGTTCGTCGCGGCCGGTGACCCGGTTCGAGCGGGTCAGCAGGTCGGCATCATCGAGGCGATGAAGCTGATGATCCCGGTCACCGCCGCCCGCGAGGGCGTGGTGGCGGAGATCCTCGTCGACAACGGCGACGCCGTGGAACACGGCCAGGCGCTGATCGTGTTCGAGGCGCTGCGGTGACCCGCCCCTTCCGCAAGGTCCTGATCGCCAATCGCGGGGAGATCGCGGTCCGGGTGATCCGGACCTGCCGCGAACTGGGCATCGCCACGGTGGCGGTGCACTCGGCGGCGGACCGCGACTCCGCGGCGGTGCGTCTGGCGGACGAACACGTCCAGATCGGACCGGCCCCGGCCAAACGCAGCTACCTGTCGATCCCCGCGATCATCGAGGCGGCCCGTGCCACCGGTGCCGACGCGATCCATCCCGGGTACGGATTCCTCTCGGAGGACCCGGATTTCGCCGAGGTGTGCCAGGCGGAGGGCTTCGTGTTCGTCGGCGCACCGCCGGCGGTGATGGCCCGCCTCGGGGACAAGTCCTCGGCTCGCGCGCTGATGGCCGACGCGGGGCTGCCCCTGCTGCCCGGCAGCCGCGACGCTATCGACGATCCCGGCGCGGCGCGCGCCCTGGCCGACGAGATCGGCTACCCGGTGATCATCAAGGCCGTCGCCGGTGGTGGCGGCCGCGGGATGCGGGTGGTGCGTGCCTGCGACGAGTTCGCCACGGCCTGGCAGCACACCAGGGCCGCGGCCGCCGCCGTCTTCGGCGACGGCAGGCTCTACGTCGAGCGCTACCTGGAATCGGCCAGGCACGTGGAGGTCCAGATCCTCGCCGACACCCACGGCACCGTCCGGCACCTGGGTCTGCGGGACTGTTCGCTGCAGCGCAGGCACCAGAAACTGGTCGAGGAGGCGCCGGCGCCCGGCCTGTCACCGGAGCTGGCCGAGCGCATCGGCGCCGCCGCCGTGCGCGGGTGCGCGGCCGCGGGCTACGTGGGCGCGGGCACCGTGGAGTTCCTGCTCGCCCCCGACGGCCAGTTCTACTTCATGGAGGTCAACTGCCGACTCCAGGTCGAACACCCGGTCACCGAGATGGTCACCGGCGTCGACCTGGTCGCCGAACAGTTGCGTATCGCGGCGGGCGAACCGCTGACCCTCGGCGATCGCGCGCCCCACGGTGTCGCCATCGAATGCCGCCTCAACGCCGAAGACCCGGAACGCGCGTTCGCGCCCGCCCCCGGCACGCTCGTCGAATGCGCACTCCCCGCCGGTCCCTTCGTCCGCGTGGACACCCACGTCTCGCCCGGCTACGCCGTTCCGCCACACTACGATTCGCTCCTCGCCAAGGTCATCGTCTGGGCGCCGGATCGACCCACGGCCATCGCGCGCATGCGCCGCGCCCTCGCCGAGACCACCATCACCGGCCCCGGCGTGGCCACCACCACCGACTTCCTCCACGACATCCTCGACCACCCCGCCTTCCGAACCGCCACCCACGACACGGCCCTCATCGGCGAGCTGAACGCACCGGTCGCCGTGCGCTGAACATCTAAGGGCACCGGCCGTCCTGTTCCGAGCATCGCTGCACCGGGATCGCACCCGACCTCCGGGCATGCGGTGCACCTGCGGCCGGGCACTTCCTTGTTGCGGCCGAGTGCATCTCGACGGTCTGACCGCTCTGGCCCGGCAGATGGTGTGGCACCGTGTGCTCAGGCGGGCCTGCGTGGGCCGTGCTGTCCGCCGGGGCGGCCGGTTGTGAGCAGGGGGATCGGCCTGCGGAGGTCGACCATCCGTGCGGTCGGAATCTCCCGCTGCCGCTCGATGATCGGCCCGACCGATGCGGTGCCGATCGACACGGAGACGGTGCAGTCGCCGGGGCCGAGGGCGACGAGGTGCGCGTCGCGGACGGTCGCCGCCAGCGGCTGCATCTCCAGCGCCAGCACGAGTTCCACGGTGAGCAGGCCCGACGAGTGCCCGTCCACGAGGATCTCGAGGCTCGGCCGGTAGGTGTGGGTGAGTTCGTGGGCGAGCAGTTCGACATTCTCCTCGGGGCCGGTGCGGGTGCGCTGGGCGGCGCCACGGAGCCGGTCGTACCCCCGCCAGCCGACGAGCGCCGCGTCCCCGACGTTGATGTCGAGCAGGCCGTCCAGCGCCGCCGCGATCTTCGGCAGGGCGAGATCGCGCACGAGCGGACCGAGTGCCGGTGCGGCCAGGCGGAGTTCGCGATCGAAGCCGATCTCGCGCAGCCTGGCCGTCAGCTCGGCGCGGCCGACCTCGTGGGAGCCGTTGTCGTACAGCACCGCTCGCGCGGTCAGGGCTTCGGGAAACATCAGCGGACCTCCCGCACGGTGATGAACGGTTCCGGCCGGTGCGTCCTGATCTCGACGGTCGGCACCTGGGCGGGCACGGTCCTGATCTCCAGGCGCGGCCGCGGATCGGCGTGGACCCGCACCCCGACCTCGGGTGCGCGCGGCTCGGGCGCAACGCTCGCACCGATCACGGGTGCCGGATCGGGTGCGCGTGTTCGTTCGCGGACGGCGAGCGCGATGACCCCGGCGACGAGCAGCAGACCGACGAGCCCGACCGGCCCCGCCGAGGGCGAACCGGACGATCCGTCCGGGCCCTGCGCTTCCGCGGTGGGCGGCACCGGGTCGACAGCCGGCGGTGCCTCGGTGACGACCGGTGGGTCGACGGCGGGCGGTGCCCCGGTGACGATCGGCTCGGTGACCACCGGGACCGCGAGAATCCGGACCGAGACGGAGTCGGTGATATCGGGGTCCGCGGTGCAGCTGACCCACAGCGTGCTCGCCCCCAGCGCCGCTGCCTTCGGCACCGGCACCGACGCGGAGAACGTGTAGTCGTAGCCGACATCCGCGGTGACGACGGCGAGCGGCGGGCTCGTCCCGGCCGCCGTGGTCGGTGTCGTGGCCCACGGCGGGACGATCGTCACCTCACCGCACACCCAATTCGTCCCGCGCACCGAGATCGAGCCACCCCGCGTCGCGGTGGCCGGCGCTCGCAGCGTCGGCGTGAATCCGTCCCCGGTCCCGCCGCCGGACCGCGTGGACGTCGTGGCCGAGGGCGGCGGCACCGTCGAAGACGGTTGCGCCGTCGCCCATCCCGCGCTGGCCGAGGCCAGAACGGCGGCGATCATCCCCACCGCCCACGCCCGCCGCCGGACCACCGAACCCACCGTCATGGCACTTCGCACCCCGCGAAATCAGCATCGGCACAACGGGATACGTTGCGTCCTCAACCATAGGTCGCCCTATGTACCCCGGCAATACTCGTCAAGCCGGCTGAATCGACCTCCGGTCGTCCTCCTGTGGGGACCGCAGCGTGCGTCGCGGTGTGCATCGCATCCGGTCACCGTGGAGGGCGCGACGAGTTCACTTGAGACCCGACCGGACGAAGGCGTTGACGATGTGGCGTTGGAGGACCAGGTAGAGCAGCAGGACGGGGAGGCAGGCGAGGCTGGCCAGGGCCATCATGGGGCCCCATTGGTCGCCTTCGGTGCCCATGAAGCTGCGCAGGCCGAGCTGGAGCACGTCGTTGGACTGGCGCAGCACCACGGCCGGCCAGAAGTACTCGTTCCAGGCGTTGATGAACAGCAGGATGCCGAGGGCGGCCAGGGCGGGGCGCAGGTTGGGGACGACCACGGTCCACAGGATGGCCCAGGAGGAGCGGCCGTCCATCTTCGCGGCGGCGATGAGCTCCTTCGGGAACGCGGTCATGTGCTGGCGCAGCAGCAGGACGCCCAGCGCCGAGCACAGGGTGGGCACGACGCAGCCGATGAGCGTGTTGATCAGGCCCAGCTCGTTGAGCAGGATGTAGTTGGGCAGCATGGTCACCTGGAACGGCACCAGCCAGACGCCCACGAACGCCAGGTACATCAGCCGCTGCAGCGGAAAGGTGTACATCGCGAACGCGTACGACGCGAGCAGTGCCACCAGCAGCTGTCCGGCCGCGGACAGGATCGCCACGAAGAACGTGTTCGCGATCAGCCCGGCGACATCCACCTTCTGCGCCGCGTCGAGATAGTTCTCGATCGACAGCGGCCACGGCAGCGGCGTCAGCGAGGTGACGTCCTCGGGACGGCGCAGCGCCGTGGCGAACAGCCAGTAGATGGGGAACACGCACAGCAGCGCCGTCGCGGCGAGCAGCAGATGGCTGCCCGCCGCGCGGAGACGGTCAATCATCATGAACGGCAACCTTTTCCGAGATCCAGACCAGCACCGCGGCCAGTGCGCCGAAACCGGCGAACAACAGCACGCCCGCCGCGGCGCTGAGCCCGGCGTCGAAGCTGTGGAACGCGTAGTCCCAGAGCAGGTAGTAGATGTTGGTGGTGGCCTGCGAGGGCCCGCCCTGAGTCATCGAATCGATCAGCGGGAACGACAGGGTGGGACTGAGCAGCACGGTCGTGAGCACCAGGAACAACAGCGTGGGCGACAGCAGCGGCAGGGTGATCCAGCGCCGGATCTGCCCCGGTGTCGCCCCGTCGACCCGCGCGGCCTCGCTGTAGTCACCGCTGATGCCGGCCAGCCCGGCCCACACCACCAGCGTCGCGAACCCGAGCAGCTGCCAGCCGGTGATCACGATGATCACCGCCTGCGCGGTCGAGGCGTCGTAGACCCAGTTGTGGCCGGTGCCGAGCAGCTGATCGACGAAGCCGGTGCCCGGATGCAGCAGCCACCGCCACACCGCCGCCGCGGCGACCGGTGCGACGAGAAACGGCGCGAACACCAGCGCCTGATAGACGGTCCTGGCCCGGCCGTGCACGCGCCGGCTCGTCAGCGCGATGAGCACCGGCAACAGCACGGTGAACGGAAGCAACCCCAGGATCAGGGTGGCGGTGCGGCCCAGCGATCCCCAGAATGCCGGAAGGTCCAGCAGCCGTTCGTAATTGGCCGTCCCGACCGGCTTCATGGGTGCGGTCGGGAGCAGGTTCCACGAATAGGTGGACAGCTCGACGGCCTGGGCCAGCGGCTGATAGGTCCACACCACCAGCAGCACCAGCGCGGGCGCCAGATACAGGTAGGGCGCGACGAGGCGGGTCAGCGCGCGACGGGTGACCCGGCGCGGACCCGGCGCGGCGGCGACGTGCGCCACCTGCGCCGGGTCCTGCCGATCGTCGATGACGAACATGTCACCGCGTCCGCGCGGCGATCGCCGCCAGCTGCTCGAGCACCTCGGCCTCGGGCCGGTCGTACACCGGGACCGCCTCGGTCGCCTCGATCGCCGTCGCGAGCAGGGTCGAGCCGACCAGATCGATGCGGCTGTACCCGAATCCGGCGAAGCCACGATGGCGTCCCGCGGGTGCCATCGGATCGATCCGGTACGACAGCGCCGGACCGATCCACACCGGAATCCCCGCCACCGCCGCCGCGGCGGTCAGGTGGTTGTGCCCGCACAGGATCATCCGCACATCCGAGCCCGCGAGCACCTCGGCCAGCCGGTCGGCGTCCTCGAGCTTGAGGAAATCGGCGGTGGCGACGGGGGAGGGGATCGGCGGGTGGTGCAGCACCAGCAGCGTGCCGCGCGGGGCGGGGGTCCGCAGCTGGTCGGTGAGCCAGGCCAGCTGCTCGAGTTCGAGCCTGCCCTCGTGCCGCAGTGGCGTCGTGCTGTCGAGCGCGATGACGCGCAGGCCGGCGATTTCGACGCAGGAATCGTGCGGCAGGGCGGGATCCACCGAACCGGGCGCCCGATCGAGGAGTTCCTCGCCGAAGGCGGCCCGCTCGTCGTGATTGCCCATCACGTAGACGATCTCGGCGCCGAGCTCGGCCGCGACCGGCTCCACGGCCGCCCGCAGCCGCCGGTACGCCTCGGGTGACCCGTTGTCGGACAGGTCACCCGAGAGCACCAGGGCATCCACGTGCTGCCCGGCCGCGCGCAGCTGGGTGAGCACCCGCGCGAGGTTCGCGTCGGTGTCGACGACACCGTGGACGAGCTCACCGGTCGGACGCAGGTGGGTGTCGGTGAGCTGGACGATGGTCAGATCACTCATCATGCCGCCGGGATGAGCTTGGCGCCCTCGGCCTGCGCGGCGGTCAGGGTCGACTGCGGATCCTTGCCCTGGAAGACGATCGCCTCCACCGCGTCCATCATGCCGTCGCGGATCTGCAGATAGTTGTTGCCGGGCATGGAGACCCACGGCTCCATGGTGCCCAGCTGGGCGACGTTCGGCTTCAGCAGCGGGTTCTTGGCGGCCCAGTCCTTCAGGCCGTCGGGCTGGTCGAGCAGGCCGGTCCGCAGCGGCAGGTAGCCGATGTTCTGCGCGATCTTGATGTAGGACTCCTCGCTGGTGAGGAACTTGATCAGCTCCCACGAGGCGCGCTGCTTGGCCGGATCGTTGGACAGGATGTGCAGCCCCGCACCGGAATTGGTCGGCACCGTGGGCTTGTCGCCGAACGCGGGCATCGGCGCCGAGCGCAGATCCCACTTGTCCTTGGCGCCGGTGACGAAGGTGCCCTGGATGGCGCTGGTCTCGAGGATCATGCCGATCTCGCCGCGCGCGAACGCCTCGTAGCCCTGCTTCTGGTTGAGCTTGGGCATGCCGCCCGAATTCACCAGGTTCTGCGCCATCCGGGTCACTTCGACGGCGGGCGCGTCGGCGTAGGTGAGCGTGCGGCGGTCCTGGGAGATGACCCGGCCGCCGTTGGAACGCACCATCGACTGGAAGCACCAGTCCTTGGCCGTCTTGGTCAGGCAGTCGACGTACACCCCGCCCTTCCCGGTGCGCTCGGTGATCTGCGCGGCCGCGGTGGCCACCTCGGCCCAGGTGGCCGGAGGCTTGGCCGGGTCGAGCCCGGCTTCGGTCAGCAGCGAGGCGTTGAAATACAGCACCGGCGTGGAGAACACGAACGGTACGCCGTAGGTGTGGCCGTTCCAGTCGTCGAGGACGCGGGCGCGCGGGGCATAGGCGTGGCGGCCGTCGAAGTTGCGGGCCACCTCCTGCTTGCCGACGAGGGTGTCGAGCGGCTTGGCCTGCA
Organism: Nocardia sp. NPDC050717; assembly: GCF_040654275.1. Lineage (NCBI taxonomy): Bacteria > Bacillati > Actinomycetota > Actinomycetes > Mycobacteriales > Nocardiaceae > Nocardia > Nocardia sp. NPDC050717. The sequence continues at coordinate 78,990 of NZ_JBFAHR010000009.1, forward strand.
GCTGGTTGATGGTGAAGTCCAGGTCGGAGAAACCGAGCTGGGCGACATCGGGCGGGGTGCCCGCGACCATCTGGTTCTGGATGCTGGAGATGGTGTCGGTGGCCGGGTTCGGGCTGTTGCCCTGCGGCTTCTGCGCCGTCACCTTGATGTTGGGGTACTTCTTGCCGAAGTCGGCGATCAGCGCGTTGAACGTATCGGTCCAGGCACCGGCGAGACCGTAGTTGTAGGACTCGAAGGTGATCGAGACCTGCTGGTCGGGCTTCAGCTCCGGGATCTGCGCGGTCGAGCTGGTGTCCGAGGACACGGTGCCGCCCAGACCGCAGCCGCTCAGGGCGACCGCGGCGGTGAACACCACGCCCAGGATGGGCAGGGTGCGTTTCATGGTGGTTCTCCTCATCGAGTGGTGCGGGAAATCAGGGGACGGGCACGGCCGCCGCGTCCACGGGCTTCGGCGGATCCGGTTGCGGCGCACGCCAGGTCAGCCGCAAGCCGGTATCGGGGTCGAACAGGTGGATGTCGGCGGGATCCACGCGCAGGGTGATGTTCTCGCCCGCCGCGACACCGGCCGGGCGCGCGGCGCGCACGCACAGGCTGGTCGCGCCCGCGTCGAGATGCACCAGTTCCTCACTGCCGAGGTTCTCGACCATGCGCACCGTGCCGCGGACATCGTTGGCCGCGGGGTCGATGCGCAGGCGTTCGGGCCGGATACCGGCGATCACCGGGGTGGCGGCGTCGAGATCGTCGGTGATGTCGAGGGCGGCGTCGACCCCGTCGGCCGTCACCCGCAGCGCGCCCTCGGCCGCGGTGACGACGGCGGGGAACAGGTTCATCGGCGGCGCGCCGAGGAATCCGGCGACGAAGGTCGAGCGAGGCTGGTCGTAGAGCTCGGCGGGGGTGCCGCACTGTTCGACCCGGCCCTCGTTGAGCAGCGCGATGCGCGAGGCCATCGTCATCGCCTCGACCTGGTCGTGGGTGACGTAGAGGAACGTCGCCCCCAACCGCTGGTGCAGGGCGATCAGTTCGGCGCGCGTCGCGCTGCGCAGTTTCGCGTCGAGATTGGACAGCGGCTCGTCCATCAGGAAGGCGCCGGGATCGCGAACCATGGCCCGTGCCAACGCGACTCGCTGCCGCTGCCCGCCCGAGAGCGCCACCGGGCGACGGTCGAGCAGCGCCGACAACTCCAGGGTCGCCGACACCTCCGCCACCCGCTCGGCGATCTCCGCGCGCGGCCTGCGCCGGGCCCGCAGCGGGAAGCCGATGTTCTTGGCCACCGACAGGTGCGGGTAGAGCGCGTAGCTCTGGAACACCATCGCCAGGTCGCGGCGTTGCGGGGCGGCGTCGGTGACGTCGGTGCCGCCAACCAGGATCCGGCCCTCGCTGGGTTCCTCGAGTCCGGCGATCATTCGCAGCAGGGTGGATTTGCCGCAGCCGCTGGGGCCGAGCAGCACCATGAATTCGCCGTCGGCGATGTCGAGGCTCACCTCGCGCACCGCGTAGTCGGCGTCGAACTTCTTCGACACCGCCTGGATCTGCAGTCGTGCCACGTCTCTCCTCAGGCCGGCTCGGAGCCGGTGGTGATCCAGCGCGATACCTCGGTCGCGATCGCGGGCGAATCCTTCAACCAGGCGAAGTGGTCGCGGTGCTCGACAGCGGAGTCCGCGTCGATGTGCCACTGGGTGACCCGCGCGGCGGGCATCCGCGACACCAGGAAGTCGACATTGGACTTCGGGCCGAGCACGTCGTCGGCCAGCGAGATCGCCAGCACCGGCAGGGTCATCCGCGCCAGCAGCGAGTTGTAGCGGCGGGTGGTGCCGCGCGGCCGGTAGTAGCTGGTCAGCGAGTGGATCGACCAGTCGACCATCACCCCGCCCGGCATCGGTGCCGGGATCAGCACCCCGCCCGGCCAGTGCCCCTTGACCCGGGCGACCAGACCGATCCACTGGATCTGGCTCAGCGCCTCGAACCAGCGGCGCGGACCGAAGGCCCACCAGAACACGGTGCCGGTGCCGATCACGGTCACCCCGGCGACCCGCTCGGGCTCGGCGGCGGCGAACAGCAGGGCCAGCTGCCCGCCCAGGCTGTGCCCGAACAGGTGCAGGGGCGCCTGCGGGAACCGCTCTTCGACGGCGGAAACGATGGCGGGCAGGTCGATTTCGAGCATCTCGCGGTAGCCGAAGTCGGCGTGCTCGCCGAGCGCGGGCTCGGCCTCGCCGTGCGCGCGCAGATCGACGGAGGCCACCGACAGTCCGGTGGCGTGCAGTGCTTTGGCCAGCGCCTGGTAGTTGCGGGCCTTCATCGCCATCGCGGGCAGGATCAGCACCACGGGTGCGGTGGCGTCCTCGGCGGCCAGCCAGCGCACCGTGAACCGCACGCCGTCGACGGTCTCGACCAGGGCGGTGTCGGGCGTGGTCGAGACCGCGGCGCCGTCCTGCGCGGAATCGCCGCGCGCTCCGGGATTCATGCGTCGTCCGTTCCGGCGATGCGGACATCGCACACGTAGTCGAAGGTGAATTCGGCGGTGAGCACGTCGTTGTCGTCGAGCAGCTCGGCGCGACCGGACAGGCCGAACCGGGTGGACTCGGTGGCGGCCAGGATCATGGCCAGCTCGGTGGCGTCGACGGTGGCCACCGCGCGGATGCGGCCACGCGCCGGCTTGCGGTAGGCGGCGGTGCCGCCGCGCAGGACCAGCCGGTCGATGGTGTGCAGGCGGTGCGCGGCCGCGCCGACGAACGCCGCGGCGCCCGCGATGTCGGCGGCGGTGAACAGCGCGCCCGCGTGCACGGTGCCCATGTGGTTGCACATGACCGGTTCGGCGGGGATCTCCACCACCGAGCGGTCCGGGGAGATCTCGGTGATCACCGTCCCGACGTGCGCGCCGAACGGCACGAGCGCCTGGGAGGCGTCACGCAGGTAACCGAAGTCGACGGCATCGGGGTCGAGGGCGGGGTAGGCGGCGCCGAATCCGACGATACTGCGGGTCATCTCGTCGTCCTCTCAGCGCGGTCCGCGCAGGACGCGCCGTGCGATCGACCAGCGCAGCACCTCCGACGGACCCTCGTAGATGCGGAAAGCCCTGGCCTCCACCAGGAACCGGGCCACCAGGTGGTCCTCGCAGACCCCGAGTCCGCCGTGCAGCTGCACCGCGCGGTCGAGCACCCGCCACACCGCCTCGGAGACGAAGGTCTTGGTGATCGAGGCCTCGTGCCTGGCCTGCCCGGAGGCGGCGCCGTGCGCGTCGATGGTGGCCGCGGTGGTGCGGATCAGCCCGCGGGCGGCGGCGATGTCGATCTCGTTGTCGGCGATCAGGCCCTGGGCCAGACCGTGGTCGGCGATCGGCACGCCGAACGAGGTGCGGTTGCCGATGTGGTCGATGGTGAGCTGCTGGGCGCGCACGGCCAGGCCGAGCCAGTTCATGCAGAACACCAGGCGCGAGGGCGCCAACCGGACCTGTGCCAGATCCAGGCCGCGGCCGACCGTGCCAAGGATCGCCGACTCGGGGACCTCGCAGTCGGCGAACTCGACCTCGCAGTGTCCGCCGGGCGCGCTGGTGTGGTCCAGCGTCGGCATCCGGCGGCCCACCCGCAGGCCGGGGTTGTCCTGGTCGACCAGGAACATCGTGGGCCCGTCGACGGTGGTGGCGACGCAGATGGTGAACGCGGCGCCCTGGGCGCCGGTGGTGAAGTGCTTGCGGCCGTTGATGACCCAGCCGGAATCGGTCTCCTCGGCGATTGTGGCCAGCATCCGCGGGTCCGAGCCCGCGCCGGGGGCCGGCTCGGTCATGGCGATCGCCGAGCGGACCTCGCCCGCGGCCAGCGGTGCCAGGTACCGCTCGCGCTGCCCGGGGTTCGCGACCGCGGCCAGCAGGTGGATGTTGCCGTCGTCGGGCGCCCAGGCGTTGACCGCCAGCGGTCCGAGCAGGCTCGCGCCCGCCGCCTCGAGCACCTCGGCCTGCGCCCTGGTGTCGAGACCGAGACCGCCGTACTCGGGATCGGAGAGCGGGCCGAACACCCCGGCCTCCTTGGCCTTCTTCTGCAGGTCCAGGCGCAGGGCGTCGTCGGTGACCCGGCCACCGACCACGACCTCGCGTTCCACCGGGATCACGTGGTCTGCCACGAACTGTCTGGTCTTGTCGACCAGTTCCGCCACTGGAGTCATGGGAGTCAGTGTCGGGTGGGTCGCGTGCCCACTGTCGGGGCGATAGTGAATGTCGATCGCTCCAATCGACTCGGCATCGCGCGGCGGCGCAGCCGGGTTGCGGCCAGCACGGTGAAAGGGACGACTTCGCCGTAGGAGTGGCCGGACTGCGAAAGGGCACGAGCGTGACCGGGTTTAGCGTGCGGGTGATCGAACGAACCGACGAAGCCGACGCGGTGTTCGCGCTGGTGCTCGCGGCGGCCGACGGTGGGGACCTGCCGTCGTGGACGCCGGGGGCGCACATCGACGTGGCGGTCGGGGATGCGGGTGTGCGGCAGTACTCGCTGTGCGGTGACCCCGCCGAGCGCGATCGCTGGCGGATCGCGGTCCTGCACGAGCCCACCGGACGGGGCGGGTCGGCCTACCTGCACCGCACCGCGCTCCCCGGCAGCTCGCTGTCGGTGTCGTTGCCGCGCAACAACTTCGAGCTGAGCACGGCACCCGAATACACGTTCGTGGCCGGGGGGATCGGGATCACCCCGATCCTGCCGATGATCGCCGCCGCCGATCGGGCCGGCGCGCGGTGGACCCTGCACTACGGTGCGCGGACGAAGGCACACATGGCCTTCGCGGACATGCTCACCAGCCGGTATCCGGCGGTGAACCTGGTTCCCCAGGACGTGTCCGGGCTGCTGCCCGTCGCCGACGTCCTGGCCGCGAGCCCGGGCGCGACGGTGTACTGCTGCGGGCCCGAACCCCTCCTGGCCGCGGTCGAGGCCGAAGGGCAGCGGCAGGGCATCTCCGTGCGCACCGAACGCTTCGTCCCGCGCGCCGTCGAACGCACCGGCCCCGACGCCGCCTTCGAGATCCGCCTGGCCCAGACCGGCCGAACCCTGCGCATCGCGCCGGACCGCTCCATCGTCGACGTCCTCGAATCAGCCGGCGTCCCCGTCATCACCTCCTGCCGCGAGGGCACCTGCGGCAGCTGCGAAACCCCCGTCCTCGACGGCGAGATCGACCACCGCGACTCCCTGCTCACCCCCGAGGAACGCGAATCCGGCAAAACCATGATGCTCTGCGTCTCCCGAGCCCACTCGGAAGTCCTGATCCTGGACCTGTGAGTCACGTTCACTCATCGGAACGTGACAGCTCCTACGGGCACTGACCGTCGAGCCGATGAACGCGAAGGGTCAGACGGCAATCAGCATGTCCAGATCTGCTTCCAGGTCGCGGTCGCGGTGATAGCCGCGGTCCTCGATCAAGCGCACGGCCGCGCGAGCCGCCGCGATGTCCGCCTCGGTGGCAACGCTCAGCAATTCGCGGAGATCCGCGAGGTCTTGTGGTCGCGTGTCGTCGTCACGGGACAGGAGTTTGAGTGCGAATCAGGTGACCGGTGGTTGCTATCGACAAACTGGGGTACCGGTGGGCGCTCGTCGGCGGATTCGCCGTATCGGCCCGCTCGATTCCCCGATTCACCCATGACATCGACCTCGCGGTGGCGGTGGCCAACGACGCCGATGCCGAAGCATCGGCTCGCGCTCGCCGCAGCGCTGATTCGAGTGCGTTCACGCGAATCGGGCGGACGGGTGGCCGAATGCTTCTCCGGTTCCAGATCGGGACAATAGCCAGGACGCGACAAGGTCATCGAGGTCGGTCGACGAGGCGAGCGGGTACATCCGGCGCATTCGCATGCGGTACATCCGCACGCCGAATTCGGACATCTCGAGTGCGAGACGAAGCCGCTGAGCTGGTGTTTCATCCGTCACCCCCTCAGGTTACGTCAGGACGTCGCAGGCATGCTCACCAGTTCGACCGGACGTCGGCCTGTCGGTTCAGGCCCGCACACACGATGGGGCCGACGGCCGTGCTCGCCGCGGACGAGCCCTGGGCAGTCTGCGACTCGTGGCCCGTTCGGTCAGTGGGAGGTGCGTGGCGCGGGTTCCGGTAGGTTCGCGGGATGATGGCGGGGTCTGCTCTGTATTGCGGGACACGGTGGGACGAGCAGGGGCGGTGGAGTTACGAGCTGATCCGGGAGGACGGCAGTATCGAATTTCTACCGGGGGTCGGGACCCGGTTGGCGTTCCGGGTGGACGGGGATGCGCGGTATTGCCTGGGATATCACGGGTTCGGGGGTGGGCGGCGGGGACGGCAGGTGTATCCGCGGTGGGCGAGGGTCGACAGTGGGAAGCAGTGTGGGCAGTGCCGGGTGACCGAGGGGTGGGCGGTGGTGCACAGTCATCGGGGGCCGCTGTCGGGGTTGCCGGAGCAGGTGCGGGAGTACGTGGCGCAGCCGCATCATCTGTACATCGCCTACTTCGGTGACGGGATGACGAAGGTGGGGACGGCCTCGGCGGTGCGGCGACATCGCCGGCTCTATGAGCAGGGGGCGCTGGTGGCGCGGTTCATCACCGATTCGCCCGACGGGCTGCATGTGCGCGAGCTGGAGCGGGCGGTGTCGGAGCGGGCCGGGTTCCGGCAGGCCGTCGCCGGTGTCACCAAGACCAGGATCCTGACCAGACCGTTGCGGCCCTGGGCGGCGGTGGAGGCCGCCGTCGCGGACGCGGCCGAGCACGCGGCGGGGGTCCTGCCCGTGGAGACCTCCCGCACCGATACAGCCTGGTCAGGAGGCCGGGAGTTCTACGACACCCTCCACACGCGAGGCCGCTTCCCGGATGCCCTGGAGTTCACCGAGGACCGCGGCGAGTACGTCCTCGACGCCGTCACCGCCCACGGCCACACCATCGCCTGCGCGGACGAGGCGGGCGACGGAGAGCTGTTGCTGGTGAACGACTCGCGGTTGATCGGGCGCCGGATCGTGCTCGACCCCGCCATCACGGCCACCGCGCCCCCGGTACAGACCAGCCTGTTCTAGCCGGTCTGCAGGACGACCCGCGATCTCTCAGGTGTTGCAGCCCTGGGACGAATCACCCGAGGCCGACGGCGGCAGCTGGATCAGGCAGACAAGCGTGTCGAGAATCGCGAGCGGGAGTTCGGCGGAACCGGAGGCCACGGGCGCGGCGGCCGGCGCGGAAGCCACCGCGGGCGCCGCCGACAGCGGCAGGCCGAACGCCGCGGCGGCGAGCAGGACGGACACGAGCTTCTTGGACATGACCACCTCGTTGCCGTGGACAGCTGGATCGAGCCCGATGCTACGCCGCCGTCCCGACATACGCGCCGGGTCGAGCCCGCCGGCGGGTGCGCACGGCATCGGTGGGCGGGGCGAGTGATCCGGCCCTGCGGTTCTCCCGCCGCGGTCGTGGATCGGCGGCATCCCGCGACCCGCCATCCGCGGGGATGGACGATGCGCAGCCGCCGCGACCCGGGTGGCGCGATCTCCGCTCAGCGCAGCCGCACCGGAAGTTCGAGCAGCCCGCGGATGAGCGTGCTGGTCTGCCAGCCGAGGGAGTCGGCGGTGGGCGCCAGGCGCAGATCGGGAAAGCGGGTGAGCAGGGTGGTGAAGGCGATCTCGGCTTCGAGGCGGGCCAAGGGCGCGCCGACGCAGAAGTGGATGCCGTGGCCGAAGGCGAGGTGGCCGGTGGGGTGGCCGTCGACGGTGAGGGTGTCCGGGTCGGCGAAGCGGGCGGGGTCGCGGTTGGCGGCCGCGAGCGAGACGTAGACCAGCTCGTTCGCGGGGATCTCGATGCCGCCCAGGGTGACCGGCTCGGTCGTGTACCGCACCGTCGCCATGCCGACCGGTCCGTCGTAGCGGAGGAACTCCTCGATCGCCGCGGGCACTCCCGCCGGGTCGGCGCACAGGGCCTGCCACTGCGCGCGGTCGCGCAGCAGCGCGTTGACGCCGTTGGCGATGAGATTGACGGTGGTCTCGTGCCCGGCGACCAGCAGCAGGAACGCCATCGACACCAGCTCGCGGTCGGTGAGGCGGTCGCCGTCGTCGTCGGCCAGGACCAGCTGGGACAGCAGGTCGTCGGCGGGCTCGGCCTGCTTGGCCCGCACCAGGTTCGCCAGGTAGCCGACCATCGCCGCCGACGCGGCCGGACGCTCGGTGTCCTCGCCCTCCCCGACGACGGTGACCAGGGCACGCGTCCAGGCCTGGAAGTCGGCGCGATCGGCGTAGGGCACGCCGAGCAGCTCGCAGATCACCGTCACCGGAAGGGGATTGGCGAACTCCGCCAGCAGATCCACCTCGTCGCGGCCGGCGACGGCGTCGAGCAGCGCGGTGGTGATCTGCTCGATCCGAGGGCGCAACGTGGCGACCTGCTTGGCGGTGAACGCCTTGTTCACCAGCTTGCGCAGCCGGGTGTGCGCGGGTGGGTCGGTGCTGAGCATGTGGCTGAGCAGGGTCAGCGCGTTCGGGTCCGAGGGGGTGGAGTCGCGCTTGTCGTGCAGGATCGCGTCGACCCGCACGACATCCTTGGCCAGGCGCGGATCGGCCAGTGCCTGGCGGGCTTCGGCGTAGCCGACGATCACCCAGCGGATGACGTCGTCGGGGAAGCGGACCCGGTGCACCGGGGCCTCGGCGCGCCAGCGCCGGTAGTGGGCGTGTGGATCGTCGAAGAAGTCGGCGCCGATGGACGCGACGGGGGCGGCTGCGGTGATGTCGGCCATCCCGCGACGGTACCGGCGCCCGGCGAACGACTCGCCGAACTCGGGTGATCTCGATCAGGCGATCGGAGGTCGGGATGGAATGGCTTGCGGCAAGACGGAATTCACCACGCGCTGGTCGAATGGCGGAGGAATCGTCCGCAGGGAGGAAAACCATGACCAGTACTGATGTCGACGTCGACGCGACCGCGGCCCGGCGCGTCGCCGAACTGACCGCGGTGTTCGAACGCGGGCTGCAGGAGAAACTGGGGGTCGGCGATTCGCTCGGCATCCGCCTGGAGAGCGCGGCCAAGGGACGCACCCGCTACTACCTCGACCCGAACCCGGCGACCATCAACGCCATGTTCACCGTGCACGGCGGCGTGCTCGCCACGCTGCTCGACACCGCCATGGGCAGCGCGGTGTTCACCGAGCTCGCCGACGGTGTCGCCTACACCACCCTCGAGCTGAAGGTGAACTTCATCCGCGCCGTCACCCTCGACGGCAGCCGCCTGACCTGCGAGGCCACCGCCGTCCACGTCGGCAGGCGCACCGCCACCGCGGAGGGCCGCATCACCGACGCTGCGGGCAAGCTCATCGCCCACGGCAGCACCACGATTCTCGTGCTGGCCCAGAGCAACTGACACCGACGAGGACGGCCCCGCTCGCGAGGAGCGGGGCCGTCCTCGTGTGCTCAGGCGATGGTGCGGCAGCTCTCGACGAACGTGATGAGCTCGTCGACCGGCTCGGTGCGGGTGTCCACCGCCCGGTCGATCACCTTCACCAGGTGCTCGTAGGCGGCGGTGTGGTCGTAGTCGGTGACCTCGGCGATGCGCAGCGCCCACCGCCAATAACCGCGCAGCGTGTCCGACAGCGGCATCCGGAAATGGGCGATGACGTCGCGGATCGGGGCCACCACGGCGTCACCGTCGTGGCGCAGGTACCGGGTCACCACCTCGGCCATGAAACTGAAATGCCTGGCCTCGTCCCGGGACAGCCGGGTGAGCACCGCGGCCAGCACCGGGTCGGCGACGACATCGCGCAGCTGCTGGTAGTACATCTGCGTCGCCTTCTCCTGCACCAGCGCGTAGGCGAAGAACTGGACGGGATGGTCGTAGGGCAGGTCGAACGGTTTGTGCCCCTCGACCGCCAGTTCCGCACGCAGCGTCGACCTTTCGGCCATGCCCGCCGACTCCTGATAGCGGGCCAGTGCCCTGGCGTGGGTGTCCTCCTCGAGCGCCCAGCGCACCGTGAAGTGGTAGAGCTCCCGATTGTGTTCGAAGGTCGGCAGGTCCACGCTGTCGTCGACCGGGAAGTGCCGGTGGTAGACGTCGAAATAGCCGGGCAGGTGATCCTCGATGAGGGTGACGAACTGGACAGCGGACCGTTGTCCCTCGGTGAGCCTGCCCGCGTCGGCGGCGGCCCAGTCGAAGGCGGTCTCCACGTCCCAGGCGCGGGTCGCGGGGGAGGCGGCGAGGAAGCCGTCGACCGCGGCGGTGAGCTCGGTGACGGGCAGCAGCCCCGGTGTGCTGATCATGTCCTACCTGGCATTCCGGCAGACCAGCGCGTAGTGCTTGGTGGTGTAACCCCAGCCCGCGTTGGCGATCTCGAGATAGTGGCGCAGCTTGGCCGCCAGGCCGGCGCCGTGCGCGTCGATGCGGTCGGCGGCGGCGTCGACATTGGCGATCCAGTCCTCGATCGTGCGCCGGTAGTTCTCGGTGAGGTCGTCGACCGAGAGCACCGAGAAGCCGGCGTTCTCGGCGGACGCGACCAGCTCCGAGAGCGGGCGCAGCTCGCCGAAACCGAAGATGTCCTCGCGGACGAATCCGGTGCCGTCACGATCGTCGAACGCGGTGCGGGTGGCCGCGTTGCGGAAGCAGCTCTCCGACACGTAGAGGGTGCCGCCGCGGCGCAGCACCGCCTTGGCGCGGCGGAACACCTCGTCGGGATCGGGCATGTGCACGATCGAGCCGAGCAGGGTGACGGCGTCGAAACCGCGCGCCGGCAGCTCGAGCCGCTCGAAATGCCCGACGCGGGTCCGCACCAGCTCGCTCACCCCGCGTGCGGCGGCCTGCGCGGCGATGTAGTCGTGCTGGCGGGGCGCCGGGCTGACACCCAGTGTGTGGCAACCCAGTTCGCTCGCCATGTACAGGATCAGCGAACCCCAGCCGCAGCCGACGTCGAGCAGGTGTTCCCCGCCGCGCAGCCCGAGCCGCTCGGCGACGAAGCGCAGCTTGTTGCGCTGCGCCGTCTCCAGGGTGTCGTCGGCGGATTCGTACAGTGCCGCACTGTATTTGCGCAGCGGATCGAGGAACTCGCCGAAGATGTCGGGATCGAGATCGTAGTGCTGATTGGTATCGGCGACGACCGTCATGCGGACGCTCCGCGCACGGAGCGCTCCACCACGGCGGTGACCTCGGCCAGGGTGGACATGCCGAAGACGTCTTCGTCCTCGAGTTCGATGTCGAAGGTGCGCTCGATGCGGGCGATCATCCGCAGCACCCGCACCGAATCGACACCGGCCATGGCGCGCAGGTCGGCGTCGGGGGTCAGGTCGGCGGCGGGCAGGCCGGTCTCGGTGACCGCGATCTCGGTGACCGTGCGCAGGATGGTGTCGGCGGAAGTGGTGGTCATGGCCGGGCTCCGTTCGGGGAGAAGGTGTTCGCCGTGGACAGGGCGTGGTCGAGCAGGGCGACTTCGTCGTCGTCGAGGGTGAGCTGGTCGCGGACCGCGTGCAGCTCGAAGGGCTGGTAGGTGGCCGTCGACGTCGCGCACACCGCGCCGTCGGCATCGAGGATCTCCGCGTGCGCGGCGATCGGACCCGCACCGCGCTCGGCGGGCAGCGTTGCCACACAGCGGTATTCGCGGTCGATCAGCAGCGGGGTGAGGAAGCGGGTGCGCTGGGAGACGGTGAAGGCGGGCACGTTGCGCGCGAGCACGATGAGATTGCCCATCACCTCGTCGCACACCACGCCGATCAGGCCGCCGTGCACGACACCGGGATAGGACTCGAAGGCCCGGCCCAGCCGGAACGCCGCCACCAGGGCGCCGTCGGAGCGCGGCGTGAAGCTCAGGCGCAGCCCGGCGGCGTTGTGCGGGGAGCAGCCGAAGCAGTGGTAGTCGGGGATCACCGACCACGGCACCGTGACGGCCGCGGTCTGCTCGGCGGCCGTCATCAGGCGATGGCGTCGGCCAGCGCGCGACGCACCTTCGCGTTGCTGGACAGGTCGAGCCCGGTGATCGAGGCGAAGGTGCGGCGCACCTTGTCGTGCAGCACCTCGAGTTCGCCCTCGGCGGCGACCTGCTCGAGGAACAGCTCGAAGCCGGTGTCGATGGTCTCGTGGTCGCCGAGTTCGGCGATGCCCGCCTTGAAGGTGCTCACCGGATGCTTGATCTTGGCCTCGGAGCTGTAGACATAGAGGGTCTCGAGCACCGAGGGCAGTTCCTCCGGGCGCTTCTTCAGCCGCTCGTTGGTGTAGTGGATGAACTCGCGCGCGTGCCCGGCCTCGTCGCGACTGGCGTTGAGCAACAACTCCTTCAGCACCGGTTCGGCCACCCAGCTCGACACCGCGCGGTACACGTGGTTGACGGTGAGCTCGGAGATGATGTTGGTGGCCAGCGTCGCCGAGGGCGTACTGCCCGGCGCGTACGGTTCGCGCATGGCGTCCACGGCGCGGTCCTCCACGTCCTCGCCGATCGCGCCGAGCCAGGAGCGGAACGCGTAGTGGTGCTGCACCTCCTGGTAACCCCACACCACCGCGAAGGTGGAGAAGTCGTAGTCGTCGACGAATTCGTTGAGGAATCCGTGCACCGCGGCGATCACATTGGACTCGCCCATCGCGGCGCTCTTGGCCAGGGTGATGTATTCGGGGCGGACCAGCGTCGGGTCGACGGCGGGCAGGTCCAGATCGCTCAGTTTCCAGTGCAGGCGTTCGTAGTGGCGGAACACGTCAAAGCTGTGCACGAGGCACTCCGTTCGATCGAAGGGGAGCCGGGCGCGGCGTCATCGCCGGCCGATCAGATCGCGGGCGGCGAGGCGTTGGAGCTTGCCGCTGCTGGTGCGGGGGATGCTGCGCGGCGCGACCAGGTGCACCTCGACCGCACCCAGCCCGAGGTGGGCGGCGACGGCCGCGCGGATGGCCTCGGCGAGCGCGTCGGCCGCGGCGCCGGTGCGTTCGGTCTCGGCGATCAGGGCGATCACGTCGTCGGCGTCGGGATCGACGGCGGCGGTGCAGCGGCCCTTGTGGATGCCGTCGAGGTCACGGACGGCCGCCTCGACGTCCTGGGCGTAGTAGTTCACGCCGCGCACGGTGATCATGTCCTTGCAGCGGCCGGTGACGAACAGTTCGGCGCCGCGCCGGTAGCCGAGATCGCCGGTGCGCAACCACCCGTCGACGAATCGGTCGGCCACGGACTCCGGGTCGGCGGTGAGATAGCCGTCTGTGACCGGCGCGCCGTGGATCAGGATCTCGCCGACCCGCCCGTCGGGCAGGTCGGCGCCGGTGTCGGTGTGCACGATCCGCACCGCGATCCCTTCGACGGGTCCGCCGACCGAGGCCACCGCCCGCGCGCCCGCGGCGTCGCGCGGCACCTCGTCGGCCACGGCGGCGTCCGAGAGCAGGGCACGGTCGACCCACTCGAACACCGGCTCGCGCAGCAGCGGCGGGAACGCGACCGCGAGGGTGGCCTCGGCCATGCCGTACACGCCGAACATCGTCGAGGCTGCGAAACCGGCGGGCGCGAACCGTTCGCAGAACGCGCTGACCACCGATTCGGCGATCGGTTCGGCGCCGTTGAACGCGATCCGCCAGTGACTCAGGTCGTAGTCGGCGACCCGCTCCGGCGGGATCGCGGCGAGTAGCGCCTCGTAGCCGAAGTTCGGCATCGCGGTGATGGTGGTCTTCGTCGCGGCGAACTCGCCGAGCCAGCGCGCCGGATCCTTCACGAACGCGAGCGGCGACCACACGTGCGACGGGATGCCGCGCAGCACCGCCGACAGGGTGCCGAACAGTCCCATGTCGTGGAACAGCGGCAACCAGAATCCGCCCTGATCGTCGAGTCCGAGATCGATGCCGGTGCGGATGGCGGCCAGTCCGCTCACCACGTTCGCGTGGGTGAGGCGCACACCCTTGGGCAGCGCGGTGCTGCCGGAGGTGAATTGCACGATGGCCAGATCGTCGGGGCCGGGGGTGGGCAGGATGTCCACGTCGGCGGTGACCTCGTCGACGAGTGCGCCGGTGTCGACGAATTCGACGCCGATGTCCCCGAGCAGCGGGATCATCGAGGCGAAGCGGGGCGAGACGAGGATCGTCCGCATGCCGGCCGCCGCGGTGATCGCCGCCAGCTTGGCCGGGTAGGCGGCTGTCGCCCCGGCGCCCGCGGGCAGCGGCAGGGGAGTGGCGGCGCCGCCCGCGGCGGCGATGCCGAACAGCGAGGTCAGGAACTCCGGCGCGTTGGGGCTGAGCACGCCGACGGGTTCGCCACGGCCGATCCCGCGCCGCACCAGCGCGGTCGCCGTCGTCCGGGCGCGTGCCAGCATCTCGGCGTTGTCCAGCTGCTCCGAGACCGACCAGAACGTCGCAGGCACGTCCGGCCGCTCGGCGGCGACCCGGGCCAGCAGCGTGGTGAGCGTGTCGCTCGAACGCGAGGAATTCATGCCGGAAACGACAACAGCGGCATATGACATCGCGTTGAACGAATAACGAAATACGCGCGCCGATAATCACCGTCGATCGGCCAATTGCACTGCCTGATAAAGATATTCGACTATCGCCCGATCGGAGCAGGCGATACTGGGCGAATTCGCGGCCCCCGCGCGACGACGATGAGCGGCGAAATCCCCGCACCGAAATCGCCCCTAGGAGCTGCCGGTGACTTCCGATCATGTCGCGGTCGAGGACCCGACCCCGGTGCAGATCGCGGTGCTGGAGAGCGTCGCGCCGCACTGCCGCCACGACCCGTACCCCAGTTACGAGACCCTGCGCGCCGCCGGGCCGTTCGTGCCGGGGCCGCGCGAGACCCACCTGGTACCGCGGCACGCGCAGGCCCAGGCCATCCTGAGTGATCCGCGCTGGAGCCACGCCGAGGAACCGGAGCTGCTGCACGGCGACAGCGATGTGGAACTGCCCGGCTCGTTCCTGTGGATGGAGCCGCCGGACCACACCCGTCTGCGCGGTCTGGTGGGCAAGGCGTTCACCGCCCGCACCGTCGCCGGACTGCACGAGCGGGCCGACCGGCTCGTCGACGGACTGCTCACCGCCATGCTGGCCGACGGCGAGACGAACGCGCTCGAGGCGCTGGCCTACCCGGTGCCGTTGACGCTGATCTGCGAACTGCTCGGCGTCCCCGCCGAAGCGCACGCCCACGTGCGCGAGATCTCCGCGCACATCGCGCGCGGCCTCGACCCCGACACCCTGCTGAGCCCGGCCGAACTGGCCGCGCGCACCACGGCCGTGCACGCGTTCGACGAGTTCTTCGGCGACCTGGTCGCCCAGCGGCGCGCCGACCCGCGCGACGACCTGATCACGGCGCTGGTCCACGCCGAGGAGGCCGGGGTCCGGCTCACCCGCACCGAACTGATCGGCACCCTGCTCATCCTCGTCGTGGCCGGGCACGAGACCACGGTCAATCTCATCGGCAACGGGTTGCTGGCGCTGATCCGGCATCCCGACCAGTTCCAGCGGCTGCGCGAGGACCCCGCGCTGTGTGGTCCCGCCGTCGACGAGGTGTTGCGCTACGACCCGCCCGTGCACCTGACCACCCGCACCGCCCGGCACGAGATCGACCTCGCCGGAAGGACTTTCGTTCCGGGCGACGCGGTGATCGTGCTGATCGGCTCTGCGGCCCGCGATCCGGAGGCCTTCCCCGAGGCCGACCGCTTCGACATCGGCCGCTACCTGCCGGGCCGGCGACCCGAACGGCACCTGTCGTTCGGTCTCGGTCTGCACTACTGCCTCGGCGCGCCGCTGGCCCGCCTCGAGATGCAGGCGGTGCTGCGCGCCGTCGCCACCAGGGTCGAGCGGATGCACCTGCTCGCCGAACCGCCGTATCGCCCGAACGTGGTCGTGCGCGGCATGTCCGAACTGCGAATCAGCCTGGAGGGCCGATGAGTACCGCTGTCCCCGCCGACCTCACCTTCGACGCCTTCGCGCCCGAGCACCGCGCCGACCCGTATCCCGCCTATGCCCGCGTGCGCACCGCCACCCCGCTGTTCCCGTACTCGCTCGATGAGGTGCCGGTGCGGCTGGTGACCCGCTACGAGGAGTGCGCGGCGGTCCTCACCGGCGCCGATTGGGGCCACGGTTACGCGGCGGGCATCAGCCCCTTCCGCGACACCAGCGCCGCCATCCCCGGCTCGTTCGTCCGGATGGACCCGCCCGAGCACGGGCGCTACCGCAAGCTGGTGGCCAAGGCGTTCACCCCCAAGATGATCGGCGAGCTGGCGCCGGTGGCGGGCACCGTGGTGGACGGCCTGGTCGACGCGGCGCTCGAGCGCGGCGAACTCGACGTGCTCGAGGATCTGGCGGTCCCGCTGGCCGTCGCCATGGTCGCGGTGCGGCTGCTCGGCGCCGACGCCGCCGACGGTCCCAGCTTCCGCGCCTGGCAGCTGGCCATCGCGCGCGGCAGCGACCCCGACTCGCTGCTCGGGCCCGACGACATCAGCGCCCGCACCGACGCGGCCATCGCCTGCATGGGCCACTTCGCCGGGCTCATCGCCGAGAAGAAGCAGCGGCGCGGCACCGACCTGCTCAGCGAACTCGTCGCGGCCAGCGTGGACGGTGACTTCCTCACCGAGCCCGAGGTGATCGGGATGTCGCTGCTGCTGCTCGTGGCGGGCATGGAGACCTCGATCAACCTCATCGGCAACGGCATGCTCGCCCTGCTGCGCCATCCCGGGCAGCTCGCGCTGCTGCGCGCGCGTCCGGAACTGATCGGGCCCGCCATCGACGAGATGCTGCGCTATGACGCGCCCACCCAGTTCACGATCCGGGTGGCGCTGGCCGACACACAGGTCGGTGAGCACAGCTTCCGGCGCGGCGACGGCGTCGTCGTGCTCACCGGCTCGGCCAATCGCGACGAGCGGGTGTACCACGATCCCGACACCTTCGACATCACCCGCTTCACCGGAAACCGCCCGCCGCGCAAGCATCTCGGGTTCAGTCTCGGCATCCACTACTGCGTCGGCGCGCCGCTGGCCCGGATCGAGGCCGAGACCGCGATCCGCACGCTGCTCGATCGCGCGCCCGAGCTGGCACTGGCCGAGCAGCCGATCGAATACCGGCCCAGCCTGATCCATCGCGGCATCCGGCACCTCCCGGTGACCCTGTGACCGCCTCGCGCCAGCACGCGCTCGTCATCGGCGCCGGGTTCGCCGGGCTGCTGGCGGCGCGGGTGCTCGCCGAGCGGTTCGATCGGGTCACCCTGGTGGAACGCGACGAGCTGGACGCGAAAGAGACTGTGCGCCGCGGAGTTCCGCAGGCCTGGCACCTGCACGGCCTGCTCGACCGGGGCCGCCGGATCATGGAGGAGCTGTATCCGGGCTTCACCGAGGAAGCCGTCTCGGACGGTGCGACCGTGGCCGAGGTGCTCGTCGGCACCCGCTGGTACGTCGGCGGCTCCCGGCTGGCGGCGGGCGCGACCGGCCTCACCTCGCTGATCGCCACCCGGTCGCTGCTCGAAACCGTGCTGCGCCGGCGCACCCTGCGGCTGCGCGGCATCGAACTGCTGACCAGGACGACGGCGCAGGGCCTGGTCGGTGACGCCGAGCGGGTGCGCGCCGTCCGGGTGAGCGGCCCGGCGGGCGAGCAGACCCTGGCCGCCGACCTGATCGTCGACGCGGGCGGCCGCGGCTCGCGGATCATCCAGTGGCTCACCGAGATCGGCGCGGCGGTGCCCGAGGAGGAACGTCTCGACGTGGATCTGGGCTACGCGTCGCGGTTCTTCCGGCACCGGCCCGGCCAGCTCGGAGGACAGGCGTCGGTGATCGTGTCGACCGGCGCCGACGGGCGGGGCGGCGGGGCGGTGCGGGTGGAGGGCGACCGCTGGCACGTCACCCTCGCCGGGATGCTCGGCGACCACCCGCCGACCGACGACCAGGGCTTCCTCGACTACGCCGCGTCGCTGTCGGCGCCCGACATCCACACCATCGTCGTCGGCTCCGACGCCCTCGGCGAGCCGGTCCCGTACCGCTTCCGCACCGCCGTACGCAGGCGCTTCGATCGCCAGAGTTCCCCGCCCGCCGGGCTCGTCGTGCTCGGCGACGCCCAGTGCGCGTTCAACCCGCTCTACGCCCAGGGCATGACCGTGGCCGCGCTGCAGGCCGCGGCCCTGCGCGAGAGCCTCGACGCCGACGACCTCCCCGCTCGCTTCTACGCGGCCGCCGCCGACGCGGTGGCGGTGGCCTGGCAGCTGGCCGCCGGCTCGGATCTGCGCCATCCCGGCGTGGCGGGCAGGCGCACCCTGCGCACCCGGCTCACCGATGTCTTCGTGACCAGGGTGCAGCGCGTCGCCCACCACGATCCGCGCGTGGCGAGGACCTTCCTGCGGGTCGCCCACCTGGTCGATCCGCCCGCCGCGCTCACCGCGCCGGGCACGCTGCGCCGCATCCTCCTGTCCTGACCACCCTCGCGAGGAGACCCACCCATGACCTCCACGATCGATACCGACGCCGTCCAGACCGCACTGGTCCAGCTGTTCGGGCCCGACGGACGCGCCGACCCCTACAGCCCCGCCCGCGTGCTGCGCGAAGCGGGCCCGATCCACCAGACCCCGCTCGGCCACCACGTGCTCACCCGCTACGAGGACTGCGCGGCGGTGCTGTCCACCACCGCCTGGAGTCACGCCGAGGAAGCGGCGATGATGCACCCGACGGTGTCGCCGGAGAACGCCCCCGAGGAATTGCCCACCTCGTTCCTGTGGATGGAGCCGCCGGACCACACCCGCCTGCGCAACCTCGTCACCAAGGGATTCACCCCGCGCATGGTGACCCGGCTGCGCCCACGGATCGAGCAGCTGTGCGAGCAGCTCGTCGACGACGCCATGGCCGCGGGCGAATTCGACCTCGTCGAGCTGATCGCCTACCCGCTGCCGCTGATCATCGCCTGCGAGCTGATCGGCGTGCCCAAGGAGGCCTACGACCAGGTGCACCGCTGGTCGCAGGACCTGGCCCGCGGCTTCGACCACGACTACACGCTGCCCGAGGAATGCCTGCGGGCGCGCAGCGCGGCCTCGCGCGGATTCATGGGCTACTTCCGCGAACTGCTCAACGAACGCCGCGTGAGCCCGCGCGACGATCTGCTCAGCGCGCTGTCGCAGGTCGAGGACCGCGGCGACGTGCTCACCGAGCAGGAACTGCTCGCCACCTGCATCACCACCTTCGTCGCCGGGCACGAGACCACCGCCAATCTCATCGGCACCGGCATGCTGCGCCTGCTGCGCAACCCCGAGCAGATCCAGGTGCTGCGCGACCGTCCCGAGATGCTCGCCCACACCCCGGACGAACTGTTGCGCCTCGACCCGTCGGTACAGATCACCACGCGCGCCGCGACCCGGCCGATCACGGTGGCCGGGCACCGGTTCGAGCAGGGCGAAGGGGTGGTGGTGCTGATCAATTCGAGCAATCACGATCCGGCCGCGTTCCCCGATCCGGAGCGGGTGGACGTGACCCGCTACTCCGACCCGAAGAACCCGGCCAAGAAGCACCTGGGCTTCAGCCTCGGCATCCACTACTGCCTCGGCGCCCCGCTGGCGCTGCTGGAGATGGAGATCCTGCTCGACGTGCTGCTGCGCAAGGTCGGCTCGCTGGAACTGCGCAGCGAGAACCCGCCGTTCAAGCCGAATGTCGTCATCCGCGGCCTGGAGTCGCTGCCGGTGGCGGTCACGCCGGCCTGAGTGACGCGCTGCCCACGGCCCCGCCGACATCGGCGGGGCCGTCGGTGCCGGTCGGGCTGTCGGTGCCGGTCGGGATGTCGAGGGCGGCGAGCAATGCCGTGGCGGCGGGACTGCGGCCCGTCCGGCTCCAGACGGCGTACTCCACCCGGGTGGGCGCGTCGGTGACCTCGATCGTGCGCACGCCGACCAGTTGTGGCGCATGGGCTCTCGGCAGCATGGCCACGCACAGATCGGCGGCGACCAGGCGTGCGATGTAGTCCGCCGTCGTGACCTCGAAGGCGACGTCGCGGGTCAGCCCGGCCGCGGCGAAGGCGAGATCGGACTGGACGCGGCCCGCCGTCCCCGCCGGGAGATCGACGAAGACCTCCTCGGCCAGTGCCCGCAGGTCGACCTCGCCGGCGGAGGCGAGCCGATGCCCCGGTGCGACCACCGCGACGAGCCGATCGCGCGCGAGTTCGTGGACCGCGACCCCGCGCGGGCGCACCGTGGTCGGCATGCCGAGGAACGCCACGTCCAGGGCGCCCTGTTCGACCTGCTCGGCCAGGTCCTCGCTCGCCCCGACCCGCAGACTGATCCGCACCGCCGGGTGGCGGGCCCGGAACGCGCCCAGCGCGGCGGGCAGATCCACCGCGGCGACGGTCGGGATCAGCCCGACCGCGAGCCTGCCGCGCACCTCGCCGATCGCGGCCGCGACCTCCGCGCCCGCCCGCTCGGCGGCCGCGAGGCACTGGCGCGCGGCCGGGAGAAAGGCCGCGCCAGCCGGGGTGAGCCGCACCCGGCGGCTGGTCCGCTCGAACAGCGGCGCCCCCAATTCGCGCTCCAGCTTGGCGATCTGGTGACTCAGCGCGGACTGGACAACCAGGCAGCGCTCGGCCGCCCGGGTGAAACTGTTCGTCTCGGCGACGGCCAGGACATAGCGCAACTGCTGCAACTCCATCCGATCATCGTGTATCACGATCGTTGTGGTGACAAACATGTGTTGGATTCATGGATGCCGACGGTCTTCGATAGAGGACATGAACAGTGCGGTACGTCTTCTCGGATCGGTCGCCGTCGCCGCGGCCGTCCTGCTCCCCGTCGACCACGCGGTCGCGCAGGGACCCTTGTTTCCCACCACGATCGTGCTGCCCGACGGGTTCCAGGCCGAGGGGATCGCCATCGGGGCGCTGCCGGTGGCCTACTTCGGTTCCATGGCCGACGGGTCGATCTATCGGGCCGACCTCGTCACCGGGCAGGGGCACCTGCTCAGCCGAGGTCCGGGGACACCCGCGCTCGGCCTGCAGCTCGACGATCGTGGCAGGCTCTTCGTGGCGGGCGGCACCGGCGGGGACCTCCGGGTGCTCGACACCGGGACCGGCGCGGTGCTGGCCACCTACCGGTTCGCCACCGGCCCCGGCACTTTCGTCAACGACATCGTGCTCACCGCCGAGGGCGCGTGGGTCACCGACTCCACTGCCGCGGTCCTCTATCACCTGCCGATCGGGCCGGACGGCGCCCTGCCGCGGGCCGAGCAGGTGCGCCGGATCCCGCTCAGCGGTGACATGACCTATGTCCCCGAGGCTTTCAACGCCAACGGGATCGTGCGGACGCCGGACGGGAGCGCGCTGCTGATCGCGCAATCGGTGACCGGTGAGCTGTTCCGCGTCGATCCGGCGACGGGGCTCACCACGCGCGTGGACCTGCACGGCGATTCGCTACCCGACGTGGACGGGCTGCTGCTGCAAGGCAATACGCTGTTCGCCGTCCAGAACCGGCGCAACGCCGTCGCGGTCCTCACGCTCGACGGCGCCGGGACGCGGGGACAGGTCGAGCGGCGGATCACCGACCCCCGCTTCGACGTCCCCGCCACCGTCGCGGCCTTCGGGGACCGCCTCTATCTGCCGAACGCCCGCTTCGACACCCCTCCCACCCCGTCGACGCCGTACGCCGCGGTGGCCGTCGACCGGCGCTGAGACCGGCGGTCAGCCCGCCGTGTTCACATTGCGGAGCGTGACCAGCGCCGTGGCGCACAGGGTTTCGGTGCCGTCCTCTACGGAGAACAGCTCGGCCGCCGCGACGGTCAGCGTGGCGCCCGGCTTGATCACCCGGCCCCTGGCGATGATCTCGGCGCCCTTGGCCGGAGCCAGGAGCTTCACCGTGTAGTCGATGGTCATGTTGACCCACCCGATCGGGAGCAGGGTGCCCGCGGCCGACCCTGCCGCGAAATCCGCCAGCGAACCGAGCACGCCGCCCTGCAGATAGCCGTTGTGCTGGGTGAGTTCGGGGCGGTGCGGCTGGACGAGTTCCACCTCGCCGGGCGCGATCCGGCCGAAGCGGAAACCGAGGTGGGCGGCGGCGGGCATCGACAGCACGGCGGCGGGAACCACCTGGGCGTAGTCGGGGTTCGGCGGTGTCGTCATGCCGGACGGCTCCTTCGCTCGGGGTGGGCGGACCGTACCAAGGCGACGCGGCCCACGGCGGCGAACACCGTGGGCCGCGATCGCATGATCGGCGCTGCCGATCGCCGCGGTCAGCGGGCGCCGGCGCGCAGGACCACCTTGGCGTTGCGGCCCGGCGTCTCCGCGGCGACGGCGGCCTCGGCGGCCCGGTCGAGCGGGAACTCGGCCTGCACGTCGAGGCGCACGGTGCCGTCGGCGGCCCAGCCGACCAGTTCGGTGATCAGCCGCACGTAGTCGCCGCGATCAATCTCGGCGCCGCGCTGCTGGCCCCAGAAACCTTTCACCACAGCCTGTTTGAAGATAACCGCGCCGGTGTCGATGATCAGCGGCTGACCCGACAGCGCGCCGAAGGAGACCAGCTCGCCGCGGGGCGCCAGCAGTGACATCAACGCGTTGGCGGCCGGACCGCTGACCTGATCGACACCGCGCACGATCGGTTCGCCGTTGGTGACCTCCGCCGCCCGCGCCGTCCAGCCGTCGACCTCGGTGTCGAGCACCGGCCCGTAGCCGAGTTGCTCGATAGCGCGCACCGAGTCGGGCCCGCGCACCAGGCTCAGCACCCGGACGCCGCGCTGCTGCGCGAACAGGTTCACCAGCCGGCCGACCGCACCGTTCGCGGCGTTCACCGCGATCCACTCGCCCGGTCGCACCCGCAGGTCGTCGAGGAGCATAAGCGAACTCAACGGCATCGCCAGCAGCTGGCAGGCCGTCTCGTCGGGCACGCTCGGCGGCATCGGGACGACCTGGTCGGCGCGGGCCAGGAAGTAGTCGGCCCAGGCCGCCCGTGCCCCCGCGACCGCCACGCGCTGACCGACCTCGGGCCCGGTGACGCCCGCGCCGACCGCGTCGACGACACCCACCGCCTCGGTGCCGGGGGTGGCGGGCAGCGGCGGCCGGTATCCGTAGACGCCGCGGATGATGGCCAGGTCGTGATTGTGGATCGGGGAGAGGATGGTCGCGATCCGCACCTCACCCGGCCCGGGCTCCGGCGCGGGCACCTCCCGCGTGCCGAGCACATCCTTCGGTTCGCCGAACTCGTCGATGACGACTGCCTGCATCTGGGCCTCCGTGGTGGTCGCGTGTCCCCGCCCGAGTCGGCTCCCATTGTGGCACCGCGGCGGCCTCGATCAGGGCAGCGGCGTTTCGTGCACGCTGCGCCAGCGCAGGTCGCGGTCGAGCACGGCGGTGACCCGGCGCGAGTCGGCCGTGGCGCCGACGCGATGGGTCTCGAGGAACCGGAGCACGATCGTCGCGTCGTCGACGACGGTCTCGACCTCGGTGATGTCGATGGCGAGGCCGGGGCGGGCGTTGCGCGCGCGGCGCAGACCGGTCAGCAGTTCATCGCGCGCGAGCACCGCGCCCGCGGTGGTGACCATGGTGAACGCCGGATGCTGCGCGGCGGCGAAGCGGTCGAAGACCTCGTCCGGCGCGGCCGAACCCAGCCAGCGCGCGAGATCGGCGTGCAGGGATTCGACGGCGGCGACCAGGTCGGGTCGCGGCGGGCGGGGAGTGCGCACGGGCGAATTCTAGTCGCAGGCGCCGATGTCAATACGCCGCGAGACGGATGTGGGAGGGACCTGGGTCGTGGGGAGAATTCGCTCTCGCGGTGGACGAGCCGAGCGGCACGCCACGCCTACCCTCGGTGAATGACCGCCGGAACACGCTCGTCCGCACCACCTTCGGGCCGCCGCATCGCCGAGATCGACATCGTGCGCGGGTTCGCGCTGTTCGGCATCCTGATCACCAACGCGATCGTCGCGACCACGCTCTGGTCGGTGGTCGGCACCCGCGACAAGCCGGTCTCGGTGTTCGACGGCACCCTCGACCAGGTGGTGCGCGCGGCCGTCGACGCGCTGTTCACCGGTCGCTTCTATCTGCTGTTCGCCTTCCTGTTCGGGTACTCGTTCACGCTGCAGATCGCCGCCGCCGAGCGGGCGGGCGCCGCACCCACCCGGCGGTTGCTGCGGCGGTGTGGCGCCCTGTTCGGGATCGGGCTGCTGCACGTCTGGTTCCTGTGGATCGGCGACATCCTCACCCTGTACGCGGTGCTGTGCCTGCTGCTGATCGCGCTGCGGAAGAAGAAGGCGCGCACCGCGATCGTCACCGCGATCGTGCTGTACACCCTGTGGTCGGTGTGGGCGTTCCTGCCCGGCGGCGACGTCGGCATCCTCGGGCTCGGCGAGTTCTTCGACCTGCCGAAGCTGTCGGCCGACTACACCGGTGGCTTCGCCGACACCTTCGCCGCCCAGACCGCTATCGCCCCGATCTGGCTGTTCCTGATCTGGTTCAGCCAGGGCCTGCCGAGCCTGGCGATGTTCCTGCTCGGGATGACGGCGGGCAACCGCAGGCTGTTCGAGGACCCGGAGACGCTGCGCCGCTGGTCTTCTCGCGCGATGCTGATCGGGTTCGGTCTCGGCGTGCCGATCTCGGCCATGACCTTCGGCCAGCTCATGCACTGGTGGGACCCGCCGCTGCTGCACGGCGTGCAGTACCTGATCGCTCCCGCCATGACCTTCGCCTACCTCGCCGCGATCCTGCGCCTGACGCACCTGCCGCGCACCGGCCGGTTCCTCGCCCTGCTCGCCCCCGCGGGCCGGATGGCCGCCACCAACTACATCGGCCAGTCGGTCGTGCTCATGATCGTCTACACCGGCTACGGTTTCGCCCTCGCCGACGACCTCCCGCCCCTGGCCGTCATCGGCGTCGCCCTGCTCACCTTCGCCGCCCAGCTCGCCATCAGTACCTGGTGGCTGCGCGGCCACCCCTACGGCCCCGTCGAGTGGGTCCTGCGCGCCGCCACCTATCGCACGATCCCGGCCTGGCGGCGGCCCGCGGAACCTGTTGCCGCGCAGGGCGAATAGCGGGTCTTCGCCTACCCGATCCGGTCATGCCGGTACGTCGTCATGGTCATGCGTGATCTCGTGGAGCACGAGTTCCGCCTGGTGCAGTACTTGCGTTGACGTCCTGCGCGCGGAGGTCGACGGACTTATTGAATCGTATTCAGAAAGTTCTTGACCGGGGGGTGGGCGACCCCTACTCTCAGCGTTACTGAATCCGATTCAAACTCTGGGAGGTGTGGTGGTCGGCAATCGACGAGGCGAGGCCTCGCGTGCGGCGCTGTTGACGGCGGGGAAGGCGGCGTTCAGCAGCGATCGCTACGAAGAGGTGTCCATCGTCGATCTGGCGCGCTCGCTCGGGGTGGCCGCGGGATCGATCAGCTATCACTTCGGCGGCAAGCGAGGCTTCTACCTGGCGGTTCTCGAACAGGCGGCCGAGGAGTTCTGGGGCGACCTGCTCGCCATGCGCGGACCAGCGCTCGACCGGTTGACCCGCGGAATCGACCGGTTCCTCGACGAGGCCGAGCATCAGCCGCGGGCCTTCGAGGCGTTGTACGCCGATGTCGCCGACGCCGAGGTACGGCAGATCCGCGACCGCTACCGCGTCCAGCTGACCGACGCCCTGGTCGTCGAGGTGACCGGCTCGGACGCCTCGCCGGTCTTGCGCGCGGCGATCGACGGCTTCGTGTCCTACCTCGAGGGCCTGGCGCTGCACTGGGCGCGCACCCGCGCGATCAGTCGCGCGCAGGTCAAAGAGCTCGTCGTGGGCACCATGTTCGGGACCATCCTGGCCGCGCTGCGCACCGACCCGGACATCGAACTGACGCAGCGGGCCATCGATGCCGCGCTGTCCGACCCCCAGGCCGTGGCATTCCTCGGCTCCCTGTCCACCGCATCGAAGACGACGGAGTGATCACTGATGTCCGAAGTTCTGCCCACCGGTCCCGCGCGGATCGTGGAGACGCCGCTCGCGCGCGGAATCGCCTGGCTCGTCGGCCCCCGCGGACTGCGCAGCAGCGCGGCGCTGCGGCGCGCGGTCGAGGGCAAGGTCGTCGTGATCACCGGGGCGTCGTTCGGCGTCGGCGAGGCGACCGCGCGCTGGTTCGCCGCGGCCGGTGCGCGGGTGGTCATCGCCGCCCGTTCGATGGAGCGGCTGCTCGAGGTGGCCGAGGAGATCAACGCGGCCGGCGGCGAAGCGTACCCGTATCGCCTCGATCTCACCGACGAGCAGTCCGTCGCGGAGTTCGCGGCGTCGGTGCGCTACGGCCTGGGCGAGGTCGATGTGCTGATCCACAACGCGGGCAAGTCGTTACGGCGTTCGATCCACCTGTCCTATGACCGGCCCAAGGACCTCACCGCCACCGCAGGCGCCAACTACCTCGGGCCGATGCGGCTGACGCTGGCACTGCTGCCCGGCATGCGGGCGCGCGGCAGCGGCCACATCGTGAACGTCTCCACCGTCGGGATCATGTTCCCCAACGCGCCGAAGTGGGGCTTCTACCTGTCGTCGAAACTGGCCTTCGACTGGTGGATGCGCGCGGTCGGCGCCGAAGCCCGCGCGGACGGGGTCACGCTGACGACCTTCTACGGCGGCCTGCTGCACACGAGAATGAGCGCCCCGAGCCGGTGGATGCGCGTGCTTCCCGGGCAGACCCCGGACGACGCGGCGAAGGTGCTGGCCAAGGCGGTGGTCAAGAAGCCGCGGACGATGACCCCGCTCTACGGGTTCCCCTCGGCGGTGTCGGCCACCGTGTTCCGGCTGCCACTCGAGGTGCTCGTGGAACGGATCTACCGAAACCTGGGGGACACCCAGGCCTCGCTGTCGCGGATCACGCCCACTCCGGTACCGGCCGACCGGGACGATCGACCGCGGGTGAACACCCGTGCCCACTGACCTGACGCACACCGCCCGCCAGTGGGGCGCGGCGATTCCGGCGGTCCTCGCTTCGGGGATGCTCGCCCCCGTCGGCCCGCGCAAGGCAGCGGCGTTGGCGCGTGCCTTCCATCGGTACGGACCGACTCCGGCGATGTTGCTGGCGGCCACCGCGATTCGGCACCCGGACAAGATCGCGATCATCGACGACTCCGGGCACCTGACCTATCGGCAGTTGCAGCGACGGACAGAGGCGATCGCCGCGGCACTGTATGCCGCCACCCCGACACCACCGAGGTCGGTCGGCATCCTCTGCCGCAACCACCGCGGCTTCGCCGAGGCGATGTCGGCGGGGGCGCAACTGGGCGCGGAGTTGATCTTCATCAACACCGAACTCCCGGCCGCGCAACTGCGATCCATCCTCGCCAGGCACAACCCCGACGTCCTCGTCTACGACGACGAGTACACCGCCGCGGTGGCCGAGGCGGGCATCGCGGGCCTGCGGGTACTGGCCTGGCACGAACCCGGCACCGGCCCCGGCGACTTCCCGACACTGGACGAGCTCGCGGGTCGCCGTCATCCGGCACCGCCGCGCGTGCGGCGGGCGGTGGCGATGACCCTGCTGACCTCGGGGACCACCGGCCTG
Organism: Nocardia sp. NPDC050717; assembly: GCF_040654275.1. Taxonomy (NCBI): domain Bacteria; kingdom Bacillati; phylum Actinomycetota; class Actinomycetes; order Mycobacteriales; family Nocardiaceae; genus Nocardia; species Nocardia sp. NPDC050717. The sequence continues at coordinate 106,350 of NZ_JBFAHR010000009.1, forward strand.
GCCAAAGGGGTGCCGCGGGCGGTGAAGCCCACCGCGATCGTGGCGCTCACGCTGACCGCGATGTCCATTCTGCGACTGCGCTCCACCGACCGGGTCCTGGTGGCGCCGCCGATGTTCCACGGATTCGGGCTGCTGTCGCTGCTCGGTCCGCTGGCGCTCGGCGCGACCGCGATCTGCCGCCGTCGCTTCGACGCCGCCGCCGCGCTCGACGACATCGCCCGGCACCGGGTGACGGCGGTGATGGCGGTGCCGGTCATGCTGCAGCGCCTGCTCGCGGCGCCGGAACTGGCCGAAAGCGGTTCGGGGCGTGCGGCATTGCGCATCATCGTCACCGGCGCCGCGCCGATCTCCCCGACGACGGTCGCGCGGCTGATCGAGGTCTTCGGCCCGATCCTGGTCAACGGGTACGGCTCGACCGAAGCGGGACTGGTCACGATCGCCACACCCGCCGATCTCGTGGCCGCCTCCGACACGGTCGGCCGCCCCGCCCTCGGAGTGTCGGTCCGTATCCTGCGGGCCGACCGGAGCGACGCCGCGCCGGGGGAGATCGGCGAGATCTTCGTCCGCAGCGGCCTGGAATACACCGGCTACACTCCCGATCCCACGGCGCGGACCTCGGCCAAGGAGATCGTCGACGGCCACGTCTCGACCGGCGACATGGGCCACATCGATGCCGGCGGCCTGCTGTTCATCGACGGTCGCGCCGACGACATGATCGTCTCCGGCGGGGAGAACGTCTTCCCCGGTGAAGTCGAGAACCTGCTCGCCGCGCACCCCGCCATCAGCGACGCGGTCGTGATCGGCGTGCCCGACGCCGAATTCGGCCAGGTCCTCGACGCCTACATCGTGCTCGGTCCCGGCGCGGCCGACCCGGGCGAGGCGTCGCTCAAACAGCATGTCCGCGAAGGACTCGAGCGCTACAAGGTGCCCAAGCGATTCATCGTGCTCGACGAGATCCCGCGCAACGCCGGCGGAAAAGTCCTGCGGGCGGCCCTGCGCGCCCCGACCGGACCCTGACAACGCGCTACCCCGAAAGGCGAAACCCATGGCAACGACGCCACCTCGCGAACCCTCCATCATCATCATCGGCGCCGGTGTCGCCGGGATCGCGGCCGCCGTCACCTTCAAGAAAGCGGGCTTCGAGGACTTCGTGATCCTGGAGAAGGGATCCGACGTCGGCGGGGTGTGGTTCTGGAACCGCTACCCCGGGCTGACCTGTGATGTACCGTCCCAGCTCTATCAGTTCGGCTTCGCGCCGAAGCCGGACTGGAGCCGGGTGTGGGCCACCGGCCCGGAGATCCAGCGCTATCACGCGAAAGTCGTGGACGAATTCGGCTTGCGCGCGCATCTTCGCCTGGACAGCGAAGTCACCGACGCGGTGTTCGAGGACGATCGATGGCAGGTGACCGTCGCGGACGGCACCCGGTTGAGCGCGGACTTCGTCATCGCCGCGACCGGGGTCCTGCACCATCCGTTCACCCCGGATCTGCCCGGCCTCGACAGCTTCGAGGGCACAGTCGTGCACACGGCCCGCTGGGACGACGCGCTCGTCACCGCGGGCAGGCGTGTCGCGGTGATCGGGTCCGGATCGACGGGCGTGCAGGTGGTCTCGGCGCTGCAACCCGAGGCGGCGCGGCTGCTCCAGTTCACCCGCACCCCGCAGTGGGTGCTGTGGGCGCCGATGGGATTGCGCCGATCCGCCCTCGTGGCCAAGGCGCTCGCGGCCTCGCCCGCCCTGCACGACCGTGTCTACGCGGCGGCGCTGTGGGCGTCGGGGATCCTCGCCGATGTCGCGCTGCGTCCGACCTGGCGCAGGCGCGCCGTGCAGGAGCTGGCGAGGTGGTCGCTGCGCGTGCAGGTCCGTGACAAGGCTCTGCGCGAGTCGCTGACGCCCGGCTATCAGCCCCTGTGCAAGCGGCAGGTCCTCTCCGGCAGCTACTACCGGGCGATCCAGGCGGACAACGCCGGACTGGTGACCGACGCGATCACCGAGATCACCCCGGCCGGCATCCGCACCGCCGACGGGCGCGAACACGCGGTCGACGTCATCGTCTTCGCGACCGGCTTCCACCCGCACAACTACATGCGGCCGATGAACCTGCGCGGCCGCGACGGGCTCACCATCGACCAGGCGTGGGCGAAAGGCCCACGCGCCTACCGGATGTCCGCCATTCCGGGCTTCCCGAATCTGTTCACCGTGCTCGGGCCGAATTCCCCGACCGGATCGATCTCCCTGCAGTACTCGGCCGAACTGACCGCCCGCTACATCACCCGCTGGCTGCGACGCTTCGCCGCGGGCGAGTTCGACACCGTCGAGGTCACCGAGGAGGCCACCACCCGGTTCACCGACGCGGTCACCGAGGCGATGGGTCCGACCGTGTGGAACACCGGCTGCAACTCCTGGTACTTCACCGAACAGAACACCATCGACCTGTGGCCCTTCGACCGCGCGACGATGACCGCCCTGCTCACCGAACCCGACGACAACGACTTCCTGATCACGACCACCGCGGCCGGAGCCGCAGACCCGAAGGAGCGCGAATGTCGCTCGACGCGATGACCTCCGCGCGGCGCACCGGCCGGGGCCTCGCCGGGAAACGCAGTCCCTGGGCGACACTCGCGGCGGCGATGCTCGCCGTGGCGCTGATCGCCGTCACCGGGCCCGCCGCCGCGACACCGGGTTCCGGGTCGGCCTCGGGGTCCGGATCGCGGGGCGACTTCTACCTACCGCCGACGCCGCTGCCGGCCGGGGCGCCCGGGCAGATCGTGCGCAGCGAACCGTTCACACTCGCCCTGTCGGTGCCCGGCGCGCAGGGCCAGGTGCCCGCGAACGCCGTGCGGATCATGTACCTCAGCGCCGACACGCACGGGCGTCCCGCCGCGGTCACCGGCACGTATCTCGAACCCACGCTGCCCTGGCCCGGTCCGGGGCCGCGACCGCTCGTCGCGGTGGCGCCGGGCACCCAGGGGCAGGGCGACCAGTGCGCGCCGTCGAAGGGATTCGCCGAACTCGTCCATTACAGCTTCCCGCTCGACCTGTGGGTCAGCTACGAGATCGTCACCGCCTATGCGCTGCTCGCGCGCGGCATGGCGGTGGTGATGACCGACTACCACGGGCTCGGCACACCCGCGGTGCACGACTACGTCAACCGGGCGGCCGAAGCGCACGCGGTCCTCGACTCGATCCGCGCCGCCCGGGCGCTGACCGGAATCACCCGTCCCAGTGCGATCTTCGGTTACTCCCAGGGCGGCGGCGCGGCGGCCGCCGCGGCCGAACTGCACGGTGACTACGCCCCGGAACTCGACCTGCGCGGCACCTATACCGGGGCGCCGCCCGCGGACCTGCGCGCGGTACTGGCGAGCGCGCCCGCCGTCAACGGGCTCGTGCCCGGGGTGCTCGGTGGCTTCGCGCCCGGATTGCTCGGTTACACGCTCAACGGCATCGTCGCGAACAACCCGGAGCTCGCGCCCGTCGTCGACGAGGTCACCAATGCCGCGGGCAAGCAGATGATGGCCGAGCTGGCCACGACCTGCGTCGCGGAAGCGGTGCTGCGCACCATGCTGCGACCGGTCACCTGGTACACCGCAGGCGGACGGCAGCCGATCGAGATCATCGACAGCACACCGGAACTGGCGGCGATCGTCGACGATCAGCGCATCGGCAGGCGAAAGCCGGTGGCGCCGGTCCTGATCGCCGCCGGTACCAACGACGATGTGCTGACCTATCCGCAGGTCCGTCAGCTCGCTGTCGACTGGTGCGGGCAGGGCGCCACCGTACAGTTCGAGCCGACGGTCTGGCTGCCCCCGTTGTTTCCGAGTACCGCGATCGGCCACCTGCTGGAATTCCTGCCCGCGACGGTCGCCGCTCACGACTGGCTCACCCAGCGCCTCGCCGAGGTCCCCGCCCCGAGCAACTGCGCGGCGCTGCCGTGACGGACGTCAGACGGTCGAGGCCGCCCGGTGGAATTCGGCGCGCCAGCGGTGGCGGCCGGGGAGGTCGGGGCGGGGGAGGCGCTCGACGCGGACCGGGGTGAGGTCGGGGGTGGCGATGGCGTCGATGTCTTCCGGGGTGAGGGGCCAGGGTGGGCCGGGCAGGGGTGCGCCGGCGATGTCGGCGATGACGAGCAGGGTCGCGCCGGGGGCCAGGAAGGTGCGCAGGGCCGCGGTGGCGGGCTCGCGCACCGCCGGTGGCAGGGATTGCACGGTGATGGATTCGATCACCAGGTCGAAGGCCGCCGTCCAGGCCGCGGGCGGGTGCAGCAGATCGGCGACCCGGTAGGTGACCGGCGACTCGGGGTGGCGGGCGCGGGCGCTGTGGATCGCGGTGGGGGAGATGTCGAAGGCGGTGGTGCGGATGCCCTGGGCGGCGACGAATTCGGCGTCGGTGCCGAAGCCGCAGCCGATGACCAGGGCGCGGATTCCCCGCGGCGTCGAACGACCGGTGAACCAGTCCACCAGCAGGGGATTCGGGTCGGGGCGGTCCCAGGGGACGGGCGAGGAACCCGCAGCGGCCTCGGCGTAGAGGGGCTCGAACCACCCGGTGGGGTCGTTCGCGGCCAGGGCTGCGGCTGCGAGGCGACGATCTGCGGGTTCCTGTGCGTCCGTCATGCGACCAGTCTTCACCACGGCCCGGTGCGCGTGGCTCAGGGGATGAGGACGACTTTCCCTGTGGTGGCGCGGGATTCGAGCGCCTCGTGGGCCCGGGCGGCCTCGGCGAGGGGGAACTCCGTGAGCGCGGGGGTGAAGATGCCCTCGGCGGTGAGGTCGAGGGCGCGCTGGGACAGAGGCAGGAGATCGCCGCCGGCGCGTTCGATCATCGGCGGGCCGAGTACGGAGCGGGAGGTGAGGTGCCGGGACGCGAGAGTCGTCGGGTCCATGGCGGTTTCGGTGCCGCTGGACCAGCCGTAGATCAGGTGGGTGCCGCCCGGGCCGAGCAGATCGACCGCGGCCGCGCCGTTCGCGCCGCCGACACCGTCGAACACATCGGTCGCGGTGCGTCCGCCCAGGCGGGCGCGGACCCGGTCCGGCCAGTCGGCGACGGTGTAGTCCACGGCGATGTCGGCGCCGTTGGCCTCGACCCGGCGGACCTTCGCGGGCCCGCCCGCCAGCCCGATCACGGTGGCGCCCATCGCTCTGGCGTACTGCGTGAGCAGGGTGCCGATGCCACCGGCCGCCGCGGTCACCACCGCGACACTGTCGGCGTCGAGATCGGTGAACAGCAGGATGCCGAGGGTGGTGCGGCCGGTGCCGACCATGGCGACGGCGGCGCCGGGGGAGACGCCGTCGGGGATGGTCAGCAGGCGATCGGCGGCGGCCACCGCCAGCTCGGCGTACCCGCCGGGGGCGGTGCCGAGATGGGTGACCACCGCGCGGCCGAGCAGGCCCGGATCGACGCCATCACCCACCCGGTCGACGACTCCGGCGATCTCACGTCCGGGCACCGTCGGCAGGGCGGGCACCGGGAACGGGCCCGGCTCGCCACGGCGCAACGCGGTGTCGACCAGGTGCACACCGCTCGCCGCGACGGCGATGCGCACCTGACCGGCGGCGGGTTCGGGATCGGGGACGGTCTCGTAGCGCAGGTTCGTGGCGGGACCGAATTCGTGCAGTCTGATCGCGTGCATGGCCACCATCGTTCAACCTGAATGACGGTTGAGGTCAAGCGCCGTGGTCAGCCCGCCATCGGTCGCTGCTCGCGGTCGGCGCGGGCCGCGAATCCGTCGCACAGCGCGTCCAGGCCGAGGAACAGCAGGTCCTCCGAGGTCAGCTCGCTCACCCCGGCACCGTTCAGCTCGGCCAGGGCGGGTGGCACCGGGAACGAGGGAGTGCCCTCCAGTAGATCCCGCAGCCCGTTCGTGTCGTCGGTGGCGGTGCGCTTCTCGGCCAGCAGCGAGCCGCCGACGACGGGCAGGCTCGCGCCGGAGATGTAGTTCCACACCGTGAACGCCATGGTGGTGGCCTCGCGCACCGACACCTCCAGCTCGCGCAGCCCCGCCACCAGCCAGGCCAGGCTGTTCAGCCCCTGCGGGCCGAAGCTGTAGCGGGGCACCGCGAAGGTGAGCAGCACCCAGGGATGCTGCTGGTAGAGCTCCCAATCGATCTGCGCCGCGATGCGGACGCGATCGCGCCAGGTCCAACCGCGCCCCGCCGGGTCGGGATAGGGATGCCGAGCCGCGATCTCGTCGGTCATCGCGGCGATCAGCTCGTCCTTGTTGGTCACGTGCCGATACAGCGACATGGTGCCGACCTCGAGCCGCTCGGCGATGCGCCGCATCGAGACCGCGTCGAGCCCGTCGGCGTCGGCGAGGGCGATCGCTACGTCGACGATCGCGGTGCGGGTGAGCTTCGCATCAGTCATCCCATGATTCACTTTCCATTACCCCCGGTCATGCGTACACTGTACCCGTTCCCCGCGTACGGCGTACGCAAACCCCTGGAAGGATGTCGGAATGACGAAGCTGGAACCGGCGGTGCCCACCGCAGTCGCCGGTGGACGCCGCGCGTGGCTGGGCCTCGGCGTGCTGCTGCTCCCGGTGCTGCTGGTGTCGATGGACATCTCGGTGCTGTTCCTCGCCATGCCGACGCTCACGGCCGACCTGGACCCCAGTGCCTCCCAACAGCTCTGGATCCTCGATATCTACGGCTTCATGCTGGCGGGGCTGCTCATCACGATGGGCAATCTCGGCGATCGGATCGGCCGCCGCAACATCCTGCTCCTCGGCGCCTCCCTGTTCGGCCTGGCCTCGGTGCTCGCCGCGTTCGCGCCCAGCGCCGAGATCCTGATCGCCGCGCGCGTGCTGATGGGGATCGGCGGCGCGACGCTGCTGCCGTCGAGCCTGGCGCTCATCTCGAGCCTGTTCCCCGACGCGCGCCGCCGCGCCACCGCGATCGGCGTGTGGACCGCGTTCTTCGCCGGCGGCTCGGCGGTCGGCCCGATCATCGGCGGGCTGCTGCTGCACCACTTCTGGTGGGGCTCGGTGTTCCTGATCAACATCCCCGTGCTGGCGATCCTGCTGATCTTCGGCCCGATCCTGTTGCCCGAGCACCGCTCCGCCACGCTCGGTCCGCTCGATCTGCCCAGCGTCGCGCTGTCCATCGCAGGCATCCTGCCGGTGGTCTACGGCATCAAACACCTGGCGGCCGAGGGCTTCGACCTCGCCTCGGTGGTGATCGCCGCGATCGGCGTCGTCGTGCTGGTGGTGTTCGTGCGCAGGCAGCGCAGCCTGGCCGAACCGCTGCTGGATCTGAGCCTGTTCACCCGGCCGCTGTTCCGGGTCGCGATCGGCGCCAGCCTGGTCGGCATGATGTCACTGGCCGCGATGAGCTACCTGACCAGCATCTACCTGCAGTCGGTCACCGGGCGTGATCCGCTGCAGGCCGCCCTGCTCGGCATCCCGATGGCGGTCGCGGTGTTCGTGTTCTCGATGAGCGGCGCGACCGTCGGGCGGGTGCTCGGGGTCCGGGCGACCTTCACCCTCGCCCTGGTGATGTCGGCCGTGGGCAATCTGATGCTGCTCGGCGTCGGCGTCGACGGTGGGCTGCCCTGGTACATCCTCGGCTCGATGATCGCGGGCATCGGCTACGGCATCTCGTTCACGCTGGTGTCGGACGTCGCGGTGTCGGCGGTGCCCGCCGAGCGGGCCGGATCCGCGGTGGGCATCTCCGAGACCAGCTTCGAACTCGGCAATTCGCTCGGCCTGGCACTGCTGGGCTCGGTGGCCGCGCTGGTCTTCCGGTCCGGTGGCGACTTCGGCGACACCCTCGGCGAGACGATCCTGCACGCGAACGGCGACAGCGGCCTGGTGGCCGCGGCGCGCGAGTCGTTCGTGACCGGCATGCACGTCGCCACGACGGGTGGCGCCCTGCTGCTCCTCGCCATGGCCGCGCTGGCCTGGCGGTCGGCGCGTGGCGCCCGCGCGATGACGACCGAGACCCGGGGTGAGCTGCACCACTGAGCGCCCTGGCAGGGTGGATGCCGCGGCCGGTTGCATAGGATCGGCGGATGCGAAACGAGGGTGCGGGCCTGGCGACCCTGCTCGCGCTGGCCGACTCGCGCCTGCCGATCGGCGGGCACGTGCACTCCGGTGGCGTCGAGGAAGCGGTGGCGTCGGGTCTGGTGCGTGACACCGGCGGTGTCGAGCTGTATCTGCGGCGGCGCGTCGCGACCTCGGGGCTGGTGGCCGCCTCGCTCGCGGCGGCAGTGTGCGCGGGCACGTTGACGCCCGAGCGTGCCGAGCTCGAAGCCGACGCCCGCACGCCGGCGCCCGCCGCGCGCGCCGCCTCGCGAGCGCAGGGCCGCGGCCTGCTGCGGCTCGCGAAACAGCTGTGGCCGCACCACGACTGGACACGCGCCGGTGCGCGACCGCACCTGTCGACGGTGTTCGGCCTGGTCGGCCGCGCCTGCGCGGCGGACCCCGAGCAGCTCGCCGGGGTGGTCGTCTACACCACGCTGACCGGCGCCGCCACCGCCGCGCAACGACTGCTCGCCCTCGACCCCGCCGCCATCGCCGACGCCACGATCCGCCTCGCGCCGCTGTGCGACGCGCTCGCCGCCGAGGCCGCGGAGGGGCTCGCCGCGCTGTCGGACCCGCTGCAGGACGCCATGGCCGAACGTCATCTGCTGCGCGACATGCCGTTGTTCGCCTCCTGAGCACCCGAATCCCCGTCCCCACGAGAAGGAGTACCCATGCCGCCCCATCTGATCGATGGCGAACCGCACTCGCACAGCCACGACCGGCCCAAGCGTCACCGCGCGCCGGGTGAGGCGCTGCGGATCGGCATCGGCGGCCCGGTCGGCTCCGGCAAGACCGCGCTCGTCGCCGCGCTGTGCAGGCAGCTGCGCGACGAACTCTCCCTCGCCGTGCTGACCAACGACATCTACACCACCGAGGACGCCGACTTCCTGCGCCGCCACGCCGTGCTGCCCGACGAGCGGATCACCGCCGTGCAGACCGGCGGCTGCCCGCACACCGCCATCCGCGACGACATCACCGCCAACCTCGACGCCATCGACGACCTGGTCGCGGCCAATCCGCCGCTGGACCTGATCCTGGTGGAGTCCGGCGGCGACAACCTCACCGCCACGTTCTCCTCCGGCCTGATCGACGTGCAGATCTTCGTCGTCGACGTCGCGGGCGGCGACAAGGTGCCGCGCAAGGGCGGACCGGGCGTCACGTTCTCGGACCTGCTCGTGGTGAACAAGACCGACCTCGCGCCGATGGTCGGCGCCGATCTCGGGGTGATGGAGCGCGACGCGGCCAAGGTGCGCGAGGGTCGCCCGACCGCCCTGGTGTCGCTGACCGACGACCCGGCCGCCACCCCCGTGCTGGCCTGGGTGCGTGAGCAACTGCGCCTCGTCGCCGAGCAGGACGCGGCCACCGGCGTTGCGCACTGAACTGAGCATTGTCGCTGCCCCGGGCAGGCTGCCGCGCATCGATGCGGTCGGCGGCCTGGCCGGGCGGTACACCGGCGCCGACACGGTGCACCTGATCGGCACCGCCGCGACCCCGCTCGGTGGTGACGAACTCGACATCCGCGTCACCGTGCTCCCCGGCGCGCGGCTGACCGTGCGTTCGGTGGCGGCGACGATCGCGCTGCCGAGCACCCGCACCCCGCTGTCGGTAGCGCACTGGCACTTCGAGCTGGGACCGGGCGCCTGCCTCGACTTCGACCCGGAACCGACCATCGTGGCCGGGGGCGCCCGGCACCACACCGTGACCACGGTGCGGCTGGCACCGGACGCGCGGCTGCGGCTGCGCGAACGCGTGCAAATCGGCCGCAGCGGCGAGGACGACGGGGGCTGGCGCGGTGACCTGATCGCCGACCTCGACGACGTCCCCCTGCTGCGGCACCGGCTCGAACTCGGCGCCGGGTCGCACACCGACGACCGGCTGCGCGCGCCCCGCGCACTCGACAGCGAACTCGTCTACCCCGACGACCGGCCCGCCTGGACGGGCGGTGTCGACGCGGTGCGGCTGCCACTGGCCGCCGGGGGATCGCTCGCGACGCGAACGGCCATCCGGCTCGGCGCCGCGGAACCGCACGCCGCGGCACCGGCGGTCGCCGTCGGCTGAGCGGCGAAAACAACAGTGGGAGCCGGTATTCCGGCTCCCACTGTCGTTCCACGGAGATCAGGCGCTGACGAGCTCCGCCTGATCGGCGACCGACTCCGGCGCGGCGGCCCGCGGCGGCGTGAGGAAACCACTGGCCGCGCCCACGGCAGCACCGACTCCGGCGCCGACGACGGTCGCGGGCACCGACACCGCCATGTAGCCGGCCATGCCGCCCAGGATCGGACCGGCGACCAGCCCGACCGGCAGGAACGGCACACCGGCCACGAGCCCGGCGATCGCGCCGCCCGTGCTCGCCGCCATCGCGAACGGGATCGCCACCGTCGACCCGACCACCGCGCCGCGCGCCGCGCTGCCCAGGGTGGAGGCCGCGATGTGGTCGGAGCGGCTGCGCTCGAGCCCGACCGAGTCGAGGAAGGTCGCCAGGTTCGCCTCGGTGTTGGCCGCGGCGTCGTTGATCTGGATCGACGTGTCCACCGGAACGAATTCGGGCACCGGGACCTGCTGGTCACCGAAGCGGAACTGCCCCGGCGGCGGCAGGATCGGCGGCACCGGCGCGACCGCGGTCGGTGCGTGCAACGTGCCCACCGGAGACAGGTAGTCCGTTTCCGGGCCGGTGCGCGACCACTGCAGCGAGCTGCGCGTGTTCTCCGGCATCTGCTTGCCCACGTAAGGGGTGGCATTGGGTGCCACCGCGTCGAACTCCGGCCCGGCCGGTTGATCGTGCTGGGTCACCGCCGCCTGCGCGGGATCGGCATTCGCGGTGCCCGTGCCGATCAGGGCCATGACCAGGGGTACCGCTCCTGCCGCGACGACCGAACCCACCTTCTGTCGCTGCGGGCTCGGCGCCCTGTGTTTCCCCGTCGCCATAGATCACCTTTCATCCAGGGGATTGGTCACACATATGACCTCCGACATTCGGACCGGTGCCGGAGACGGATGGGTCCGAAACGGGAACTGGCCGGAAAGGGATCGAGGTGCGGAAACGCCGACGGCCGGGTGGTTCGAAAACCACCCGGCCGTCGTGACGATGTGTCAGCCGACTTCGCGCTGCGGGCGCGCGCCCGCCTTCGCGTTGCCGGGCGGCGCGCCGAGGGCGGCGTGCAGTTCGTCGGCGTCCTGCTGATCGGACTGCACCTCTTCGATCGCCAAGCGGGCGAAGACCCACTGTTCGGTGGCGGCCATCTGCCCCCGGTTGCGGCCGAGGAAGGACACGAACCAGCCGATCACCGTGACGATCCGGCTGCGGTAGCCGACCAGGTAGTACAGGTGCAGCGCGAGCCAGGCCAGCCACGCGATGAACCCGCTGAACTCGAACTTGCCGATCTGGCAGACCGCGTCGAAACGCGAGATCGTGGCCATCGAGCCCTTGTTGAAGTACTTGAACGGCGTCCGCTGCTCGGGGGTCTGCCCCTTGAGCCCGGCCTTGATCGCCTTGGCCGCGTAGGTGGAACCCTGGATCGCGCCCTGCGCCTGCCCCGGCACCCCGGGCACCGACATGAGGTCGCCGACCACGAACACGTTCGGATGCCCCTTGACGGTGAGGTCGGGCTCGACGACGACGCGCCCGGCCCGGTCGACCTCGGTGCCGTCGGAGCGCTCGGCGATCATCTTGCCCAGCGGGCTGGCCTGCACACCGGCCGACCACACCTTGCACGAGGACTCGATCCGGCGGGTGCTGCCGTCGGCGTCCTTGACGACGACGCCGTGCGCGTCGACATCGGTCACCATGGCGTTGAGCTGGATCTCCACGCCCATCTTCTCGAGCCGCTTGGCGGCCTTGGCGCCCAGCTTCGGGCCCATCGGGCCGAGCACCGCGCCCGCGCCCTCGAGCAGGATGACGCGGGCGTCGCGCGGGTCGATGGTGCGGAAGGTGCCGTCGAGCGTGCGGTCCGCCAGCTCGGCGATCTGCCCGGCCAGCTCCACGCCGGTCGGGCCGGCGCCGACGACGATGAAGGTGAGCAGCCGGTCGCGCTCCTCCTGCGTGCTCGCCAGCTCGGCCTGCTCGAAGGCGCCGAGGATGCGGGCGCGCAGTTCCAGCGCGTCGTCGATCGTCTTCATGCCGGGCGCGAAGGTCGCGAAGTGGTCGTTGCCGAAGTACGACTGCTGCGCGCCGGTGGCGACGATGAGGCTGTCGAACGGGGTCACGGTGTCGCGGTTGAGTAGTCGCGAGGTGACCGTCTTGTTCGCCAGGTCGATGTCGTGGACGTCACCGAGCAGCACCTGGGCGTTCTTCTGCTTGCGCAGCACCAGCCGGGTGGCGGGCGCGATCTCGCCGGTCGAGAGGATGCCCGTGGCCACCTGGTACAGCAGCGGCTGGAACAGGTGGGTGGAGGTCTTGGAGATCAGCGTGATGTCGACGTCGGCCTTGCGCAGATGCCTGGTGCCGAACAAGCCGCCGAACCCGGAACCGATCACCACCACACGGTGTCGCTGGTTCCCGACAGACTGAGTGCTCATCGTCCTGCTCCTCGACAGACTGGGGTGGCCCCGCAACGGTGGTGACAGGGATTACCGTAGTCGGCTCCGGAGGCGACGTCGCCACGAGATCCCGGATCCGAACGACAAGATCGACAATACGGGACGGGCGAGTCAGCGCCCGGCAAGCAGAATTCTGGCGACCTCGGTGTCGGTCTCCGCGCCCTCGGTGTATCCGCCCTCGGCGCCGAGCGCGTTCATGATGGCCAGGGTGTAGCGCTCGCCGTCGCCCGCGACGCCGACCGAGTTCACCACCCAGCCGTCGGCCTCGGCCGACCAGCCGTTCTTCAGGCCGGGCCGCATGGCCGAGCCCGCGCCCCACACGCCCCAGTGCTGGTTGGAGTCGACCGAGCGCATCCGGTCGAGCAGGTAGGCGAGGTCGTCGGGGTGCATGGTGTCGAGGATGGTGTTCATCAGCCGGTCCAGGTCGGCGGCGGTGCACTTCTGGAAGGACCAGTCGGGGAACATCGCCGAGGTCGTCGGCTGCGGGATCAGGCTGACCATGCCGTAGCCGCGGAACGCGTTGTTGTAGGCCATCCGGTCGAAGCCGATGTACTTGTTCCACAGCACGTCGGTGGCCTGGTCGTTGGAGGTGGCCAGCATGGACTCGATGTTGGTGCGGTCCTCGGGGGACAGGCCGATGGCGCCGACCCTGGCGCGGTTGAGCAGGTCGGCCGCGATGGCCAGCTTGATCGTCGACGCGGTCCACACCTGGTTCTCGGCGTGCTCGTTGGCGTAGGTCCCGCCGGTCTGCCGGTCGCGCAGCACGTAGCCGACGACGCCGGGACGGCCCGCGAGGTAGGAGTTCACCCGCGCGATCCGCGCGTTCATGTCGCCGTCGAAGCCGGACACCTGGGTGAGCGCCGGGGGCGCGGCCTCGGCGGAGGCCGACAGCACGGGGACGCCCGGGGTGAGGACGCCCGCCGCGGCGAGGAGACAGGCGGTCGCTGCGACCCGGGTGACGACACGGGAGGAAGAGGAACGGTCACGCACGAGGGACCACCCTGGCACACCTGAGGCCGCGGCGCACTACTCCGGTCGAAATTCGGTGGCAAGCGCCGTTGCGCCACACGGGTTTTGCGGTCAGTGGTGCGCGGCGTGCGGCGTCGCGATCGGACAGCCGTTGAGGCGATGGCAGTGCTCGAACGCCTCGCCGTGCTGATCGAGCGGCCAGGTGTGCAGCACCGTGTCGGCGCCGTAGCGCCCGCGGTTGATCAGTTCCCAGCGGTCACCCACGCGACGGACGACGAAACCGCCACCGGGAACCAGAGGTATCACCTGCGCGATCATCTAACCGGACCAGCCTTTCGCCTGCGGCCGAACTGTCCCACCCGAACGGCAACGATCTCACGGGCGATTTCCGTGGCCCGGTCGACGCGGCCGGTAACGCGTTGCAGTGTGGCCTATTTCACTCGCCCTGTGCGGTGGTGGCGGCGGGGCCGCACGATTGCGGGTCGATCGCTGGGCGTATAAACGACGGATGCCGTTGCACCTCCATCGCGCCGAACGCGCCGACGCGCTGGCCGACGGACTGGGGAGTTTGCTCGGCGGCGCACCGGCCGACCCGTTCACCACCGAGGTGGTCGCCGTCCCGGCCAAGGGGATCGAGCGATGGTTGGCGCAGCGCCTGTCGGGTGTCCTCGGGGTGGGCGCTCCCGCCGGCGCGGGTGAGCCACCGGGCGGTGGCTCGGGTGCGGGCGACCCGGCCGCCCGCGCGCAGGCGGCCGACGGGGTGGTGAGCGTAGGGCGCGGCATCCGGGGACCCGGCGACGGTATCGCCGCCAACATCGTGTTCCCGGCGCCGGCCGCCCTGGTGGCCGAGGCGCTGTCGGCGGCGAGCGGGGTCGCGCCCGAGGACGATCCATGGGCGGGGCAGCGGCTGGTGTGGACGCTGCTCGGGGTGATCGACGAGGTCGCGGGGGAGCCGTGGGCGGCGGTGCTGGCCCGGCATCTCGGGCTGCCCGGTGACGGGCATCGCGTCGGCCGCCGCTATGCCACCGCGGCCCATCTGGCGGCGCTCTTCGACTCCTACGCCGCCCAGCGGCCGCGAGTGCTGCTCGACTGGACCGCCGGTGCGGACACCGACGGCGCGGGCGGGCGGGTCCCCGACGACCTCGCCTGGCAGCCCCGGCTGTGGCGGGCGCTGCGCGCCGCGATCGGCTCGCCGAGCCCGGCGGAACGACTCGCGGCGGCCTGCGCGCGGCTGCGTGCCGAGCCGGGCTCCGTCGACCTGCCCGACCGGCTGTCGGTCTTCGGTCTCACGCGCTTGCCCGCCGATCAACTCGCCGTCCTCACCGCCCTGGCCGAACACCGCGACGTCCACCTGTGGCTGGCACACCCCAGCCCGGCCATGTGGGCGGCGCTGTCGCCGTCGGCGAGCGACCCGGCTCTCGATGACGGCACCCAGCAGGCCACGCCGGAGCGAGCGGACGCCTCGCCGCGATCGGGGGCGCACGACCGATCGGACGCCGACCGCGCCGCCACGTCGCCAGGCTCGTCCGGCGACGACCGAACGCCAGGGTCCTCGCTCGTCGGGCCGGTGCTTCCGCGTGCGGCGGACACCACGGCCGACCTCGTGCGTCACCCGTTGCTGGCCGGGCTGGCAAGGGACGTGCGGGAATTACAGCAGCGGCTGAATCCCGTGCTGGACAGCGAGACCCACCTGCCCGGCGTCCCGATGCCGGCCTCCCTGCTTGGCGCGGTGCAGGCGGCCATCCGGGACGACCGGGTGCCCGAGCCGGGGGCGCGACCCGACGGCACGGTCGAGGTGCACGCCTGTCACGGGCCCGCCCGGCAGGTCGAGGTGCTGCGCGATCTGCTGCTGAGCGCGTTCGCCGCGGATCCCGAGCTGCAGCCGCGCGACGTGCTGATCATGTGCCCCGATGTCGAGGCCTACGCCCCGCTGGTCCGCGCCGCGTTCGGACAGCGCGTGCCGGGAGCCGTGGATGTTCCCGCGGCGGGCGAACATCCCGCCCACCAGCTGCGCGTGCGGCTCGCCGACCGGGGGCGCGCGGTGACCAACCCGATGCTCGCTGTCGTGATCGACCTGCTGGAACTGGCCGACGGTCGCGTCACCGTGACGCAGGTGCTCGACCTCGCCGCGAGCGAGACCGTCCGCAGGCGGTGCGGCTTCGATGACGACGACATCGAGCGGTTGCGCGAATGGGCGGCCGAGTCCGGCGCGCGCTGGGGCATCGGCCTGCGCCAGCGCGAGGCGTTCGGCCTCGCCGACTTCGCCCAGAACACCCTCAACGCCGCGGTCGACCGCATCCTGCTCGGCGTCACCGCCGACGAATCCGGGGACGACTGGCTCGATCTGGCGCTGCCCCTCGACGACGTCGACTCCAACGACGTCGACCTGGCGGGCCGGTTCGCCGAGTTCGTCGACCGGCTGGCCGTGTGCCTGCGCGACCTGCGCGGCCCGCGTCCCGCCGCGGAGTGGACGGCGGTGCTGCTGCGCGCGGTCGACCTGCTCACCGACGTTCCCGACGCGCACTCCTGGATCAGGACCGAGGCGCGGCGCGAGATCGTCGCCGCCACCGAACACGCGGGCGCGACGCCGCTGCGCCTCGCCGACGTCGCGGTCCTGCTCACCAGCCGCCTGGCGGGTGGGCCGGGCCGCGCGAACTTCCGCACCGGCGAACTGACCGTGTGCACGCTGGTGCCGATGCGGTCGGTGCCGCACAAGGTGGTCGTGCTGCTCGGCCTCGACGACGACGTCTTCCCGCGGCCGGGCTCGGTCGACGGCGACGATCTGCTGGCCCGCGACCCGCTGCTCGGCGAGCGCGACGCCCGCAGCGAAGACCGCCAGCTGCTGCTCGACGCGATCATGGCGGCGGGGGAGAAGCTGCTCGTGGTGCACTCCGGCGCCGACCCCGTGACCGGTGCCGCGCGCCCGCCCGCGGTGCCGGTGGCCGAGCTGCTCGACGTGCTCACCGTGCACGTCGGCCGGGCGGCGATGGACGCGGTGCGGGTGCGACATCCGTTGCAGGCCTTCGATCGCCGCAACTTCGACCCCGCGCGGCCGCGCAGCTTCGACACCGTCGCCCTGGCCGGCGCCAGGGCCGCCGCCCGGCCTGCCCGGCCCCGGCCGCCGCTGCTCACCGAACCGCTGCCCCCGGCGCCGCTCGCCGATGTCGCGCTGGCCGAACTGATCGCCTTCGCCGAACACCCGGTGCGGGCCTTCCTGTGGCAGCGGCTGGGACTTCGGGTGCCCGAGGAGTCCGAGGACATCGCCGACCAGCTGCCCATCGAACTCGACGGGCTGGCCAAGTGGGATCTCGGCGAGCGGATGCTGTCGGCGCGGCTCACCGGCGCCGACCCGGCCGGGCTGCGCGCGGCCGAATGGCGACGAGGCACGTTGCCGCCCTTCGGTTTCGGCGCCGCGGTGCTCGACGAGGTGGAGAGCACGGTCGACACCATCGTGCGCACCGCCCTGCCCGACTACGAGGCGCCCGCGCGGGCCGTCGACATCGCCATCGACCTCGGCGGCGGCCGCACCCTGTCCGGCACCGTCCCCGAGGTGCGCGGGGAGACGCTGGTGCGCACGACCTACTCCCGGCTGGCCCCGAAACACCGGCTGGCGGCCTGGGTGTCGCTGCTGGCGCTCGCGGCCACCGAGGACCGCTCGTGGCGGGCGATCAGCACCGGGCGCGGACAGTTCCGCAGCAGGCCGGTGGCACGCTCGGTGATCGTGGCGCCGGAAGCGCCCGCCGCGCGGGAGATCCTGCGCGATCTGGTGCGCTCGCGCGACGAGGGGCTGCGCGCACCGCTGCCTGTGGCGCCCGCCGCCACCGCCGCCTACGCCGAGCGGCGCTTCCGCGGCGACGGCGTCGCCGACGCGCTGCTGGCCGCCGAGCACGCCTTCGACGGCGGTCCCAACGGTCCCGACAAGTTCGGCGACCACACCGATCGCTACCTGCGCTACGTGTGGGGCCGCGCCCCACGCTTCGGCAGTCTCGCCGCGGAGCAGGCCAGGCCGGGTGAGCCGGAGAGCACCCGCTTCGGCGCGGTCGCGCGCCGCTGGTGGGGGCCGCTGCTGGCCGCCGAGAGTCAGGGGCAGCCGTGACCGGGACCGTGACGGCACCCGCCGCCTTCGACGCCGCGGGCACGCTGCCCGAGGGCACCACCGTGCTCGAGGCGAGCGCGGGCACCGGCAAGACCCACGCCATCGTCGGCCTCGCCGTGCGCTATGTGGCCGAAGCGGGCATCGCCATCACCGAATTGCTGCTGGTGACGTTCAGCCGCGCCGCCACCCAGGAACTGCGCGAACGCACCAGGGACCGTTTCGTCACCGTCGCGACGGCGCTGGCCGACCACGACCTCGCGCGGGCCCATCCCGACGAACTGGTGCGCGCGCTGGCCGCCACCGATCCCGCGACGCTGCGGCTTCGCAGGCACCGATTGCTCACGGCCCTGGCCGATTTCGACGCGGGCACCATCGCCACCACGCACTCGTTCTGTCAGCGGATGCTCGACGAACTCGGGCTCGCGGGCGAACACGATCCGGGGGCCCGGCTGGTGGAATCGGTCGACGAGCTCGTCGCCACCGTCGCCGACGACCTGTACCTGGCCCGCTACGCCCGCGACCGCGCCCCGTTCACCCTGCGCGAGGCGCACACCCTCGCCCTGGCCGCCGTGCACGACCGGCACGCCGAGCTGGCCCCGCGTATCGAGGGCGCCGCGGGCGAGCGGGTGGCCTTCGCGACCGCGGTCCGCGCGGAGACCGAGCGCCGCAAACGCCGTGCGGGCCTGCGCGATTTCGACGATCTGCTGGTGCTGCTGCACGACGTGCTCGCCGACCCGGACCACGGGCCGCGGGCTTGCGCGCGGATCCGGCAGCGCTACCGCGTCGCCCTGGTCGACGAGTTCCAGGACACCGATCCGCTGCAGTGGGACATCCTGCGCCTGGCCTTCCACGAACACGCCACCCTGGTGCTGGTGGGCGATCCGAAGCAGGCGATCTACGCCTTCCGCGGCGCCGAGGTGCTCAGCTACCTCGACGCGGTGGCGCACGCCCAGCGGCGCAGCGAACTGACGCGGAACTGGCGCAGCGACGCCGGTCTGCTGCGCGCGCTCGATCATCTGTGCGGCGGCGCGGAACTGGGGCATCCCGAGATCAGCGTGTACCCGGTGACCCCGACCCGGCCGGACACCCGCCTGCACGGCGACCCGGCCGTGATCACGCCGCTGCGGGTGCGGGTCCTCCCGCGCACGGGGGCGGGCCCGCGGAACCGGTCGGGATTCCCCTCGGTCGGCAGGCAGCGGGCCAAGGTGGCCGACGATCTCGCGGCCGACATCGTCACCCTGCTCGAATCCGGAACCACCATCGACGCCAAACCCGAACGCGGCGCGGATCATTCGCTCGCCGAGGCGGGCGACGGCCGGGTCCGCAGGCCGATCGGGCCCGGCGACATCGCCGTGCTGGTGCGCACCCGCACCCAGATCGACGTGGTGCGCGCCGCCCTCGACCGGGTGGGCGTTGCCTCGGTGCTGGCGGGCGGGACCAGCGTGTTCGCCACGGCCGCCGCCACCGACTGGCTGTGGGTGCTGCGGGCGCTGGAACAACCGCATCGCGGCGACCGGGTGCGACTGGCCGCGTGCACCCCGATCCTCGGCGTCACCGTCGCCGAGATCGACGCGGGCGGTGCCGATCTGGTCGGCCGGGTGTCCACCCAGCTGCGCGAGGCGGCGCGGCTGTTCGGCCGCGCCGGGTTCGCCGCCGTGTTCGACAAGCTCGCCACCGACACCGATCTCGCGCCCAGGCTGCTCGCGGTGGAGAACGGCGAACGCGAACTCACCGACCTGCGCCACCTCGCCCAGCTGCTCGACGAAGTCGCCCTCGCCGAGGGATTGGGGCTCACCGCGCTGACCCGCTGGCTGGCCGACCGCGTCCGCGACCCGGAGGCGGGCAGTGTCAGCGGCCGCAGCAGGCGCTTGGACCGCGACGCGGCGGCCGTGCAGATCGCGACCGTGCATGCCAGCAAGGGACTCGAATTCCCGCTCGTCTACGTGCCTTTCGCGTGGGACAGTGCCAAGAACCCCTATCCGGCCACGCTGCTGTTCCACGACGACAACGGCACCCGCGTCCTCGACATCGGCGGCAAGGAGGCGCCCGGCTACGGCGAGCGCCAATTGCGGTGCGAGGCCGAGGAATCGGGCGAAGAGCTGCGGCTGCTCTACGTCGCGCTGACGCGCGCCATGTGCCAGGTGGTCACCTGGTGGGCGCCCGCGGTCACCACCGGCGCGGCCCCGCTGCACCGGATGATGCTGGGGCGCAGGCCCGGCTCGGCACAGGTCCCGCGCCGCGCGGAGATTCCGGCGGATACCGCCGCGGTACAACGGATCACCGAGTGGGCCGCGCCCGCCGCCGAGGTGATCTCGGTGACCGCCGTCGACCGTCCCGACGATGTGGCGCCCCGGCGGGTCCGCGCCGAGCTCCCCACCGGTGAGCTGGCCGCGGCCGACTTCACGCGGTCGCTCGACCAGCAGTGGCGGCGCACCTCCTACTCCGCGCTCACCGCGGGCGCCCATGACAGTTCGGGTGTCACCGCGGAGGAACCCGAGGACGGGCCGGGCCCCGACGACGAGCCCACCGAGCCGCCGCTGGACGCCCCGGTCGGCGGCGCGGCCGCGCCCTCGCTCATGAACGCCCTGCCCTACGGCGCCGAATTCGGCACCCTCGTGCACGGCGTACTCGAGACCGTCGACACCTCGGTGCCCGACCTCGCCGCCGAGGTACACGCCCGCTGCCTGGCCGCCGTCGAACACACCATGGCCGAACTCGAGGTGGACGTCCTGGCGACCGCCCTGCTCGAAGTCCTGCGCACGCCCGCCGATTTCGGCTCGCTGGCGGCGATCCCCACGCGGGATCGACTGTGCGAGCTGGAATTCGAGCTGCCGCTCGGCGGCGGTGACAGCCCGGCCGCGCGCCCGGCGAGCATGCATGCCGTCGCCGCGCTGCTGCACGAGCGGTTGCCCGCCGACGACGCGCTGGCCGGCTACGCCGATCATCTCGCGGCCCTGCCCGACACCGTCCTGCGCGGCTACCTCACCGGCAGCATCGACGCCGTGCTCCGGGTCCCCGACGCGACGGGCGGCCACCGCTACCTGATCGTGGACTACAAGACGAACCGGCTCGGCACCGGCGATCTCACCGTCGAGCACTACCGGCGCGAGCACATGGTCACCGAGATGATCCGCTCGCACTATCCACTGCAGGCCCTGCTGTACGCCGTCGCGCTGCACCGCTATCTGCGCTGGCGGCTGCCCGGCTACGAGCCGGCGCGTCACCTCGGCGGCGCCCGATACCTGTTCGTGCGCGGCATGATCGGGCCCGCGACGCCACCCGGACACGGCGTCTTCGACTGGCATCCGCCCGCCGAACTCGTTGTCGCCCTGTCGGATCTGCTCGCGGGCGGCGAGCGATGAGGGCCGGACGGGCGTGCGGCCCGGGCGGTCCGGCGTGGTCCGTCGGCGCGGTCATGCGGCGCGGACCGGTTCGTGGCGACGAGTCGCGCGATGTGCCGGCGCGCGGCCGGGTGGCGTGGACGGCGGAAGCGGGGTGTAGACGATGACGTCGATCCAGGTGGCGCAGCGCGGCACGGGGCTGCTGCGGGTGTTCAACGAGGCCGGGGTGCTCTCGGCCGCCGATGTGCACGTCGCGGTCCGGCTGGGGCGGATGGGCCGCGAGGACAGCGAGGACGTGCTGTTCGCGGCGGCGCTCGCCGTGCGCGCGGTGCGGTCGGGGTCGGTGTGCCTCGAGGTGGCGCGGATGCGCGAGATCGGCATCGATGCCGACGAAACCCGGGGTGCGGCACCGGGAATCGATCCGGCGACGCTGCCGTGGCCGGATGTCGATCGCGTGCTCGCGGCGCTGCGGCGCAGCCCGCTGGTCTGCGGTGGACCCGCCGGACCGCTGTGCCCGCTGCGCCTGGTCGAAGCCGACGCCGACGGGGGCGCACTGCTCTACCTGGACCGGTACCACCGGCAGGAGCAGACACTGCGCCGCGTGCTCACCGAACGCAGCGTCGATCACCCGGTGATCGACACCGCTCTCGTGCGCGCGGAGCTGGATCGGCTCTTCACCGATCCCCCGGGGGACGGTCCCGACCGGCAGCGGCTGGCGGCCGCGCTCGCCGCCACGCACTGGACCACCGTCGTGGCGGGCGGTCCCGGTACCGGCAAGACGCACACCATCGCGCGCATCCTCGCCCTGCTCACCGCCCATCGCCGGGCCACCCCGAAACTGCCCGCCTTGCGCATCGCCCTGGCCGCGCCGACCGGCAAGGCCGCCGCGCGATTGCAGGAAGCCGTCCGGGAACAGGCCGCCGAGCTGGGACTTCCCGAGCTGACCGCCGCCACCCTGCACCGGCTGCTCGGCTGGCAGCGCGGCCGCACCACCAGATTCCGCCACCACGAACACAATCGGCTGCCCTACGACGTGGTGGTTGTCGACGAGACCTCCATGGTGTCGCTGACGATGATGAGCCACCTGTTCTCCGCGCTGCGGCCCGACACCCGGCTGGTCCTCGTGGGCGACCCGGACCAGCTCGCCTCCGTCGACGCCGGCGCGGTACTGGCGGACCTGGTCGCCGGACCGATCGCGGCGGCCCCGAATCCGGCGCTGCGGGAACTCCTCGACGCGGACCCGGCGCCCGGGTCGAGGGAGGTCGTCGGTGCGACGGCGATCGATCCCGACGACCTCGTGCCGGTCGAGCACGGCCGGTCCGGCGCGACCTCGTCGCCCGTAGATTCCGCTGGGGCCCAGGATGTTTCGCTGGCACTGTCGCCGGTGGAACGGCGCAGGCTCGGCGGTGGGATCGTGCGATTGACGCGGGGGAGGCGGTTCGGCGGACGGATCGCCGATGTGGCTGTCGCCGTGCGCGCGGGCGACGCCGATGCCGCCCTCGCGATTCTGCGCGCCGGGGGCGAGGACGTCTCGCTGTGCGGGCCCGAGGACGTGGCGGCGGTCCGTGCCGATGTCACGGCGGCGGCGCTCGCGGTGACGGCCGCCGCCGAGGCCGGGGACGCCGTCGGGGCACTCACCGCGCTGGAGTCGCACCGCCTGCTCTGCGCCCATCGCCAGGGGCCCTTCGGCGTGGAACGCTGGGACCGGATGGCGGGGGAGTGGGCCGCCGCCGCGGGCGCGGGACCCGAAGGGCCGCAATCGGTCTGGTATCCCGGCCAGCCGCTGCTGGTGACCGCCAACGACCACGAGGCGCGCATCTACAATGGTGACACCGGCGTCATCGTGCGCCGTCCCGACGGGTCGTTGCGGGCGGCGCTGCAGCGGGGCAGCGAGCCCTACCTGGTGCACCCCACCCAGTTCCCGGCCGTGGTCACCGTGTTCGCGATGACCATCCACCGCAGTCAGGGCAGCCAGTACGACACCGTCTCGGTGGTGCTGCCCGAACCCGAATCCACGCTGCTGACAAGGGAACTGCTCTACACCGCGATCACCCGCGCCCGTTCGCACGTGCGCGTCATCGGCACCGAGGAGTCGATCCGGGCCGCGATCGGCCGCCGGGTGCTGCGGGCCAGCGGACTGTCCCGCGGCACCCCGGCGTAGCTCAGCGGGCCGATTCCCGCGACCAGTTCCAGGACCACCAGGAGTCCTCGTCCAGGTCGGCCCGGATCGGGTCCTCGATCTTCGTGCGCAGCGGATCGGGCAGGCGCGTCAGGGCCGGGATGATGTCGGGGGACAGCGTGCTCAGGTAGCCGGTGTCGAGCCGCTTGCCCTGCTCCCACCGATCGATGTTGCGGTCGGCGACAAGGTGTTCCGGATTCAGCACCGCCAGCGCGATCAGGGTGCCCAGTGCCGTCCCCACCGCGGCACGCGACACCCAGGTCCAGCGCAGCAGCGCGATGGCCACCAGCACGAGCAGGTACACCAGCCCCACCCACAGTTCGCACACGCCCACCAGCACGCGCAGCACGGTGAATCCGTACGCCTGCTGGTAGGTCCACATGCGCGCCAGCGCCGATCCGACGATCACCAGCGACAGCACGCTCACCGCGGTCAGCAGCACTCGCAGCCAGCGGCGGTCGGCCGCGGAGTCCTGTTCCGACCAGTGCAGCACCGCCAGGATCACGGCCAGCGTCAGGATGCTCACCGCAGACAGCTGCCAGAACCCGCTGCGCGCGTACTCGGCGTAGGTCAGTCCGGCGGTCCGCTGCACGTAGTCGTCGCCGCCGAACAGTGCCACGAACTGGGCGCCGACGAACACGCCGAACAGCACCGTCAGCGCGCTCACCGGCAGCACCCACTCGCTGCGCGACCACTGCCGCACCGGACGGCTGCCCTCCTCGGCGGCCGCAGGCGGCCCGGCCAGCAGGTACAGCGCGGCCAGTGCGCCGACTCCGACCACGCCGAACAGCAGGATCCAGTGCCAGGCCGAGGCGCCGTCGACCGCGGGCACCAGGCTGCTCAGCAGGTCGGCGAAGGTGGCGTCCGCGCCGCCGAGCAGGGGCACGAACACCACGAGCAATGCCGCCGTCGCCGCGACCGACACCCCGTAGCGCCGCATGCTCGACGCGCCCTTGGGCCGCGCCTCCCGCAGCCCCGACCACGCCCACGGCAC
Source organism: Nocardia sp. NPDC050717 (assembly GCF_040654275.1). Lineage (NCBI taxonomy): Bacteria > Bacillati > Actinomycetota > Actinomycetes > Mycobacteriales > Nocardiaceae > Nocardia > Nocardia sp. NPDC050717. Next base: position 130,480 of record NZ_JBFAHR010000009.1, read on the forward strand.
CGCTTCCAGCGTCGCCAGCGGCACCGCGACCATGTCGTGTACCACACCCCACCGGGTCCTGCGCCCCAACACCGCCAGCGACCCCGCCACACACGCGGCCACCACACACAGCACGAACAACCACCCGGCCGCCCGTACCGCACCGACCCCGAGCAACACCAGTGCCGCCGCGGCCCACCACCACCGAGCCGACCCGGACAGCCAGCTTTCCCGGTGTTCCGCCGAGTCCTGCGCATCGCCATGGCCGGCAGGTGTCGTGGTCGTTGTCGCCGGCGGCTCGGTGGCGTTCCCGCCCCCGATCGAATCCTGCGCGTCGCCGCGGCCCGTAGGCGGCGTGTTCCTCGAGGTCGAGCCAGGCGCCTCGGGAGTGCTTCCGCGCCCGATCGAGTCCTCGGTACCACTGCGGTCCGAAGGTGGTGTGCCGGTCGACGTGGGGCTCGCCGTCTTTGTCGTGTCGCCTTGGCCGAGCGAGTCGTTCGCGTCATCGCTACCCGAAGGCCGGGTGTTCGTCGGCGCCGGGCTCGCCTCTGCCGTGACTTCGCGTGCAGCCGGGTCGTCCGCGTCGACGTCATGCATGGAGGGCGTGCTCGTCGATGCCGACGCGACCGCTCGCCCGTTCGGGTCCTTCGCGTCGGATCCGCTGGGCAGAGGGGACACGGCGGTGGCGGCTGCCGTGCTCGGCGGCGTCGACGCGCCCTTCTCCGAAGCTTTTTCGGCCGCCGCTGGTGCACCAGCGGTGTCTGTCGTCGCGGGCTCGGTCTGCTTCGTCGCGGTGGGGCGGGTTCGCGCGTGGCGGTCCACCGCGTAGAGGGTGCCGGCGACGGCGGTGCCCGCGACGAGCCAGCCGATGCCGGGGCGGTCGATCGGAATCACTGTCGCACTGAGGATTCCGGCCAATGCGGCGGCCGGGAGGGCACGCGGTGGGTGAGCCACCCGTTGCCAGCGGGGGATCACACGGAGAGCGGGGGGAGGGGACGTCGGCCACGGGCCTGGAGGCGGGGGAGCCTGCCAACCAGCGGTCCACGGCGAGGCCGAACCACCCTGTGCCGCAGCCGGTATCGGCCCGGCGGCCGTCGGCGGGTCTGCTGCGTCGGTGCCACTCGGCGGAACTGTGGTAGTCGTGCCGGCGCTCGTCGGGGTTGCCACGGCGGCACCTGTATCCGCCGAGGTCCCGGCGGCCGCCTGCGGGTTCCGTGACTCGGTAGTGGTTTTCGCGTGTGGCGCCGGGGTTTCGGCGCTATCTGAGTTCGGAGTCCGGGCGGTTGTCCCCGTGCCCGGCGCCTCGCCGGCAGTGCCAGCGCCCGTGCCTGTGCCCTGCGCCCGGTCGGTGGTGGCGGCCGTGCTCGGCGTCTGGGTGGTGGCCGGAGTCGGAGATTCGGTGGCCGCCTGCGGGTTCGGTGCCTCGGTGGTGGTTCCCGCGTGTGGCGCCGGGGTTTCGGCGGTACCGGCATTCGGGGCGCGGTCGGTCGTGTCCGCGCCTGTGTTCGGTGTCCGGGTGGTGCCGGTGGCCGAAGTCGGAGATTCGGCGGGTGTGCCGGGGGTCGGTGTCGGTGTTTCGTCGGGTATCGGCGGTTGTGGTGCCGCGCTGGTGTGGTCGGTCATGGTCCCCTCCGGAAGGTGTGCGGGATCGTCCCGTGACCCTGGGGTCCGGGGCGAGATGGGTGAGATGGGTCAGGTCGTCGGCAGGACGAGGCGGATGCGGGAGCCGGGGTCGGCGACGGCGATGGTGCCGCCGTGCAGGTCGATGACCCAGCGGGCGATGGCGAGGCCGAGGCCGGTGCCGCCGCCGTCGGTGCGGCCGCCGCGCGTGAAACGGTCGAACACGGTGGCGCGGTCGGCCTCCGGAATGCCCGGCCCGTCGTCGGCGATCTCGAGCACGGTGCCACCCGGCTCGGCCGCGGCGTGCACGCGGACCTCCCCGCCGGCCGGGCCGTGCCTGGCGGCATTGTCGAGCAGGTTGAACAGCACCTGGTGCAGGCGGGCGCGGTCGGCGTCGACGGTCGCGCCGGGCGGTTCGATCACGGTGGTGAAGCGCACGCCGCGGCCGAGCGCGGCCGTCATCACCTCGGCCTCGGCGATCACCTCCGCCAACAGCGGTGCGAGCGGGACCTTTTCGCGGTCGAGGGTGAACGCGCCCGCTTCGATGCTGGACAGGTCGAGCAGTTCCGAGACCAGCAGGCCGAGCCGTTCGGTCTGGGCCAGCGCGGTCCGCAGCGTCGCCGGATCGGGGTCGCTCACACCGTCGACGATGTTCTCCAGCACCGCGTGCAGCGCCGTCACCGGCGTGCGCAGTTCGTGCGAGACATTGGCGATGAGGTCGCGCCGCTGACGGTCGGCGGCGGCCAGATCGGCCGCCATCTGGTTGAACGCCTGGGCCAGCTCGCCCACCTCGTCCCGCGAACTCGCGCGCACCCGGAAACTGTAGTCGCCGTGCGCCATTCGCCGCGCGGCCGCGGTCATCTCGCGCAGCGGCCTGGTGATGCCGTGGGCGAGGAACTGCGAGGTCACCAGGGCGATGATCATCGCGGTGAGCGTGGTGAACGTCGGCAGCCAGCCGATCCGGAACCAGAAGTAGGCGAAGGCGACCGCGCCCGAACACACCATGAGCACAGCCAGTTTCAGCTTGATCGAGCGCAGCGGATCCAGCGGGCGCGGCATCAGCTCGGCGACCCGGCCGAGGAAGGTGCTCATCGCGCGTCCAGGGCGTAGCCGACACCGTGCACGGTCCGGATCAGATCGGCACCGAGCTTGCGGCGCAACGCCTTGATGTGACTGTCGACCGCGCGGGTGCCCGCCGCGTCCGACCAGTCCCAGATGTCCTCCAGCAGTCGCTCGCGCGCCAGGACCGCGCGCGGCCGGTGCGCGAGCCGGGCCAGCAGGTCGAATTCGAGCGGGGTCAGCCTGGCCTCGGTGGCGCCGCGCCACACCCGCCGCTCGTCGAGGTCGATGCGCAGATCGCCGACCACGATGGTGTTGTCGCCGCGCGCGGCGGCCCGGTCGACGCGCCGCAGCAGCGCGTGCACCCTGGCCGCGAGGACCCGCATCGAGAACGGCTTGGTGAGATAGTCGTCGGCGCCGACCCCGAGCCCGATCAGCTGGTCGGTCTCGTCGGTGCGCGCGGTGAGCATGAGCACCGGCACCGGCCGTTCGGCCTGGATGCGGCGGCACACCTCCAGCCCGTCGAAGCCGGGCAGCATCACGTCGAGGACGACGACATCCGGTTCGCCCGCCGTGGCCGCGGCGACCGCGCCGGGACCGTCGTGGGCCACATCGACCGTGAATCCCTCGGCTCGCAGCCGCGCCGCCACCGATTCCGCGATCGTCACCTCGTCGTCCACGACGAGGACGCGCCGCCCCGGCTGCCCGGTCCCGCCACTGCATTCCATGGTCAGACCCTAGCGAGTGGGTGTGGAGCGTTCCGGGGTCAATTGTGGAGATTCTGTGTGCGCCGATACCATGACGGCGTGCATCAGCGCTTCCGCTCCACGCCGCCGCCCGCCTCCTGAGCGAGGTGCCCCGAGAGCACGTGCCGCCGACCCGGTAGGCACGGCCGATTCGCTCGGGTGACGATGGCGCGCGCCCGTACGGCCGCTGTACGCACCTCGTTTCCGCGACCCCCGTCCCCGCTGTCGCAGGAGCGATCCCCCCATGTCTGTCTCTTCCGCTGTGTCCGCGCGCACCCGTGCCGGACTGTTTCCCCTTGTCGTCGCCGGAATCCTCTGGGGCACCGGCGGTCTGCTCGGTGCGCTGGTGCACGACCGCACCGGGCTCTCGCCGATCGCGGTCGCGGCCTACCGGCTCGGCGTCGGCGGCGCGATCCTGGCAGTCGTCGCGCTGGCCGCGCGGCGCGCGGTGCCCCGTGGGCGCGCGGCCCTGCGCCGGATCGGCGCGATCGGTGCGCTGGCCGCGGTGTTCCAGGCCTGCTACTTCGCCGCCGTGAGCGTCTCCTCCGTCGTGCTGGCGACGCTGGTCACGATCGGGGCGGCCCCGGTGCTGGTGGCCGTGTTCGACCACGTGACCGGCCGCGCCCGGCTCGACCCTCGCCGCGTCGCGACCCTTGCGCTCGCGATCACCGGGTTGGCCGTCCTCGTCGGCGTGCCCGCCGACGACGCCTCCGGTGTCCTGGCAGGCGCCGCACTGGCTCTGGCCGCGGCCACGGCGTTCGCGGCGGTCACGCTGATCACCGCCGACCCCGTGCCCGGCCTGGACACCATCACCGCCACCGGCTTCGGGTTCCTCGGCGGCGCCGCGCTGCTCGCGCTGCCCGCCGCCGCGACCGGCCTGACCTTCAGCCCGGCACCGGCCGACCTGCTCGCCGTGGCGCTGCTGGGCCTGGCGCCCACCGCGCTCGCCTACGCCCTGTTCTTCCACGGTCTGCTCAGCGCCGGTGCCGCGACCGCCGCCGTCCTGAGCCTGCTCGAACCCCTCACCGCCACCGTGCTGGCCGTCGCCCTGCTCGGGGAACGCCTGACGCCGCTGTCCTGGACCGGGGCGGCGCTGCTCGCCGTCGCACTGATCCTGACGGCGACGACGTCGACCACGCCCCGCCGCGGTAGCGTCACGACATGACCGCCGACCCGGGCCCGCGCGCGGGGCACCGCGAAGCCGTGGGGGGATGCGCCGCCGCGCTGCTCGCGGTTCCCGCGGGGGCGCTGGGCGGCGGGGTCGCGTTCCTGCTGTGCTGGGCCGGGGGTGTCGCCGGGAGCGTGTTGTCGGTGACGCGGGCCCGGCGCGCCGGCGCGCCGATCGGCACGCCTGCCGTGGTCGCCGGGACGGTCAGCGCGATCCTCACGGTGCTGCTCGTCGTGGGGGCGGTCGCGCTGGTCCGCGGCGAGATGCCGCCCGGCTGACCGGTCAGGCGTCGGGGAACAGGCCGGGGAGTTCCATGGCGTAGGCCAGGTCGTCCTTGGTGCCGAGGGTCACCAGCAGGATCCGGATCATCGTCACCCGCGCCTCGGTGACCAGGTCGGGGGCCGGATCGTGGCCGGGGTCGGCGCCCGCGCTCAGGCGGTAGACCACGTACTCGCAGACGTGCAGCGCCGCGTCGAGGTCCAGGGGCGCAGGCGCCGGACGGCCGAGTTCGCCGAAGGTCTTGCGCACCAGATCGCGGATGTCGTCGAGCGCGCGCTCGCGATAGGCCGAGACGGGGGAGCCGGGATCGTGCAGCTCGGCGAAGAGCGGGCGCAGCATCGCGCCGTGGCCGCGCGCCCAGTCGACATAGGCGTCGATGAGCCGGATGCCCAGCTGCACCGGCTCGTCGGTGCCGGTCAGCGCGTCCCTGATGCCGCCGACCAGGCCGTCGTTGGAGGCGGTGAGCACCACGTGCAGCGGCTCGGAGGCATTGCCGAAATACCGGTAGAACGTCGGCCGCGCCAACCCGGCCTGCTCGATGATCTGGGCGACACTCAGACCGCGCGACCCGTTGCGGGCGAACACGGCGGCGGTCGCCTCCACGATCCTGGCGCGGACCTCCTCGGCCTGCTCCTGGGTCTGGGGCGGACGCCCACGGCGCGCCACAGCCGGATCCTCGGACATCACACCTCCCTCACAACCACAGAAAGCTTGACACGGTACGGGCCGCAACCATTAATCTAACACTAGTGTTCAGCAAATAGCCGAACCCGGCGCGATCGTCGCGCGTGAGCCATCTGTTGAGGAGAAGGGCCGACAATGACGACAGCCCCCGAGCTGACCGCCGAACCGACCGCGCTGCCCGCCGCGCTGGTCAAGCCCCTGTTCGACCGGGCGGTGGCGGGCGGTGCCGCGTCGGTGCCGGTCTTCGCCCCGGCCACCGGCCACAAGATCGGCGACCTGCCGCAGTCTTCGGTCGACGACATCGACCGCGCGTTCGCCGTCGCCAGGCACGCCCAGCGCGACTGGGCCAAGGTGCCGGTCAAGCAGCGGGTGGAGATCCTGCGCCGCTTCCACGACATCGTGCTGGCCGAGCAGGACACGATCCTCGACATCGTGCAGACCGAGACCGGCAAGTGCCGTGCGCACGCCTTCGACGAGGTCGGCGACGTCGCGCTGAACTCCCGCTACTACGCCGCCGTCGCGCCCAAGCTGCTGGCCGATCGCAAGCCGCGCGGCGTGCTGCCCGTGCTCACCTCGGTGGAGGTGCACAACCGGCCCAAGGGTGTCGTCGCGGTGATCTCGCCGTGGAACTACCCGCTGGCCCTGTCGGCCTCCGACGCGCTGCCCGCCCTGATCGCGGGCAACGCCGTGATCGCCCGCCCGGACAACCAGACCGCGCTCTCGGCGCTGTGGGCCATCGACGCCGCCGAACGCGCCGGGCTGCCGCGCGGCCTGTGGCAGGCCGTGCTCGGCCGTGGCCGCGAGATCGGCGGCGACGTGATCGCCCGCGCCGACTACGTCGACTACACCGGCTCCAGCGCCACCGGCCGCACCATCGCCCAGCAGGCCGGTGAGCGCCTGATCGGCTACTCCCTCGAGCTCGGCGGCAAGAACCCGCTGCTGGTGCTCGCCGACGCCGATGTCTCCAAGGCCGCCAAGCTCGCGGTCCGCGCGTGCTTCTCCTCGGCCGGGCAGCTGTGCGAGTCGATGGAACGCATCTACGTCGACGCGAGCGTCTACGACCAGTTCGTCGCCGAGTTCGTCGGCAACGTCAAGAACATGAGCCTGGGTGGCGAGCTCGACTACAGCAGGGACATGGGGTCGCTGACCTTCCAGCGTCAGCTCGACACCGTCAGCGCGCACGTCGACGACGCCGTCGCCAAGGGCGCCAAGGTGCTCGCCGGTGGCCGCGCCAGGCCCGACCTCGGCCAGTACTTCTACGAGCCCACCGTGCTCGTCGACGTCCAGCCCGGCATGACGGTCTACCGCGAGGAGACCTTCGGCCCGGTCGTCTCGATCTACAAGGTCGACTCCGACGACGAGGCCGTGGCCGCCGCCAACGACACCGCCTACGGCCTCAACGCCAGCGTGTGGAGCAAGGACGTGGAGCGCGGCAAGTCCGTCGCCGCCCGGATCAACGCGGGCTCGGTGAACGTCAACGAGGGCTTCATCGCCGCGTGGGGCAGCATCGACGCGCCCTCCGGCGGCCTCGGCATCTCGGGCCAGGGCCGCAGGCACGGTCCCGAGGGCCTGCTCAAGTACGTGGACACCCAGACGGTCGCGGTCCAGCGGGTCCTCCCGATCGCGCCGCTGCCCGGCATGTCCGAGCAGATGTGGGCCAAGACGATGACGCTGGTCTTCGGCGTCATGAAGACGCTGCGCCAGAAGTAGCGACCAGGATCGACGAAGCAGGGGTAGGCAGGACATGAAACTGGAGACGGTCGCGGGCAAGCGGGTGCTGGTCACCGGCGCCGCCATGGGCCTCGGCAAGCTGTTCGCCGAGCGAGCGGTGCGCGAGGGCGCCGACGCGGTGGTGCTGTGGGACGTCAACGAGCTCGCGCTGCGCGAGACCGCCGCCCAGCTCACCGCCCAGGGTGGCAAGGTGTACCAGCACGTCGTCGACGTGTCCTCGCAGGACTCGATCCGCGCGGCCGCCGACGCGGTGCGCGACGAGATCGGCGGGATCGACATCCTGGTGAACAACGCCGGGATCGTGCGCGGCAACACCTACTTCTGGGAAACCGAGAACCGCGCCGACATCGACAAGACCATGGCGATCAACTCGCTGGCCCCGATGTACGTCGCCCTCGAGTTCCTGCCCGGCATGGTCGCCGGGGCCGGTGAGGCGCGCATCCTCAACATCGCGTCCTCGGCCGGGCTGGTCGCCAACCCGCGCATGGCCGTGTACGCGGCCTCGAAGTGGGCGGCGCTGGGCTGGTCGGACTCGGTGCGGCTCGAGCTCGAGCAGGCGGGCCACGCGCACGTGAAGGTGACCACGGTCTGCCCGACCTACATCAACACCGGCATGTTCGACGGCGCCAAGGGCATCCTGTTCACGCCGATGCTCGAGCAGAACGATGTCGTCGACACCTCGTGGCGGGAGATGAAGAACGGCGGCGCCCTGGTGGTGCTCCCGTGGACCTCGCGGATGAACCGCGCGCTCACGGGCCTGCTGCCGATCAAGGTGCGCGACTTCTACCTCAACGCCGTCGGCGTCTACCACTCGATGGATCAGTTCACCGGACGCAAGTAAGCGCTCGACGACACCGCCCCCGCCGACGTCTCGCCGGCGGGAGCGGTGCCGTCTCGGCGATCAGCGCAAACATGCATCGACTGCCGAAAAGCTCGGATCAGCACGGATCGCCCGTCCTGGTGCCGAGCACGACCGTGGCGTAGTGCTCCTCGGACCGTTCGACCCGGGCCACGAGGCCGTGCTCGGCCAGGATCGCGCAGGCGGTCTCGACCTGGCCGGTGGAGGTTTCGACCAGGACCGTGCCGCCGGGCGCCAGCCACCGCGCCGCGCCCTCGGCGACCCGCCGGAACACCGCGAGCCCGTCCGGCCCGCCGTCCAGCGCGACCAGCGGTTCGTGCTCGCGCGCCTCGGGCGGCATGTCCGCGACCCGCTCGCTCGGCACGTAGGGGGTGTTCGCGAGCAGCACATCGACGCGGCCGCGCAGATCACGCGGCAGCGCGTCGAACAGATCGCCGGCGAACACCGGCGCGCCCAACGGCGTCAGGTTCTCCCGCGCGCACGCCACGGCGACCGGGTCGATGTCGGCCGCGACGAGCTCGACCACCGCGCCGCGCGCGGTGAGTTCGGTGGCCGCGCTCAGTCCCAGCGCCCCGCAGCCACAACACAGATCGACCACGCACACCGCGCCGGAAGGAGCCCCGGCCACCGCCAGCTCGACCAGGAACGCGGTCCGCTGCCGGGGGACGAAGACGCCGGGCCGCACCCCGATCCGCTGTCCGCGGAACTCCACCCAGCCGAGCAGATACTCCAGCGGTGTCCCCGCCACCCGCCGCGCCACCAGCGATTCGAGGCGGGACGCGTCGCCCGCGGCGGCCTCGAGCAGCAGCGCGGCCTCGTCTTCGGCGAAGACACACCCGGCGGCGCGCAGCGCGAGGACCACGTCGGCGGAGGCGAGAACAGTCATGCGGAGATTGTCCCCGACCGCGCAACCGAATTGATCAGCGCGCGGTGTCGAGCTCGAACGTGCGGGTCGCGTCGAGGTAGATGCCGCGCTGGGCGGCCCGCGCGGGCGGCGGCAGCTGCGAGACCAGCTGTTCCAGCGAGGTCATCGCGCCGACGACCGTGGTTCCGGCCACGATGAAGTCGGCCACCGCCCGGCGGATGTGGTTCGGCGAGGTGACCACCACGGCGCTGTGCGCGCCGAGATCGCGCAGCATCCTGGTGCTGAACAGGGCGTTCTGCACCGTCGAGCCCGCGCGGTCCTCCACGTGGATCCGGTCGGCGGGCAGCCCGCGCCCGACCAGCCAGCGACGCATCGCCTCGGCCTCGGAGATCCCGTTCTGCGGATTGCCGCCGGTGACGATCACCGGCGAGAACGGCGCGGCGATCGCCTGCAACCAGGCCGCCGTCAACCGGTTCTCCAGCTCGGGGCGCAGCGCGCCGTCGGGCAGCAGGCCGTAGCCGAGCACCACGATGCCGGTTTGCGGACCGACCAGGGCGGGGAGGGGATTGGGCAGGGTGGCGGCCGCCGCGGTGACCGCGCGCAGCACATTGGCGGTACCCGCCGCCATCCCGGCGTCGACCGCGCCGAGCCGGGCCATCGCCGCACCGACCGCGCCGGGGTCGCCCGCGTAGTGCGACCAGATGGCCTGCAGTGCCAGCGCTTCGGCGTCGTTCGGGTCGGCGGCGATGAGGGCGCGCAGGTCGGCCCGGCCCGCGGCGTCGTCACCGTCGGTGAAATGGCGCTGCGCGGAGTTGTAGAGCGCGGTCACGTCCGCTTCGGCGGTCGCGGGGCCGATGCCCGCGGTCGTGACCGCGGCGGCCGCGAGGACCGCGGCGGCCGCCTGTTTCCATTGCTTCGAGATCTTCACGACAGTCGACACCCTTCCCGCGAACGGTTCGGTACGTGCTGGCAGCGCTGATGACAGAGCAGCCAACACCCTACGACCGCACCCGGCGCGGGCCACGGACCTCGACGACGTTCCGCGCGTCGCCGCCCGGTGGACCGGGCACGCGGTAGCGACGGATAAGCTGACCCACCGTGGATACCGCTTCGCTGACCGGCAAGGAACTCGCCGCCGCCATCAACGCCGACACGAAGGACCGCGCCGCCGCGCTCGGCGCCACGGGCTCGGCGCCCACGCTGGCGCTGATCGTCGCCAACGACGACCCGGCCAGCGCCTGGTACGTCAACTCGCTGCGCAAGGCCGCCGAGCGCCTCGGAATCGCCTGCGAGCGTATCGATCTCGGCGCCGACGCGAGCGCGGAGACCATCCGCGCCGAACTCACCGCGCGCAGCGCCGACCCGGCGACCGACGCGATCATGCTGCAGACCCCGCTGCCCGCCGGCGTGGTGCTCGACGACGTGAGCTCGGCGATCGCCGCGGACAAGGATGTCGACGGCGTCAGTCCGCTGTCGCTGGGTCTGCTCGCCTCCGGGCTGGACGGCTTCGTGCCCGCCACCTCCGAGGCCGTGGTGGAACTGCTGAAGCATCACGGCATCGCGCTGCAGGGCCGCCTGGTGACCGTGGTCGGGCGGTCCAACATCGTCGGCAAGCCGCTCGCGCAGCTGCTGCTGGCCGAGAACGCGACTGTCACCGTGGCGCATTCGCGCACCGCCGATCTCGCCGCGGTCACCACCCCCGCCGACATCGTGGTCGCGGCCGCGGGCCGGATCGGGCTCATCACCGGCAAGCACGTCGGTGACGGCGCCGTCGTGATCGACGTCGGCACCAACGAGTCGGCCGACGGCGGCATCGTGGGCGACGTGGACGCGGCCACGGTCGAGGGCAAGGCCGCCGCCCTGAGCCCCGTCCCCGGCGGTGTCGGCCCGGTGACCACCGCGCTGCTGATGCGCCACGTGGTCGTCGCGGCCGAGAAGGCCCGCGCCTGAGCGGGTTTCGTGCCCTCGATCGGGTCTAGCGCACCGGCCCGATCGAGGTGATCAGGTACTTGCCGCCCACCTTGGCGGTGCCGACGAGCTGCGGGTTGTAGATGATCGGCACCTCGTCGGGACGGAACTCGGTGATCACCACGAAGTACTGTCCGGCGGTGGCCGCCGGGGTGATGGCCAGGCAGTGCGTGGTGCCCACCGGAATGGTGTCGATCCCGGCCTGGATGTCGGCGCCGGAGGGCAGCGCGGCATCGCCGGACACGAGCGTGCGCGCCTGATCGCCGGAGCGCGCCACGTAATACGCGTGCTGGAACGCCAGAATCGCCGCGACGCCGTTCTCGGTGCCGCCGGGGCCGTTGCCCTGGATCTTGCTGCCGACCTGTTCGGCGGGGCAGTTCCCTGCGGCCGGCGTGGCATCGGCCTGACTCGACTCGATCGGTGTGCTCGCCGCCGCGGATTCCGGTGCGGGACCGCGCAATTGGAAGTATCCGCCGCCGATCAGCAGCGCGCCCGCCATCGACGCGGCGAGCGGCGCCGCCCAGCGGGGCGGGCGCCGCCGCTGCTTGCGGTTGATCATCCTGGCGAAGACCTCGTCGTCACCGGAGTAGTCGGGCGCGGGGCGCGGCGGGACCGGATCGGGCCGCGCGGCCACGGATGCCGGAGCGTGCTGGGCCACTCCGATGTCCGGTGCGGACGCGGGGGTGTGCGGTGCGGGGGTGAGGGGTTCCGCCGCGGGCGCGAGCATGTCGCGGGTGATGATCGGCAGCCGATCGGTGTCGGGGCCGTTGTCGGCGTTGCCGATCCGGAACGGCACATCCGGAAGCGCGTGGCGCGCACCGGGATCGAAGGGCCCGCCGACGATGGGCAGCCGGTCGGTGGCGTAGCCGTCCTGCGGAGGCAGGTTCAGGGTGTGCGCGGCGGGCAGCGAGATCACCGGAATGCCCGCGGGAGTGCGCGGTCCGCCACCGAGGCGATGCCGCGGACCCGTGGTGGGCGCGGCGGATTCGCTCACCCGTCGAGGTGGCGCGCCCAGCTCACGACCGCCACGCCGCGGCGTGGCAGCGGTGAACGGACCACCGACCGATCCCGGGTCGTGCTGTCGAGCCCCGGTCGGTCTGTGTGCCTCCGGTCGATCCATCGCCCCACCTTCATCAGGGGAGTTGCCGTCAGGTTCGTCCCCGCAACGATTTCGTTACGGGCACGATACTGCGCGCACGACAGGATCGCCGAATGCCACGAGGAATTGCTCACCAGTGGATGTAGACCTCGTCGCCGATGCCGACGTTCTCGAAGTACCAGGCCGCGTCGTCGGGCGCGAGATTGATGCAGCCGTGGCTGACATTCGCGTTGCCCTGCGAGTCCACCGACCACGGCGCCGAGTGCACGTACACCCCGCCCCAGGTGAGGCGCACGGCCCACTCGCCGTCGATGATGTAGCCCTCGGGATCGTCGAGCGGGATGCCGATGGTGCGCGAGTCGAACACGACCGCGCGCTGCTTCTCCAGCACGCTGAAGGTGCCGGTGGGGGTCTCGAAACCGGGCTTACCCATCGAGGCGGGCATCACCCGGACGACCTGACCGTTCTGGTACACGGTGAAGGTGTGCGCCGACAGATTCGCCTCGGCGTACGTGCCGCCACTGTACTGGGTGCGCTGACCTCCGATCAGGTCCGCGGACGCGGCACCCGACCATGCTCCGGCCAGGAACACCGCCATGATCGCGACGAACAGAAAACGGACTGCTCTCCTCATAAACGCCACCCCTTCACTCACTCGTAGGCGGAGTCCAAGTCTAGGCCGCCATGATCAACTCGATCTATCGAAGTGATAACGGCCAGTGGGTGTATCGGAGTGTCGTCTTGCGTTCGCGCAGGTCGGGCCCTTGCCGAAGTCTTCTCACTTCGAGACCGGGCGCGCCGTGGACAACCGGCCTCAGCCGCGCACGGCGTGCAGGACGTCGGCGTGCAGGGCGTCGGCCCTGGCGGCGATGGTGTCGACGCGCAGCAGGGCCGCGGCGAAGGCGTCGCCGAGCTCGGCGGGCAGCGAGCCGACATTGATCTCGATGTTGAGCTGGGAGCTCATGGCGGCCGCGCGCGCGGCGTCGGCGGCGGCGCCGATGTCGGTGACCACGTTCGGGTTGCCGATGGGCAGCAGTTCGGCGGCCAGCGACAGGATCTCGTCGGCCTCGTCGACCACCGCGGCGGGCACCCTGGCCGCCTCCACCAGCGCGGCGTTGATCGCCGCGGTGCGCGCGGCGCGCTCGTCGTCGGTGTCCTTGGGCAGCTTGTAGGCCGCGCCGACGGCGGTGAACGCGGCGGCGTCGGCGTCGGCCAGCGCCAGCGCGCGCGCCCCGGCGGCGTCGGCGGCCTCGATGATCCGATCGATCACCGGGCGGTGCTCGGCGTCCTTGGCCCTGGTCGTGTAGCGCGCGACCATCGCGATGAGGGCCGCGGCCTGGGCGGCGTGCAGCGCGGCCACGGCGCCGCCGCCGGGTGCGGGGACCTTGGCGCCCAGCTCCGACAGATAGTGCTCCAGGGTCGCCGTGCCGAAGGAGGGAGCGATCTGCTGCGGCGAGGCGGTGGGCTGCGACACGACGTGGTGGCCTTTCGATGCGGCGAGAAACTGGCGGGAATCGTCGTCAACGCTACCGCGTGCCGCCCCGCGCACCCCGCCCGACCAGCACCGGCACCGACGGACCGACCGGTCGGGGTGGTCGCGGGCGGCGGGGCTATGTTGGGTGCCATGCGGATCGGATTGAGCATCAACTACTCGGGCGGGTTCAAGGAGGTCGCGGCCGAGGTCGCCGACCTGGAACGCGCCGGACTCGACATCGTCTTCGTGCCGGAGGCGTACTCGTTCGACGCGGTGAGCGCCCTGGGCTTCCTGGCCGCCCGCACCGAACGCGTGCAGCTCGCCTCGGGCATCCTGCAGCTCTACACCCGGACCCCCAGCCTCACCGCGATGACCGCGGCCGGTCTGGACTTCGTCTCCGACGGCCGGTTCATCCTCGGCCTCGGCGCCTCGGGCCCGCAGGTCATCGAGGGCTTCCACGGTGTGCCCTACGACGCCCCGATCGGGCGCACCCGCGAACTGGTGGAGATCTGCCGCAAGGTCTGGCGCCGCGAGAAGCTGAACTACCAGGGCAAGTACTACCAGATCCCGCTGCCCGCCGACCGCGGCACCGGCCTCGGTAAAGAGCTCAAGCTGATCAATCATCCGGTGCGCGAACGCATCCCGGTGCTGCTGGCCGCGCTGGGGCCGAAGAACGTGGAGCTGGCCGCCGAGATCGCCGAGGGCTGGCAGCCGATCTTCTTCCTGCCCGAGAAGGCGAACGACGTGTGGGGCGACGCGCTGGCCGCGGGCAAGGCCAAGCGCGACCCCGCGCTGGGCGAGCTCGACATCTTCGCCGGTCCCGCGCTGGCCATCGGCGAGAACGTGACCCCGCTGCTGGAGTTCGTGAAGCCGCACCTGGCTCTGTACATCGGCGGCATGGGCGCCAAGGGCAAGAACTTCTATCACACGCTGGCCACCAAGTACGGCTACGGCGAGGCCGCGAACCGGATCCAGGAGCTGTACCTGGCCGGTGACAAGCAGGCCGCCGCCGCGGCCGTGCCCGACGAGCTGGTGCGCGACGTGTCGCTGATCGGCCCGGAGAGCTTCGTCAAGGACCGCGTCGCGGCCATGGCCGAGGCGGGCGTCACCACCCTGAACGTGACGCCGCTGGCGGAGAACGCGGCGGGCCGGGTCAAGCTGATCGAGCAGCTGCGCGGCCTCTGCTGACACCCACGACGCGACACGCCGCCGCCAGGGAGATCCCGGGCGGCGGCGTGTTGTCGTAGGTCAGGCGGTGAAGGACGCCAGGGCGGCGGACAGCGTGGTGTGCATCGCGAACACCTGGTCCAGGCTCGTCATCTTCAGCTGACGACTGGTGGCGGGGCCGTCGGCGACGACCGCGATCTTGGTGGTGTCACCGGCACGCTGATGCGCGGCGACCAGCGTCGCCATGCCCGCCGAGGCCAGGAACCCGACCGCGGTCAGGTCGATCACCAGCGTCGCGGGCTTGTCGGCCAGGATGGCCTCGATCGCGGCGTCGAGCGCGGGTGCGGTCGCGAGATCGACCTCGCCGGTCACCGTCAGCACCGTGACGCCGTCGTGTACCGCCGTCGTGGTGGTCATCGTGTCCGTGAGTGGATACGCGTCTCCGGATGAGTTGGTCACGACTCAACAACACACAACTTCGCCCGAATACGCAAGCCAACGGCTTCGCCCGCCGGTGCGCACCTATACTCGGGAGGCACTGTGAGTCCTCCGTTGCCCCTCGGGCCCGGCCCCGCTGCCTGGCTGTTCGATGTAGAGGAGTGCCGATGCTGCCCGATCCGGTCGAGGCCACCGACCTGAACATCTACAACGACGACACGCTGCCGTGGAGCCGGGTGCGCACCGCCGTCGAGACCGGTCTCACCGCGCTGGAGACCACCCAGTTCCTCGGCACCGTCGGCCCCGACGGGCGGCCGCATTCGGCCGGGATCGGCGCCTGCCTGGTCGGCGAGCACTTCTACTTCACCAGCGGGCCGGACAGCCACAAGTCCCGCTATCTGGCGGGGAACCCGGCGTGCACGCTGTCGTTCCGGTTCGTCGACGATGTCGATGTCGTCTTCGAAGGTGTGGCGACGCGCACCACCGACCACGGGGAACTCGACCGGGTCACCGAGAGCTATCGGGCGAGCGGCTGGCCCGCCGAACGCGACGGCGACGCCGTGACCGCGCCGTTCAGTGCCCAGAGCGCCGGGCCTGCCCCCTGGTGGCTGTACCGGTTCGTGCCGCACTTCGCGGTCGGCGTCGCGCTGACCGACCCGCACGGCGCGACCCGCTGGAAGTTCGCGCACTAGCCCGCCGCCGGGGTGAGTTCCAGGCGCGGCCAGTCCGCCAGGTCGCGCAGCAGCTGCCGGTCGTGCGTGGCCAGCACGACCGCGGCACCGGTGCCGGTGAGCGCCTCGGTGAGCTCGTCGACGAGGGCGACCGAGAGGTGATTGGTCGGCTCGTCACACAGCAGCAGTCCCGGACGGTCCGCCAGCCGCAACGCCAGGTGCAGCCTGCGCTGCTGGCCCTGCGAGAGCCTGCCGACCGCGGTGTGCCTGGCCTGGCGTTCCATCAGGCCGGTCGCGGCGAGGGAGACCGGGTCGGTGCCCGTACGCGAGTCGAGGCGTCTGACATGCCGGTCGTAGACCTGCTGCGCGGTCTGCTCCGGCTCCCACGAGGGCACCTCCTGGCCGATCAGCGCGATCCGGGCGGTGGGGCGCCGGTCGACCGAGCCCGTGGTGGGTGTCAGCGCGCCGCCGAGGACATCGAGCAGTGTCGACTTGCCCGCGCCGTTGACACCGGTCACCAGGAGCCGGTCGCCCGCGTCGATCGTCAGCGTGACCGGCCCGTCGAGCCGCCCCGCCACGGTCAGGCCGGCGGCGCGCAGCAGCGGTGTCCCCGCCCGGACCTCGGGCTCCGGAAAGCGCAGGCGCAGCGGCGGTTCCGGCACCGTCACCCGGTGTGCTTCCAGAGCCGACTCGCGGCGGTGCAGGGCCTGGACCACGCCGGGCGCCCGGGATTGGCGCTGATGTCTGCCATGCCCCTTGTCGGGCCGCCAGCCCGTGTTCAACCGATCACGGGCCTCGGCCACCGACTGGCGCAGCCGGTCGCGCTCGGCCACCTGATCGGCGTACTCCTGTTCCCACTGCGCCCGCGCCCGGCGCCGACCGTCCTGCCAGCCCGCGTAGCCACCGGCGAACCACTGCGGCCTGCCGTCGGGACTCGGGTCCAGATCCAGGAATTCGGTCCCGATGTCGCGCAGCAGCGCCCGGTCGTGGCTGACCACGGCCACCCCGCCCGCGTGCTCGCGCAGGCGTCGGGTGAGGAAGTCCAGACCCGCGCGATCGAGGTGATTGGTCGGTTCGTCGAGCAGTATGAGATCGGGGCGTGCCCCGAGCAGGCAGGCCAGGCGAACCCGGTAGCGCTGGCCGACCGAGAGCGTGTCCAGCGCGCGGTCCCGGTCCGGGCAGGCGCCCAAGGCCGCGAGCGCGATGTCGACGCGCCGTTGGGCGTCCCAGGCGTCGAGCCGGGTCGCGGTGTCGAGTGCGGCGGCGTAGGCGTCGTCGGAGCCGGGTGTACCGGCCGTGAGGGCCTCGGTCGCGTCGTCGAGCGCCCCGAGCGCGCGCAGGGCGGGTCCGATCGACTCGGCGACGAGCGTGCCGACGGTCTCACCGGCGCGAAAGGGGATGGCCTGCTGGGCGATTCCGAGCGTGCCCGCCCGGGTGACGGTGCCCGCGTCGGGCCGGATCACCCCCGCGAGGACGTGCAGCAGCGTGGTCTTGCCGCGCCCGTTCTCGCCGACGACGGCCAGCCGCGACCGGGCCGAGACGGTGACGGAGACATCGGTGAGCACCGGCCGATCACCGAGGCGATGGCGGACGCCGCTCGCCCGGACATGGGCGTGCGCGCCCGCGGGCAACTCGTCGAGCGAGGCCGGGCGTGCGAGAGGGGATACAGACATGAGTGAGGCTCCGTGCCACGAGGAGGGAGCCGGGACAACGCGAACGACCGCCCGGCATGACAGCTCGGACGGCGGCCTCGGAAGAGCAGAGGAATCCCTGTCGCCGCCGTCAGCGGCGCGACCAGGGCTTCGTCATCGCGGTGTGTCCACACATGCCCTCGACGGTAGCCAGGACGGCACCGGCGCGGCAAGCGAATATGGCCGATGCCTCTCCGGAGCGGCCGAACAGGGTGGGGCTGGCGTTATTCCGAAGTCGTCGTACTGTGAGGGCGTGAACATCGATGTGACGCCACTCCCGGGGATCGGCGTGTGCAAGGACTTCCCGCTGGCGCAGGCCCGGCGCCGGATCGGCGTGGTCGAACACCGCGACGGCTCGGTGGATCTGGTGGTCTCGCGGGCCGGGGACTACGACACGACCACGTCGATTCCCTTGTCGGGCACCGAGATCGGCGTGCTCGCCGGGCTGCTCGGCGCCCCGCAGGTGGTGCAGAAGACGCCCGAGGTGCACGGCGTCGGCGAGCTCACGACCAGGCAGTTCGCCATCGATCGCGGCAGCCCGTTCGACGGACGTCCGCTGCGCGACACCGCGATGCGTACCAGGACCAAAGCCTCGGTGGTCGCGGTGGTCCGCGCGGGTGATGTGACTCCTTCGCCCGGTACGGATTTCACCTTCATCGCCGGGGATCTCGTGGTCGTGGTCGGCACCGACGAGGGCCTGGAAGCCGCCGGGCGGTTGCTCGACCAGGGCTGACCGGGCCCTGCGAATAGTAAAGGGCAGGTAAGGTATCGCCTAGCTGACGTTAGGTGATCCAACAATGAATGTAGATGTGACCTCCCTGCCCGGAATCGGTGTCAGGAAAGAGTTTTCGCTGACCAAGGTGGACCGCCGCATCGGCGTCGTCGATCACAAGGACGGCGGCACCGACCTGATCTTCACCAAGGTCGGCGACCCGGACGCCACCGTGCAGATCCCGCTGTCGAGCGTGGAGGCCCGCACCCTGGCCGGATTGCTCGGGGCACCGCAGCTCGTCGCTCAGCTGAGCGAGGAGCACCGCGACCTCGACGGGGTGAGCACCCGCTCGATGCCGGTCCCCGCGCATTCGGCCTACGCGGGCAGGCGCCTCGGCGAGACCGAGATGCGCACCAGGACCCGCGCTTCGATCGTCGCGGTCCTGCGCGCGGGCCGGGTGCACGCCTCCCCGGGGCCCGAGTTCGAGTTCCTCGGCGGGGACATGGTGGTCGTGGTCGGCACGCAGGCGGGGCTCGATGCCGCGGCCGTGATCCTGTCCGACGGCTGAGCGCGTGCATATCAGTGATTCCGCGCTGGCCTTGATCCAGCTGGGGGCGGTGTTCTTCGGGTTGGGGGTGCTCGGCCGGATCGCGGCGCGGGTCGGGCTGTCACCGATTCCGCTGTATCTGCTCGGCGGACTGGTGTTCGGCACGGGCGGGCTGGTCGAGCTGCACGAGGTGGACGAGTTCATCCACCTCGCGAGTGAGATCGGCGTCGTCCTGCTGCTGCTGTTGCTCGGGCTCGAGTACACGGCCGGGGAACTGGTCACCGGCATGCGCAAATCGTGGACGGCCGGCCTGCTCGACCTGGTGCTCAACGCGACACCGGGCGTGATCGTGGCGCTCATGCTCGGCCTCGGCCCCACCGGGGCGATCGCGATGGCGGGCGTCACCTACATCTCGTCCTCGGGCATCGTCGCGAAGGTGCTCAACGACCTGGGCAGGCTGGGCAACCGGGAAACGCCGGTGGTGCTGTCGATCCTGGTGTTCGAGGACCTGGCGATGGCGGTGTACCTGCCGGTGCTCACCGCGGTGCTGGCCGGGGTCGGCTTCGTGGCGGGGATGACCACGGTCGGCATCGCGCTGGTCGCGGTGACCCTGGTGCTGGTGGTCGCGCTGCGCTACGGCAAGTACGTCTCGGCGATCGTGGCGAGTGAGGATCGGGAGATCTTCCTGCTCAAGCTGCTCGGCTCGGCACTGCTGGTCGCCGGAGTGGCGTCGGCGGTGCAGGTGTCGGCGGCGGTCGGGGCGTTCCTGCTCGGCATCGCGATCTCCGATTCCACCGCGCACGAGGCGACCAAGATCCTCGAGCCGCTGCGTGATCTGTTCGCGGCCATGTTCTTCGTGCTGTTCGGGCTGAGCACCGACCCGCGGACGATCCCGCCGGTGCTGGGCTGGGCGGTGCTGCTGGCCGTGGTCACCACCGCGACCAAGATCGCCACCGGGTGGTGGGCGGCCAAGCGGGCAGGCGCGTCCCAGCTGGGCCGGGCCAGAGCGGGCACCGCGCTGGTCGCGCGCGGTGAGTTCTCCATCGTCATCGCCGGTCTGGCCGTGGCCGCGGGCGCGGTGCCCGACGGCTTCGCCGCCCTGGCCACCACGTATGTACTGCTGATGGCGATCATCGGGCCGATCGCGGCGCGGATCGTCGAGCCGGTCATGCGGGGGATCAGCGGCCGCAAGTCGCGGGTGCGCGAGATCCCGGTCGCGGAGTAGGACAGCGCAAAGGCCCCGCCGGTGTCACCGGCGGGGCCTTGTTCGCGCGCTGATCACTCGGCGGGCAGGGCCACACCGTTCGCCTGGGCGATGTCGGCCAGCATCCGCTGCGCCGCCTGCACACCGATGCCCGACATCCAGGTCTCGTCCGGCACCTCGTACACCTTGCCGCTCTTGACGGCGGCCAGATCACGCCAGACCGGGCCGCTGGTGACCGCGTTCTTCGGCGTCTTGCCCGGGTCGTCGATCGTGGCCACGAAGATCATGTCCGCCTCGGCGCGATCGATCTGCTCCGGGCTCACCTCGATCATGATCTTCTTCGGGTCGGTGCTCGACTGCGCCTCCGGACGGGCCAGGCCGACATCGGCCAGCACGACACCGCTGAAGGACTGGTTGGTGTAGAGCCGCGTCGGACCGGCGAGGAAGCGCACCACCGAGGCGCTGGGCACGGTGCCGTTGTTCTTGGTCTTGATCAGCTCGCCGAGCGCGTGCGCGCGGGCCTCGTACGTGCGCAGGGCGTCGGCGGCCTGCTGATCGAGACCGAGGGCCTTCGCGTGCACGGCCAGGTTGGCCTTCCACGGGCCGCCGGTGGTCTCGGTGAACACCGTCGGGGCGATGCCGCTGAGCTTGTCGTAGACCTTCTCGTGGCGGATCTTCGAGGACAGGATCAGATCCGGCTTCAGCGAGGCGATCCGCTCGAGGTTCGGCTCCAGCAGCGGGCCGACGTCGACGACGTCGCCCAGCCCGGCCTTCAGGTAGTCGGGGAAACCGCCCTGGGTCTTGGTGTGCGGGACGACCGCGCCGACGGGGGTGACCCCGAGCAGGGTGGTCGAGTCGAGTTCGGCGGTGTCGAGCACGACCACGCGCTGGGGCGCCTCGGGGATGGTCACCTGGCCCATCACCGTGTCGAGGGTGCGCGGGAAGCTCGCCGAGTCGGCGGCGGAGTTGGCCGATTCGGCCGTGCCGGAATCGGTTCCGCAGCCGACGAGCGCGGTGAGCGCGATCAGGGCGCCCGCGGCGGCGCCGAATCCGCGGCTGCGGAGTCGTGACAGGGACATGGGATTCACTTTCTGGTCGGGGAGAAAGGGTCGGGAGGTCAGGCGCGCACGGCGCGGGCAGCGCGGCCGAGCGGGATCACCAGCGGGGTACCGGTTTCGGGGTCGGGGATCACCCGGCACTCGACGTCGAACACGCTGCGCACCAGCTCGGCGTCGAGCACCTCGGCGGGCGGGCCTGCCGCGGCCAGCTCGCCGTCGCGCAGCACCACCAGGTGGTCGGCGTAGCGGGCGGCCTGGCCCAGGTCGTGCAGCACCATCACGACGGTGCGGCCCGCCTCGGTGTTGAGGTCGGCGACCAGGTCGAGGACGTCGAGCTGGTGGCGCAGGTCGAGGAAGGTGGTCGGTTCGTCGAGCAGGAGCAGGTCGGTGTCCTGGGCCAGGGCCAGCGCGATCCAGGCGCGCTGGCGTTGCCCGCCGGAGAGCTGGTCGACGGACTGCTCGCGCAGGGCCGTGGTGCCGGTGCGCGCCATCGCGTCCTCCACCGCCGCCTGATCGTCGGACGACCAGGGCCGCAACATCTTCTGATGCGGGTAGCGCCCGAGCCGGACCAGCGCCTCGACGGTGATGGCCTCGGGCGTGATCGGCTGCTGGGGGAGCAGCCCGAGCCGCAGGGCCAGCGCACGGGCGCTCATCCGGTGGATGTCGGCGCCGTCGAGGGTGACGGTGCCGCCCGCGGGCCGCAGCAGCCGGGTCAGCCCGCGCAGCAGCGTCGACTTGCCGCACGCGTTGGGGCCGACGATGGCGGTCACCGCGTCGCCGGGCAGCACCAGGTCGAGCCCGTCGATGATGGTGCGTTCGCCGTAGCGCAGGGCCAGTTCACGGGTGGCGAGTTCGTTCCTCGGTTGCCCGGTCATGCGTTTCTCCGTTTCGCGGGGTCGCTGTCGCGCACGAGCAGCCACAGCAGCCACGGCGCGCCGACGGTCGTGGTGACGAGGCCGACGGGCAGCCCCTCCACCGGGAGCAGGTGCTGCGCGATGTAGTCGCAGCCGGTGAGCAGCGTCGCCCCGGCGAGTCCGGTGACGGCCAGCGATCCGGCCGTCGGTGGCCCGCACAGCAGGCGCACCAGCTGGGGCACCGCGAGCGCGACGAACACGATCGGCCCCGAGATCGCCACCGCCAGCGCCGCCAGCGCCACCGCGGTGAGCAGCAGCCGCAGCCGCGCGCCCGAGACTCCGACGCCGAGCCCGCCCGCGGATTCGTCGCCGAGATCGAGCACGGCCAGCGTGCGGTACTGGGTGCACAGCACCGCGAGCACCATCAGCGAGCAGAGCGCGGCACCGGTCACCTCCGGCCAGGTCCGCCCGTAGAGCGACCCGGCGGTCCAGTGCATCGCCGAGCCGGCCAGTTCGCGGGGGAACCGCACGATCACCAGGTTCACGGCCGCGGCCAGCCCGGCCTGGATGGCGAGGCCCACCAGCACGAGCCGCGCGGTCGACACCTGCGTGCGCCAGCCGATGGCGCCGAGCGCCACGGCCGCGACCAGTCCGCCCGCCAGCGCGGCCAGCGGAATCGCCTGCAGGCTCACCCCGGCCGCCAGCACGACCACCGCGCCGAGCGAGGCGCCGCCGGTCACGCCGATCACGTCGGGTGAGGCGAGCGGATTGCGGAACAGCCGTTGCAACACGGCGCCACCGACGGCGAGCCCGGCGCCGGCGACCACGCCCGCGGCGACCCGGGGCGCGCGGAACTCCTGCACGATGTACACCTCGCCGCGGTCACCGAGCCCGAACACGGCGCGGGCGGCGGTGAGCGCGCTTATCGGCACCTCGCCGGTGGCCAGGGCGGCGAGCACGATGCCGATCAGGGCGAGGACGAGCAGCACAGTCAGCCCGCGCACCCGCGCGGACGTCGACCGGGCCGGGGGAACGGCGAGTGCGGTCATCGGCGGACCTTTCTGGTGGCGAGCACCGCGAGCAGCGGCGCGCCGAGGAACGCGGTGATGATCCCGACCTCGATCTCGGTGGGCCGCATGATCACCCGGCCGACGATGTCGGCCCCCAACAGCAGCAGCGGGCCCGCGAGCAGGCAGCCGGGCAGCAGGATCCGGTGATCGCTGCCCGCGACCAGCCGCACCAGATGCGGCGCGGCGAGCCCGATGAACGCGATCGGCCCGGCCACCGCCACCGCCGACCCGGCCAGCAGCACCACGGCCACCATGCCGATCGCGCGGATCCGGGTGACCGGGACACCGAGCGCCGCGGCCGCTTCGTCACCGAGGGCCAGGGCGTTGAGCCCGCCGGTGATCGCCAGCCCGAGCAGCGCGCCGAGACCGAGGAAGGGCAGCAGCGGCACGAGCACCGACAGGTCGCGGCCCGCGATCGAGCCGACCAGCCAGAACCGCGCCTCGTCGAGGGTGCGCTCACTGAACAGCAGCACCGAGGAGGTCCACGAGGCCAGGACCAGCTGCACGACAGTGCCACCGAGGACCAGCCGGATCGGGTCGAGATCACCGGCGCGCCGGCCGAGCGCGAGGGTGAACGCGGCCGCCACGGCGGCGCCGGCGAAGGCGAACCAGACGTACTGCGCCGGCTGACTGAGCCCGAGCGCGTAGATGGCGGTGACCACGGCGAGCGCGGCACCCGCGTTGATGCCCAGGGTCGTCGGCGCGGCCAGCGGGTTGCGGCTCACGCCCTGCGTGATCGCGCCGGCAAGCCCGAGCGCCGCGCCGACCGCGAGCCCGACCAGGGTGCGCGGCCAGCGCATCCCGGTGACGACCGCGGCGTCGCGCCCCACGTCCTGGCCGAGGACGGCCTCGACGACGGTGCCGACGGGTACCGAGCGTGATCCGAACGCGAGACTCAGCACGATCAGCAGCAGCAGTGCCGCCAGACCGAGCGCGAACACGGCGGCCCGGCGGAGCGCCGGGGCGCGCGGGGCGAGAGTTGTCACCAGCATTCCTCATCGCGCACGACCCGGCGCGCCTGGCCGTCGGGCAGGCGAGAAGCGCTGTGGTGCATGCGGATCGGTCGACGTGCGGATACGAGACGACGGCGCGGTCGTCACCACCCGCCGAGCTGCGAGGGTTGCGAACCGGATCACGCAGAACTTTAGGGTAGGCAACCCTAAAGCTGCAACATCGTGCGCGGGAACGCCGTCAGGGCTCGATCAATCCGGCGCGGATCGCGTAGCGGGTGAGGTCGAGGCGGTCGCGCAGGCCGAGCTTCTGCAGGATGTTGGCGCGGTGCCGATCGACGGTCTTCACGCTGATCACCAGCGTCGCGGCGATGTCGCGGGCCGAATTGCCCTCCGCGATCAGCTTGAGCACCTCTTCCTCGCGCGGGGTCAGGATCGTCTCGGGCAGCGTGGCGCCCTGCCTGACCAGCTGGAGGTAGTCGCGCACCAGCGCCGTGACCGCGCCCGGATACAGGAACGACTCCCCGCGCATGGTGGCCCGGCACGCCTCGATGAGATCGCGGTCGGCCACGGATTTGAGCACGTATCCCGAGGCCCCGGCCTTCAGCGATTCGAAGAAGTACTGCTCGTTGTCGTACATCGACAGCATCAGGATGCGGACGCCGGGCCGGGTGCGGTGGATCTCCCTGGCGGCCTGGATGCCGGTCATCCTCGGCATGGCGATATCGAGGATGACCAGGTCGATGCGGTCGTCGGCGAGCGCGGTCACCGCGTCGAAGCCGTTGGCCGCCTCGGCGATCACGCGCAGATCGGGTTCGTTGTCCAGGATCATCCGCAGGCCGCTGCGGACCAGGGCGTGGTCGTCGGCCAGCAGGATCCGGGTCGGTTCGCTCACGGGTGGGCTCCGTTCCCCCGCGCGGGCACGGCGAGTTCGACCGAGGTGCCCCCGGCGACCGGGGAGGTGATGGTGAGCGTCGCGTCGATGAGGATGGCGCGTTCGCGCATCCCGCGGATGCCCGCGCCGGTCTCCACGACCCCGCCGCGGCCGTTGTCGGTGACCCGCAGCAGCACCCGGTCCGGGCCGGCGACCAGGCGCAGGTGGACCTCGTCGGCGCCCGCGTGGCGCAGCACGTTCGTCAGGCTCTCCTGGGCGATCCGGTAGCAGACGAGCTCGATGTCGGGGTCGAGGCGACTCCATTCCGGGTCCAGGTGCCGGTGCACCGGAATGCCCGCCGAGCGCGCGAACTCGTGACACAGCGCGTTGATCGCGCTGTGCAGGCCGAGATCCTCGAGCACGTCGGGGCGCAGCCGCGAGGCGATCCCGCGCACCTCGTCGAGGCAGCCGCGCACGGTTTCCCGCGCCTGTTCCACCTCGTCGCGCAGGTCGGCGGGGGCGCGATCGAGGACGCGTTTGAGGTGGAGCAGCGCGACCGTCAGGCTCTGCCCGATCTCGTCGTGCAGCTCGCGCGCGATGCGCTGCCGCTCGCCCTCCTGGGCGGCCAGCGCGGTGGCGCCCGCGACCGACCGCTCCGATTCGAGCCGGTCCAGCATGGCGTTGAAGGTCTCGATGAGCTGGTGGAAATCCCCGCCGAGGTGCCGGTCCAGCCGGGCCGCGCGATGCGGGGGATCGACCCGGCGCATCGTGGTGACGAGCTCGTCGAGCGGGGCGAAGCTGGTGCGCAGCGCGATCGCGTTGGCGGTCAGGATCACCGCGAGCCCGACGAGCAGGACCGGGATCTCGGTCAGCCGCACCCGGGTCGAGACGGTGGCGGGGGAGAGCGCGAGCACCAGGGTGCCGAGGGTGAACACCACACCGTTGAGCAGGCAGACCCGCCAGAACAGCGCCGTCACCGGGGTACGGGCCGATCGACGGTTCATACCACCCAGCATGCTGGCGCGCCTCCTGTGTGTCCATGGGGTCCGACACCCATTCCACACCCTGGCCGCGGGCCGCTGAGCAGCGGGAAATGGGTGTCGCGGCCGATGGTGGCGACGGCCGCGCGCACCGAGACTCGGTGCAGGCAGTCGATCACGTCAGGAAGGACCCGCTCGGGATGGATACCGATCGCACCACGATCCCCGGCACCGGCGTGCTGCACCACTTCCGCACCGGCCGCGGGGCCCGCTTCGCGTTGCTGACCGAGCCGACCGGCACCCGCCACCTGTTGACCTACGTCGCGGGCAGTGACGAACCGACCGTCGACATCGCCCTGGCACCCGAGGAGGCCGATCAGATCGCCGAGCTCCTGCACTCCCGTTCCGTCCACGACCGGCTGACGCGGCTCGAGCAGCGCCTCGGCGCCGACGGGGCGTGAGGCACTGTGCGCGCCGGCGACATCGCGATGAACCTGCCGACCGTGCGGCCCGCAGACCCGGTCGCCAAGGCGGTGCGGCTGATGGTCGTCAACCGGCTGCCCGGCCTGATCGTCGTCGACACCGCCGACCGGCCGGTCGCCGTGCTGCCGGGCACCCAGGTGCTGCGGTTGGTGATTCCGGGCTCCTACCAGAACGACCCGACGCTGGTGCGCACGATCGACGAGGTCCACGCCGACCTGTTCTGGCAGGAACCGGGCAGCCTGACCGTCGGTGACTGCCTGCCCGACGGCGCGCCCTCACCGGCCACCGTCACCCCCGACGCGACGCTGCTCGAGATCGCGATCCTGATGGCGCGCAAGCACAGTCCGCTGCTCGCCGTGGTCGACCGCGCCCGGGTGCTGCGCGGCGCGATCACCCTGGAGCGGCTGCTGACGAGCCTGGCCGTCACCGGCCCCGGCGACTGAGGACCCGGCGATGGCCGCCACGCTCGCCGTCCTGATCTTCGTGGTCGCCTTCTTCTTCATCGCGACCGAGCGCGCCGACAAGGTCAAGACCGTCCTGATCGCGGCGGGTCTGATGGCGGTGCTCGGGCTGATCCCCGGCGAGGAGGTGTTCTTCTCCCCGCACGAGGGCATCGACTGGAACGTCATCTTCCTGCTGCTCGGGATGATGATCATCGTCGGCGTCGTCAAGCAGACCGGCCTGTTCGACTACCTGGCGATCTGGTCGGCGAAGCGCTCGCGTGGCAAGCCGTACCGGCTGATGGTGATGCTCATGCTGATCACCGCGGGCGCCTCACCGTTCCTGGACAACGTCACCATCATCATGCTGGTGGCCCCGGTGACCGTGGTGGTGTGCAAGCGGCTCGGCATCGCCGCCCAGCCGTTCCTCATCGCCGAGGTCCTCGCCGCCAACATCGGCGGCGCGGCGACCCTGATCGGCGATCCGCCCAACATCATCATCGCCAGCCGGGCCGGGCTGACGTTCAACGACTTCCTGGCGCACATGGCGCCGATCGTGGTGCTCACCTTCGCGGTGTTCGTCCTGATGACCCGGCTGCTGTTCCGCTCGGCGCTGCGCACCGATCCCGGCTCGGTGGACGCGGTCATGGCGATGCAGGAACGACGGGCGATCCGCGATCCGAAACTGCTGGTCCGGTCGCTGATCGTGCTCGCGGGGGTGATCCTCGGCTTCTGCCTGCACGGCATCGTGCACGTGTCGCCGTCGGTGATCGCGCTGGTCGGTGCCGGGACGATGGTGCTGGTCTCGGGCCTGGACATCGGCGACATCCTGCACGAGGTGGAGTGGCCGACCCTGGTCTTCTTCATGGGCCTGTTCGTGATGGTCGCCGGACTGGTCCACACCGGCGTGATCGCCGCGATCGGCGCCGCCGCGATCGACCTGGTCGGCGACGACTACTTCCTGGCCGCCACCGCGCTGGTGTTCGGTTCGGCGCTGCTCGGCGCGTTCGTCGACAACATTCCCTACACCGCGACCATGGCGCCGGTGGTCGAGGGCCTCGTCGCCGGGGCGCCCGATCCGGCGACCGGCCGCTCGCTGTGGTGGGCCTTCGCACTGGGCGCCGACTTCGGCGGCAACGGCACGGCGGTCGCGGCCAGCGCGAAAGTCGTCGCCCTCGGTATCGCCGCGCGCGCCGGGCAGCGGATCTCGTTCTGGCAGTTCACCCGGTACGGCATGCTGGTCACCCTCGTCAGCACGACGATGGCCTGGAGCTACGTGTGGCTGCGCTACTTCTGATCCCGGCGATGCCCGGTGACGATCCGGTGGATCAGCCGCGCGGCGGTCCTGGCCGTGCGCTGGTCGATGTCGAGCTCGGGATTGAGCTCGGCGACGTCGACCACGGCCAGTTTCCCGCCTGCGGTGACCTGATCGCAGACCGCCTGGATCGTCGGCAGCGCGACACCGTAGGCCGCGGGCGCGCTCACGCCCGGCGCGACCGCGGCGGGCAGCACGTCGAGGTCGATGGTCAGGTACAGCAGGTCGATCCCGGCCAGGAAGTCGGCGACGAACGCCCTGGCGCGCTCGGGGTCGCAGTCGTCGTCGAGCAGGTACCGCACCCCGAAGCGCTCGGCGGTGTCGAACAGGACGGTGGTGTTGCTCGGCTGGCTGATGCCGAGGACGGCGTAGCGCACGTCCGCGTCGGACTCGAGGATCTGCCGGAACGGGGTGCCCGAACTCGGGACCGGATCGGGGCGCAGGTCGAAATGCGCGTCCAGGTTGAGGATGCCGACGGTCGTGCCGGGTGTCCGGCGGGCCGATCCGGCGACGCCGAGGTAGGTGCCGTAGGCGACCTCGTGGCCGCCGCCGAGGACGACCGGGAAGGCGCCGTCGTCCAGCAGCGCCGAGATCCGCTCGCCGAGCCGGCGCTGGCCGTCCTCCAGCTCGTCACCCGTCACGGTGACGGTGCCCGCGTCGCACGCGCGCAGCGGGGTGCGCAGTGCCATCGGCGCCAGCGCCCGCCGCAAGGCGTCGGGTCCCTGCGCCGCGCCGGGACGGCCCTTGTTCCGGCGCACTCCGGCCTCACTGGCGAACCCGACGAACACGCACGCGCCCGGCTCGCCACCCGGGGTGTACTCGGTGACGGCCTGATGCCAGCGCAGATGCTCGGGGGTGTCGCCGTCGGCGCGGCCGGTCCAGGATTCGAGGCTCATCGGCATCTCAGTTCGGGTGGACGAGGGCGCCGCCACGCCACACCTGGCTGATCAGCGGCACACCGGGACGGTAGGCGAGGTGCAGGTACGAGGGCGCGTCGAGCGCGACGGCGTCGGCTCGCGCGCCGGGAGTGAGCGCGCCGACATCGGTGCGGCGCAGGGCGCGCGCGCCGCCGGCGGTCGCGGCCCACACCGCTTCGTCGGGCGTCATGTGCATCTCCCGCACCGCGAGGGCGATGCAGAACGGCAGGCTCGTGGTGTAGCTGGTGCCCGGATTGCAGTCGGCGCCCAGGGCCACGGTGACGCCGGCGTCGAGCAGCGCCCTGGCGCCGGGATAACTGTTGCGCGTGGAGAAGTCGGCGCCGGGCAGCAGGGTGGCCACCGTGTCGCTGCCCGCGAGGGCGTCGATGTCGGCCTGGTCGATGTGCACGACGTGGTCGACCGACGCCGCGCCCAGCTCCACCGCCAGCCGCACCCCCGGACCCTGGTGCAGCTGGTTGCCGTGCACCCGCGGCACCAGTCCGTGCGCGATGCCCGCCGAGAGCACCGCGTTGGCCTGTTCGCGATCGAAGGCGCCCTGTTCGCAGAACACATCGATCCAGCGGGCGTGCGGCGCGCAGCGCGGGATCATCTCGTCGACGACCATCTGCACGTACTCGTCGGCGCGACCGGCGTACTCCGGCGGTGGCACGTGCGCGGCGAGCAGGGTCACCTCGTCGGTGAACCGGCCCGCGATCCGCACGCTGCGCAACTCGTCCTCGACGGTCTGGCCGTATCCGCTCTTGCACTCGACCGTGGTGCTGCCCGCCCGCACCGATTCGTCCAGCAGCCGCCGCACGTTCGCGGCGAGCTCGTCGTCGGTGGCCGCTCTGGTCGCCGCGATGGTGGTGCGGATGCCGCCCGCGCCGTACGGGCGCCCGGCCATCCTGGCCGCGAATTCCTCGGCGCGGTCACCGGCGAAGACCAGGTGCGAGTGCGATTCGACGAAGCCGGGCAGCACCGCGCGGCCGCCGAGGTCGACGCCGATGTCGGCGGCGGGCGCGGCGGCGCTGTCACCGACCCACACGACGGTCGCGTCCTCGAAGACGACGGCGGCGTCGCGCCGGATCCCCAGCGGACCGTCGCCGAGGGCGGGATCGTTGGTGACCAGGGTGCCGATGGCGGTCAGTGCGGTGGTTGGCACTGCGGTGTCCTCCTAGACGCGGGCGTCGACCATGTCGGTGTGGGCGGGGTAGATCATCCGGTCGGGCGGGTTCGCGGTGCGGCGCGCGATCGGGTAGTAGATCGCGCCGGTGAACACGATGCCCACGATCCACGAGATGTCGGCGCCGCCGAGCAACTCGGTGACCGGACCGGTATAGAGCTTCTGCGCCAGGAACGGGATCTGCGCCAGCACACCCAGCCCGTAGCAGACCAGCGCGGGCACGTTCCAGGCGCCGTAGCGCCCGTGCGGATCGTAGAGCGCGGGCAGGTCGACCCGCTCCTTCGAGATCAGGTAGTAGTCGATCAGATTGATCGCGCTCCACGGCGTGAACACCATGAGCAGCACCAGCACGAAGTTCTTGAAGTTGTCGAGGAAGTCGGCGCTCGCGGCGATCGCGATCACCATCGATACCCCGACGAAGCCGACGATGTAGAGCGTCCTCGCTCGGGTGGAGATCTGCGAGCGGCCGTCGAAGGCGGTGACGGTGGTGAGGATCGACATGAAGCCGCCGTAGGCGTTGAGCACGTTCACCGTCAGCTTGCCCACCACGATCACCAGGTACACGCAGAACGCGAGCACCGCGGGCCCGGCCAGTGTGCCGAGGAAGCCGACCTGGTCGGCGAGGAAGGTCTTGCCCGCCACCGCGGCCACCAGCGCGCCGAAGGTCATGGCCCACTGCGAGCCGAGAACGCTGCCGAGGAACGTCGACCAGAAGGTGGTGCGTTCACTGGTGCTGCGCGGCAGGTAGCGCGAGTAGTCGGCGACATAGGGGCCGAAGGTGAGCTGCCAGCCCGCGCCGAGCGAGATCGCCAGCAGGAACGTCGTCACGTCGAAGCCGATGACGCCGACGAAGTCGGCCACCGGGTACTCGGCGAACAGCCGGACCGTCAGGTAGGTGAATCCGATGATCCCGACGACGGTGGCCACCCGCCCGACGACGTGGATAAGCCGATACCCGGTGACGGCGACGAAGGCCGTGAGCGCGCCGAAGATCAGGATGCCGATCACCGGATTGTCCACGTGCAGCATGTTGTTCACCGCCTGCCCGGCCAGCACCGTGCCGGTCGCGGCGAAGCCGAGGTACATCAGGATCACCAGCACCAGCGGCACGACCGCGCCCTTGACGCCGAACTGCGCGCGGCTCGAGATCATCTGCGGCAGACCCATGCGCGGGCCCTGTGCCGAGTGCAGCGCCATCACCGCGCCGCCGAAGACATTGCCCAGCAGCAGGCCGATGATCGCCCACAGCGCGTCGGCGCCGAACACGACCGCGAGCGCGCCGTCGACGACGGCGGTGATCTGCATGTTCGCCCCGAACCAGAGGGTGAACTGACTGCGCGGCGTGCCGTGCCGTTCGCTGTCGGGCACGACATCGATGGTGCGTCGTTCGGGGACGAGGAGGTCCTCGGTGCTGCCGGTGGTGGTCATGGCGGCCTGTCTTTCTGCGTGACGCGTGACCGGGCATGTGCGCTGGGTCACGTCCGATATGTATATGCCTGTATAGACAGGTTCGTCAAGCGGTAGGCTGCCGGCCGTCGTCGCGCGCGTTGACAAGGCTGTATATACAGGTTTATACATGTACCGTCGTTGTGACCGGCCCCACAGGGTGATCCGTCGAGTGATCACACCCGCCGTGCGCCTTTCCGATCCCGGGAGTAATGGTTTGAACAAACCCGTCGCTGTGCTGACGCGGGGACTCACCGCGCGCCACATCCGTTTCATCGCGCTCGGCTCCGCCATCGGCACCGGCCTGTTCTACGGCTCCGCGGAAGCGATCCACCGCGCCGGTCCCTCGGTCCTGCTGGCCTACCTCATCGGCGGCGCCGCGATCTACCTCGTGCTGCGCGCGCTGGGGGAGATGGCGGTGAGCAATCCCGTGGCCGGCTCGTTCGGCGAGTACGCCAGCAAGCACCTCGGCCCGCTGGCCGGGTTCATGACCGGCTGGACCTACACCTTCGAGATGCTCATCGTCTGCCTGGCCGATGTCACCGCCTTCGGGGTGTACATGGGCTTCTGGTTCCCCGACGTGCCGCGCTGGATCTGGGTGTTGTCGATCATCTTCTTCATCGGTGCGATCAACCTGCTCAGCGTGAAGGTCTTCGGCGAGGTCGAGTTCTGGTTCAGCCTGGTCAAGATCGTGGCCATCGTCGCGATGATCGCCGGCGGCATCGCCGTGCTGATCTTCGGCTTCGGCATCCACGACACAACGACGGGCGTGACGAACCTGTGGTCGGACGGCGGCTTCTTCCCGACCGGTTTCGGCGGCTTCGTCGCCTGCTTCGCCATCGTGATGTTCGCCTTCGGCGGCACCGAGATCATCGGCATCACCGCCGGCGAGGCCGAGGACCCACAGCGCACCATCCCGCGCGCGATCAACACCGTGCCGGTGCGGATCATCCTGTTCTACGTGCTCACCCTCGCGGTGATCATGGCGATCAACCCGTGGCAGACCATCGGCGACGAGGGCAGCCCGTTCGTGCAGATCTTCCAGAGCCTCGGCCTCGGTCCCGCCGCGGCGGTGCTGAACGTCGTGGTGATCACCGCGGCGCTGTCGGCGATCAACAGTGACATCTTCGGCGCGGGGCGGATGATGTACGGCATGGCCCAGCGTGGTCAGGCGCCCGCGGTGATGCGGCGGGTCTCGCGCAACGGCGTGCCCTGGATGACGGTGGTCGTCATGACCGTCACCCTGCTGGTCGGTGTGCTGCTCAACTACCTGATCCCGGACAAGGTGTTCCTGGTGATCGCCTCGATCGCCACCTTCGCGACCATCTTCGTCTGGCTGATGATCCTGTTCTCGCAGTACCGCTCGCGGCGCCGGATGTCGGCCGAGCAGGTCGCGGCGCTGAAGTTCCCGGTGCCGCTGTGGCCCTACGGGCAGCTGATCACCATCGCGTTCCTGATCTTCGTGATCGCGGTGATCGCCTTCGACGCCGACAGTCGGGTCGCGCTGGTCGTCGGCGCGGTGTGGCTGGCGCTGCTGTGCCTGGCGTTCCGCCTCTGGGTGCGCCCGGTGCCTGCCGCGCCCGAACCGGTGCCCGTCCCGGAAGACGACGGAAAAGTTTTGTCCCCCAGTGCTGTTCGGAATGGAGAAGCCCAGTGAGCATCGACTCGGATCTGACCGCGGTGGCCCCGGTCGTCGTCGGCACCGGCGCGGTGACGCCCGGTGACGTGGTGCGGGTGGCCAGGGACGGCGCCGCGGTGTCGCTGTCGGCCGAGGCGCTCGCCGCCATCGGGGAGAGCCGCCGTCGCATCGAGGCGCTCGCGGCCGACCCCAAGCCCGTGTACGGCGTGTCCACCGGGTTCGGCGCGCTGGCCGTGCGCCACATCCCGCTCGAACTCCGCAAGCAGTTGCAGCGCAGCCTGGTCCGCTCGCACGCGGCGGGCTCCGGTGCCGAGGTGGAGCGTGAGGTGGTCCGCGCGCTCATGCTGCTGCGCCTGTCGACATTGGCCACCGGCCGCACCGGCGTGCGCCCGGTCGTCGCCGAGACCTACGCGGCGCTGCTCTCGGCAGGCATCACCCCGGTGGTCTACGAGTACGGCAGCCTCGGCTGCTCCGGTGACCTCGCGCCGCTGGCGCACGTCGCGCTGGCCGTGCTCGGCGAGGGCGCGGTGCGCGACGCCGACGGCGAGCTGATGCCCGCCGAGCGGGCGCTGGCCGCCGCGGGCATCGCGCCGGTCGAGCTCGAGGAGAAGGAGGGCCTCGCGCTGATCAACGGCACCGACGGCATGCTCGGCATGCTCGTGCTCGCCTGCCACGACCTGCGCGCGCTGCTGCGCCTGGCCGACATCACCGCGGCCATGAGCGTCGAGGGCCTGCTGGGCACCGACAAGGTCTTCGCCGCCGACCTGCAGGCCCTGCGGCCCCAGCCCGGCCAGGCCGTCGCCGCCGCGAACATGACCCGCCTGCTCGCCGATTCCGCGATCGTGGCCAGCCACGCGACGCCGGACTGCACCGTCGTGCAGGACGCCTATTCGCTACGCTGCGCACCGCAGGTGGCCGGTGGCGCCCGCGACACGCTCGCCCATGCCGAGCGGGTCGCCGGCTTCGAATTGGCCAGTGCCGTCGACAATCCCGTGGTGACCCTCGACGGGCGCGTGGAATCCAACGGCAACTTCCACGGCGCCCCGGTGGCCTATGTCCTGGACTTCCTCGCCATCGTCGTGGCCGATGTGGCCAGCATCAGCGAACGGCGCACCGACCGCTTCCTGGACAAGGCCCGCAACCACGGGCTGCCGCCGTTCCTCGCCGACGATCCGGGCGTCGACAGCGGTCACATGATCGCCCAGTACACCCAGGCCGCGATCGTCTCCGAGCTCAAGCGGCTCGCCGCGCCCGCCTCGGTCGACTCCATCCCGTCCTCGGCGATGCAGGAGGACCACGTCTCCATGGGCTGGTCCGCGGCCCGCAAACTCCGCCGCGCCATCGACGGCCTGACCAGGGTGCTGGCCATCGAGGCCCTCACCGCGGCCCGCGCGCTGGACCTGCGCGCGCCGCTCACCCCGGCACCGGCCACCGCGGCGGTGCGCGAGGCCCTGCGCGCCCGGGTCCCCGGCCCCGGCACCGACCGCTACCTCGCGCCCGAGATCGAGGCCGCGGTCGAACTCGCCGCCACCGGCGCCCTGCTCGCCGCGGCGGAATCGATCACCGGCCCGCTGGGCTGAGAACCTCCCTCGGCGAAGCCCCCGACGACCTGGCCGGGGGCTTCGTCTGTGGATCGGACACCGCCCTTCCACCGAGCTGTCAACCGTGCCGGCGATGAATTCGACGCTCCCATGGCGTCCTTTCCGCTGAGCCACCCACCAGCGAGGAACGGATGTCACCCATGTCGAACAGCCCGCAGAGCACCGGTCGCAGAGTCGCCGCCGAGGTCACCGTGTCGATGGACGGATACAGCGGCACCGGACCCGACGACGACATGAGCTGGTGCATGGACCACATCGTGAGCCCGCAGAGCGAGCTCTACTACGAGGGAATCTGGCGCGGCGTCGATACCGCGCTCCTCGGGCGCACCAACTGGGAAGGCTTCACCGCGGTGTGGCCGGGGTTGACCGAGGACCCGGACAGCTCGGCCCGTACCCGCGACCTCGGCCGCTGGCTCGCGACGGTCGAGAAGGTCGTCTTCAGCACGACGCTCGAGCAGGCCGATCTGGACGAGGCCAAGTGGACCAACGCGCGGATCGGCCGCGACCTGGAGGCGGAGGTCCGCACGCTCAAGGCGAGGCCGGGGCGCGACATCCTTGTCCTCAACAGCGCCAGCATCATTCGAGGTCTGCTCACGGCCGGACTCGTCGACGATCTGTATCTCACCGTCGTGCCGCGCACGCTCGGCGGCGGCGTGCGCGTCCTGCCCGACGGCTACGCCGCGAGCTGGCGGCTGGCCGCCGCGACCACGTTCCCCGACACCGGCGCGCTGTCCCTGCACTACTACCGGTAGCCGCGCATTACCGCGGCGCGTCACTGCCCGCGCAAAGTGGCGCGGTGACGGTCGACGGCGGCGGTCACGCGAGCCTCGTCGCCGGTGGCCAACAGGTCGAGCAGGCAGCCGCGCAGGACGGCCAGGGCGAGCGTGCGGTCGATGACGGCGCTGTCCCCGGCGGGCTGGAAACGGGCGAGCAGCGTCAGCCAATCGTCGACGGTCGCGCGGGCGAAACCGGACCAGGGGCCGTCGGGTTCCACCAGCGAGCGGGCGTAAGCCTCGGACCACAGTCGCAGCAGCGGGCGATGGCCGGGCGCGGCGAGCCAGCGCCAGACCTGGTCGACGGCGGCCGCGAGGTCGGCAGACGCCGGCCTGTCGGTCAGTTCGTCGAGGAAGGCGAGCTCGTCGGCGCGTGCGCGCGTGAGCAGCGCCCGGACCAGGCCGTCCTTGTTGCCGAACAGGAACATCAGCACCCGGGGGCTCGAGCCGATGGCGGCCGCGAGCGGGCGCAGCGACAGGTCGGCGAGCCCGTGTTCGAGCGCGTACCGGTAGGCGGCCTCGAGCAGCTCGTTCTGCCTGGCGGAGGGGGTTGTCGACGCGCTGGCCATGCCGGTAGCCTACAGCTACTGAAACGCTCGTTTCAGTGGTTCGGGATCGTTCGGCAGGCGAGGTGGCTGATGCGCGACGAGGCGAGAGTGGTGATCCGCGCGGCCGATCGGCCGGGCGATCTGGGCTGGATCGTGCAGGCCCACGGTGAGATCTACGCCGAACAGTTCGGCTGGAACACCGATTTCGAGGCGCTGGTCGCCGGCATCGTCGGCGACTACGCGACCCGCCGTGACCCGGCCACCGACGCCGCCTGGATCGCCGAGGTCGACGGCGTCCGCGCGGGCTGTGTGCTCTGCGTGCGCGGCGCCGAGCCCGGCGTCGCCACCCTGCGCACGCTGCTGGTCACCCCGGCCGCCCGCGGTCTCGGGGTCGGCACCGCGCTCGTCGAGCGGGTCCTCACCTTCGCCCGCGCCACCGGCAACACCCAGATCACGCTGTGGACCACCGACGCCCAATCCTCGGCCCACCGCATCTACGAGGCAGCGGGCTTCACCCGAATCAGCGAAGAGCCCCACCACCGCTTCGGCCACGAGGTCCGCGGCCAAGACTGGACCCTCGACCTGACCCCGTCCACCACGGCCACCCACGGCTAGCCACCGCCCCTCCGCACTACCGGCAGCAGCCGGCCGTGAGCCCCACCGCGAGCTTCGGTGCTGCCGCGGCGCCCACTCCTGGAGCGGTGCTGGTTTCGGTGCCTGCCTCACCGGCCATGAACCACGCTGATCGGCCGTCGCTACAGCGAGTGAAACGCCGCGCCTCGTCGTCTAGTGAGTCGGCCGAGCGTCCTCTCCTCACGGCGGCGATGGAGGCGAAACTTCGCGAACGTCAGGGGGACTGACCAGGTCCGCCCGCGCCGGTTTCGGTGCGGGCGGACCTTGCCACTACGCCGTGTCTTCCGGAAGGAGGTGTGCGAGTAGCAGTTTGATCATGAGGACCGGTGCGAACCAGCCCACTTCCGCGGGGACGGTGAGCAGTCCGGTGATCGCCAGCAGTCCGAGCGTTGTGACGGCGAATGCGACCGGCCTGCGCATCGGAGCGGGGGTCGCGGTGACGACTACCGCGGCGATCAGGGGCAGCGCGTACACGGTCGCGGCGGCGGGCCAGCTGAACGCGGGCAGTACCCATGCCAGCAGGAACGGCTGGATGTGGATCGCCACGAAAGCCAGATGGTGCCCGGCGTGCCGGCCCGGCCGGTGGTACCACCGCTTGGCCGAGCCCATCGCGTTCACGACGGCTCCGCCGAACAGGTCGAAGGCGAGCACCGCGATCACGGCGACGGCGAACCACGGGTGCTGGGCGCGCACCGCGAGCGCGGCCGCACCGGCGGCGCCGCAGGTGGCGACGCCGAATCCGAGGGTGATCTCGGCCCGGGTCGCGCCCGGCGCGATGAGGCGGTCGGTGAGTACCGTCATCGCCGGATTCCCGTCAGGCACACCGCGAGGACCGGTTCGGCGAGGTCGGACAGCGACAGGCTCGGGTCGACCACCGTCTGGATCAGGCAGCCCTCGATGGCACCGATGATCACGGCCGCGTACCGCTCGTCGACCTCGTCGCGGACGGTGCCGTCGGCCACGGCCTCGCGCAGCAGTCCGGTGACGGCCGCGCGGTACTCGCGGTAGACCGCGGCCATGTCGAGGGGCGGCTTCGCGGCCCACACGTCCAGCAGCACCCGCGCGTGATCGGGGTGCTCGGCCAGCATCGTCAGCGCACCGCGGACCAGGCGCTCCAGGCGTTCGAGTGCCGGGCCGTCGCCCAGCTCGTCGAGTGCCAGCGCCGAGCGCCGCGCGAAGCTGTCGAACACCCCGGCGAGCAGCGCGTCCCTGCTCGGGAAGTACAGGTACACACTGCCTTTGGCGATACCCGCTGCGGCGGCGACATCTTCGACACGGGTCGCGGCGAAGCCCTTGCGGGCGAACACCGCGGCGGCGGCGCGCAGGATCTCCTCCTGCCGCGCGACCCGATCGACGATTTTCGGCATGGTCCGATTATGGCTGACTGGTCAGTCATAAACAAGAGTGACTCCAAGGCATGGCCGCCGCCCGCACCGGTGCGGATGCGGGCGGCGGGGGAGATCAGCTCTCCCGCATGGGGATTCGCACCCCGCGCTCGCGCGCCACCTCGGCCGCGTGCTCGTAGCCGGCGTCGACGTGCCGGATGACGCCCATGCCGGGATCATTGGTCAGCACCCGCTCGAGCTTCTGCGCCGCCAGGTCGGTGCCGTCGGCGATACACACCTGGCCGGCGTGGATGGAGCGGCCCATGCCGACGCCGCCACCGTGGTGGATCGAGACCCACGAGGCGCCGGAGGCAGTGTTGAGCAGGGCGTTCAGCAGTGGCCAGTCGGCGACGGCGTCGGAACCGTCGGCCATCGCCTCGGTCTCGCGGTAGGGGGAGGCCACCGAACCGGAATCGAGGTGGTCGCGGCCGATGGCCAGGGGCGCCGACAGCTCGCCCGAGGCGACCATCTCGTTGAATTTCAGTCCGGCCCGGTGCCGTTCGCCATAGCCGAGCCAGCAGATCCGCGCGGGCAGCCCCTCGAACTGCACCTTCTCCCCGGCCATGGTGAGCCAGCGCTTCAGGTGCTCGTTCTCCGGGAACAGCTCCATGATCGCGCGGTCGGTGGCGGCGATGTCCTTCGGATCACCCGAGAGCGCGGCCCAGCGGAACGGGCCGAGGCCCTCCTCGAACAGCGGGCGGATGTAGGCGGGCACGAAGCCGGGGAACGCGAAGGCCCGGTCGTAGCCACCCTTGCGGGCCTCGTCACGGATCGAGTTGCCGTAGTCGAACACCTCGGCGCCCTTGTCCATGAAGCCGACCATGGCCTCCACGTGCTTGGCCATCGAGGCCTGCGCCTCGGTGGTGAACCAGGCCGGGTCCTTCTCGGCGAGGGTGTGCCAGTCCTCGAGCGCGACCCCGATCGGCAGGTAGGACAGCGGATCGTGGGCCGAGGTCTGGTCGGTGACGATGTCGATGGGCGCGTCCATGGCCAGCAGCCGCGGGAACACCTCGGCGGCGTTGCCGACCAGACCGATCGAGAGCGGCCTGCGCTCGTCGCGGGCGGCGATCGCGAGTTCCAGTGCCTGCTCCAGCGATTCGGCCCTGGTGTCGAGGTAGCCGTGCGCGATGCGGCGATCGATGCGCGCGGGATCGCAGTCGACACACAGCGCGACGCCCTCGTTCATGGTCACCGCCAGCGGCTGCGCGCCACCCATGCCGCCCACCCCGGCGGTGAGCGTGATGGTGCCCGCCAGGGTGCCGCCGAATCGCTTGCGCGCCACCGCGCCGAAGGTCTCGTAGGTGCCCTGCAGGATGCCCTGGCTGCCGATGTAGATCCACGAGCCCGCGGTCATCTGGCCGTACATCATCAGCCCGGCCTGCTCGAGCTTGCGGAAATCGGCCCAGTTCGCCCAGTCGCCCACCAGATTCGAGTTCGCGAGCAGCACGCGCGGGGCCCACTCGTTGGTGCGGAACACGCCGACCGGCTTGCCCGACTGCACCAGCAGCGTCTCGTCGTCGGCCAGGGTCTCGAGGGTGCGCACGATGGCGTCGAAGGCCGCCCAGCTGCGGACCGCGCGGCCGGTGCCGCCGTAGACGACGAGATCGTCGGGGCGCTCGGCCACCTCGGGATCGAGGTTGTTCATCAGCATCCGCAGCGCGCCCTCCTGCTGCCAGCCCAGCGTGCGCAGCTGAGAGCCGCGCGGGGCGGACACGGGCCGTGGTCCGGCGGCGGGCTGGATGGGGGCGTCGGTCATCGGTTCACTCCTCGAGAAGACGGCTGTGTCCTGGGTCACTGAAATCCAGAGTAGTGGTATAGTCCTGTATATACAAGTGCGTTGTCAAGCGCACTGCCTCGCTCGGGGGCAACGTATTCTCTGGGGAAACTGAGGGAACGGATACCGGTGGTGGCGATCGAAGTGGTCGATGCGGACCTGGCCGCGCTGTACAGCGAACTGGGGACCGAATTCGCGGCGTACGAACGCGTCAAGCAGCTGATCATGGCGCAGATCAAGGGCGGGCGCTGGGTCGAGGGCGAGCAGATCCCGTCGGAGAATCAGCTGGTCAACGCGCTGGGCCTGTCCCGGATGACGATCAACCGCGCCCTGCGCGATCTCACCGCCGACGGCGCGCTCAACCGGGTGATGGGCGTGGGGACCTTCGTCGCGCCGACCAAGGCCGCCTCCCCGCTGTTCGAGGTGCGCAACATCGCCGACGAGATCTCACGACGCGGTCATCGCCACCGCACCGAGGTGGTCTTCGTCCGCGCGGAGGAGGCCGATGCCCGTCACCCGGTGCTCGGAAACGCGATGAGCGGCAGGGTGTTCCACTCACTGCTGGTGCACATCGAGGACGAGGTGCCGATCCAGGTGGAGGACCGCTACGTCGACCCGGCGCAGGCGCCCGAGTATCTGGCCCAGGATTTCACCACCGTCACGCCCAACACCTACCTCAGCGAGGTGGCGCCGCTGATCCGCGGCGAGCACGTGGTGGAGGCGGTGCGCGCCACGCGGGAGGAGTGCGCGCTGTTGCGCATCGAGGCGGACGAGCCGTGCCTGCTGATCCGGCGCCGGACGTGGTCCTCGGGCGGCCTGGTCAGTGCCGCCCGGTTGATTCATCCCGGATCGCGGAATCGTCTCGAAGGCAGTTTCGGTTCCACGTCCGCCCTCGGCGATTGACGGCCGTAGGTGTTCCGGCCGGTGTACACACCGGCCGGTGACAAATTGCGCCACGCCGAGGTCCCTCGGAATTGTTATCGAAGCTGAATACGGGGAATTGTCAGCAAACTTGTAGTTAATCGAAATTGCCGCCTTGACCTAGGCTTTCCTTCTCTGGCGCGAATCGCGACGATCTCGGGTTATCACCTTTTCGTGACGAATCACGGGAGTGGCGTGGCGTGCGATGTAGTTTGAATAGCCCATGGTTCGCTGGGTTCCCTTCAGGTAACGGAGAGGGCGGAAATGGCTACAGTCACGCGGCAGTCGGGGCCGCAGATGCTGACTTCCCGGCAGGGCTTTTCCGTCGTGAAATCGACCATGGCGCCGGCCACGCTCGTCACCGTCGGCCTGCTCCTGCTGATTCCGGTGCTCGTCACCGCGGGCCCCGTGCTGGCATCGGCGCTGATCGCGCGCTACGCGGGCGTCGGCGCGTCCGGGATCGTGGTCCTGGCGGCCGTGACGCTCGTGCTGCTCGGCGCCGTGCTGGCCGCGATCACGGCCTTCCGGTTGGCCTGGCGGCGGGGTGCCGCCGCCGCGCCGCCGTCACCGGGATCCGGCATTCGCTAGGGGGTCACCGTGCAGACGCAACGTCCGGCGGCCGGTCCCGCCGTTCCCACGATCGAACCGTTCCTCGCTCCCGGTGCCGACGACTGCCGGCGCCTGCGCGTCGTCGCCAGGATCGACGATTCCGCCCGCTGGCGCGCGACCGTCGATCGGTTGCTGGCCGCGGGCGCGCGCCGCTGGGCGGGCCGCCCAGACATCGCCGAGCATCCAGCGCTGTGCCGCTGGTCGCGTATCGAACGGGCCGAGGAGATCCCCGAAAGGCCTTGCCTGCGAAGCGTCTTCGCGATGGTGGCGGCGGGCGACGACCTCGCCACAGGTGATCCGTTCCGGGATTTCGCCGCCGCGGTCATGCTCCTGTCCAGCTGCCCCGCCGAGGCGATCCCGCAGGACGGCCCGGCCGAGGCCGGCGCGGTGCGCTTCTCCGTCTTCGCCTGTCGCGAGGACGATCTGCCGCTGGCCGAGGCGCTGATCTCGACGACGGTGCGGGCCTGCGGGGTCGTCGTGGCCCATCACCGCACCGTGGTCCGGCGTGGTCCCGCGCCGCGTCCCTCGACCCCCGTCCTCGACCGGCCCCTGCCCGAACTGCTCGTCCTCGGCGGGAGCGCGGCGCGCTGAGTCCCGGCGCGGCGAACTGCTCCCGATCTGGTCAGACGATGCCGTGTGTGTGACATCTTCTGGTGAAATGTCAACCGGGAGTAGGGTACTCGCGCACCCGTGGCCGCGAATTGGGAACTTCGCCGAAATCCCGGGGCGGGATCCGTGGGGATCTCACGAAGCGAGACGCTCGATTCGCGAGCGCGCGGTGATGGACGTAGAGTCGCGTCGTACTCGCCAGTAGGCATCGTTGTTCGAGTGGTCCA
The DNA here is from genome assembly GCF_040654275.1 of Nocardia sp. NPDC050717. Taxonomy (NCBI): domain Bacteria; kingdom Bacillati; phylum Actinomycetota; class Actinomycetes; order Mycobacteriales; family Nocardiaceae; genus Nocardia; species Nocardia sp. NPDC050717. The sequence goes on from NZ_JBFAHR010000009.1 coordinate 172,730, forward strand.
CATCGTGGTGGTCCCCGCCGCCCCCATCTCGATCCCCTCGCAACACACACGTGGCCCGAACCGGCCCGCACTCACCAAAGCGCTTGAGACACAGCTGTTTTCGCGCTTCCTTCACTTCCGTGACCAGTGCTGTCCGCAGCGAGTGAAGCTGACTTCTGCCTCGAGTAATTGTGTGGCACAACGTGATTCGCGAAACAGGTCTGAAACATGTTGTCGCGCTTGACAATTCCGTGACGGTTCTACAAAACTACCCGTCGGTAGCCAGCGATCGGGAAGCTCGGGCCCGGTAGTTGTGAGACGTCACCACGACAGACCGCCGCCTGACCCCCGTGACCTCTGCGCACCGTCGGGGTGAACCGCACTGCCACCGTGACCACACCAAAGGAGACCAGCGCCATGGACGATCTCGCGCTACCTTCCACCCACCGCCGGGACTCGGCGGAGCACCAGGGCGACCAGGTGGCGGTCATGCCAAGACCGTCCGCCGGACCGGTCGAGCTGATCCCACTGGTCACCGAGCGTCTGCGCGAAATCCTGCTCACCGGTGGCGAATTCGACGACATCTATCGGCACGTGCTGGCCGCTCCCGGCAAGCGGGTCAGGGCGAGGCTGGTGCTGGCCTGCGCCGGGCTGCTGCCCGACGCGGCCGCCGCGCCGCGGTCGGCGGCGATCGATCTGGCCTGCGCGATGGAGATGCTGCACGAGTCCTCGCTGCTGCACGACGACATCTGCGACGGCTCGCTGCTGCGTCGCGGCGCGGCCTCGGTCCCCGCCGCGTTCGGCGTGCGCGTCGCGGCCAGAGCCGGGTTCCACCTGGCCGGTGCCGCGATGCAGGTGGTGGCGCAGGTGCTGGCCGAGCATCCGGCGGTGTTCGCCGGTCTCGGCGACGCGCCCGGCATCACCTACGCCGACCGGCTCTCGGACCTGTCGTTCGGCCAGCTCATCGAGACCTTGCCGCCGGCCGTGGAGGCGTCCGCGCTGCGCCGCCACTACGAGCTGGTGGCCGGTGCCAAGACGGGCACGCTCTTCCGGCTGTCCTGTTCCTACGGCGGGACGGCGGGCGGCGCCGACCACGACCGGCTGCACGCGCTGATGGAATACGCCGATCAGCTCGCGCTCGCCTTCCAGATCATGGACGACGTCCGCGACATCGAGGGCGGCCCCGAACTGGGCAAGGACGCGGGCGGCGACCTCGAACGCCGGGTGCCGACCTGGCCGGTCATCGAATGGCTGGCCAGCAGGCCCGGCGCCGTCCAGATGTGGCTGTCGGACGAAACATCCAGCGCCACACTGCAAACCGATCTCGTCGAGTCCGGGGCCACCGCCGCCGCCCGCGCGGTCGCGCTCGGCGCCACCGACAAGGCCGCCGCCGCGCTGGAGATCTTCCCGCCCTCGCCCGCCCGCGACGACCTTCGCGAACTCCTGCAGCAGGTGATCAACCGATGAGACAGACCAGAATCGGCGCGCTGGCCCACGGCCTGCGCACCTTGCGCCGGGCACCGGACCTCGCGGCCTTGCGGGCGGCGTCGACCCCCGAGGAGTTGGCGCGGCTCGCCCTGATCCCGGCCGGGCGCAACCTGGGCATCTCGGTGAGTTTCCTGCCCGCGCACCTGCGGGCGGAGGCGACCGCGGCGCTGCTGGCCTGCCGGGTACTCGACGCGTTCGAGGACCTCAGCGACCGCGCGGTCGCGGGCACCGCGGTGCTCGCCGCCGCGCGCTACCTCGACGGCACCGACGATATCGCGCCACCCGCCCTGCCCGCGGTGACCAGTGCGGCCCGCGACAGCGAGGCGGTCGACCGGCTGCTCGCCGCGCGCATCGACGACATCCGCGCCCTGGTGAGCGCCCTGGCCCCGGCGGGCAGACAGCGCGTCGCCGCCGTGATCACCGATGTCGCCGCGGTGATGGCGCGCAACATCGAGAGCCCGCTCTCGCGCGTCGCCTACAGCGAGGGGGTGCTCGGCCGGGTCACCCACTACGCCTGTGCCCTGGTCGCCGACGGCGTGCTGTCCGACGCCGACCTGCGCGAGTTGACCGGCTGCGTCGCCGTGATCGCCCAGTCCGCCAACGACCTGCGCGACGGCGAACTCGAGATCTACGGCGTGGCCGACCGCGAGGAACTGAAGCGCCGGGTGATGCTGCAACTGCTCGGCCCCGCCCTCGGCGGTTTCGCCCTGCTGGGCAGGCTCGGCCCGGGGACCCCGAGCCTGGGCGCGCGGGCGGCGATGGCGTACATGACCATCACCACCACCGCGTTCCTGTGCGCGGTCGTCGACGCGCCCGCGCCCTACCGGCGCAAGGTCGGCGCCGCCCTGCTCGCGGCATCCTCGGCGACGTACTGGACCAGGATGCTCAACCGGGTGCGCCGCAGCGCCGACCTGGCGATCCACCGGATGCTCGACGCCTCACCGGATTTCGCCGACGGTGCCAACCGGACCACCGAGGTGCTCGGCGCGGGCGACCCGGCCACGATGCCGACCTCGCTGGTTCCGCTGATCGTCGACACCACCTTCACGCTCGTGCGGACCCTGCCCGAGGGCCCGCTCACCGGCGAACTGCCCGACGCCCAGGTGCGCACCATGATGATCGCCGATCACCTGGCCTTCGGCGCGATGGAACGCGTGCCGCCGCACGAACCCGCGGCGCTGCGCGCACTCGCCACGAGACTTCAACTCGCTGCCCTCGACACCAGCACCCCAGGGAGCCGCCCATGAGCACTCGCCCCAGATCCGCGCTCATCGTCCCCGACACCACTAGCGAAGGAGCTCTCGCATGAGCACCGGAACGCCCGTCGCGCCCGAACAGACCCCGTTCAGCAAACGCGTGCTCAAGCTCGAGCACGCCTCCAACGTCGGTCCGCTGCTGCACATCGCCCTGTGGATCGGCATGCTGTCGCTGGGCCTGTTCGTGCCCGCCGCCACCCACTGGTACCTGGCGGTGCCGCTGATCATCGTGCTGTCGCTGCTGAACCTCTCGCTCACCATCGGCGTGATGCACATGCACACCCACCGGCCGCTGTTCGTGTCGAAGTTCCCGAACCGGGTCGTCGACTTCCTGTGCTGCCTGCCCGGCAACCTCACCGCCGCCGAGATGCGCGAGGTGCACGTCCTCAACCATCATCGCTTCAACGACGGTCCCGGTGACGTCACCTCGACCACCGGCATGGAGAAGGGCCTCGGCGCCATCTGGTACTGGGTCCGCTACGGCGCCGTCGTCAAGATCCACACGATCCGCACCCTCGCCGCCGCCGACCCGGCACCGCGCCGCAAGCGGACCCGCCACCAGTTCCTGCTCGACATGGCGCTGTACGTGGTCGTCATCGGAACCGTCTGGTACCTGGTCGATTTCGAGCGCTTCGTGTTGTTCTACTGGGTGCCGTTCCTGATCACCCAGGTCAACGCCGGCTACTTCGCGTGGCTGAGCCACGCGCCAGCCAAGGGCTTCGAGGACGACCCGAGCACCTCGCTGAACAACGCGGGCAACGTGCTGAACTTCCTGATCTTCAACCAGGGCTACCACAGCGTGCACCACCGCTACCCGGGCATCCACTGGAGCCAGATCCCGGACAAGCTCGACTACATGCGCGATGTCAACCCCGGCGTCATCGTCCCGTACTGGATGGTCGCGCAGTCGGGCTGGCGCCTGTTCTGGCCGGGCGGCTTCCTCAACGAGCGCTACGGCAACCAGTGGAAGGCCAAGCTGGAGAAGCGTATCGAGGAGGGCACCGTGCGCTCGCGGTACCTGCCGTGGTTCGCATGGATCTGATCACGCCCACCCAGGCGCGCGCGGTCGTGACCAGCCGCACCCGGCTGGTCCCGTTCCTGTTCGCCTTCGCCGTCTACGCCGTCGCCGGCATCACCGTGCCGCTGATGCTGTTGTTCGCCGGTGGGTGGTTCCTGCCCAAGACGATCGACAAGGGCCCGCACCTGTCGACCGTGCCGGCGCTGATCATCGACGTGCTGCTGCTGGCGCTGTTCGGCCTGCAGCACTCGGGCATGGCCAGGCCCGCGTTCAAGGCCTTCGTCACCCGCTGGGTACCGGAGGCGCTGGAGCGGACCGTCTACATCGTGATGGTGTGCCTGGTCATGTGGGTGATCATGCTGGCGTGGCAGCCCATCCCGGCCGAACTCTGGTCGGCCGACGGCACGGTCGGGCTGGTGATCGACGCCGGATTCTGGCTGGGCTTCGTGCTCGTCTACGCGGCCACGTTGTTGCTCAACCACTTCCACCTGCTCGGCATCAGCCAGGCCTATCGCGAATACGTGATCCAGGTGCCCGACGCGACCGTCGACCGGTTGCAGGTCAACGGCGTCTACCGCCTCGTGCGGCATCCGCTGATGACCGGCCTGCTCGTCTCGTTCTGGTTCGCCAGTACGTTCACCGTCGGGCATCTGGTCTGGGCACTGGGGTTGACCGGCTACATCCTGCTGGGCACCTATCTGGAGGAACGTGACCTGATCGCGCGCTTCGGTGCGTCCTACCGTGCCTACGCCGCGCAGGTCCCCGCGTTCTTCCCGTCCGTGCTCCGCAGTTTCGGCCGATCGACTCGGCAACCGTGAGGGCTTGCCGCCCAGTGTGTTCCGGCATCGCTCGGCACCCTGGGCGGCGCCGCCCGAGTTCGGGAGAGGAATCGACGTGAACGGTCAGCCCGTTCGAGAGCGCGTCAGCGACGACGCCGCGGCACCGGAACCGGCGGTGGGCGTCGGCCATTCGCACGCGAAGGCCATTCTGCTCGGCGAACACACCGTGGTCCACGGCACGGCGGCCATCGCCTTCCCGCTGCCCGCGCTGCCGGTCCGCGCCATCGCCCGTCCCGGCCGGTCCGGGCCGCGCGCCGAGGTCGCCGCCGAGGGACACTTCCGTTTCCTCGCCGGGGAAACGGGCGAGGCCGGTCCGCCGTCCGGCCCCCGCGTCGCGGTCGAGGAAGCGCTGCGCCGGTGGGGGATGACCGGTGCGGTGGTCGACGTGGTCGTCGAGTGCGACATCCCGCTGGCCAGGGGCCTCGGCTCCAGTGCCGCCTGCGCGGGCGCCGCGGTCCGCGCGGTCGCGGACCTGTACGGGCGCGTGCTCGACGCCGCCACCCTCTACGACTGCGTGCAGTGCGGCGAACAGGTCGCGCACGGCAGGGCCAGCGGGATCGACGCCAGTGCCGTGCTGGCCAACGGGCCGATCCTGTTCCACCAGGGCACCGCCCGGCCGATCGGCATCACCGTGGCCGCCGACCTGGTGATCGCCGACACCGGCGTCCCCGGATCGACCCACGAGGCGGTCGCCGGGGTCCGGCGCACGCTCGACGCCGATCCGCGGTCGGCGCGCCGCGTCCTGCACCGGGCCACCGAACTGATCGGCTCGGCCGCCGCCGATCTGACCGAGGGTCGCGCCGCGGAACTCGGCGCCGCGATGCTCGACTTCCAGGACCTGCTGGCCGAACTCGGCGTCAGCACACCGCGGATCGACGCCCTGGTCACCGCCGCGCGGGACGCCGGCGCGTTCGGTGCCAAGCTCACCGGCGCCGGGTTCGGCGGCTGCGTGCTCGCGCTCACCGCGACCGGCACCGCCCCCGCCGTGAGCGCGGCGCTGCGGGCCGCGGGCGCCGTGCGGACCTGGACCGTCACCGCCCGCAGTCTGCGTTCGCCCGCACCGTCCTCCACCGCCTCGACCCCGGATCGCGAGACACACCCATGACTTCCCCCGCCACACTCCCCGCCGCGCCCGCGCGGGAGGGGGCCGCCACGGCGGTCGCCCACCCGAACATCGCCCTGGTGAAGTACTGGGGCAAGCGGGACGAGACGCTGTTCCTCCCCGTCACGGGGAGCCTGTCGATGACCCTCGACGTCTTCCCGACCACCACCTCGGTCCAGCTGATCGACGGGCCCGCCGACACCGTGGAACTCAACGCCGCCCCGGCCACCGGCGCCGCGCTGACCCGCGTCGAGAAGTTCCTCGACCTCGTTCGCGCCAAGGCGGGCCGCACCGAACGCGCGGCGGTGGTGACCACCAACGCGGGCCCGACCGGCGCCGGTCTGGCGTCCTCGGCCAGCGGGTTCGCCGCCCTGGCCACGGCCGCGGCGGCCGCCTACGGGCTCGACCTCGACGGCCGCGCGCTCTCGCGGCTGGCCCGGCGCGGCTCCGGCTCGGCCGCGCGCTCGATCTTCGGCGGATTCGTGGTGTGGCATGCGGGTGACGGCGACGGCGAGGCGGGCGATCTGAGCTCCTTCGCCGAACCGATCGGTGGCGAGGACCTCGAACCCGCGCTCGTTCTCGGGATCGTGGCGGCGGGCGCGAAAGCGGTGTCCAGCCGCGACGCCATGCGCCGCACCACCGAGACCTCACCGCTCTACCGGCCCTGGGCCGAGTCCTCTCGGCTCGACCTCGCCGAGATGCGCGAAGCCGTTGCCCGTCAAGAGCTTTCGGTCATCGGCGAGATCGCCGAACGCAATGCCCTCGGCATGCACGCCACCATGCTCGCCGCGCGCCCCGCCGTCCGCTACCTCTCGCCGCATTCGCTCGCCGTCCTCGACGAGGTGCTGGCCCTGCGCGCCGACGGCATCGCCGCCTACGCCACCATCGACGCGGGCCCGAACGTGAAGGTGCTGTGCGCCAGGGCCGACGCGCCGGTCGTCGCCGCCCGGATCGAGGCTCTCGGCGAGTTCGTCACCACCCGCACCGCGCACATCGGCCCGGGCGTGCGCCGCACGACAGGCGACGACCGGTGAGCGGGCACGAAGCTCGAACAGTGCCGGTGCTCGCGCACGACCGGCCTTCGTCGGCGGGCCGCGACGACCGGCCTTCGTCGGTGGGCCGCGACGACCGGCCATCGTCGGTGGGCCGCGATTACCGGCCATCGTCGGCGGGCCGCGACGACCCGCCATCGTCGACATGCCGCGACGACCGGCCACCGGTGGGCGGGTCCGCTGAGGGAACCGGCCCGGAGGGAACCAGCCCGAGGGGTGCTCCCGATCGGCCGATGTCGGCGGGTCATGGTGGGCCGCAAGTGGATCCGGTATTCGACGGGGCACGGCCGTCGGTCACCTGCCGCGCACCGGGCAAGCTCTTCATCGCGGGCGAGTACGCCGTCGTCGAGCCGGGCAATCTCGCGGTGCTCACCGCCGTGGACCGCTACGCGACCGCCACGGTGATCGACGCCTCCGGCACCACCGCGTGGCCCCGCACCGGTGACCCCGCGTCGATGACGGATGGCGACGGCTACGCGGCGATCACGCCCCGCGCCGGTGACCCGGCGTCGATGACGGATGGCGACGGCCACGCGGCGATCACGCACCGCGCCGATGGCGCCCGCCACGCGGTGGTGACGGCCGGCGGTGACAGTGGCCTGGCGTCGTCCGGCATCACGCTGCACTCCGATCTCGACGGGGGAGTGTCGCTGGCCTGCGCTCGCGCGGGCGACCGGCTCGTCCCGGTGACACCCGACGGCGCGGTCCCCGCCGCGTTCGCGTACGTGTTCGCCGCCGTGTCAGTGGTCGAGCGGCTCCGCGCCGAACGTGAGATCCCCTCTCGCCCTTATGACGTGGCGGTCTCCACGGACCTCGGCGCTGCCGACGGACGCAAGTACGGTCTCGGCTCGAGCGCGGCCGTCACCGTGGCGACCGTCACCGCGCTGGGCCGTTTCCACGGCTTGGACCTGACCGCGATGGAACGGTACCGGCTGGCCATGCTCGCCACGATCAGCGTCAACCCCCGGGCCTCCGGTGGTGACGTGGCCGCGGGGACCTGGGGCGGCTGGCTCGCCTACGGGTCGCCGGATCGCGCGGTCGTTGCCGAGATCGCGGCCGGCGACGGGATCGACGCCGCCCTGCGCGCCCCGTGGCCGGGGCTGTCGGTTCGCCCACTGCCCACGCCGGCCGGGCTCGCCCTCCGGGTCGGCTGGACAGGGAACCCCGCCTCCACCCCGGCTCTGGTCGGGGCCGCCGCCGGGGCGCGCGGGGACCGGACCGAGTTCAACACACGCAGCAACGAATGCGTCCAGCGCCTGACGGCAGCCGTCGAGACCGCCGACGTCGCGGCGATCCGCGCGGAAATCGACTGCGCGCGTGAGCTTCTGCTCGAACTCGACCAGGCCGACCAGCTCGGCATCATGACGCCCCAGCTGCACGCCCTGTGCACGGCGGGCGCGGCGGTGGGCGCGGCGGCGAAACCCTCCGGCGCGGGCGGCGGCGACTGCGGGATCGCCGTCATCGAGGACACCGGCACCGCGGCCCTCGTCGAACTCACCGACCGCTGGGTCGCGGCGGGCATCCGGCCGCTCCCGTTGCGGACCCATCCGCGCGCCGAGGAGGACGCATGATCGCCGACCGCAAGGACGACCACGTCCGGCACGCGGTGGACCAGCGCCGTACCGATCAGGGCGGCAACGACTTCGACTGCGTCACCTTCGTGCACCACGCCCTGGCCGGGATCGACAGCGGCGAGGTCTCGCTCGCCGTCGATGTCGCCGGAAAGCAGTGGGACACACCGCTCTACGTCAACGCGATGACCGGTGGCAGCGCCAAGACCGGCGAGATCAACCGGAAACTGGCCGAGGCCGCCCGCGAGACCGGCATCCCGATCGCCGCCGGGTCGATGAGCGCGTTCTTCCGCGATCCCGCCGTGGCCGACACCTACCGGGTGCTGCGCCGGGAGAATCCGCACGGCTTCGTGATGGCCAACGTCAACGCGACGGCCTCGCTGGAGCAGGTGCTGCGCGCGATCGAACTGCTCGAGGCCGACGCGCTGCAGATCCACCTCAACGCGGTGCAGGAAGTGGTGATGCCCGAGGGCGATCGCTCCTTCGGCGCGTGGCCGCGCCAGATCGAGCACCTCGTGGCGCATGTCCCGATCCCGGTGATCGTCAAGGAAGTCGGGTTCGGCCTGAGCAGGCAGACCGTCGCGTGGCTGCGCGACGCCGGGGTCTCGGTGGCCGACGTCGGCGGCCGCGGCGGCACCAACTTCGCCCGCATCGAGAACTCGCGCCGCCCCGCGGGCGATTTCGCGTTCCTCGAGAGCTGGGGCCAGTCCACCCCCACCTGCCTGCTCGACTGCGCGGGACTGGACGGTATCGACATCGCGGCCTCGGGTGGAATCCGCTCGCCGCTCGACATCGCCAGGGCGCTCGCCCTCGGCGCGAGCGCCACCGGCGTCGCAGGCGCCTTCCTCGACACCGTGGTGCGCGCCGACACCGCCGCGCTGATCACCCAGATCCGCACCTGGCTCGACCAGCTGCGGCAGATCCTGACCGTGCTCGGCGCCCGCACCCCCGCGGACCTGGCCGGGTGCGACCTGCTGATCACCGGGGAGGTGGCGAGTTTCTGCGCACTGCGCGGCATCGACGCGGCCGCCCTTGCCCACCGGAGTCCCTGGTGGCGCGAATCGAGAGACCGAGGAGGAGTCATCGGTGAATGACATGTCGTACGCGGCGGTCCCGCTGCAGTGGGTGGGCCCGATACGCATCACGGGCACGATCGTCGACGACGCCGTCGACGTCCCGCTGGCCACCTACGAGACACCGCTGTGGCCCTCGGTCGGCCGCGGCGCCCGGATCTCCACGCTGTCCGAGCGCGGCATCGTCGCGACCCTGATCGACGAGCGGATGACCCGCTCGATCCTGCTCGAAGCCGACGACGCCTACACCGCGCTCACGGCCGTGCGGCAGCTGCAGGACCGCTTCGCCGAGCTGCAGGAGGTGGTCGCGGGCAGCAGCCGCTTCGCCCGCCTGATCGACCTGCACCACCAGATCAACGGCAACCTGCTGTTCCTTCGCTTCGAGTTCAGCACCGGCGACGCCTCGGGCCACAACATGGCCACCCTCGCCAGCGACCACCTGATGGACCACATCCTGACCACCGTGTCCGGCGTGCGCTACGGCTCCATCTCGGGCAATTACTGCACCGACAAGAAGGCCACGGCGGTCAACGGCATCCTCGGGCGCGGCAAGAACGTCGTCACCGAACTGCTGGTGCCGCGCGAGGTGGTCGAGGCGCGCCTGCACACCACCGCACGTCAGGTGGTGGAGCTCAACATCCGCAAGAACCTGATCGGCACCCTGCTCGCGGGCGGAATCCGTTCCGCCAACGCGCATTACGCCAACATGCTGCTCGCGTTCTACCTGGCCACCGGCCAGGACGCGGCCAATATCGTCGAGGGCTCGCAGGGCGTCACCCACGCCGAGGACCGCGACGGTGACCTCTACTTCTCGTGCACGCTGCCGAACCTGATCGTCGGGACCGTCGGCAACGGCAAACACGCCAGCTTCGTGGACGAGAACCTCGAGCGCCTCGGCTGCCGTGCCGAGCGGGAGCCCGGCGCCAACGCGCGCCGCCTCGCCGTCATCGCCGCGGCCACCGTGCTGTGCGGCGAGTTGTCGCTGATGGCGGCCCAGACCAACCGCGGTGAACTGATGCGCGCGCACACCCAGTTCGAGCGGTCAACCACGAGCAACGGAACACAACGATGAACACACTCGCCGTAGGCATTCACGACCTGTCGTTCGCCACCACCCACTACGCCCTCGACCACGCCGTGCTCGCCGAGCGACTCGGCGTTGACCGCGACAAGTTCTACCTCGGCATCGGCCAGGAGAAGATGAGCGTCGCCGCCGCCGACGAGGACATCGTCACCATCGCCGCCGCGGCCGCGGCGCCCATCATCGAACGGCACGGCACCGACCACATCCGCACCGTCCTGCTGGCCACCGAGACCGGCGTCGACCAGTCCAAAGCCGCCGCGCTGTACCTGCATTCGCTGATCGGGCTGCCCAACGCCGCGCGGGTGGTGGAGCTCAAGCAGGCCTGCTACGGCGGCACCGCCGGGCTGCAGTTCGCCGCCGGACTGATCGCGCGCGACCCGGCGCAGCGGGTGCTGGTCATCGCCGCCGACATCGCCAAGTACGAGCTCGACACCCCCGGCGAGCCCACCCAGGGCGCCGCCGCGGTCGCGATGCTGGTCACCGCGGATCCCGCCATCCTGGCGCTGGACTCGCACTCGGGCCTGTACAGCGCCGACATCATGGACTTCTGGCGGCCCAACTACCGCTCCGAGGCCATCGTCGACGGCAAGACCTCGGTGAACGCCTACCAGAAGGCCGCCCAGGAGGCCTGGAGCGACTACCGGCGCCAGGGCGGGCGCGACCTCGCGGAATTCGCCGCGTTCTGCTATCACCAGCCCTTCACCAAGATGGCCTACAAAGCGCACCGGCATCTGCTCGAAAGCCAGGGCCACACCGCCGATTCCGCCGCCATCGAGGCCGCGATCGGGGCGACCACGCACTACAACCGCACGGTCGGCAACAGCTACACCGCCTCGCTCTACCTCGGCCTGGCCGCACTGCTCGACCACGCGGACGACCTCACCGATCGCGCGCTGGCCCTGATCAGCTACGGCTCCGGCAGCGTGGCCGAATTCTTCAGCGGCACAGTCGTTTCCGGCTACCGCGAACACCTGCGCACCGAGGCCAACCGGGCCGCCATCGACTCGCGCGAGCTCATCGGCTACGAGCACTATCGCGCGCTGCACGAAGCCACCTCGCCCAGTGACGGCGCCTACCACGCCATGCCGGAGGAGACGCGTCGCCCGTTCCGGCTCGCCGCGGTGTCCGGCCACAAACGCATCTACGAAGCCCGCTGAGGTCACGCCATGAGCAGTAGCAATACAGCCAGTGCGCCGGCCCGGCGGCACGTGCGCGTGCTGATCGTCGGCAGCGGCCTGTCCGGCCTGGGCACCGCGATCCGGCTCAGCCAGCGCGGCCTGACCGACTACGTCGTGGTCGAACGCGGCCCCGACGTGGGCGGGACCTGGCGCGACAACACCTATCCCGGGGCGGGCTGCGACGTGCCCTCGCACCTGTACTCGTATTCGTTCGCGCTGAACCCGAACTGGTCGCGGTCGTTCTCCCCGCAGGCCGAGATCGAACAGTATCTACGCGGGCTGGCCGACCGGTACGGCGTGCGCGACAAGCACCTGTTCGACTGCGCCATGACCGGGGCGCGCTGGATCGAGACCGCCGGGCACTGGGAGGTCGACACCTCCCGCGGCGCGTTCACCGCCGACTTCGTGGTCTCCGCCGCCGGCGTGCTCGCCGAGCCGAAACTGCCCGACATCAAAGGCCTTTCGAGTTTCGAGGGCCAGATCTTCCATTCGGCGCGCTGGGACCACGAGGCGAGCCTGGCGGGCAAGAAGGTCGCCGTCATCGGTACCGGGTCCTCCTCGGTGCAGATCGTCCCGTCCATCGCCCCCGAGGTCGCGCGCCTGGATCTGTACCAGCGCACGGCGACCTGGGTGATGCCGCAGTTCAACCGGCCGTACCTGGCGGTGGAGCGCTTCGCGTTCAAGCGGGTGCCGGGCTTGCAGCGGACGCTGCGGGCGCTGATCTATCTGATGCGTGAGTTCTTCGTCATCACCCAGGTGAAGGCGCCCTGGACGGGCAAGTCGCTGGAGCTGGTCGGGCGGGCCAAGATGTGGCTCGAGATCCGCGATCCGGCCAAGCGCCGGAAGGTGATGCCCGGGCATCCCATCGGCTGCAAGCGGATGCTGGTGTCCAACAAGTTCTACCGCGCGATCGATCGGGACAACGTCGACCTGGTCACCGACGGTATCGCCGAGGTGCGGGCGGGTTCGATCGTCACCGAGGACGGTACCGAACGCGAGGTCGACGCCATCGTCCTGGCCACCGGCTTCCACGTCGCCGATTCGCCGACCTACAACCTCTACACCGGCCGCGACGGCCGGACCATGGCCGAGGCCGCCGACGAGGAGGGCTACCAGCTCTACAAGGGCGTGACGGTGGCCGGGTTCCCCAACATGTTCCTCATGCTGGGCGCCAACTCCGGGCTGAACTACACCTCGCTGATCTACGTCATCGAGTCGCAGATCGCCTACCTCCTCGACGCGATCACCACTATGGCGGCGCGCGAGCTGCGCACCTTCGAGGTGAAGCTGGACGTGCAGCGCGCCTACAACCGCGCGCTCGAGCCGAAGATGGCCCGCACCGTGTGGGTCACCGGCGGCTGCGACAGCTGGTTCCTCGACAAGCACGGCCGCAACTCGGCGCTGTGGCCGGACTTCAGCTTCCGGTACCGCCGTCAGCTGCGCGCCTTCGACCTGGCCGCCTACGAGACGACCTCGCGCCCCGCATGACCGAGGCCCGGCACACCCGGGTCGCGGTGATCGGCGCCGGCTTCGCCGGACTCGGCACCGCGATCCGCCTGCGACAGCAGGGGATCACCGACGTCGTCGTGTTCGAACGGGCCGACGACATCGGCGGCACCTGGCGCGACAACACCTACCCCGGCGCCGGCTGCGATGTCCCGTCGCAGCTGTACTCGTATTCGTTCGCGCTGAATCCGCGGTGGACACACTCGTTCTCGACGCAACCACAGATCCTGCGGTACCTGCACGAGGTGGCCGACCGGTTCGGGGTGCGCGAGTCGATCCTGTTGGGCGCCGACGTGCGCGCCGCGCGCTGGAACGACGCGACCGCCCGCTGGGACATCGCCACCTGCCGCGGCGAATTCACCGCCGACGTCCTGGTCTCGGCGGCCGGTCCGCTGAGCGCACCGAAACTGCCGGACATCAAGGGCCTCAGTGGGTTTCGCGGTGCGCTGTTCCACTCGGCGCACTGGAACCACGAGCTCGACCTCACCGGTCGACGGGTCGCGGTCATCGGGACCGGCGCCTCGGCCATCCAGATCGTGCCGTCGATCGCAGGCACGGTCGGGCGACTCGATCTCTATCAGCGCAGCGCTCCGTGGGTGCTGCCCCGGTTCGGTCATCGGTACTCCGCGCCGGAACGCCTGGCGTACCGGTACCTTCCCGGTGCGTCCCGGGTGGCGCGCACGGGCGTGTACTGGTTGCGGGAATCGTTCGTGCTCTGGCAGGTCAAGTGTCCGCCCCTGGCGGACTTCTTCGCGGCCGGTGCGCGGTTGCGCCTGTGGTGGGTGGTCCGCGACAGATCCTTGCGCCGCAAGCTGATTCCGGGCTACCGGCTGGGCTGCAAACGCATGCTCATCTCCAACGAGTACTACCCGGCGCTGGCCCGCGACAACGTCGAGGTGATCACAGACGGGATCGCGGAGGTCACCGAGCACTCGATCGTCACCGCCGACGGGACCGAACGCGAGGTCGACGCCATCGTGCTGGCCACCGGGTTCCGGATCACCAACTCCCCGGTCTACGACGTGGTCAGCGGCCGGGACGGGCGCACCCTGGCGGAGGTGTTCGACACCGAGGGACTGGCGGTCTACAAGGGCACCACCGTCGCCGGTTTCCCCAACCTGTTCCTCATGATCGGCCCGAACGCGGTGTTGAGCTACACCTCGGCGGTGTTCACCGTCGAATCCCAGATCGCGTATCTCCTTGACGCGCTCGCGACGATGTCGGCCACCGGGGTCCGAACCGTCGAGGTCAGGGTGGCGGCGCAGGCCGAGTACAACCGGACCCTGCGCGAGGGCTTCGACGGCACCGTGTGGCAGGCCCGCGACTGCGCGGGCTGGTTCGTCGACGAGCGCGGCGAACACTCCCGGCTCTGGCCCGACTTCAGCTTCCGTTTCCGCCGACTCCTCCGGCGCTTCGACCTCGACGCCTACGCGACGACCTGACGCCCGCGCCGGTCCTCAGGTGCGGGCGTGCAACGCTGACGGGCGGGTGGAACCGCGCAGGGGATTGGCGGTCGGGAACGTGATCGACGGCAACGTCACCCACATGCGCACGCGGGTGCCGTTCTCGTCGTGGCCGAACTCCAGATCCTCGGTGAGCACCCGCATCATCTCCACGCCGCGGCCACGGAAGCCCGGGTCCGTGGGCGTGGGAATCCAGCGGCCGGTGTCGGCGACCTCGATGACCACCCGGTCGCCCTCGCACGTCGCGGTGAGGGTGACCCGCCCCGGCTCGGCGTCCCGATAGGCGTGCTCGACGCTGTTGCTGCACGCCTCGTTGGCGGCGGCGACCAGGTCGGCGGCCAGGTCGTGGGGGACAGCGGCGGTGGCGAACCAGCGGTACAGGTCCCGGCGCAGGCCGGTCAGTTCCGCCGCGGCGGCGGGGATGTCGAGGTGCAGCGGCTCGGGCGGCTGGCGGTAGACCACCATCGCGACGTCGTCGTCGTATCCGGCGGGCGGGCACAGGCGGGAGAGCACCGCGTCGGCGACATCGCGGGGGAGGGCGCCGCCGGTCTCGCTGAGCACGCCCGCGATCTTGACGAAGCCCTCCTCGATGTCGTATCCGCGCTGTTCGACGAGGCCGTCGGTGAACAGCACCAGCGTGGCCCCCGGCGGCAGCGCCGTCGTGGCCTCGGGCCTGCGCGGGGTCTCGAAGGTGGCCAGCGGCACCGCGCGCCCGCCCTCGAGGATCCGCCCCGGTCCGCCGGGCGGTGCCAGGATCGGCGGCATGTGGCCCGCGTTCGAGTAGCGCACCATGCCGCGTTCGGGATCGAGCACGGCCGCGCACACGGTGGTGCACATGGCGCCCGGAATCCGCGCGGCCACGGCGTCGAGCTCGCTGAGCAGCTGCGCCGGTCCGGCCCCGCGCAGCAGCAGTGCCCGTGCGGCCGTGCGCAACTGGCCCATCACCACCGCCGCCGACAGGCCACGGCCCACGCAGTCGCCCACCACGACGCCGATCGTGCCGTCGCGCAGCGGCACCACGTCGTACCAGTCGCCGCCGATCTCGAGCGGCGGCAGCGCCGGTTCGTAGTGCACCGAGAACCGCGGCGGCAGCTCGATCGGGCCGAGCATCGCGCGCTGCAGCGTCAGCGAGGTGGCGCGGGCCTGGTCGAAGTTGCGGGCACGCTGCAACGCGACACTGAGATGGCCGACCAGCAGCGAATACAGCGCCCAGTCGGCCGCGCTGATCACGCGCGGGGCGGCGAAGCGCACCCACAGCGCGGCGTCACCGGTCTCGCCCAGCGGCGCCACCACCGCGTCGACCCCGCTGTCCTCGCCGGTGATGGCCGACAGCCCGCGCGCCGGTTGCCTGCGCGCCCGGTCGAGCAGGCCGCGCGTTCCCTCGTCGAGGGAGACCCGGCCGGACGGGTCGGGCACCGGCGCCGCGGTGAATCGCGGTGCGCCGTCGGCGGTCTCGGGCTCGTCGGACGGCGGCTCACCGCACGAGTACACATCGGGCTGCCCGGTCCGGCTCGGCCACACCGCCACCAGCGCGGTGCGCGCGCCCATGGTACGGCGCAGCTCGTCGAGCCCGACGGCGAGCACCTCCACCATGCTCGTCGCGGCGCCCACCGCGGTCGCCAGCCGCGAGGCCGCCTGATCGCGGGCCTGCGCGTCGTGTTCGGCGGTCACGTCGCGCACGGTGCCGACGAAGATCTGCTCGTTGTTCTCCTGCTTCACCAGCGAACTCGCGCTCACCGCCAGCCAGCGTTCGCGCCCGTCGCGGTGCCGGATCGGCATCACGAAACGGGAAGCGTCCGTACCGATCTGGGGATATCCCGCGCGCTCGGACAGCGTCCACGGATGCGGCAGCGGATAGGGCACCTGATCGGCGTCGTAGCCGGTGAGCACCCCGAACGCGGAGTTCACCTCGACGATGGTCCCGTGCGAGTCGGCCACGAAGAAGCCGTCCTGCAGCGATTCCACCAGCGCGGTGCGGAACGCGTCGCGCCCGGCCAGATCCTCGGCGCGCGAGCGCTGCTGCTCGTAGCGGCGGGTGCCGTCGAGATAACCGCGGGTGGCGATGTCGAGCGCCGCCATGGTCTGCAGCAGGAACTCCAGCGCCACCTCGGCGCCGCGCGGGTCGGCGGGCGTGCCCGCGAAGTCGGCGACCGTGCGGTAGTGGTGCTCGGTGAGATCGAGCAGGCTGATGTCCTCCACGAGGGCTCGCCTGCCGAGGTCGTACCCCTCGGTGAGGCCCGCCTGGCCGGGCGCGGCGACGTGACGGCGTAACGCCGCCGAATAGTCGTCGAGGAATGCGGCCAGGACAGCGCTCATCGGCGGCCTCTCATGGGCAGGCTCCGCGGTACCGGGCGGCGAGCACGAGGGCGTCGTCGGTGTCCTTGGCGTCGCGCGCGAGCAGATCGCTCGCGATGGCGGCGGCGGGGCGTGCCAGATCGATGGATTCGGGGCCGACCGCGACGATGCCGTCGGTGGCCATCAGGAGCAGATCGCCCGGCCGGATCGGCAGCGTCTGCGGTTGCAGGTGGGAGGGCAGCCGGTAGCCGACGATGCCGCCGGTGAGCAGCATCGTCGCGCGCAGTTCCGGACCGGCCGGGCCGCGGGTGAGCAGGCGTGACTCGACATTGCCCACGCCGAGCCACTGCAGTGTCTCGCCGGGGCCGATCAGCGCCAACGACACCGCGGCGCCGCGGGTTTCGACCATCGCGCGATGGCAGAGCACCATCAGGACATCCAGCGGTTCGCCGCGGTTGTCCGACAGGATGACCATCGCGCGGTCGGCGGCGTCGGCTGCGGCCGCACCGTGCCCGAGGCCGTCGAGGACGCCGAACAGCGCCCCGCCGTCGCCGGTGTCGAGGACGACCGCCCGGTCTCCGGAGACGTCCTGCCCGGGCAGTGCCCGACCGGCCGTCGACCATTCCGTGCGGCCGATGATCCCGTCTTCATGCACCGTCGGGTACCCACTTCCACATCTCGATCAACGTCCCACGGCCCGGCGCGGAATCGATGGTGAGCCCATCCATCAGCCGGCGCGCTCCGGGCAGACCGAGACCGAGTCCGCGGCCGGTGGAGTAACCGTCCTCCAGAGCACGCGGGATGTCCCGGATGCCGGGACCCTGATCCTCGGCCTGGACGACGAGGGCTCGCCTGCCCTCCCTGAGATCCACGAGCAGCCGGATCTCCCCGCTGCCCGCGTAACTGGTGATGTTGCGGGCGATTTCGGAGATGGCGGTGGAGATCATGGTGCGGTCGGTGAGGGTGAAGCCGAGTTGTGCACCCAGTTCGTGCCCAGCCTGACGTGCGGTCACGATGTCCTCGGACACCTTGACCGCGATCGCAACCTGCTCAGCGGCCACTGTCACGACCGTCTCTTCGGCTGCGCGGGTGCCGGTTGAGCCAGGCCAAGCCCTCCTCCAGGTCCAGCGCGGTGTGCATGTCCTCGAACGTCAGCCCGAGCTGCACCATGGCGAAGGCGACCTCGGGCTGCAAACCGACGATGACGGTCTCCGCGCCGCGCAGCTGGGTCATGTGGGCGATGGTGCGCAGCGAGCGCGCGGCGAAGGAGTCCATGACGTCGATGGCGGTGACATCGACGATGATGCCGGTCGCGCGATAGCGACTGACCTGCTTCATCAGGTCGTCCTGCAATCGCTCGGTGTCGGCGTCGGTCAGGGCCGACTGCACCGAGGCGATGAGGAACGTGCCTTGTTTGAGAATAGGTACCGGCATGGTGGGCCTGATCAGCGCCCGTCTCGCTCGACCAGGCGCTCGGTGACCCGAGAGACCTCGTAACCCAGCAGGCGCTCGGCCTCTTCGATACCGCCCTGCAAGTCGCCGACGGCGTTCATCTTGGACAGGTCGAGGCCGATGGTCACCAGGGTCAGCGCGATCTCCGAGGACAGGCCGGTGATGATGACGTTGGCGCCCATCAGGCCGGAGGCGTCGACGGTCTGCACGAGGTGGTTGGCCACCACGGAGTCGATCGCGGGCACACCGGTGATGTCGATGACGACGACCTTGGCGCGGTTGGCGCGGATGGCGCGCAGCAGCTGCTCGGTGAGCTGGCGGGCGCGCTGGGAGTCGAGCACACCGATGATCGGCAGGATGAGCAGCTGCTCGCGCACCTGCAGCACCGGGGTGGACAGCTCGCGGATGGCCTCCTGCTGGCGGCTGATCACGCGCTCGCGTTCCTGTACGAACGAGACGCCCACGGTGTTGGCGATGCGGTTGGCGGCGGGCTCGTAGGCGTCGAGCACCTGGTTGAGCATCTCGAAGTTCGACTGGTACTTCGAGAACAGCGACCGGGCCAGCACGTCGCGCAGCAGCAGCACGATGCCGAGGACCTCGTCGGTCTCGACGCCTCGCGGAATGATGCGCTCGGACAGATCGCGGGCGTAGGCCTGCAGGGCCTCGACGCTACCGGTCTCGAGCACCTCGACGTAGTTGTCGAAGATCGAGGTCGCCTCGGAGAAGATCTCCTCCGGGGTCATCGCGGTGAGCAGCTGGGCCTCGGTGATGCGGCGGGCCCATTCCTCACGCAGGGCGGTGCGGTTCTGCCTGAGGTGCTCGACCAGCTGCGGCAGGAGGTTGTCGACAGGGCGCGCTGGCACCGAATCCGTCGAAAGACTCGTGGACACCTCGGACATGGAAACTCCTGCCCCTTTCGACGGACATCGGTTCGGACGCGCGGCGCGCATCGACTCGAGCCTACTCATACCCCACCCCCCGTGCCGCGCAAACGTGCGGGTTGCCCGGCGCCCTCCCGCTACGACGGGGCGAACCCGCGTTCGAGAGCCCGTAGCGCGCGGTCGAGGTACTCGGTCAGGTCGGTGTCGCCGCGGGTCAGCCAGGCGTCGAAGGCGGCCCGCGCCGCGGCCAGGGTGGTGCGCCCGACGGCCAGCGGGATCAGGTCGTCGGCGCCGGTCCCGAGCCTGCGGGCGGCGAACTCGCCGACCGCGCGTTCCCAGGCGTCGTAGTGCGCGCCCGCGCCCGCCGAGAGCGCCGGAACGCCGGAGACCAGGCGCATCCTGGTGCGCAGTTCGGGGATGTCCTCGGCGCGATACCGGTTGGCCGCCACCACGATCCGGCGCACCGCGGCCATCATCGGCTCGTCGTCGGGTACCGCGGCGAACGCCGCGCGCAGGTCGGCGACCTCGTCGTCGAACTGGTGCCACAGCACCTCGGTCTTGCTCGGGAAGTACCGGAAGAAGGTCCGTTCGCTGACTCCGGCGGCCGCCGCGATCCGTTCGACGGTGACGTCGTCGAAGCCGTGCTCGGCGAACAACTTCATGGCGATGACTTCGAGTTCGCGGCGCGTGGTGCGCGGCGGGCGACCGCGGTGCGCGCGCGGTGTCGGGGCGGACATGGATACAGAGTAGGGCGCGCGGGGCCCTTGATTATGTCAGTGACTGTCGTTAATGTTCGGTCCATGTTCGTGGCTCATCTCACATGGCCCGAGGCGGGCGCATGTGCCGCCACGGGAGTGATCCTGCTCATCCCGCTCGGCGCCACCGAGCAGCACGGCCCGCACCTGCCGCTGTCGACCGACACCGACATCGCCGCGGCGGTGTGCGCCCGCGTCGCCGCCGAGCGCGCCGACGTGCTGGTCGCGCCCGCGTTGCCCTACGGCGCCAGCGGTGAGCACGCCGGGTTCGCGGGCACCCTGTCGATCGGGCAGGCCGCGCTGGAACTGCTCGTCGTCGAACTGTGCCGCTCGGCCACCGACACGTTCTCGCGGATCGTGCTGGTCAACGGGCACGGCGGCAATGTCGAGGCGCTGCGGCGGGCGGTCGCGTTGCTGCGCACCGAATCGCGCGATGTCCGGCTGTTCACGCCCGGCTACGGCGGCGACCCGCACGCGGGCCGCACCGAGACCGCGATCCAGCTCGCGCTCACTCCCGACCGGGTGCGTGCCGAGCTGGCCGAACCGGGCGACCGGCGCCCGCTGACCGAACTGCTGCCGCTGCTGCGTGCGGGCGGCGTGCGGGCGGTCAGCTCCAACGGAATTCTCGGCGACCCCACCGGGGCGAACGCCGACGAAGGCGCCGCGCTGCTGCGCGCGTCGACCACCGCGTTACGGACAGACCTGGGCCGCTGGTGGCCGCAGGATCGTGAGGAAGGATCACATCGATGAACCCCTGGTTCGAGACCGTCGCCGAGGCGCAGCGCCGCGCCCGCAAGCGCCTGCCGAAGTCGGTGTACGGCGCGCTGATCGCGGGCTCGGAACGTGGCCAGACCATCGAGGACAATCAGACCGCGTTCACCGAACTCGGCTTCGCCCCGCACTGCGCGGGCCCGATCGGCGAGCGGGACCAGTCGACCACCGTGCTCGGCCAGCAGGTCTCGATGCCCGTGCTGATCTCGCCCACCGGCGTGCAGGCCGTGCACCCCGACGGCGAGGTCGCCGTCGCGAGGGCCGCGGCCGCGCGCGGGATCGCCATGGGCCTGAGCTCCTTCGCGAGCAAGTCGATCGAGGAGGTGATCGCGGCCAATCCGTCGACGCTGTTCCAGCTGTACTGGTGTGGCAACCGCGACCAGATCCTCGAGCGCATGGCGCGGGCCAAGGCCGCGGGCGCGGTGGGCCTCATCCTCACCCTGGACTGGTCGTTCTCGCACGGGCGCGACTGGGGCAGCCCGGTCATCCCCGAATCGCTGAACCTGCGCACCATGATGAAGTTCGCGCCGCAGACCCTGGCCCGGCCGCGCTGGCTGGCCACCTACCTGCGCTCGGGCTCCATCCCCGACCTCACCGCCCCCAACATGGCCGTCGGCGGCGGCGCGGCGCCCGGCTTCTTCGGCGCCTACGGCGAGTGGATGCAGACCCCGGCCCCGGACTGGGACGACGTCGCCTGGATCTGCGCCCAGTGGGACGGTCCGGTGCTGCTCAAGGGCGTGATGCGGGTCGACGACGCGCTGCGCGCGGTCGACGCGGGCGTGGCGGGCATCTCGGTGTCCAACCACGGCGGCAACAACCTCGACGGCACCCCGGCCGCCATCCGCGCGCTGCCGGTGCTCGCCGACGCGGTGGGCGAGCAGATCGAGGTGGTCCTCGACGGCGGGATCCGGCGCGGCAGCGACGTGGTCAAGGCCGTGGCGCTGGGTGCCCGCGCGGTGCTCATCGGCCGCGCCTACCTGTGGGGCCTGGCCGCCAACGGCCAGGCGGGCGTGGAGAACGTGCTCGACATCCTGCGCGGCGGCATCGATTCCGCGCTGCTCGGCCTGCGCAAGACCTCGATCGCCGACCTCGACCGCGGCGACATCATCGTGCCTGCCGGTTTCGAGCGCGCCCTCGGCGTGCCCGCGGGCTACGAACGTCCGCTCACCACCGCGGATCTCGCCCGGTAGCCGTTCTCGTCGAACACCCGTGGACCGCGCAGGCGGGGTCCACGGGTGTTTTCGCGTCCACGTGCCCGGGCATACCGCTACCATCGGTGACCGATCTTGTCCGGTCGAAAGACGCAGTGCCCGAGGGGGAATCGTGAGTGGGGGAGACAGCGGCGGGAACGTCTCGGTGTGCCCGCCGCGGGCGGCAAGGTGCTGCGCGGAGGCCTGGGGCAGCGCCCGGACAGCAGCGGTGGGGGTGGCAGCGGCGGTGGTGGCGGCAGCGCGGGGAGTTAGCCGCCCGCCATGTCGGCGGCGGGCTCCTCGGCCGCCGCGTCCGCGGCCCTGCCCCGCCCGGTGGGCCCGAATCCCCCTGCCGCACTGCGGTGATGGTTGATCAGCACGTCGTAGATCTCGGCGAGGGCGGCGAGCTGGCCGCGATCGAGTACGTCGATCATGTGCTTGCGCACGCTGCGTACATGCGCGGGCGCCGCCGTGGTGAGCAACTGCCCGCCCGCCGGCGTCAGCCGGGCCACCGTGCGGCGCTGGTCGTGCGGCATCGTCTCCCTGGTCACCAGTCCGCGCTTCTGCATGCGGGTGATCTGGTGGGAGAGCCTGCTCTGCGACCATTCGAGCGCGCCGGCCAGATCGGCGAAGGTCAGCCGTTGGCCCGGAGCGTCGGCGAGGTACACGAGGACCGAGTACTCCACCCAGCTGAGGTCGGCGGCCCGGACGGCGTCGCGCCCGATCGCCGCGGCGATCAGGTCGCGGGTCCGGACATAGCCCAGCCAGGCACGCATTTCGACATCATCGAGCCACTGTGGATCGGTCACGATCGAGCTCCAGTCTGAAAGTGCAGGCTTCGGATTGGAACGGTGCACACCCCGCCACCGTCCGGAGAATGGGTAGCACCGTTTGTGTTGAACGTGCAACCTCGACCATTGTTCGGATTTCGTTCTTCGCGTCACAAAGGGTTGCCTAACCAGCGGGTGGGTGGCGGTGCTCGATAGGCTCCGAGTGCTTTGTGACCAGCCACCCGAGGAGTGCGATTCGTGACCGCGCCGGAGTTCCGCTATTCCGATCTGCTGCCGATCGGCGCCGACGACACGCCGTACCGCTTGCTCACCACCGAAGGGGTCAGCACCTTCGAGCACAACGGCCGCACCTTCCTGCAGGTCGAGCCCGAGGCGCTGCGGCTGCTCACCGAGACGGCGATCCACGACATCAGCCACTACCTGCGCCCCGCGCACCTGCGCCAGCTGCGCAAGATCATCGACGACCCCGAGTCCTCGGGCAACGACCGATTCGTCGCGCTGGACCTGCTCAAGAACCTCAACATCTCCGCGGGCGGCGTGCTGCCGATGTGCCAGGACACCGGCACCGCGATCGTGATGGGCAAGAAGAGCGAGGGCGTGCTGACCGGGGTCGACGACGCCGAGTGGATCAGCCGCGGCGTCTTCGACGCGTACTCCACGCTGAACCTGCGTTACTCCCAGCTCGCCCCGATCACCATGTGGGACGAGAAGAACACCGGCTCCAACCTGCCCGCCCAGATCGAGCTGTACTCGACCGAGGGCGACGCCGACAACCCGGTCTACAAGTTCCTGTTCATGGCCAAGGGCGGCGGTTCGGCCAACAAGTCGTTCCTGTACCAGGAGACCAAGGCCGTCCTGAACCCCGAGCGGATGCTCGAGTTCCTCGACGAGAAGATCCGTTCGCTGGGCACCGCGGCCTGCCCGCCCTACCACCTCGCGGTGGTCATCGGCGGCACCAGCGCCGAATTCGCCCTGAAGACAGCGAAATACGCCTCCGCGCACTACCTGGACAACCTGCCCACCGAGGGCTCGATCACCGGCCACGCCTTCCGGGATCTCGAGCTCGAGGAAGAGGTCTTCCAGCTCACCCGCGAGTTCGGCATCGGCGCGCAGTTCGGCGGCAAGTACTTCTGCCACGACGTGCGCGTGGTCCGCCTGCCCCGCCACGGCGCCTCCTGCCCGGTCGCCATCGCGGTGTCCTGCTCGGCCGACCGCCAGGCGCTGGCCAAGATCACCAAGGACGGCATCTTCCTGGAGCAACTGGAAACCGAACCGGCCCAGTACCTTCCGGAGCAGACCGAGGAGATCCTCGGCGGCGACGTGGTGAAGATCGACCTGAACCGCCCGATGGACGAGATCCGCGCCGAGCTGTCGAAATACCCGGTGAAGACCCGCCTTTCGCTGACCGGCCCGCTGGTCGTCGCCCGCGACATCGCGCACGCCAAGATCAAGGAACGTCTCGACGCGGGCGAGCCGATGCCGCAGTACCTGCGCGACATGGCCGTCTACTACGCCGGTCCCGCCAAGACCCCCGAGGGCTACGCCTCCGGCTCGTTCGGCCCCACCACCGCGGGCCGGATGGACTCCTACGTCGACCAGTTCCAGGCGGCGGGCGGCTCGATGGTCATGCTGGCCAAGGGCAATCGCTCCGCCCAGGTCACCAAGGCCTGCAACGAGCACGGCGGCTTCTACCTGGGCTCCATCGGCGGCCCCGCGGCCCGCCTCGCCCTGGACTGCATCAAGAACGTCGAGGTCCTGGAATACCCCGAGCTCGGCATGGAGGCGGTCTGGAAGATCGACGTCGAGGACTTCCCCGCCTTCATCGTCGTCGACGACAAGGGCAACGACTTCTTCGCTGAGACCTCCAAGCCCATCGCCCTGCGGGTGCGCACCCGGTCCAAGGAACGCGTGTAACCACCGAGTTCCCCCGAAGACCCCGGCGCCGCCGGGGTCTTCGGTCGTCTACTGGGCGCTTGATCGATTCCCGGGGTAGGGTGACCCGCGATAGACGCTGGACGGCTCGACGGGGGTGGCGATGGCGGCCGGCGGAGTGCCAGAGGGACGCGCGGCCCGTGGCGCCGAACTCGGGCGGCTGGCCGCGGCGCAGACTGTGCGCGGTCTCGGCACGCGGCTGTCGATGCTCGCGCGCACCGACGAGGCCAGGCAGGTGCTGGCCGAACGGTCGGCGATGAAGACCGCCCAGCAGATCGTGGCGGTGCTGGGCAGCATGAAGGGCTCGGCGATGAAGCTGGGTCAGATGCTCTCGGTGCTCGACCTCGATTTCGTGCCCGAGTCCCACCGCGAACAGTTCGCGCGCCAGCTCGCCGCCCTGCGCGATCGCGCGCCCGCCGTGGAGTTCGCGACGATGCGCCGGGTCGTCGAAGACGATCTGGGACCGCTGTCGAGCGTCTTCGCCGAGTTCGACGAGACCGCGCTCGCGGCCGCCTCCATCGGGCAGGTGCACCGCGCGCGCCTGCGCGACGGGCGCGAAGTCGCGGTGAAGGTGAAGTACCCGGGGGTCGAACGCGCCGTCAACGCCGATATCGGCAATCTCGAATTCCTCAGCAAGATGGCCAGATCCGTGCTGCCGTCCATGGCCGACACCGGCGTGCTGGAAGAGATCGCCGACAATCTGCGCAGCGAACTCGACTACCCGCGGGAGGCGCGCACCCAGCACCGGGTGGCACAGCGCTACCGGGGCCACCCCTTCATCACCGTGCCCGACGCCATCGAGGAATACTGCTCGCGGCACGTGCTGGTGACCGAATACGTCGCGAGCCATCCGTTCTCCCGCCTGCAGGAGCTGGGCGCCGCCGAACGCGACCACTACGGCGAGCTCATCTACCGCTTCTATCTGGGCACCCTGTTCACCGACAACGAGTTCTGCGGCGACCCGCACCCGGGCAATGTGCTGCTCGCCGAGGACGGCAAGCTCGCCTTCGTCGATTTCGGGCTCTACCACCGGATGGCGCCCGAGCACGTGGAATTCGAGCGGTCCTGTCTGCGCGCGGCGGGGGAGAACCGGCCCGAGGATCTGTACGCGGCCTGGGTGGGGCGCGGCATCATCGACCCAGACGCGGGCGTCACCGTCGAGGAATGCCTGGCGTACGTGTGGGCCGCCTGCGGGTGGCACCTGCTCGACGAGGAGGTGACGATCACCCCGGAGCTGGCCACCAGCGCGGTCCTGCTCGCCGTCGACCCGCGCGCGGTGGAATTCCAGGGCATGCACCGCCAGCTGCTCCCACCCGAACACGTCTTCTCCCGCCGGGCCGACCTGTTCACGTTCGCGACCATCGGCCAGCTCCGGGCCAGCGCCAACTGGCATCACCTGGCCAGGGAATGGCTCTACGACGAGCCGCCGCGCACCGACCTCGGCCGGGCGATCGCGCGGTGGCGGCGCGGCGACTGAGCGCTTTGCGCACCGTGACGGCGCCCTGACCTGCGTCTACGCATCGACGTAGTAGCTTGGTCGGCGGAGTTCGTCGTCGGTGTGCGGAAGGGAGGTGCGGTGGGACAGTCGACCGGCCGTTCCGCCGCGCACCCGGGAATCGTGCGCGCGCTGACGCTCGTGGTCGCCCTGCTGTGCGCGCTCGTGATCGATTGCACCACCGTGCATCACGACGAGCACCACGACGCCGGGCTCGTCGCCGCGGTCGTCGCCACGGCCGATCATGTCGCCCCCGACCACCCGCTGCCCGACCACTGTCTCGCCGACACGGCGGTGTCCGACAGTGGTCTCGTCCTGCCCGCGCTCGGCCTGTTCGCCGGGCTGGTGCTCGTGCTGCTGGCGAGCCTCGGCCATCCCGCGCTCGCGCCGCGCGCGCCGCCGCACTCCGCCCCGCTGTGTCGCCGGGGCCGCGACATTCTCTGCCGGTTCTGCGTCTGTCGGCGCTGATCGGTCAGCGCCAGGCCGCCCGCCGTGGGTGGGCCGGTGTCCGCTGCCCGTTCTCGTCCGCTCCGCCGTGCCCGGCGGAGCCCACAGGAAGCGACAGACATGCAGGAATACGCGCTCGACAGGACCCTGCCCGCGCTCGCCGCCCGGCCACACGCGCTGGTCGGCAACACCCCGGTGATGTGGGTCGGTGCGCCGCTGGCCACCGGCGACCGGGGTTTCTGGGCCAAGCTGGAAGGATTCAATCCCGGCGGGATGAAAGACCGGCCCGCCCTGCACATGGTGCGGCGCGCGAAGGAACGCGGTGACCTCCGCCCCGGCGCGGCTATCGTCGAATCCAGCAGTGGCACCTTCGGACTCGGCCTGGCCCTGGCCGGTCTCGAGCACGGCCACCCGGTAACCGTGGTCACCGATCCCGGTCTGGAACCCATCGTCGCCCGCATGCTGGCGGCGTTCGGCGCGCGGGTCGACCTGGTGGACCGCCCACACCCGGTCGGTGGCTGGCAGCAGGCGCGCCGCGACCGCGTCGCCGCCCTGCTCGCGGCCGAACCCACCGCGTGGTGCCCGGATCAATACAGCAATCCCGACGCCTCCGACGGCTACGCCGG
This sequence comes from Nocardia sp. NPDC050717, assembly GCF_040654275.1. Classification (NCBI taxonomy): domain Bacteria; kingdom Bacillati; phylum Actinomycetota; class Actinomycetes; order Mycobacteriales; family Nocardiaceae; genus Nocardia; species Nocardia sp. NPDC050717. The sequence goes on from NZ_JBFAHR010000009.1 coordinate 199,974, forward strand.
ACTGGCCGGCGAACTGCTCGAACAACTCGGCCGCGTCGACGTGCTGGTGTGCGCGGTCGGCACCGGCGGGCATTCGGCGGGTGTCGCCCGCGCCCTGCGGCGCCACCACCCGGCGCTGCGCCTGATCGGGGTCGACACCGTCGCCTCGACGATCTTCGGTCAACCCGCGGGCCCGCGCCTCATGCGGGGGCTCGGGTCGAACATCCACCCGGCCAATGTCGACTACGCCGCGTTCGACGAGGTCCACTGGGTCGCCCCGGCGGAAGCGGTCTGGGCCTGCCGGGCGCTGGCGGCCACGCACTACGCCACCGGTGGGTGGAGTGTCGGCGCGGTCGCGCTCGTCGCGGGCTGGGTCGCGCGCACCAGCGAGCCGGAAACGACGGTCGCGGCGGTGTTCCCGGACGGACCGCACCGCTACTTCGACACCGTCTACAACGACTCCTATTGCCGTGCGCACGATCTCCTCACCGGCCCGCCGCCCGCCGAACCCGCGACGATCGCGCACCCGGCCGAGCGCGTGGTCGAGTCGTGGACCCGCTGCGCGACGGTCGTCGATCCGGCGGCGCCCGCCGTCGCACCGGGGCCGGTGATCGTGTGAAGACACTGCGGGTCTTCGCCGGCTTCGAGACCCCGGCCCGCCTGCTCATGATCAACCAGTTCGGCATCAATCTCGGCTTCTACATGCTGATGCCGTATCTGGCGGGCTACCTGTCGGGGCCGCTCGGGCTGGCGGCGTGGGCCGTCGGCCTGGTGCTCGGTGTGCGCAACTTCTCCCAGCAGGGGATGTTCCTGGTCGGCGGCACGCTGGCCGATCGGCTCGGGTACAAGCCGCTCATCGTCGCCGGCTGTCTGCTGCGCACGGCCGGGTTCGCGGCGCTGATCTTCGCGACCTCGCTGCCGATGCTGGTGATCGCCTCGGCGGCAACGGGATTCGCCGGAGCACTGTTCAACCCGGCGGTGCGGGCCTACCTCGCGGCCGAGGCCGGGGAGCAGCGGCGGGTCGAGGCGTTCGCGGTGTTCAACGTGTTCTATCAGGCGGGCATCCTGGCCGGGCCGCTGGTCGGCATCGCCCTGCTCGGCGTGGACTTCCGGTGGGTCGCGGGCGCGGCCGCCGTGGTGTTCGCGGTGCTGTCGGTGGCGCAGCTGTGCGCGTTGCCGCAGCGCCGTGGCGCCGCCGCGACGGGGTCGGTGCTCGGCGACTGGCGGGCGATCGCCGGGAACCGTCGGTTCGTGGCTTTCGCGGTGGCGATGGGCGGGTCGTATGTGCTCTCGTTCCAGGTGTATCTGGCGCTGCCGTTGCAGGCACAGGTCATCTCCGGCGCGGGTGCGCAGACGCTGACCGCGCTGGTGTTCGTGGTGTCCGGCGTCGTCGCGGTGGCCGGACAGGTGCGGATCACCGCCCGGTTCCGCGCGCGCTGGGGAACCGCTCGCGGCCTGGTCATCGGGGTCGGAGTGCTCGCGGCGGCGTTCGTTCCGCTGGTACTGGTGCCGGGTTCCGGTCCCTTCGGTACGGTGGCCGCCGCGGTGGCACTGCTGCTCGCGGCCGCCGTGCTGGCGGTCGGGACCGCCGCGGTGTTCCCGTTCGAGATGGACACCGTCGTCTCGATGGCCGAGGGCAAGCTCGTCGCGACCCACTACGGGTTCTACAACACGATCGTCGGCGTCGCGATCCTGGCGGGCAACCTGGCGACGGGAGCCGTCTTCGGCGCTGCCAGAGCGGCCGGGGCGGACCGGTTCGTCTGGGCCGGGCTGGTGCTGATCGGGGCGCTCACCGCGGCCGCCGTGCACCGCGCGATCCGGCCCGCGTCGGGACGGCACCGGCTGCGGGCCGACCTGGCGCCCTACACGGCGCCGCCGGGCCGGTGGCCGGTCCGCACCGGTGGCGAGTCGTGGGCCGAACCGGCCGTCGGTACGGACCGGATCATGCGGTGAGCTGGGCGGTGTCCGAGCCCGGCCACCGTGGGTCGGCTCGGGCACCGGGCGCCGATAGTATTCCGGCATGACTACTGTGCTCGGCCGCGTGGCCGACCGGATGCTGGTGACGGTCACGGCCGCGGCGGCCGTGACCGCCGTCGGTGTCGGCCTCGCCACCGCCCAGCCGAGCGGGACCGACCAGCGCGAACAGTTCCAGTCGGCCGCGGGCACCGAAGGCCTCGACCCCGCGCTGGCCCTGGCCTACACCCTCGCCGAACAGCAGGCGCACGCCGAAGACGTGCCGCTGTCGATCACCTCGGGCCACCGCACCCACGCCGAGCAGGACCTGCTCTGGCAGGACGGACTCGCCACCTACGGCAGCCCCGAGGAGGCCCGCCGCTGGGTGCTGCCCCCGGAGGAGTCCACGCACGTCTCCGGCCACGCGATCGATGTCGGCCCCCAGGTCGGCGCCCAGTGGCTGGAAGCCAACGGCAACCGGTGGGGGCTCTGCCGGACGTTCGACAACGAGTGGTGGCACTTCGAGTTGGTCACCGCGCCGGGCGCACCCTGCCCACCCCGCGTGCCCGACGCCAGCCTGCGCTGACGCCGGGCGGGCCGGTTCAGCGCAGCGCGCCGAAGAAGGTCCGGATGTCGGCGACGTGGGCCGCGGGTTCCTCCATCGCGACGAAGTGGTTGCCGGGGTTTCCCGCGGGCCAGTGGGTGATCTTGTTGTCGCGGTCGGCGAGCGTGCGCATCAGCGGTGAACCGCCACCGTAGACACCGGTCGGCACCAGGTTCTGACCGGTCGGCCAGCCGAAACCGCCGTCACGCAGGCCGTTGTACATCGGCCACGACGACGAGCCCGTCGTCTGGGTGAACCAGTAGATCGCGATATTGGTCAGCAGGTGATCGCGGTCGATCACGTCCTCGGCGAGCTCGGCCATGGGCGTGAACTCCTGGAACTTCTGGATCATCCACGCCAGCAGGGCGACCGGGGAGTCGTTCCAGCCGAGCGCGAAGGTCTGCGGTGCCGCGCGCAGCAGGGTGTGGTGGTCGACGCCGCCGGTCATCCACTGCTGCATCTCCTCCCACTGGGCCAGGTCCTGCGCGGACATGGCCGGCACATCGGACTCGGTGGGCATCCCGATGCCGCCGTCGAGGTGGACACCGAGCACGTGATCCGGTGCGGCAAGGGCCATCTCGGGGGCGATGTAGGCGCCGAGGTCGCCGCCCTGGGTGCCGTAGCGGTCGTAGCCGAGGCGGGCCATCAGCGTCGTCCACATCCGCGCGACCCTGGCCGTGCTCATTCCGGTCTCGCGCGGTGCCGCCGAGAAGGCGAAGCCGGGAACCGACGGCACCACCACGTGGAAGGCGAGCGCCGGGTCGAGCCCGTGGGCGCGCGGATCGGTGAGCGGGCCGATGGTGCGGGTGAATTCGACGAACGAGTTCGGCCAGCCGTGGGTCAGCAGCAGCGGCACCGCGTCCGGTTCGGGGGAGCGGACGTGCACGAAATGCACGTCGAGGCCGTCGATCCCGGTGACGAACTGCGGGAAGGCGTTCAACGCGGATTCCTGTGCGCGCCAATCGAAATCCTCGGCCCAGTAGCGCGCGAGCTCCCGCAGGTAGTCGACCGGGACACCGCGCTCCCAGCCCGCGCCGGGCAGCTGGTCGGCCCAGCGCGTCCGGGCGAGGCGGTCGCGCAGGTCGTCGAGATCGGCCTGCGGGATGTCGATGCGGAACGGGCGAACGGTCATCGGGAACTCCTCGGTCGGTGGTGTCTTCGACCCTAGAAGGCATATAGGACAGATTCGGTCCTACTTCTCCGGCAGGATGACGACATGACCGATACCGCCGCGCGCCTGCTCCGCCTGCTCTCGCTGTTGCAGCTGCCCCGCGAATGGCCGGGCAGCGAGCTCGCCGACCGGCTCGGGGTCACCGACCGCACCGTCCGCCGCGATGTCGACCGGCTCCGGGAGCTGGGCTATCCGGTGGTCGCGGTGATGGGCGCGGCCGGGGGCTACCGGCTCACCGCCGGCTCGGCGCTGCCGCCGCTGGTGCTCGACGAGGACGAAGCGGTCGCCGTCGCGGTCGGTCTGCGGGTGGCGGCCGGGCAGTCGGTGGCCGGCATCGAGGACGCCTCGGTGCGCGCGCTGACGAAACTCGAACAGGTGCTGCCCGCGAAGCTGCGCCGCCGGGTCCGGGTCTTCGGCGCGGCCGTCGCCGTGCGGGCCGGTTCCGGGCCGACGGTCGACCCGGAGGTCCTCACCGTGCTCGCCGCCGCGGTGACCAACCGCGAACGGGTGCGGCTGCGCTACCACGATGCCGACGGCGCGGAGTCGCGGCGCCACGTCGAGCCGATCGGCGTCGTCGCGTCCGGGCGGCGCTGGTATCTGGTCGCCTACGACCTCGACCGCGACGGCTGGCGCAGCTTCCGCGCCGACCGGATCACCGCCCCGCAGCCGACCGGCGCGCGCTGCCTCCCCCGCACACTGCCCGCCGCCGACGCGGCGGACTACGTCGCGGGCCGCCGAACCGACTGGGCCACAACGGAATACCGGGTGGACGTGACGATCCACGCCCCGATCGGCCGCGTCGCCGGCAGACTCGGCGCCCACCCGGCCGCCCTCGTCGCCACCGGGCCGACAGCCTGCCGCCTCGTCGAAACCCGCGACGACGACCCGGAATGGCTCGCCACCCAACTCCTCGCCCTGGCCGTCCCGTTCCGCGTCCACGCCTCCCCCGAGCTGCGGAATCGGTTGCGGCAGATGGCGGCACGCGTCGAGTACGCGCTGGAGGAGTGACCCACGCAGCCGGTCACGACGCGCGAGCGAAACGTGCCGTCGCCGCCTACAGTCGATCCATGGTCACCGCCGCGATACCTGGACGTCCGGACCGATGCGCGGCGTGCCCCCGGTGCGAACCAGTAACGGACCTGGGCGTTCGGTAGTCACCCGGTGATCTGCGAAACGCGGGTGCCGTGCAGGTGGCGCGGGGAACCATTCGAGATCTGGGTCGACCGGCCCGATCGCGCGTTCATCCACCACGTCGGTGATCGCGCGGAAGTCGGGACGTGGCCCGGCATGTCGCTGCGCCACCGATACGGGTGGGTGCCCCGCGCGGAACTGACCTATGTCGGAGTCGACAGCGTGTTCGCCGGCGCGCTCCTGCGCCTCGACGACGCCTTCGCCTCGGTGGCCTCGCCCGCGTCGATCGCGGCGTGCCCGTGCTGTCCGGAACCTGCCGATTACGCGGCACTGCTGCGTACGCCGCGCCATCAGCTCACCGGAATCGAACTGGGCAGCTTCGCCTTTCGTGTCATGAATACGGTCTGTTCAGCGGCGGAGCTGCGGTATTTCGCCGGGCGCATCCTGCAGCTCGTCCATGGGGGTGATCAGCGGATGCCGGACATGGAAGTGGTGTACGGCAAGCTCCGGCGAGCGGACTGGCAGTCCTGGGCACAGGCCGCGGCGCTCGCCGAGGTGTTCGACGCGTTGTGGGACAGCATGTTTGCCGCCGCGGCCCCGCGGACGGGTGTCGACACCGTACTGTGCGCCTTGGGCGCTGCCGAGCCCTCGATCGCCGGGCGGCTCGTGGCCTGGGAGCGGCTCGATTCCGCGCGGTCGATACGGAACCTGCACGAATTCGTCGTGCGGGGGTGCCGTCGCCGCGGGGGCGGACTGGTACCGAGGAACTCCTACTGGGATCGGAGGTGGGCGACGTATGGCGAACTGGTCGCGTGGCTCGGCCGTCTCCCGGCTGCGGTGAATTCGGCCTTCGACCGGGTCGACGATGCCGAGTCGCTCGAATTGCTCGCCGCGACACACGACGTGCTCGAGGGGGCTCGGCCGTCGGCTGCCGAGTAGGCCTCGGACCGGCTCAGCCGACGGGGGCAGGTTCGCCGGGCATGCCCTCCAGGGTGAGGCCGCCCTCGATCGTGTTGGGGACACGGCGGCGGTTGGGGGAGCCGAGAGCGGTGGTGAGGTCGCCGCCGTCGTGTTCGGCCAGGAGTTCGCCGCTGTCCCAGACGAGCAGGGTCGCGCTGACGGTGTTCTCGGCGGTGGAGTGCGCGAGGTCGTAGTGGGCGCAGCCGGGGACGTGGGCGTAGGTGATCCACAGGTCGTAGCCGGTCATGAACAGGTCGAGGTCGAATTGCACACTCAGGCCGAGCAATTCGCTGCGGCCGTTGTCGTCGACGCCGGCGAATGCCTCGTCCAGCGCGAGCAGGCGCGGGGCCTGCGGATCGGCGGAGTCGAGCATCACGTGCGCGGCGGCGAACAGCGGCAGATGCAGCGAGACCGACTGCTCGCCACCGGAGAGCGCGCTGTGCCTGGCCACGGTGAGCTTGTCCTCGCTGCCGTCGCCGTTGATCAGCGTGAACGAGAACACCCGCCACGTGCGGTAATCCAGGGTGGCGGCGAGGATCTCGGGGTAGGAACGTTCCGGGTGCGCGGTGCGGGCGGCGCGGATCTCGGCGGCGAAATGCGCGCGCACCGCCCCCAGATCCTCGGGGCTCAGCGCGGCGGTGTCGCGATCGAGCAGTTTGCACATCGCGCGCGCGGCCTCGGACAGACCGTCGGCCAGCACCCAGTGCACACCGATCGTGTTGCCCGAGGACATGCGCCGCTGCTTCATCTCCGCGCCCATCCTGGCGATGAGTTCGCGTGCGTCGGTGGTTCTCTCGTGGATCTGCTGGGCCAGTCCGGTCAGCAACGCGTCCTCGAGAATGCGGCGCTCGGCGTCGGTGAGCAGCAGTTCCTGATCGCGGCGGGCCGCGTCGATACGGGCAGCGAAGTCGGCGAGGGCGGCCTGCCCGTTCTCGTCGTGCACGGCGACCACGGTGAGTCCGTCGGCGGCGTCCCAGTGCAGCCGGTAGTCGCGGCCCGACGCGGTGAGCGCCGCGTCGAACTCCTGCAGCGCGCTGGTGACGGCCGAGCGGGTCGACTTGCGTCCGGCCTCGGTGGCCTTCACCGACGCCGTGGCGGCGTCGAGGTCGGCGAACAGCGCCGCGACCTCCTCGGGCAGCACCACCGGATCGGTCTCCGGACCGGCCGCGACGATCCGGTACTGCAGCTGTTCCGGTGTCGACCAGGCGGCGTCGGCACTGGGCCAGCGGTGCTCCACGGACGCGCCGAGCAGACTCAGCAGATCGGGCCGGGCGTATGGGGCGAGACAGCGCACCTCGGCCAGGACCTCGGCGAGCGCGGTGGCGAGTGCCTCGTTGGCCGTGCGATACGCGGCCTCGGCGTCACCGACCGCCTCGATCGCCGCGTTGGCCGCCTTGCGGGCGGCGCGCTGCTCGGCCTTGGCGGCCTCGATGGCGGCGCGGGCCGCCTCGAGGTCGCGGTCGATGTCGGCGGCGCTCGCGCCCAGTGCCTCGCGCAGGGTTTCCAGCTTGCGCTGCTGCTCGGTGAACCCGAGCCGGGCGGCCTCGGCCTCCTCGGCGAACGCCTCCGCCAGCGCGCGGGCCTCGTCGTGGCGATCCGCGCCCTCGCGTTCGCGTTCCCGTTCGCGCTCGTGTTCGGCGCGCAATCGCAGCAGGCCGGTCCCGGTGTTCTCGAAGTGCCTGATCGCGGCCGCGAGCGCGTCGAGTTCACGCGCCTCGGTCGGCGTGCGGTGCGCCTGCGCGGTGGTGCGCAGCTTCTTGTCCGCCGCGGTGGCCTCGGCGACGGCCTGATCGAGTTCGCGCTCGGCCTGGGCCACCGCCTCCGTCCTGGACCGCATGAGCCCCGCCGTCTCCGCGACCGCGCGCAAGGCGGCGGTGATGGCCGAGGGTCGCGGCAGCGTCTTGGTGGCAGCGCTGATCGCTGTCAATTCGGCTGCGGCGGTGGACTCCTCGGCTTTCGCGGCGTCGATCTCGGACGCGGCGGCGTCGATCGCGGCATCCAGTTCGGCCAGGCGGGCCGTCCGGCGCCGCGCCCGTGCCGTCGCGCCGAGGAATTCGGCTTCCGCCTTGGTGTGGCGACCCCGCTGCAGGCCGTGCCGGAACGTTCCGTCGGCACCGAGGGCCACGACGGGTTCGGTGGTCGGGTCGGCGTCAGTAAGGGCGATCGAGGCGAGGACCGCCGCGACCGTCTCGGTGGGGACGGGCAGGTCGGCGGAATCGTCCTCGACGGCGAGGACGTCGGCGAGGGTGCGTCCGGTGGGCCGCTCACCGGGAGCGAGTGGTAGCAGGTAACGCACACCGTCGGCCTGCGGAGGCAGGTCGGGTCCACTGATCCAGGCGTCGAGCAGACCCGCGGCCTGCAGAGCGGCTTCGACGCCCGCCGCCTGATCCGCTGTCACGGTGTCGGCGAAGCGGACCAGGCGCCACAGCGGCGCGCCGGGGCGGTCGGCGTGCTCGCCGGAATCGGTCGGGTGCGGCGGGGGCGCGTCCTCGCGCTCGGCCGCCACGCGCCGGCGTTCGGCGACCAGGCTTTCGCGGCGGGCGGTCGCGGTGGCCGCCCTGGCCTTGGCCTCCTGCCGCCTGGTCCGGATCTGTTCCTGGAGTGGCTCGCAGTACTCGGTGAGCACCTCGGTGGCGGTCGCCGCGTCGTCGGTGCCCGCCGCTGTCACCGCGGCCGCCAGCGCGGCGAACAGATCGTGCCCGGTCGCGGAACTGTCGGCCCGCGATGGCCCGTCGCTGTCCGATCCGTTCGGCACGGTGTCCGCGGCGGTCGTCACCGCGTCGGCCCCGGCCGTGGCATGTCCGGCTGCCGAGCCGTCGCGACCCGACGCACCGGGGGTTCGCGCGGAACCCGGTGCGGCGCTTTCCCGATCGGTGGCAGCGACACCGGGTGCCGCCGGAGTGAAGACGGCGGCGTTGTCCTTCCACCACGCGCGCAGGGCGGCGGTGGATTCCGTGCGGGCCAGCGCGACCGCCGCTTCGGCGTGGGCGACCTCGGCGGCCGCGGCGTCGCGCAGTTCCACCGCGCGTTCGGCCAGCCGCTGGGCGCGTGTGCGCTCGGCGGCGAGGGATTCCCAGCGGCTCACGGCCTTGCGGACGGCGCGCACGTCGGCGTCGCGTTCCTCGGCGTGCCCACGCACGGCGGCGGTGATCTGGTCGCCGCGGCCGTCGGTGCCAGGCGCGACCCACTCGATGCCCGCCTCCTCGGCGGCCGCGCGCAACGCGTCCTCGCCACGGACCAGGGCGGCGGCCGCGGTGCGGACGGCCTCGGCGGCGCGCTCGGCCTCCTCGGCGCGGCGCTGCAGGGTCTGGCCCGCCTCCGCGGCCTTGTCGCGGTGCACGGCGGCGGAGGTCTCCAGCCTGCGCACGGCGTCGGCGAGGTCGTCGAGCTGCTGTTTGCCCTCGTAGGCGCTGGACCGCTGCAGGTTCTCCCGGTCGGCGATGGCCTGCTCGTAGGCGCGGTCCGCTTCCTCGGCCCTGGTCTCGGCCGCGGTCCGGTCGGCCTCGCGGCGGGTGCGCAGGGCCGTCGCCGCGAACAGCGCGGTCGAGGCGTTGGTCACCGCGTCCAGGCGGGTCCTGACCTGGTCGACATCGGACTTCGCCTGCACCGCGAGGTATTTGCGGTACACGTCGACGAAGCGGCGGGTGGCGGTGTCGGCCTGGACGAGCCCGTCGAGCGTGCGCCCGACCTCCTCCATGTCGCTGAACGAGCGTGCCGCGTCGAGGATCAGCTGCTCGTCGAGCGGGCGCAGACCGTCGGTCAGCGCTTGCGAGAGCCCACGCGGGTCGAGGTTCTTGGCGAGCTGGGGCCTGCGCAGGGTGAGGATCAGGTTGATCAGCTGGTCGTAGCGTTGCACGCCGAGCCCGAACATCCTGGCGTCGATGGCGGCCCGGTACTCCACCGGCCGGTCGACGATGGCGTCGCTGCCGATCTGCTCGGCCAGCTGCTTGCGGGTCAGCGGCCGGTCGTCGGGGCCGATGAGCGAGAAGTCGACACCGGCGCGCCCGTCGGCGACGAAGTACCAGCGCGTCACCTTGTCCGAGGAACGGGTGGCGCGCATCCCGATCCCCACCGTCACGACCTCGGGATCGTCCCAGTCGCCGCGCGCGAACTCCATCCACACGTACGAGTACGCCGACTCCTGCTTGCGATACAGCAGATTCGACTTCATCGTGCGTTCCTCACCCGCGAACGGGTTGAGCCTGCGCGGCTCGATCCGCCCGTCGAGCACGAACGGGAACAGCACCTCGAGGGCCTTGGTCTTGCCCGAGCCGTTGGGGCCGCGCAGCACCAGGCGACCGTCGGCGAAGCAGAACTCCTGGTCGCGGTAGTCCCACAGGTTGACGATCCCGGCGCGGGTCGGAACGAAACGCACTCCGCCGTGAATGAGCGACATCTGCTCAGTTCCCTCCCGTTGCGGCGCCGCTGGTCTCCGCGGCGGTGACGAACAATTCCTCGGCGCGGCGCACCCGGACGGTGACCACGGCGCCGCGATACCTGGCCAGCGCGGGCAGCACCAGCAGCCCGTCCGCGACCGGCCGGATCAGCCGCAGCCGGGCCAGCAGCGCCAGCACCTCGATGGTGAGGCCGCCGACATCGGCTTGCCATTGCGCGGCGAAGGTCGCGCCGTAGCGGTCGGTGAGCGCGGTGACCGTCTCGCGGACCCACTCCGTGGTCAGGAACGGATAGGTGACGGGCTCGGTGTCGTCGTCCTCGGCGTCCGCCGTGTCGAGGTCGGGGACCTCACCGTCCTCGGCGAGCGGGGCGAACACGCCTGCCGCCGGAATGGCCTCGTCGAGCCGGTCGAGCAGCTCGTCGTCGGGGCCGGGATCGGGGCGCCGGGGGAGCGGGTGATCGATGTCGAGCACCATGTCGGCGATCTCGCCGATGAGCAGCAGGGCCACCTGGGCGAGCGTGCCGGTACCGGGAAACCTGGTGTCGGACAACCGGCCCGAGGTATCGATGAGCGCCACGCCCTCGGCTCGGCGCTCGGCGCGCAGACCGGTGCAGTACTCGACCTCGCCGACCAGGCGGTCCTGCGCGAGCAGCGCGCGCTCGGCGGGCGGCAGGTCTTCGAGGTAGACCACCGGCCGCTCCACCAGGGCGCGGCGCAGCCGGCGCGCCGACTCGGCGGGCGAGGGCTCGGCGTCGGCGAGCAGGCCGCGCACGCTGTGCAGGTGCTGCAGCGCCCGCGGCGGCCGGAAGAGCGCGAACACCACCGGGCGGTCGATGTCGTAGAGCGCCTCACCGGCCTCGGGGTCCGAGGCCCAGCCGCCCGCGTCGCCGTCGGCCAGGGTCAGCGCGCCCCGCGCGCCGAGCCAGCCGACCGCGTCGACGAACGCGTCGCGATCGGCGGCCCGGTCGGTCGACAGCTCGAGGCCCTCGATCCGGCTCGCGTAATCGGCCACGTGCTCGGCCAATTCGGACAGCGTGATCTGGTCGCCCGCGCGGCCCAGCGCCGCCAGCGCCAGCGACAGATAGGCGTAGCGGCGGCGATCGAAGACCCGATCGTTGACGCTGCGCGCGGGGACGGTCTCGTCGAGCCGGTCGTGCACCGGATACAACCGGGCCGTGGTCTCGGTGACCTCGAGCCGGTACCCGAACAGTTCGGCCAGGTCCTCGCGCAGTTCGGTGGCCCAGCGCCGCACCAGCGGCAGCGCGATCCGGTCGGGATAGACCCTGGTCACCAGGTGGTTGGCGAGCATCACCCTGGCGGCGCGCTGATAGCTGTCCAGGGCGAGCGCGTCGATGCGGCGCCGCTGTCTCATCGCTTCGCCCCCCTGCGGGTGGTCGCGGTGACCTCGAGGCGGCGATTGTTCAGATGCAGCAACCCCGCCGCGGTGCGGATCACCGTCGACCCGTCGCACGGCCGCACCGTCAGGGTGACGCCGTTGTCGGAACCCGTTGTGCCGTCGACCCGTCCGCTCACCGGCACCCACGCCGTCGAGGCCGCGTCGAGCAGGCGCAGCAGGACCTCGGTCTCGCGGGCGTCGAGCACGCGCTCGTGCACCGCGCCGGTGGCCAGCGACGCGGCCGCCGCCGCCCGGTCACGCTGCGCCGCCAGCTGGGCCTCGCGCAGGCGTCGGATACCCGCGTCGTTGCGCGCGATCCGGGCCGGCGCGCCCGCGCTGGGCGCGCGACCGGTCTCGGCCAGGGTGCGCGAGATCTCCAACGGCGGTGCGTCCCACCAGGATCGGCTCGCCGGGATCAGGTCGGCGTCGGGGTGCTCGAGCGCGAGATGGCGCGGCTTGCCGAGGCCGAACACCGCGTCGTAGAGCGCGTGCGCGCTGCCGAGGGTCGGGGTGTCGACGAACCAGGCGGCCAGGTGCCGCAGGGCCGACTCCCGGCTGACCCCGCCGCGCCGGGTCTCGGTGACCCGCCGCAGCAGCGACAGCACCGCGGCGATCGCGCTCATCGTCGCCTCGCGCAGCCGATCGGCCTCGCACGTCTCCGGCGCGTCCCCGCCCGCCGACACGAACCAGGTGCGCAGGCCGTCCCAGCGCGCCCGCCAGTCCGCCTCGCGTTCCACCGTGCTGAGCAGCACCCGCTCGTCACAGCTCGCCGCGCGCGCGATCAGCCGATCGACGCCGGTGTCCTCCACCTCGCCGATCGCGGCGGCCAGGCGCGGCGCGAACCGGGCCAGATCCATGCTGAATTCGCGCATGTGCGCCAGCAGCGCGTCCTTGTGCGCCAGAAAGGATTCCGGGGTGATCTCGGTGGTGCGCACCAGATCGCCCAGCGACAGGTAGAAGTGCGCGGCCCGCGCGGCCATGTCGGTGAGCGCCGCGTCGAGCCTGCGCAGCGTGGTGTAGACGCGTTCGGCGTCGGCGTCGCGATTGGCGGCGGCGAGGGTGCCCAGATCGGCGAGCAGTTCGGGCAGCACCAGCCGCGACAGCGACGCGTCGTCCATCCTGGCCGTCAGCACACCGGCCACCGCCCGGTAGGCCTGGAAACCGGCCTGCGCGAACTGGTAGACGTAGTGCCGGTTGCGGTACTCGGCGAGGGTGGCCGCGCGGGTGCCGTCGTAGCTGCGTTCGAGCACGCCCCAGCGATGCAGCTGCTCGAGCAGCGGCCCGATCTCGGCGGCGGGCAGCGGCACCCCGGCAGGCCCGGCGTGCGTGCCCGTCTCGGCCCTGGCGATCCACTCGGCGACGTCGTCGGCGTGCAGCAGCACCACGTAGGCGGCGCGGGCGCTGTCGAAGGCGCGCAGCACCCGCAGGTAGTCGGCGCGCTTCTCGGCGGTCGCGAACGAGAACAACCGCAGCCGCTCGTCCCACAGGGCGGGTACGGCGCTGGGCAGGCCGTCGGCGAGGTCGGTCACCGGAGTGAGGGTAGTGGTGGGGACCGACGCGGTCGGGGCACCCGTCCCGCGACGGCGTGCCTCGCCCGTCTGGTAGGCGCCGCTCACCCGACGTTGAGCGAGCGCAGCTGCTCGAGGAACGACTGGGTGCGCGGGTCTCCTGGGTAGCGTTCGATGATCTCGCGCGCCGCCTCGCCCGCGATCCAGGCCAGTGACGGCAGCGAACGCCTGCCCGCGGTGAACGCCGCGACTCCCTCCTCGACCGCTCGCTCGAGATCGCGGTCGCGCACCGCGACCACCGCCAGCGTCAGCCGTGCCTCCGACACCCGCATCGGATTGCGGATCGTGCCGTCGGGCCTGGTCGAGTCGCTGATCACCTGGTTGGCGTAGCGCTCGGCGAGCCGGTCCTGTCCGGCCACCCGGCAGCAGTCCATCGCGTAGAAGTCGAACTTGGTGGCGTCCACCACGAAGTGGTTGTCCAGATCCGCCGGATGACCGGTGCGCGACAGGATCGCCCTGCCCTCGTCGAGCGCGGTCTGCACCGCCCTGCGGTCGCCGAGCCTGGCCCAGCCCTTGGCGCGCTGCGCGGCCAGCTGCACGCCGACGCCCAGCGCGGAGGTCCCCGACATCGCCTTCTCGGACACATCGATCGCGCCACGGAAATTGCCCTGGGTGAGCGCGAACCAGGCCGACATCTCGGCCGCCCAGGCGGAGATCTCGACGCTGCCCGCCTCGCGGCCCAGCGAATCGGCGGCCCGCCGGGTGGCCTCGGCCCCGGCCCGGTGTCCGAGGTCGTAATCGACGCAACCCACCAGCAACGCCACCCAGCCCGCGAGCACCAGGATCTCCCGGTGCTGGCTCAGGGTGAGCCTGCCGTCGAGCAGCGAGGTGATCCGGCGCAGCCAGGCGGTGCCCTCGGCGTGCAGGTCGTGCGGGTCGGCGTAGGCGTACTCGCAGCACAGCCGTTCGGCGGTGATCCGCACCGCGTCCAGCGTCGCGCTGTTGACATCGGACATCCGGAGCCTGCCGATGAACTCGAGGGTGTCCATACCGGTCGCCGATAACAGCTCGTCATCGCGGTTGGGCCGGGACTTGGGGAAGAACGCGGCCGGGACGGTGTCGAACGCGGCCGCGATGATCGGCGCGTAGAACTCGTCGGGGCGCGATTCGCCGGACTCCCAGCGGCGCCAGTTGCGGAGCAGAGTACTGTCTGTCGGCAGGTTGTGGGAGGACTTGGCACGCATCGCGCGGACGGCATCGGCTTGCGACCACCCCCTCGCGTCACGTTCCGAGCGCATCCGGACAGCCCAGACGGGTCGATCATCAGTTGCGGTCACGGCGGTAGTATCCCACCAGTTAACGTTCGGCGTCCCGAATAGGGCATGTAGATGTCATCGGCTTGACATCTGCTGCGAACGGCGCCGAATCCGCATGCTGTAAGTAGGTGCCCGGCCCGCAGACCGGACACCCGCCCTGTGGGAGAGCTTGCAGGGCAACGCAGTACCCCCGCGCGGCGCACGGCGCGGCGCGGGGGGATCCGACAACAGAACAGCGATCCCAATCCAACGGAGGTTCGGGTGGAAGCGTTGATCTATGGATACTTGCGGGACGATCTGGCCGAAGGCCAGGGCGACCAATTGGAGGATGCGCTACGCAGCCTCGCGCGTACCGCGGGGATGTGTTTCGCCGCGACGTTCCATGAATCGACCGCGGGTGACGGTGCGGCGTTCGCCGAGCTCACCCAGGAATTGAAGCGGGCCGACGCACACCACGTGGTGGTGCCGTCGCTCGATCACCTTGCGGGCCAGACGATTCCGCGCGACCTGCTGATCGCGAAGCTGGCGCACGAGGCGGCCGCCCAGGTGCTCACCCTGGAGCGCTGACCATGGCGGGTACCGGATCCGAACCACCATCTCGGTAGCGGCCGCGCTCCGGCCGCCACCGGTCAGCAGCACGGCGCTGACGATCTCTGCCGCTGCCGAACCGCCGTCGCCTTCGCTCGCGTGAGCGAAGACTCTCAGGCCAGCGGTGACAACTACAGACCGAAACTGCCTGGGCCGCGCCGCCGGAGGTACTTCTCGAACTCCGCCGCGATGGCGTCGCCGTCGATCTTCGACATCGTCTCGTTGAGGTCGATCGCCGCGTCGCCCCGCTCCTCGAGCGAGCGCACGTACTCGTTGATCTCCTCGTCGCCGACGGTCATCTCGTTGACCGCGGCCTCCCACTCCTCGGCCTGCTTGGGCAGCTCGCCCAGCGGGACCTCGATGTCGAGGACGTCCTCCACCCGGTGCAGCAGCGCGATGGTCGCCTTCGGGTTCGGCGGCTGAGAGACGTAGTGCGGCACGGCCGCCCAGAACGACACCGCGGGCACGCCGGCCTTCACGCACTGGTCCTGCAGCACACCGGTGATCCCGGTCGGGCCCTCGTACCTGGTCTGTTCCAGGTTGAATCGTTCGGCCGCCTCCGGGCTGTAGGCCGAACCGGTCACCGGCACCGGCCGGGTGTGCGGAGTGTCGGCCAGCAGCGCGCCGAGGATCACGACGGTCTCCACACCCAGCTGTTCGATGAACTCGAGCAGGTCGTTGCAGAAGCTGCGCCAGCGCATGTTCGGTTCGATGCCGCGCAGCAGCACCACGTCACGGTCGCTCCCGGGCGGCGAGCACACCGAGAGCATGGTCGAGGGCCACTGGATCTCCCTGGTCACCCCGTCGACCTGCCGCACCGTCGGACGGTTCACCTGGTAGTCGTAGTAGTCCTCGGAATCGAGTTCGGCGAGCGGCTCGGCGTCCCAGATCAACTCCAGATGTTCGACCGCGCCACTGGCCGCGTCACCGGCGTCGTTCCAGCCCTCGAAGGCAGCAACCAGCACGGGATTGCGCAACGTCGGCAGTTCCGTCTCGGGGGTTTCACTGGCATCCACCCGGTCAGCCTAGTGTCTGTGGCGAATTGTTTTGCGGTGACCGGCGCTGTTGCGTGTTTCCGGCGCGCGCTGTGTCGCAGGCCACTCCGATCACCCACAGTGGTCCGGTTCGTCGGTGCCGCCCATTAGTCTTGATTCATGTCTGCGTCCTCGCCCGCCGGGTTCGATACCACGCTCCTCGACACGCTGCGACGGCGTGTCGTCATCGGCGACGGCGCGATGGGCACCATGTTGCAGGCCGCGGATCTCACGCTCGACGACTTCCGCGGCCTCGAAGGCTGCAACGAGATCCTCAACGACACCAGGCCCGACGTGCTGCGCGCGATCCACCGCGCCTACTTCGAGGCGGGCGCCGACGCCGTCGAGACCAACACCTTCGGCTGCAACCTGCCCAACCTCGCCGACTACGACATCGCCGACCGCATCCGCGACCTGTCCGAGCGCGGTACCCGCCTGGCCCGCGAGGTCGCCGACGAGATGGGCCCCGCCGCCGACGGCACCCCGCGCTACGTTCTCGGCTCGATGGGCCCCGGCACCAAGCTGCCCACCCTCGGCCACGCCCCGTTCGCCGCGCTGCGCGACGCCTACACCGAGGCCGCGCTCGGCATGCTCGACGGCGGCGCCGACGCGATCCTCATCGAGACCTGCCAGGACCTGCTGCAGGTGAAGGCCGCGGTCACCGGCAGCAAGCGCGCGATGCTGGCCGCGGGCCGCCGGATCCCGATCATCACCCACGTCACCGTGGAGACCACCGGCACCATGCTGGTCGGCAGCGAGATCGGCGCGGCGCTGACCGCGCTGGAACCGCTCGGCATCGACATGATCGGCCTGAACTGCGCCACCGGCCCCGACGAGATGAGCGAGCACCTGCGGCACCTGTCGCGGCACGCGCAGATCCCGGTGTCGGTGATGCCGAACGCCGGTCTGCCGGTGCTCGGCGCGAACGGCGCGGAGTACCCGCTCACCCCCGAGGAGCTCGCGGCCGCGATGAGCGGGTTCGTCTCCGAGTTCGGGCTCTCGCTGGTCGGCGGCTGCTGTGGCACCACGCCCGAGCACATCCGCCAGGTCGCCGAGGCGGTGCGCGCGGTGGAGACCACGCTGCCGCCGATCGAGGCGCGGCGCGCGCCCGAGCACGAGCCGGCCGTGTCGAGCATGTACACCGCCGTCCCGTTCGAGCAGGACGCGTCGATCCTGATGATCGGCGAGCGCACGAACGCCAACGGCTCCAAGGCGTTCCGCGAGGCGATGCTGGCCGAGGACTGGCAGCGCTGCCTCGAGATCGCCAAGGACCAGACCCGCGACGGCGCCCACATGCTCGACCTGTGCGTCGACTACGTCGGCCGCGACGGCACCGCCGACATGAACGAGCTGGCCTCGCGCCTGGCCACTTCCTCGACGCTGCCGATCATGCTCGACTCCACCGAACCGCCCGTGCTGCAGGCGGGTCTGCAGCACCTGGGTGGCCGCTGCGCGGTGAACTCGGTGAACTACGAGGACGGCGCCGGCCCGGATTCCCGCTTCCAGCAGATCATGCGGCTGGTGTCCGAACACGGCGCCGCCGTGGTCGCGCTGACCATCGACGAGGAGGGCCAGGCCCGCACGGCCGAGGCCAAGGTGGCCATCGCCGAACGGTTGATCGAAGACATCACCACCAACTGGGGCCTGCTCGAGTCCGACATCATCGTCGACACGCTGACCTTCACCCTCGGCACCGGCCAGGAGGAGTCGCGGCGCGACGGTCTCGAGACCATCAACGCCATCCGCGAACTCAAGCGCAAGCACCCCGACGTGCAGACCACCCTCGGCCTGTCCAACATCTCCTTCGGCCTGAACCCGGCTGCCCGGCAGGTGCTGAACTCGGTGTTCATGCACGAATGCGTGGAGGCCGGCCTGGATTCGGCGATCGTGCACGCCTCCAAGATCCTGCCGATGAGCCGGATCCCCGAGGAGCAGCGCCAGGTCGCCCTCGACCTGGTCTACGACCGCCGCAGCGAGGACTACGACCCGCTGCAGAAGCTGATGGCCCTGTTCGAGGGCGTGTCCACGGCCTCGTCCAAGGCCTCGCGCGCCGAGGAACTGGCCGCGCTGCCGCTGTTCGAGCGGCTCGAGCAGCGCATCGTCGACGGCGAGCGCAACGGTCTCGGCGACGACCTGGACGAGGCGATGAAGTCGGTCCCGCCGCTGCAGATCATCAACGAGACCCTGCTGTCCGGCATGAAGACCGTCGGCGAGCTGTTCGGCTCGGGCCAGATGCAGCTGCCGTTCGTGCTGCAGTCGGCCGAGGTGATGAAAACCGCTGTCGCGCACCTGGAACCGCACATGGAGGCCACCGACGACTCCGGCAAGGGCCGGATCGTGCTGGCCACGGTGAAGGGCGATGTGCACGACATCGGCAAGAACCTCGTCGACATCATCCTGTCCAACAACGGCTACGAGGTGGTCAACCTCGGCATCAAACAGCCGATCGCGACCATCCTCGACGCCGCGCAGGACAAGAAGGCCGACGTGATCGGCATGTCCGGCCTGCTGGTGAAGTCGACCGTGGTGATGAAGGAGAACCTCGAGGAACTCAACGCCAAGGGCGTGTCCGAGCAGTTCCCCGTGCTCCTCGGCGGCGCCGCGCTGACCCGCGCCTACGTGGAGAACGACCTCACCGCCGTCTACGACGGCGAGGTGCACTACGCCCGCGACGCGTTCGAGGGCCTGCGCCTGATGGACGAGATCATGACCGTCAAGCGCGGCGGTGGCCTCGACCCCGACAGCCCGGAGGCCATCGCGGCCAGGGAGAAGGCCGCCGAGCGCAAGGCCCGCCACGAGCGGTCCAAGCGGATCGCCGCCGAGCGCAAGGCCGCCGAGGTGCCGATCGAGGTGCCTGCGCGCTCCGACGTCGCCGCCGACCTGCCGGTGCCGACGCCGCCGTTCTGGGGCACCCGCGTGGTGAAAGGCCTTCCGCTGCAGGAGTACTCGGGCCTGCTCGACGAGCGCGCGCTGTTCCTTGGCCAGTGGGGCCTGCGCGGCCAGCGCAGCGGCGACGGACCCACCTACGAGGAACTGGTGGAGACCGAGGGCCGTCCGCGGCTGCGGGCCTGGCTCGACCGGCTCGCCACCGAGGGCGTGCTGCAGCATGCCGCCGTCGTCTACGGGTACTTCCCCGCGGTGTCGGAGGGCGACGAGGTCATCGTGCTCACCGAGCCGGACGCCGATGCGCCGGAACGGTACCGGTTCACCTTCCCGCGTCAGCAGCGCGACCGGTTCCTGTGCATCGCCGACTTCATCCGCTCGCGGGACAAGGCCCGCGAGACCGGGCAGGTCGATGTGCTGCCGTTCCAGCTGGTCACGATGGGGCAGCCGATCGCCGACTTCGCCAACGCCCTGTTCGCGGCCGACAACTACCGCGACTACCTCGAGGTGCACGGCGTGGGCGTGCAGCTCACCGAGGCGCTGGCCGAGTACTGGCACCGCCGGGTACGCGAGGAGCTGACCCTGGAGGGCCACTCGGTCGCCGACGACGATCCCGCCGACATCCAGGACTACTTCAAGCTCGGCTATCGCGGTGCCCGGTACTCCTTCGGCTACGGCGCCTGCCCGGAACTCGAGGACCGGGCCAAGCTGGTCGACCTGCTGGAGGCGCACCGGGTGGGGGTGACGCTGTCGGAGGAATTGCAGCTGCACCCCGAGCAGTCCACCGACGCGTTCGTGCTGCTGCATCCGGAGGCGAAGTACTTCAACGCCTGACACACTGACAGTTCTCGGCTGATCGGACCGGTCCCGTGCGGGCCGGTCCGGCGTCGTTTGTGAGTCCGGTCACGAAGCGGTGTGGAGTGCCTGGAGCGGATCGCCCTCGGCGGAGGGCAAAGCAGTTCAGCACGTAGGATTTTCGGAAAGTTTCATCCCGCTGTGGCGCGGAGGGCTGGACGACTCGGCGGTATTGCAGGAGGGGCACAAGCTATGACATCGGATCGGTTGATCGCGGGTCGCTATCGGCTCACCGACCCGATCGGTACGGGCGCGATGGGGGTCGTGTGGCGTGCCACCGATGTCCGGTTGCGCCGTACCGTGGCCGTGAAGCAGTTGCTGCTCGCGCCGGGCCTCACCGGAACCCAGGCGCTGGAGGCGAAGTTGCGCGCCATGCGCGAGGGCCGCATCGCCGCGCGCCTGCACCATCCGAACGCGATCACCGTCTTCGACGTCGCCGAGGAAGACGGCCAGCCGTGGCTGGTCATGGAATACATGAACGCGCCGAGCCTGGCCGTGAAACTGGCGGGCGGCGCGACCCTGCCGCCGATCGAGGTGGCCGGGATCGGCGCGCAGGCCGCCGCGGCGCTGTCGGCGGCCCACGACGCCGGGATCATGCATCGCGACGTGAAACCGGCCAACCTGCTCGTCGGCGACGACGGCACGGTCAAACTCACCGACTTCGGGATCTCGCACGCCACCGGCGACGTCACCGTCACCGCCACGGGTTTCCTGGCGGGCACCCCGGCCTATCTGGCGCCCGAGATCGCCCGGGGTGACAACCCGAAACCCGCCGCCGACGTGTTCGCGCTCGGCTCCACGCTCTACGCCGCGGTGGAGGGCGCCCCGCCGTTCGGCGAGGGCGACAACCCCCTGGCCGTGCTGCACGCGGTCGCCCGTGGCGTGGTGCCGGAGCCCAAGCGGGCCGGACCGCTCGGGCCGGTGCTGAAGTGGCTGCTCACCGCGTCGGTCGAGGAGCGCCCGACCATGGCGCAGGCCAGGAAGGCGCTGGAAGACGTTGCGGCGGGCCGTGTTCCGGCCCTGCCTGCGACCGCGACCAAGGTGCTGCCGCTGAGCGATGCGGCCACCACCCTGCTGCCGCAGCCGGGCACGCCGGGTGCGGGCGCGAAGTCCGGCGCCGCCGGCCTGCTCGGGGGCGGACTGGCGTTGGCCAAGGCGGCCCGATCGGCGATCACGGGCGGGTCGTCGTCGACGGGCACCGGCGCGGCCGGCCTGCCTGCTGCCCCGAACGGGGACCAGGGTGCCGCCGGGCCGAACGCGGCACCGGCGGACACACGGGCCACGGGGAACGGCACGGGCGCCGTGGGAACGCCCGCCGGCCCGCCGCCCGTCGGCCCGAATCCGCCCGCGCGGACCGGGTCCGCGAACAACAGCCGCGCCATTCTGTTGCTCGCCGCGGCCGTCGCGGCGTTCACAGTGATGCTGGTGGTCCTCGTGCTCACCCGCGACCGCGGCGCCGATCCCGGTCAGCGGGCCGCGGACCCTGTGACCGTCACCGCCGTGGTGGACGGCGAGGTGAGCACCGTGGTGATCGTGCCCGACCAGGAGACGGTCACCGTGCCCGTCACCGTCACGCCGAGCGGGCAGGCCGCCACGACGGCCCCGGCGACCAGCACCTCGGCCAAGCCCACCTCCACGCCTGCCCCGACCACGACGGCGACGACCACACCGGCGGGACCACCGACGCCCGAACGGATCGGCCAGTTCATCGCCGGGTATTACGGGATGCTGCCGGGCAACGTCGGCGGCGCGTGGGCGCAGCTCGCCCCGGGTTACCAGGCCCAGACCGGGGGGTTCGGCCAGTACTCGTCGTTCTGGTCGACCGTGCGCTCGGTGAGTGTCGGCGCGATCACACCCAGCGGCGAGAACCGCGCGGTCGTTTCGCTCACCTACCACCTCACCAACGGCTCGGTGACCTCGGAGAATCGCTGGATCCAGGTCGGCGGCACCGGGAGCGGGCTGCAGATCACCGCGTCGGGGGTCTGAGCCGCACCCGCTACGCTGGACCGGACCGGTGATCACCGGTCCGAACCGACGTGACGAGAACGAGGCGAGAACCAGGTGAGCGCGCGACCGGCCGCGGTGCTGTGGGACATGGACGGCACGCTGCTCGATTCGGAGAAGCTGTGGGACATCGCGGTGCGCGAGCTCGCCCGCGAACACGGCAGGGAACTGACCGACGAGATCCGCCACGCGCTGATCGGCGCCGCGGGGCCGAACGCGCTGCGGATCCTCTTCGACGGCATCGGCGTGCCCGCCACGCCAGAGGTGATCGCCGCGGCCGGGGACTTCCTCGAGGAGCGGGTCACCGAGCTGATGCTCGGCCCGATTCCGTGGCGTCCCGGCGCCAAGGACGCGCTGGCCATGGTGCGCGAGGCCGGCCTGCGCTGTGCCCTGGTGACCAACACCAAGCGCTCGCTCGCCGAGTACGGCCTCGACACCCTGGGCCGCGACTTCTTCGACATCTCCGTCTGCGGGGACGAGGTGGCGCACGGCAAGCCCGACCCGGCCATCTACCGCAGGGCCGCCGAGCTGCTCGGCCTCGCGCCCGGCGACTGCGTGGCCGTCGAGGATTCGCCCACCGGCGCGCTCGCGGCGCAGGGGGCGGGCTGCGCGCTGATCGTGGTTCCTTGCGAAATCGCGGTTCCCGAGGTGCCGGGACGGGTATTCCGGGAAACACTGGTGGGTCTGTCGGTCGACGATCTGCGGGCCGCGACGGCGGTGCGCGACGAACATCTCGGCGGCGCAGCGAGATAGGGCGTAATAGCTTACCGTGATAATTCCGCTATCGCGGTTGAATTTACGAAAACTCTTGCCGCACAGTGGAATTCATCGCACTGTGATCTGTTCGGGATAGGCGGGATTCGGCGAAACGCGGGCGTGTCGCGGAAAGTTCCCGCAAAATGAACGCATGACAGGCATGCGGGGGCTTGACGAAATCGTCGACATCGCACGGTATCCGCTCACCGAACTCGGTGGTGACGGCAGGCGCGCCGCCGTGGCGGCCGCGCGCGCCGAACTCGCCGAGGACGGCTGCACGGTCCTGCGCGGATTCATCCGGCCGGAGCTGTGGGACACGCTGCGTGTGGAGGGGGAGCAGATCGCCCCGCACGCCCACTACAAGGTGGAGCGGGTCAACGCCTACAACATCCCGCTCGACGCCGATCTGCCCGAGGACCATCCGGCCCGGATCGTGCTCGATCGCGGCAACGCCTTCGTCGCCCGCGACCGCATCCCCGCCGACGCGCTGATCCAGCGCCTCTACACCGACCCGGTCTTCCAGCGTTTCGTCGCCGACTGCTTCGAACTCGACGAGCTGCACGAATTCGCCGACCCGCTGGCCGGGCTGTGCCTCAATGTCGTCGAGCCGGGCATGTCGCACCCGTGGCATTTCGACACCAACGAGTTCACCGTCAGCATGCTCACCCGGCGCCCCGAGGCGGGCGGCGTCTTCGAGTACTGCCCCAATATCCGTGATCCGCGCGCCGAGCATCTCGACGACGTGCGGTCCGTGCTCACCGGCGACGGCGAGCGGTTCATCCGCGCGCTGGAGTTGCGTCCCGGTGATCTGCAGCTGTTCAAGGGCCGCTTCTCCCTGCACCGCGTCACCGAGGTGGCCGGTGCGGGCCAACGACATTCGGCGATCTTCGCCTACACGGACCGGCCAGGGGTGATCGGCACTGTCGAACGCACCAGGCAGCTGTTCGGCCGTGTCCTGCCCGACCACGTGGCCGCCGCGGCCGACGCCGTCCGAGGTGACCGACTGCTCGACTGAGAGGAACCGCCCATGTCCGTTCCGTTGCACACCACCGGCAAAGCATCCTTCGACGACATCTACGAAAGTCCCGATCCGCGTGCCTACTTCGCGCGGATGAACGAGCTGGACTACCGGATTCCGGAACTGGCCAAGCCGCACTTCCAGGAGCAGTTGCGCCAGCTGCGCGCCGCCCGGCCGGACCGGATCCCGACGGTGCTCGACCTGGGTTGCTCCTACGGGGTGAACGCGGCGCTGCTGCGGACCGGCACCACGGTCGACGAGCTGGCGGGGCACTATCGCGACCACGCCGAGACCGACAAGGTCGGGTTGATCGCGGCGGACCGGGAGCGGTTACGCACCGACCTGCTGCCCGACGTACGCTTCGTCGGGATGGACGCCGCACGCCCGGCGCTTGCCTACGCTCACGCCGCCGGATTCCTGCACGACTACGTGCACGCCGACCTCGAGGCCACCGAGCCGACCGAGGCGCAACGCCGTGTGCTCGCCTCCGCGGATCTGGTGATCTCCACCGGCTGCGTCGGCTACATCACCGAGAAAACCCTGTCCAGGGTCGCCCAAGCGGATCCACACAAGCGACCGTGGATGGCGCATTTCGTGTTGCGGATGTTCGATTTCGGTCCCATCGCCGAGGAACTCGCCGCGCTCGGCTATCGCAGCGAGCAACGTCCCGGTATGTTCCAGCAGCGTCGCTTCGCCTCCGACCAGGAACGCGCTCAGGTGCTGGATGCGTTGGCCGCCAAGGGAATCGACACCACCGACCACGAAGCCGAGGGCTGGCTCTACGCCAACCTGTTCGTCTCCCGCCCGCATCCCACCGAGACCTGAGGATCTGGATTGAACCAACCGACGTTCGCCGCCGAAGACACCCTGCCCCGGGTACCGCTGCCGACACTGGAGGACAGTTGCGCGCGGTTCCTGCAGTGGTGCCGACCGCTGCTCGACGCCGACGAACTCGCCACCACCGAGGCCGCAGTAGCCGAGCTGCTGCGGCCCGGCGGTGCGGGCCGGACCCTGCACGCCGCGCTCGCGGAATACGACGCGACGCCCGGGGTCGGCAGCTGGCTCGACGAGTTCTGGCCCTCGCGCTACCTGGGCCGCCGCGACCGGATCGCGCTGAACGCCAACTTCGTGTTCCTGTTCCGCGACGACACCCCGCTCGCGGCCTCGACTGTGGCCGGGCAGACCGAGCGGGCCGCGGCACTCGTCGGCGCCGCCGTGGACTACAAGCTGGCACTGGACCAGGAGAAGATCCCGCCGGTCACCCAGCGTGGTCAGCAGCTGTCGATGTGGCAGAACAAGTACCTGTTCTCCGAGACCCGGATCCCGGGCGAGATCCAGGACTCCGTGCGCAAGCCGTACAGCCCGGAATGGCCGGGCCCCTCGGACGCTCGCCACATCGTGGTCTTCTACCGCGGCAATGCCTTCCGGATGGACGTCATCGGCGCCGACGGCGCGCCCTACGCGTTCTCCGACGTCGTCGACGGGCTGCGGGCCGTGATCAAGGGCGGCACCAAGCCCGCCGCCACCGACACCGCCGTCGGCCACCTCACCACCAAGGCGCGCGCGGAGTGGGCGCGCAGCCGGGCCGCGTTGCGCACCGAGCCCGCCAACATCGCCGCGTTCGACGAGATCGAGACCGCGCTGTTCGCGGTGTGCCTGGAGGACTTCGCCCCGCGCGACGAACTGCACGCCTGCGATCAGCTGCTGCACGGCGACAGCGCCAACCGGTACTTCGACAAGTCGGTGTCGTTCATCGTCTTCGCCGACGGCCAGGCCGGCATCAACATCGAGCACTGCGGGCTCGACGGCACCACCGTGCTGTCGTTCGTGGACGCGCTGCTCGAGCGGACCGCGCAGGACCACGCCGCCACCAGCGGCGCGCGGGCCCAGGGGCTGCCCTCGGTCGAGCCGATCGAGTTCGTCCTCGATTCGGCCGCGCGGGCCGACATCGCCGCGGCGGGTGCCGACTTCGCGCGCTTCGCCGCCGACACCGCCACCTCGCTGGTCTCCTTCGACGACTTCGGGACCGCGGCGGCCAAGCAGCTCGGCATCTCGCCCGACGCCTTCGCCCAGCTGGCCTACCAGCTCGCCCACCGGCGCAGCAAGGGCCTGACCGGCGCCACCTACGAGTCCATCGCGACCAGGCAGTTCCGCAACGGCCGCACCGAGGCCATGCGCGTGGTGACTCCGGAGATGGTGGCCTTCGTCGACGCGATGGTCGACGACACCGCCGACCGCGACACCAAGCTGGCCGCGGCCCGCGCCGCGGCCGGCGCCCACGTCGGCCGGGCCAAGGAGTGTCAGGCGGGACAGGCGCCCGAACAGCACTTGTGGGAGCTGGAGTGGATCCAGCGCAGGCGCGGCCCGGAACTCGGCCTCGCCGACGAGCGGATCGCGCTGTTCGACAGCCCCGGCTGGACGATCATGCGCGACGACTACCTGAGCACCAGCTCGGCGCCGTCGGTGCACATCCGCTACTTCGGCTTCGGGTCCACCAGCCCGCGGTGCATCGGCATCGCCTACGTGCTGCTGCCCGACCGCTGGAACATCTACCTGGCCACCCCGAAGTCGGTGGCCGACGAGATGTACGCCTTCGCCGACCACCTGCGCACCGCGGTGGCCGACCTGCGCGAACTCCTCGCCGACCCGTCCTGACCGGTCCCCGCGCACCGTGGCCGGGGACGGCCACGGTGCGCGGGAAAACCGGTGTACACGATGTGAAACAATCACTCATCGTGAAGAACTTCGAATCCCTGTTCGCCGAGCTGACCGAGCGTGCCCAGACCCGCCCCGAGGGGTCCGGCACCGTGGCCGCACTGGACGCCGGCGTCCATTTCCAGGGTAAGAAGGTGCTCGAGGAGGCCGGCGAGATCTGGCTGGCCGCCGAGCACGAGAGCGACGAAGCCCTCGCCGAGGAGATCTCCCAGTTGCTGTACTGGGTCCAGGTGATGATGGTGGGTCGCGGGCTGAAGCTCGAGGACGTGTACCGACATCTGTGACGGCTGATCCGTCCCGTCGACACGTCGTCCCCTCCGCTTCTCCCCGAAAGGTCCCCATCCCATGTTGCGCGTCGCTGTTCCCAACAAGGGTTCGCTGTCGGAATCGGCCGTCTCCATCCTGAGCGAGGCCGGTTACCGCAAACGCACCGATTCCCGCGAGCTCACCGTCCTCGATCCCGTCAACCAGGTGGAGTTCTTCTTCCTGCGGCCCAAGGACATCGCCATCTACGTCGGCTCCGGTGAGCTCGACCTCGGCATCACCGGCCGTGACCTGGCCCTGGACTCCGGCTCGCCGGTGACCGAGCGGCTCTCGCTCGGCTTCGGCCGCTCGACGTTCCGCTATGCCGCCCCGGCCGGGGACGAGTGGAAGGTCGAGGATCTGGCGGGCAAGCGGATCGCCACCTCCTACCCGAACCTGGTGCGCGCGGATCTGGCGCGGTTCGGCATCGAGGCCGAGGTGATCCGGCTCGACGGCGCCGTGGAGATCTCCATCCAGCTCGGTGTGGCCGACGCGATCGCCGATGTCGTCGGCTCCGGTCGCACCCTGCGCCAGCACAATCTGGTCGCCTTCGGTGAGTCGCTGTGCGACTCGGAAGGTGTGCTCATCGAGCGCACCGGCTCCGATCGCGACGACCGGGCCCGCAACCAGCTCGTCGCGCGCATCCAGGGCGTCGTGTTCGCCCAGCAGTACCTGATGCTCGACTACGACTGCCCCAAATCGCTGCTCGACGAGGCCGTCGCCATCACCCCTGGCCTCGAGTCGCCCACGGTGTCGCCGCTGACCGACCCCGACTGGGTCGCGGTGCGCGCGCTGGTCCCGCGCAAGCAGGGCAACGACCTGATGGACCGCCTCGCCGACCTCGGCGCCAAGGCCATTCTGGCCACCGACATCCGGTCCTGCCGCGCCTTCTGATCCGGTGCGCCCGGCGGCCCGGCGAGCCCGACAGCTCGCCGGGCCGTCGCCGTGCGTGGGCCATTGTCGCGCTCACGGCACCGTGATCCACGAGATCGGCTCAGGCTGAACGCAATCGGTGTGGGGCGGGGGTGCGCGTTGCTACCTTGCGGTTTCTCGATGAGGAAACCAAGGAGTCACCGTGTCGCAGACACCATCCGAGCCGCGCCCGGGTAGCGCGTTCACCTGGAACGAGGACTGGCTGGCGACCGTCGTCGGCCTCGCGCTGATCGGCCTGGTGCTGATCGGCGCGATTCCCGGATGGCTGGTGCCGTGATGAGCGAACCTCGGACCACCACCGAAACCGCCGCGCTGCAAGCCAATCCGAGACCGACCGCTACCGACGTGGTGGCCGGGATCGCGCTGGTGCTCGCGCTGGGCGCGCTGGCCCGCTTCTTCGACACCCAGGCGCCGCGCTGGGCGGAGGGCACGCCGTTCCAGCGGGTGGCCAAGACGGTCGAATACCCGGTGTACGCGATCGCGATCGGCCTGCTCGGCAATGTCGTGCTGGGCAAGCTGGGGCTGCGGGACCGGCTCTCGGCCGGGTTCCGGACCGAGTTCTTCATCAAGACCGGTGTGGTACTGCTCGGCGCGTCGATCAATCTGAAGATCCTGGTGACGGCCGCCGCGCCGGCGATCGTGCAGGCGCTGGCGCTGATCACGATCGTCTTCGGGTTCACCTGGTGGTTCGGCGGGCTGCTCGGGCTCGACGACAAGCTGCGGGCGCTGCTGTCCTCGGCGGTGTCCATCTGCGGCGTCAGCGCGGCCATCGCGGCGGCGGGAGCGGTGCAGGCCCGCCGGGAGCAGATCGCCTACGCGGCCTCGCTGGTGATCATCTTCGCGCTCCCGTCGATCTTCCTGCTGCCCTGGCTCGCCGACGTGCTCGGGCTGTCGGCCGCGGTCGCGGGGGCGTGGATCGGCGGCAACATCGACACCACGGCGGCGGTGGCGGCGGCGGGCGCGCTCGCGGGGGAGGACGCGCTCAAGATCGCCACCATCGTCAAGACCACGCAGAACGCGCTCATCGGCATCGTCGCGATCGCGCTGACCGCCTGGTTCGCCTTCCGTGTCGACCGCACACCGGACGCGGCCCGCCCGAGCCTCGGCGAATTCTGGTCCAGATTCCCGAAGTTCGTGCTCGGTTTCCTGGCCGCCTCGATCATCGGCACGCTCTACCTGCAGTCGGTCGACAAGAAGACCGGCGCCGCCCATCTCGCGGTGATCAACGACCTGCGGACCTGGTTCCTGATCCTGGCGTTCGTCTCGATCGGCCTCGAGTTCTCCCTGCGCGGCCTGCGCGCGGCGGGGTGGCGGCCGATCGCGGTGTTCGGCGCTGCCGTCGTGGTGAATCTCGTTGTCGGCCTCGGCCTTTCGGTGCTGGTGTTCCGCGACTTCACGGTGTGAGGGTGAGCCGTCGTGCCGGGCGGACGGCGCGACGGCTCACACGTCCTCGTCGGCGCGCACGTCGGGGATACCCAGCTCGGTCGGTGCGGGCTCCTCGTGCGGCCAGCCCGGATACGGCGGCGGTGTGCCGCCGAACTCCGGGCACAGGTGCTGGAATTCGCAGTACCGGCACATCGCGTTGCGATTGGCGGGGAAGTCGCCGGTGCGGCCCGCCACGAGGATGGCCTCCCACAGCGCGGTGAGGATCCGGGCGAAGCGCTCCAGTTCCGCGCGCTCGGGGGCGTAGGTGAGCAGCACCTTGTCGGCCAGGTAGATCAGCCGCAGCTGCGCGGGCACGATGTCGCGGGTGCGCAGGATCATCAGCGCGTAGAACTTGAGCTGGAACAGCGCCCGCGCCTCGTGCAGCGGGCCGGGGGAGCGGCCGGTCTTGTAGTCGACCACCCGGAGCAGGCCGTTGGGCGCGACATCGATGCGGTCGACGAAGCCGCGCAGCGGGACGGCGCCGTCGAGGTCGACCTCGACCCGTTCCTCCAGCGCGTGCGGCTCGAAGGCGGTCGGATCCTCGAGCTCGTAGTAGCTCGCGACCAGGCGGCGCACCTCCTCGAACAGCGCCTCCGGACCGCCTGCGGCGACCAGCTCGTCGAGGCCGTCGCGGTCCGCGCGCACCCGCTCCCACGCGCCGGGCACCAGCTCGGCCGCCCGCCCGGGATGTCGCTGCTCGGCGGGCAGCGCGAACAGGTCCTCGAGCACCGCGTGCACGACCGTCCCGCGCACCGCGGCGCGTGTGGGCGGCTCGGGAATCCGATCGATGGCCCGGAACCGGTACTTCAGCGGGCACTGCTTGAAATCGCTTGCCCGCGAAGGTGACAGCGCCGGACGCGACCGCGCGACCGGTTCGTCGGCGGCGTCGTCGGCGAGGGGCGTGGGTACGGGCACTGACATACTGCGCAGGGTATCGGCCGCCACCGACACGTCCGGGGAATCGGCGGGACTCACCCCGTTTCGGGTGGTCGGTGGCGACCTGGCAGGCTGGGGAGTCCATTCGAAGAACGGAGATCCATGACGGCCAGACGGACCGGTCCATTCGCCATCGGGGACCGGGTGCAGCTGACCGATGCCAAGGGGCGCCTCTACACGGTGGTGTTGGAGGAAGGGAAGGAATTCCACACCCACCGCGGCGGCATCAAGCACGACGAGCTCATCGGCACCGACGAGGGCAGCGTCGTGAAATCCACCAACGGCACCCCCTACCTGGCGCTGCGGCCGCTGCTGGTCGACTACGTGCTGTCGATGCCGCGCGGCGCCGCCGTCATCTACCCCAAGGACGCCGCGCAGATCGTGCACGAGGGCGACGTGTTCCCCGGCGCCAGGGTGCTCGAGGCCGGCGCCGGTTCGGGCGCGCTGACCTGTTCGCTGCTGCGCGCGGTCGGGCCCGAGGGCGAGGTGATCTCGTACGAGATCCGCGACGATCACGCCGAGCACGCGGTGCGCAATGTGGAGACCTTCTTCGGTGAGCGTCCGTCGAACTGGTCGCTCACCGTGGCCGACGTCGCGCAGTACGAGGGCGACCCGGTCGATCGGGTGGTGCTCGACATGCTCGCGCCGTGGGACGCGCTGCCCGCGGTCTCGAAGGCGCTGGTGCCCGGCGGTGTGCTGATCGTCTACGTCGCGACCGTCACTCAGCTGTCGAAGGTCGTCGAGGCGCTGCGCGAGCAGGAGTGCTGGACCGAACCCCGGTCGTGGGAGTCGATGGTCCGTGGTTGGCACGTGGTCGGCCTGGCCGTGCGGCCCGAGCACCGGATGCAGGGGCACACGGCGTTCCTGGTGAGCGCGCGGCGGCTGGCCGAGGGGACCGTCACCCCCAAGCCGCAGCGCCGTCCGTCCAAGGGCTGAGCGGGGCGGTGCGGGCGTGTTCGCCCGCACCGCTCACGGGCGGGTCAGCAGCCGCGCCGCCACCAGCGCCGTCGCGGCCACGGCGAACCAGCGCCATCCGTCCGCGGTCAGGCCGAATCGGGTCGCCTGCAGGATCGCCGACCCGGCCACCGCGACAGCGCCCACGGTCAGGGCCGAGCGCGCCCCGCGGACCGGCGCGACCGCTCCGTCCCACCAGCGCAGCGGCGCGTTCTCGCGTCCGCGCAGCGCCAGGAACAGCACGCAGGTCAGGGTGAGCGTGGCACCGAGCTGCACCGCGGTCTGCGCCCAGAATCCGGGGTGGTCCGGGCCGGACCGCTCGACGCCGGCCAGGTGCCCGAGCACGATCACGGTGAGCAGGGCGGGCATGTGCCACAGATACAGCGTCATGGCGCCGGTGTTGCCGATCACCGTCACCCACCACACGCGCGGCCGCTGGGCGAGCCGGCGCAGCCAGGGCACGACGGCCACGGCCGCACAGCACAGCACCACCGCGTGCCCGGCCAGCAGCAGCGACGGCGGCGCCAGATTCGACAGCCGCTGGCCCGGCACGGTCACCATGCTCGTCTCGTAGGGGCCGAGCGCCACCAGCAGCACGTCCACGACCAGCGTGGCGACGGCCACCGCCGCCGCGACGCGGCGCGGGAGCAGCCCGCGCAGGTAGCCGATGCCGAGCACGGCCGGGATCAGCCAGGCGAGCAGATTCAGGTACCCGAGCGCGGCCGGGCCGCCGTTGAGGCGCACCCCGTCCACGATCGCCGTCAGCCCGACGAGAACAGCGACGGTGGCGAACAACCGGCGACCGTCGGTGACGACGGCCGCGAGCGCCGGCACACAGGCCAGGACCACCAGATATGTGCCCAGGAACCACAGCAACTGCACACTCGTCACCGCGAGCGGACGATCCCAGCCCGGTCCCAGCACCCGGCCGGCGATCAGCACCAGAATCGTGGACGCGGCGAGGAAGTACACCAGCGGCCGGACCAGTCGCTGAGTGCGCCGGAACAGCCAAGGGCCCCAGGCCGTCCCGGGGCCGAGCCCACGCGCGCCCGCGGCGGCGCCCGCGAAGAAGAACAGCGGCAGCACCTGCAACAGCCAGGTCAGCGGCTGCAGGACGGGCAGCTCGGCGAGGACGTTGCCGAACTGCGCCTGCCCGTCGCGCACCGTGACCGTCAGCATCAGGCAGTGGCCGACCACGACGACCAGCAGCGAGGACAGCCGCAGCAGATCCAGCACCCGGTCGCGATCGGCGGGGGTGTTCGCCGCGACGACCGCGACCCCGGGAACGACACTCATACCGGAGACCATCGCAGACCCCGCCCAGCGCGCCCACCGCGGATCTACGCGTCCGGCGCGGGGAACTACTCAGGCGCGCCGGTGCCCGGCCCTCAGGCGGGGGTGCAGGGCGCCTGCGCGAAGCCGAGCAGCAGGCAGCCGCTCGCGTCGGACAGCTTCCAGGTGCCGTCGACGTTCTCCCAGGTGACCGGGAAGGCGGGCGCGGTGCCGTGCGGCGAGGTGATGGTCACGTCGGCGGTGGCGCTGTTGCCGCTGGGCACCACGTTGGCGACGGCGAAGGACAGGGTGTAGCCGGCGAGCATGCCGTTCATCTGATCGATGTTGGCCTTGCGTGCCTCGCCGTTGACGATCAGCTTCGACTTCTCGTCGGTCGACAGCGCCGGATCGGCGAACTGCACCAGCGTCGCCTTCAGGGAATCGGCAGTGGGGGCGCCCGCGTTGTCACCGGACGGAGCCGGAGTTGCCGAAATGCTGGACGGAGCGGCCGAGATACTGGTACTGCTGCTGGTGGCGTTCGTCGAGGAATCGTCGGAGCCGCCGCAACCGGTCAGTCCGACGGTAACGGCGAGCGCCGCTGCGGCGGTAGCGACGGTGACACGGATCGTGCGGGGAGGAAGGAGCATGCTCAGCAACCTTTCGGTTCGACGGCGAGTGCCCCGGTCGGGGTGTTAGGGGAGCCTAACAGGAGAATATTCGTCGCTGGATGTCGTACCGACCGTACAAGATGTGATCACGACGAAACCATGTCGGAAAGCGAGAACGGACCGCGCCCGGTAGCGTTGAAAGACCGGGACTGGGAGGAGCAGCATCATGAGCCCCAACGAGAATTCGGATTCGGCGGCCTGGCGAGAGCTCGAGGCGGTACGCGCCGAGGCGGCTGCTCTCCGCAGGCAACTCGCCGACTCGCCGGATCGCACACGCGAATTGGAAGCACGGATCGATTCGCTCACCATCCGCAACGGCAAGCTGATGGACACGCTCAAGGAAGCGCGTCAGCAGCTGATCGCACTGCGGGAGGAAGTCGATCGGCTCGGGCAGCCGCCCAGCGGTTACGGCATCGTCATCCATGCCTACGAGGACCAGACGGTCGACGTCTTCACCTCCGGTCGCAAGATGCGCCTCACCTGCTCGCCCAACATCGACGTCGCCACCCTCGAGTACGGCCAGACCGTTCGCCTCAACGAGGCGCTCACCGTCGTCGAGGCGGGCACCTTCGACGCCATCGGTGAAATCGGCACGCTGCGCGAGATTCTCGACGACAACCGTCGCGCCCTGGTGGTCGGCCACGCCGACGAGGAGCGCGTGGTGTGGCTGTCCGGCCCGCTGAGCAAGCTGGCCGAGTTCGACGACCTCGACGACCCGGACGCCCCGATTCGCCGTCTGCGCCCCGGTGATTCGCTGCTGGTCGACACCAAGGCCGGCTTCGCCTTCGAACGCATCCCCAAGGCCGAGGTCGAAGACCTTGTCCTGGAAGAGGTTCCCGACGTCGACTACACCGACATCGGTGGTCTCGGCAGGCAGATCGAGCAGATCCGCGACGCGGTGGAACTGCCCTTCCTGCACAAGGATCTGTTCCGCGAGTACGCGCTGCGCCCGCCCAAGGGCGTGCTGCTCTACGGTCCGCCCGGCTGCGGTAAGACGCTGATCGCCAAGGCCGTCGCCAACTCGCTGGCCAAGAAGATCGCCGAAGCCCGTGGTGAGGACGCCAAGGAGGCCAAGTCCTTCTTCCTCAACATCAAGGGCCCCGAGCTGCTCAACAAGTTCGTCGGCGAGACCGAGCGCCACATCCGGATCATCTTCCAGCGGGCGCGCGAGAAGGCCTCCGAGGGCACCCCGGTGATCGTGTTCTTCGACGAGATGGACTCGATCTTCCGCACCCGTGGGTCGGGTGTCTCCTCCGACGTGGAGACCACCGTTGTGCCGCAGCTGCTTTCGGAGATCGACGGCGTGGAGGGCCTCGAGAACGTCATCGTGATCGGCGCCTCCAACCGCGAGGACATGATCGACCCCGCGATCCTGCGGCCCGGCCGCCTGGACGTGAAGATCAAGATCGAGCGGCCGGACGCGGAGTCGGCGCAGGACATCTTCTCCAAGTACCTCACCGAGACGCTGCCGCTGCACGAGAGCGATCTGCGCGAGTTCGACGGCGACAAGGCCGCGTGCGTGGAGGCGATGATCGAGAAGGTCGTCGAGCGGATGTACGCCGAGAGCGACGACAACCGGTTCCTGGAGGTCACCTACGCCAACGGTGACAAGGAGGTCCTGTACTTCAAGGACTTCAACTCCGGCGCGATGATCCAGAACATCGTGGACCGGGCGAAGAAGTACGCGATCAAGTCCGTGCTCGACACCGGCAACCCGGGTCTGCGGATACAGCATCTGTTCGACTCGATCGTCGACGAGTTCGCCGAGAACGAGGACCTGCCCAACACCACCAACCCCGATGACTGGGCACGGATCTCGGGCAAGAAGGGCGAGCGGATCGTCTACATCCGCACCCTGGTCACAGGCAAGAACGCCTCGGCCAGCCGCGCGATCGACACCGAGTCCAACACCGGTCAGTACCTGTAGGTCCACGTCCGGGCGGAGGCCGCGTTCCCTGGGGACGCGGCCTCCGCGCGTCGCGGGGTTCGGTGCGGGTTTTTCGCGAAAACGCCGCGCGACAAAGAGTGAATAGGGCATGCTTCACTTGTTCGTCACACCTGATGAGGACGCGTAACCGAGGAGTGTGCCCCATGGCCGGTTCAGCTGCTGAGTTCTTGACCGAAGTGATCCTGCAGACGATCCAGAATCTGTTCAGCTCGATCAGCGCGGGCTGATCCACCCACCCGCACGGCGAGGGCCGCGTCTCCCACCCGGGAGACGCGGCCCTCGCTCGTCGGGGGTCAGCCCTGGGCGACCGTCACGGCGTTGAGGACGACGTCGGCGACCGGCTTGCCGTCGGGGCCGCCGCCGACGACACCCGCGCCGGCGACGGTGGTGAGCACGTCCAGCCCGGCGGTCACCCGGCCGAACGGGGTGTAGTTCGGCGGCAGCGGGGTGTCGTGGTGGACCAGGAAGAACTGGCTGCCGTTGGTGCCGGGGCCCGCGTTGGCCATCGCGACGGTGCCCGCCGGGTAGACCGCGCCGGCGAGATTCTCGTCGCCGAAGCGGTAGCCGGGGCCGCCGGTGCCGGTGCCGGTGGGATCGCCGCACTGCAGCACGTAGATGCCGTCGGTGGTGAGGCGATGACAGCGGGTGTGGTCGAAGTAGCCCTCACCGGCGAGGAAGGCGAACGAGTTGACCGTGCGCGGCGCTGCGGCGGCGTCGAGCGCGATCGAGATGGTGCCGCAGGTGGTCTCCAGCGTCGCGGTGTGCGTGGCGGCCTGGTCGATCGTGAGGGCGGGCTCGACGGGCCACTGCTTGCCGTTGGGGGCGCCCGCGAGCGCCGGGGCGCAGCCGGGCACTGTCTGATGGACGGGCGCGGCGGGCGCGGTGGGCGCGAGCGCCACCACGGCGGCCACGGCGGCGGTGAGGCCGAAGGCCGCGCGGCGGGCGGTGGCGACGATGGATCGGTCCTGCGTGTGACTGCTCACCTGGACGGTGTCTCCTCGAGATGGGGTGCTGCCGGACGATGTATCGCGCATCCTGCCAGTCGCGGGCGCCGGGAGCCAGACCCCGGCACTCCCGCGGCCGGAGGTGGTTGTGGCGGT
This sequence comes from Nocardia sp. NPDC050717, assembly GCF_040654275.1. Lineage (NCBI taxonomy): Bacteria > Bacillati > Actinomycetota > Actinomycetes > Mycobacteriales > Nocardiaceae > Nocardia > Nocardia sp. NPDC050717. Next base: position 235,780 of record NZ_JBFAHR010000009.1, read on the forward strand.
GGGGATTCAGCGCGGGGTCAGCTGCACCACGACGCCGCCCTGCTGCCAGGTCTGGTAGATGTCGGCCTTGGCGGGCTCGCCGTCGGGGGTGTAGCCGATGCCGTTGAACTTGGCGTTCTGCTTGTTGTCCCGCGCGATGACGGCGTAGAGCTCGAGGACGGCCTGTTCGTCGGAATGCACGGTGGCGCGGAAGGTCTCGGGCGCGCCGCCGCGGGTGAGGGTCACCTCGGCGCCGCCGGTCAGATTCTTGACCCAGGGCCGCAGCGCCGTGCCGACGAGCAGCGTGCCCTGGTGCTTCGTGTAGGCCACGGGAACGTCGTAGACCTTGCCGGACTTGCGTCCGGTGACGTGCAGCGTCGCGAGCCGCTTGCCGACGATGCCGGACAGCACCGGCACTTTCAGCAGTCCGCGCACGACGCTGTTGACCCTGTGCTGATAGGGCCGCAGCGGTTCGGGGCCGGTGGTTGTCGGTGTGCCGTAAGGGTTTTCCGAAGTGGAGGTCATGTCTCCAGTATCAGCCCGTCGCCGCGCGGGCGCCACTGCCGCCGATCGCGAACCCATTACGCTGGGACGATGACTTCCGAACCGACCGAGATCTGGCACAACCCGCGATGCTCGAAGAGTCGCAACGCCACCGCGCACCTGGACGCCGCCGGGGTCGCCTACACCGTGCGCCGCTACCTCGACGACCCGCCCACGGTCGCCGAACTGCGCGCCGTGCTGGCCCGGCTCGACGCGCGACCGTGGGACATCACCCGCACCGGTGAGGCGATCGCCAAGGAACTCGGGATCCCGGGCTGGGGGCGCACCGACGCCGATGAGGACCGGTGGCTGGCCGCGCTCGCCGAGCATCCCCAGCTGATCCAGCGGCCCATCGTGCTCACCGCCGACGGTGGCGCGGTCGTGGCCCGCGACGACGAATCCCTGCGCGAACTGGGCTGATCCGCGATAGCTCGCCGGTAACTATTCGGGCACGGCCGTAACGGGCGAAGCGATTCCCATGATGTAGATCACATCATCGGGACATGGGAGGTTGACATGAAATCGCTTCGCAAGCTCGCCGTCGGCGTGACCGCCGCCGGACTCATCGGTGCCTCGACCCTGCTCGCCGCACCCGCCCAGGCCCAGCCGCCGGGGCACTGCTCGGTGAATCCCATCGCGGGCACCGGCGCGTTCTCCCAGTGCGGCGATCCGGTCTGGCACCAGGTGCGGGTCACCTGCTGGGCCTGGTGGAACTGGTTCAGCAGCTACGAGCGGTACGGTCAGCCCGCCTTCGGTGGATTCCACTCCGAAACAGCCTGTGACCTGCCGTTCAGCATGCAGACCTGGCAGGTGATCGTCTACTGAGTCAGCCGCGGCCGTCGAGCAGGCCGTCGAGGAGGACGCGGGTGTCGGGGACGAACGGCCAGGCCGGATCGCGCAGGTGGGCCCGCAGTTCGTCATCGCGCCACCACCAGCCGTCCGCGATCTCGGACGGCTGGTGCCGGATCGGCCCGTCGTAGCGGACCTCGTAACCGAACAGGTGGCAGCGCAACGGTTTTCCGGCCCAGACCCCGTCCCAGGACACGGTGGCGCGCAGAACCGGTGCCACACCGTCGATGCCGAGCTCCTCGCGCAGTTCCCGCACCGCGGTCTCGGCGGGGTCCTCGCCCGCGTCGACCACGCCGCCGGCCAGGCAGTCGTGCATCCCCGCGAAGACGAGTTTGCTGTCGGTACGCCGGTGCACGTAGATCCGGGCGCCATCGCCCGAGCGCACCAGCACCCCGGCGCTGGCGTGCCAGAGTCCGTCGCGGTAGACGAGGCCGCGCTCGGCCGCGCCGACGACCCGGCCCGCGGCATCGTAGACGGCGAGCAGTTCCGACTCGGGATTCGCGGTCACCGCCCGAGGGTAACCCGGGCGGCGCCCCTCACCGCCGCCGTGGCTTCGCCCCCGGACGCGGCGCCGACGCGCTCGCCCGTGCGGCGGCCGCGGCCGCGGCGAGGGCGGCCTCGCCGTCGAGCTTGCGGCGGATCAGGTACTGCTGGCCGCAGGTCCATGCCGCGTTGGTGGCGAAGTAGACCAGCACCGCGATCGGCAGGATCGCGCCGCTGACCAGCGCGCCCGCCGGGAACACCCACAGCGACAGCCGCCGCATGATCGCCGCGGTGCCGTCCGCGGCCGGGGGCGTGAGCCGCGCGGTGAGGTGGGTCGCCAGCGCGGTGAGCAGCACCAGCGGGACGGCCAGCGCGGCCACCACCGCGAGGTGGTCGCCGGCGGCGGTGATGGTCGCCGACAGCGGTGCGCCGAAGTTCCGGGCGTCGAGGAAGGCGTGCACCTCGGGGACGCCGAGCAGATAGTTCGCAGTCTCCCGATTCACCTCCGCCGACAGGGGCGTGTCGGTCGAGGTGAACGGGCCGACCGCGTGCGCGCCGGTGCGGTCGAACGAACGCAGCACGTGGAAGAGGCCGAGGAAGACCAGCGCCTGGGCGAACAGCGGGACCAGGCCGGCGAACAGGCGGACGCCGTGTTCGCGGTGCAGGGCCCGGAGATGCTCGGCCTGCGCGCGCTGGTCGTCGGCATGGCGGCGGCGGATCTTGTCGATCTCGGGTTGCAGGGAGCGCAGCAGCGCCTGGGAGCGGGCCTGGCGCAGGGCGGGCCCGATCAGCAGTGCCCGCACGGTGACGACGAGCGCGACCACGGCCAGCAGCCACGCGAGCCCGTCGGCGGGACCGAGGGGGAGGGCGAAGAGCCGGTGCCAGCACCAGAGCGCGGCGGACACCGGGAAATAGACGATATCGAGCATGACGGAACGACCTGTCCGGAAGGGCGTGCGCGAACGCACGAGAGAGGAAGGGGATCACCGGATCCGACAGGCGCGCGGCCCGTCAGAGGTGGTCGTCTCCCGGTGCTCGAGGTCGTGGCCGCCCCGCGGCGTCCGGATTGCTCTGGGGCAGAAAGGCGCCGCGCAGACGGCGCTGCGCCGAGCGCGGTGGGCCCACCGCGGCCACCCGGACGGGGACCAGCCGGTGGCCGGTGAGCGCGACCAGCGCGCAGGCCATGGTCGCGGCGATCGCGCCCGCGGCGACGAGATGCGCGGTCTCCCCGCCGGGGGTGCTGACGAGCACGACGGCGGGCAGCAGGTACGCGAGAACCGCGTAGACCGTGACCATCGCCGGAGACCGCATGCCGACGAGCATACCGAGCCCGGTAACTGCGACGATGTGTCTCGCGCACCTGCGGCACGCGTATCGTGACCACTGTGACCGCACCATCCGCTCAGCACCCGCAGCCCGTCGGCGACGGGCGCGCCACCCGTTGGCAGGGACACAAGGCCAAACGCCGTGCGGAGATGATCGACGCGGCGGTCGAGGTGATCGAGGAACACGGCGTCGAGATCTCGGTGCAGTTGATCGCCGAGCACCTGGCCCTGCCGCGACCGGTGGTGTACCGCCACGTCGGCGGCCGCGCCGAGCTCGACGCGCTGGCCCGGCAGCGCATCCTGGAACTGCTGCTCGCGGAGCTGCTGCCCGCGCTGCGCCCCGACGGCACCCTCAAGGACGCGGTGCGCGGTGCCATCGGTACCTATCTCGGCTGGATCGACCGGCATCCCAATCTGCACCGCTTCCTCGGTGACGCCGCGCCCGAGGGCAGCGGCGCCAGTCTCGGTGGCGCGGGCCGCGAGGTCGGTGGACAGCTGGCCGACATGTTCGCGGCGAGTCTGGCCCGCTTCGGTATCGATTCCGCCCGGGCCAGGCCGATGGCCTTCGGGATGGTCGGCCTCGTCGACGGGGTGGTGGCCAGCTGGCGGGCCGACGCGCAGCCGGTGCTGTCCACCGAACAGATCCAGGGCATCCTGACCGAATCGGTGCTGTCGCTGTTCGAAGGCAACGCCCGCAGTCTCGGTGTTCCGCTGCAACGGGATTCGCTGGTGTCGGACCTGCTCGTCGCGCCGGACGCCGCTCCGCCGCCCGCGGAGCGGTTCCGCTGACTCAGCCCGCCACCAGCTGATAGGTGCGGTGCCACAGCCACTCCACCGGCCCGCGCTGGAAGCGGCGCAGCCACAGGTGCGCGAACAGCGTGATCAGGGCGACCACCAGCAGGTAGATCCCGATCGTGAACGGGACACGCGCGGCTTCGGAGGTCCGTGCCGCCAGCCCGAAGCCCCAGCCGTAGCACAGGATTCCGGCGATCAGGTTCTGCAGGATGTAGCAACTGAGCGCGGTTCGGCCGACCTCGCCGAGCCGCGCGCCCGCGAACCCGACGCGCGGTCGGCGCAGATAGAACTCCGCGACCGCGGCCAGGATGCCCAGCGCCACGAACGGCGCGGTCCCGTAGCGGGTGAGCATGATCAGGCCACCGCCGCCGAAGACGCCGACCGCGAAGTCCAGCGGCGCGGCGACGGCGAAACCGATCACCATGAGCCGCTGCCGGATTCGCGCGCCCTCGGGCCGGAACACCCCGGCGTGGTAGAGCCGCGCGCCGAGCAGGAACAGCGCCACCGACATCGGGAACACCAGCAGCGCCTCGAGCCGGAACGCCGCCACATGGTCGAGCCGGAACAGCACCAGATCCCAGAACGAGCCGTCGGCGTAGGGATTCGGATCCAGCGGCGCCGAGGCGGCCCGCTCGCCCTCGGGCGCGAAGGCCAGCGCGGCCGCGATCAGGGTGAGCATCGTGACGTGGATCGAGGTGGCCACGATCAGCCAGCGCCGCTGGGCCCGTTCGCTCGTCGCCAGCAGGTAGGCGACCACCAGGCCGGTCACCGCGTAGCCCATCAGCACGTCGAACTCGGCGACGAGCAGGAAGTTCAGCACGCCGTCCAGGAACAGCAGTCCCGCTCGCCACGGGTACTTCCCCGGCCAGGCGCGGCCGCCACGGCGGGCCGAGGACTGCTGGATGGCCAGGCCGATGCCGAACATCACCGTCAGCAAGCCGAGGAACTTGCCCTGGGCCAGCTGCTGCAAGACCCGCTCGGTCCACGCCCAGCCGTTCTCGGCTGCCCCACCCAGATGCTCGATGTAGCCGACCAACCCGGCGGGATCGGTGAAGATCCAGATGTTCGTGCCGAGCGTGCCCAGGATGGCGATACCGCGCAGGACGTCCAGCGCGATCAATCGGCCCCCTCGCGCGGCGGTTCCGGTGGCCAGTTGCTGCACGGATTCGCTCATGGACCGAGTATCGCGACCGCGGGGGCGCGGCCGGATCGCCCGCGAGGACCATCCCGGGTCCGCCGGGAGGGGGACCCGGGGTCCACTGGACGGAGATGCGGGTGCGGGTCGGACGCGTCGCCTAGGCTCGACGGCATGCAGCGCATCATCGGAATCGAGGTCGAGTACGGCATCTCGACCCCCACGGAGCCGACGGCCAACCCGATCCTGACCTCCACCCAGGCCGTGCTCGCCTACGCGGCCGCCGAGGGGGTGCCGCGGGCCAAGCGGACCCGCTGGGACTACGAGGTGGAATCCCCGCTGCGTGACGCGCGCGGTTTCGATCTGAGCCGGATGAGCGGGCCCGCCCCGGTCATCGACGCCGACGAGGTCGGCGCGGCGAACATGATCCTCACCAACGGCGCCCGGCTCTACGTCGACCACGCCCATCCGGAGTACTCCGCGCCCGAGGTCGTCGACCCGCTCGACGCCGTCATCTGGGACAAGGCGGGCGAGCGGGTGATGGAGGCCGCCGCCCGGCACGCCTCCAGCGTGCCCGGCGCCCCGCGCCTGCAGCTGTACAAGAACAACGTCGACGGCAAGGGCGCCTCCTACGGCACCCACGAGAACTACCTGATGAACCGCGACACCCCGTTCAGCCACATCATCGCGGGCCTGACCCCGTTCTTCGTCTCCCGCCAGGTCATCTGTGGTTCCGGTCGGGTCGGCATCGGCCAGTCCGGTGACCACGCCGGCTTCCAGCTGTCCCAGCGCGCCGATTACATCGAGGTCGAGGTCGGTCTCGAGACCACGCTCAAGCGCGGCATCATCAACACCCGCGACGAGCCGCACGCCGACGCCGACAAGTACCGGCGCCTGCACGTGATCATCGGCGACGCCAACCTGGCCGAGATGTCGACCTACCTCAAGGTCGGCACCACCGCGCTGGTGCTCGACCTGATCGAGGCGGGCGAGGACCTCTCGGAGTTCCAGCTGGCCCGTCCCGTCACCGCCGTGCACCAGATCAGCCACGACCCGTCGCTGCGCGCCACCGTCGCCCTGGCCGACGGCCGGGAGCTGACCGGCCTTGCGCTGCAACGGCTCTACCACGAGCGGGTCGCGAAGTTCGTCGACCGCGAGGGCAACGACGACCCGCGCGTGCGCGACATCGTCGACAACTGGGCCATGGTCCTCGACCTGCTCGAGCGCGATCCGATGGAGTGCGCCAACCTGCTCGACTGGCCCGCCAAACTGCGCCTGCTCGAAGGCATGCGCAGCCGGGAGGGCCTCGGCTGGGCCGCGCCCAAGCTGCACCTGATGGACCTGCAGTACTCCGACGTGCGCCTGGACAAGGGCCTCTACAACCGCCTGGTGGCGCGGGGATCGATGAAGCGGCTGGTCAGCGAGCAGGACGTGCTCGACGCCATGACCAACCCGCCCACCGACACCCGCGCGTACTTCCGTGGCGAGTGCCTGCGCCGGTTCGGCGCCGACATCGCCGCCGCCAGTTGGGATTCGGTGATCTTCGACCTCGGCGGAGACTCGCTGGTGCGCATCCCCACACTCGAGCCGCGCCGGGGCACGAAAGCCCACGTCGGCAAGCTGCTCGACGCCGCGGAGTCGGCGGCCGAGCTGGTCGACCAGCTCACCCACTGACGCGGATACCGGCACGACCGGGCGACAATCCGATCGCTAATCGACCATGTTGTCGGATCCGCTCGGTAGGGTTGAAGGACGAGCACGATCATTGAGTGGAAGAGGAGGTCGGCTGCCATGGCACAAGAGCAGACCAAGCGCGCCGGGGGTGGCGACGAGGACGAGGGGCCCGAGGGCGACGGCGCGGCGGGACAGGAGCGCCGCGAGAAGCTCGCGGAGGAGACCGACGACCTGCTCGACGAGATCGATGACGTGCTCGAGGAGAACGCCGAGGACTTCGTGCGGGCCTATGTGCAGAAGGGCGGCCAGTGACCTCAGGTGACCCGTTGCGCCTCCATGCCGGACAGGCGCTGTCCTCGTTCACCGAACATCTCCGTATGCACGCGCCGGACCTGTTGCCCGCCAACAGGTTCGGCGCGGGCGATCTCACCGCCGGCGCGGACTTCGCGCCGCACGGCACCACCATCGTCGCGGTCAGCTACCGCGGCGGTGTGCTGATCGCGGGCGATCGCCGCGCCACCCAGGGCAACCTGGTGGCCTCGCGCGACATGGAGAAGGTGTACATCACCGACACCTTCTCCGCCGCGGGCATCGCGGGCACGGCCGGGCTGGCCGTGGAGATGGTGCGGTTGTTCGCGGTCGAACTGGAGTACTACGAGAAGATCGAGGGCGTTCCGCTCACCTTCGACGGCAAGGCGAACAAGCTGTCGAAGATGGTCAGGGACAACCTGCCCGCCGCGATGCAGGGACTGGCGGTGGTGCCGCTGATCGTCGGGTACGACGACCAGGTCACCGACCCCGACAAGGCCGGACGGATCGTCTCGTTCGACGTCGTCGGGTCGCGCAGTGAGGAACGGTTCGGCTACACCGCGGTGGGGTCGGGCTCGATGTTCGCCAAGTCCTCGCTCAAGAAGACCTACCGCCCCGGCCTCGACCAGGATCTCGCCCTGCGGATCGCGGTCGAATCGCTGGTCGACGCCGCCGACGACGACACCGCCACCGGTGGGCCCGACCCGCTGCGCGGGATCTACCCGACGGTGGTGCTGATCGACGCCGAGGGCGCGATCGAGGTGGACGAGGAACGACTCGGTGCGGTCGCCACGGCCATCGCGGCCGACCGGAGCGCCGCGCAGAACGGGGGTGCCAGCGCATGACGCTGCCGTATTACGCGTCCGCCGAGCAGATCATGCGGGACAAGACCGAGCTCGCCCGCAAGGGCATCGGCCGTGGCCGCAGCGTGGTGGTGCTGGTGTACGACAAGGGTGTGCTGTTCGTCGCGGAGAACCCGTCGGCGACCCTGCACAAGATCAGCGAACTCTACGACCGCATCGGTTTCGCCGCGGTCGGCAAGTACAACGAGTTCGAGGCCCTGCGCCGGGGCGGCATCCTGCAGGCCGACCTCAAGGGCTACCAGTACGACCGGCGCGATGTCACCGGTCGTTCGCTGGCGAATCTGTACGCGCAGAGCCTGGGCTCGATCTTCACCGATCAGCTCAAGCCCTACGAGGTGGAGCTGTGCGTCGCCGAGGTCGGGTATCCGGAACAGGCGCCGGCCGCGGTGCTGTACCGGATCACCTTCGACGGGTCCATCGTCGACGAACGCGAGTACGTCGTCATGGGTGGCACCACCGAGCCGATCCTGACCGCGCTCAAGGCGGCCTACAAGCCGGGCCTGAGCCTGGACGAGGCGCTGAAGGTGGCGATCGGGGCCCTGCAGGCCGGGCAGCCGGAGGCCGACAAGGACAAGCGCACCCTCGGTGTCGCCTCGCTCGAGGTCGCCACCCTGGAGCAGTCCCGCCCGCGCCGGGCGTTCCGCAGGCTGCAGGGCGCCCCGCTCGAGCAGGCGCTGGCCGGATCCGCGGGCCAGCAGGTCACCGAGGTGACGCTGCCCGAACCCGAGGACGGCGCGGGGGAGTAGACACCGCCGTCACGATCATGGTCGGGCCCGCGAACCAGCACGGTTCGCGGGCCCTTCCGCGTGCAGGTCACCGGGTCGTTCGCTGTCCGAATCGTTGTGAACACGTATGCGAATGGGTTGTCCGGAGCGCCGCGCGGGCACTGGTCATGGCTGTAGTGTCGATAGTGTGCAGCGACGAATCATGGGGATCGAGACCGAGTTCGGTGTGACATGCACCTTCCACGGTCACCGTCGGCTGTCCCCCGACGAGGTGGCCCGGTACCTGTTCCGCCGGGTGGTGTCCTGGGGCCGTAGCTCTAATGTCTTCCTTCGCAACGGTGCCAGGTTGTACCTCGACGTCGGATCGCATCCCGAGTACGCGACGGCCGAATGCGACAGCCTGGTGCAGCTGGTCACCCACGACCGGGCCGGTGAACGGGTCCTCGAGGACCTGCTGATAGACGCCGAGCAGCGGCTCGCCGAGGAGGGCATCGGCGGCGACATCTACCTGTTCAAGAACAACACCGACTCCGCGGGCAACTCCTACGGCTGCCACGAGAACTTCCTCGTGGTCCGCGCGGGCGAGTTCTCCCGGATCTCCGACGTGTTGCTGCCGTTCCTGGTCACCCGCCAGCTCATCTGCGGCGCGGGCAAGGTGCTGCAGACACCGAAGGCGGCCACGTTCTGCCTGTCGCAGCGCGCCGAGCACATCTGGGAGGGCGTCTCCTCGGCGACCACCCGCTCGCGCCCGATCATCAACACCCGCGACGAGCCGCACGCCGACGCCGAGAAGTACCGGCGCCTGCACGTGATCGTCGGTGACTCCAACATGGCCGAGCCGACCACCATGCTCAAGGTGGGCACGGCGTCGCTGGTGCTGGAGATGATCGAGGCGGGCGTGTCCTTCCGCGACTTCGCCCTGGACAACCCGATCCGCGCGATCCGCGAGGTGAGCCACGATCTGACCGGCCGCCGTCCCGTGCGGCTGGCGGGCGGGCGGCAGGCCAGCGCGCTCGAGATCCAGCGCGAGTACTACGCCCGCGCGGTGGAGCACCTGCGCAACCGCGACCGCGATCCGCAGGTGGACGCGGTGGTGGACCTGTGGGGCCGCACCCTCGACGCGGTCGAGGCGCAGGACTTCGCCAAGGTCGACACCGAGATCGACTGGGTGATCAAGCGCAAGCTGTTCCAGCGCTACCAGGACCGCTACAGCATGGAGCTGTCGGACCCGAAGATCGCCCAGCTCGACCTGGCCTACCACGACATCAAGCGCGGCCGCGGCGTGTTCGACCTGCTGCAGCGCAAGGGCCTGGCCAAGCGGATCACCGAGGACGAGGCCGTCGACGCCGCGGTGGAGACCCCGCCGCAGACCACCAGGGCCAAGCTGCGCGGCGATTTCATCACCGCCGCCCAGGAGGCCGGGCGCGATTTCACGGTCGACTGGGTGCATTTGAAGTTGAACGATCAAGCGCAGCGCACCGTGTTGTGCAAAGATCCGTTCCGGTCGGTCGACGAGCGCGTCGACCGCCTGATCGCCTCGATGTAGGCGACACCCCCGGACGGGGGGACAGATGACGGGACCGGCGGCGCATGGGAGCGAAGGCGTAGGCGCCACCGGTCCCGTCGTCGTTCGCGGACTCAGCCGGCGCCGACGACCGTCGCGTAGGTGGCGCCCAGCCCGGCGATGAACGCGCTCAGCGCCAGCTCGAAGCTGTCGTCGTCGATCTCGTCGGCGACCGCGCGCAGCAGGTGCGCCTGGTTCAGGTGCGGGTAGCGGTCGCGGTAGACCTGCACGTCGTCGGCGAAACCGCTCGCGAACGAGCCGACGGTCGAGCCCATCACCAGATAGCGCGTCGCCGCGCCGATCATCGTGGCGTAGCGCGGCGGCCAGCCCGCGCCGACCAGCCCGCCGTGCACGGCGTCGGCGGCGCGCAGGTTCTCCGCGCGCCGGCCGGGGCCCGCGGCCAGATAGGGGACGAAGTTCGGGTGCGCGACCAGCGCCGATCGGTAGCTGCGCGCCCAGTCCGCCAGGGCGATGTCCCAGCGCGCGGTGTCGAACGCCGAGGTGTCCACGTGGCTCATGATGCCGGTGGCGATGTCGTCGAACAGGTCGTCCTTGGTGGGGTAGTGGCCGTAGAGCGAGGCCGCTTGCACGCCGAGTTCGGCGGCCAGCTTGCGCATGGAGACCTCGGCCAGGCCGTCCCGGTCGATCAGGGTCAGCGCGGCCTCGCGAATGCGCTCGCGGCTCAACAGCGGCACGCGGGGCCTGGCCATGCGCCACTCCTGTCTGGTCGGTGGGGTCGGTGCGGGTTCGAACGCTATCACCGATCTCCGATTCGGCTCTTGATTAACCGAACGGCGTTAGGATACGGTGCCCGAGTAAACCTAACAACGTTCGGTTCAGGAGTGGTCCCGTGGATCTCCAACTCACGCCAGCGCATCGCGACCTGCGCGAGCTCGCCCGCACCTGGGTGGACAAGGAAGTCGTCCCGTTCGCCGCGGGCTGGGATCGCGACGAATCGGTCGACCCGGCCATCGTCGGCAAGCTCGGCGCGCTGGGCTTCCTCGGCATCGGGATCGACGAGGAGTACGGCGGCTCCGGCGGCGACATGCTCGCCTACTGCGTGCTGCTCGAGGAGCTCGGGCGCGGTGACAGCGCGGTGCGCGGCGTCGTGTCGGTGTCGCTCGGCCTCGTCGGCAAGTCGATCGCCCGCTACGGCAGCGTGGAACAGAAGAACCGCTTCCTGCCCGGCCTGTGCGCGGGCGAGCAGCTGGGCTGCTTCGCGCTCACCGAGCCGGGGACCGGCTCCGACGCCGCGAACCTGACCACCCGCGCGACGCGCGACGGCTCGGACTGGGTCATCGACGGCACCAAGATCTTCATCACCAACGGGACCTGGGCCGATGTCGCGCTGGTTTTCGCCAGGACCGGCGGCCCCGGACCGCGGGGGGTCACCGCGTTCCTGGTGCCCACCGAGACTCCGGGATTCGGCCGGACCGAGATCAAGGGCAAGCTCGGGCTGCGTGGCCAGGCCACCGCCGAACTGGTCCTGGACAAGGTGCGAATCCCCGACGCCCTGCGCCTCGGCGCGGAGGGCGAGGGCTTCCGGATCGCGATGGCGGCCCTGGACAAGGGTCGGATCGGCGTGGCCGCGGGGTGCGTCGGGGTGGCGCGCGCCTGCCTCGAGGCGTCCGTGCGGTACGCGGGGGAGCGCGAGCAGTTCGGCAAGCCGATCGCGGGCTACCAGCTGGTGCAGGAACTGCTCGCCGACATCGCCGTCGACACCGAGGCCGCCCGGCTGCTGGCCTGGCGCGCCGCCGATCTCGTCGATCGCGGGGAACCGTTCGGCACGGCGGCCTCGATGGCGAAGCTGTTCGCCTCCGAGGCCGCGGTGAAGGCCGCCAACAACGCGATCCAGGTGTTCGGCGGCTACGGCTACATCGACGAGTACCCGGTCGCCAAGTATCTGCGCGACGCGCGCGTGCTGACCCTCTACGAGGGCACCACCCAGATCCAGAAACTGCTCATCGGCCGCGCCCTCACCGGCGTGAACGCCCTTGTCTGACCCCAGGAGTACCCGCATGACCAGGAGAACCGCCTTCGTCACCGGCGCCGCCCGCGGCATCGGCGCCGCCACCGCCGCCCGGTTGGCCGCCGACGGCTGTGCCGTGGCCGTCGTCGATCGCGACACCGATGCCGCGGTGCTCACCGCGGGCCGGATCACCGCGGCGGGCGGCACCGCCGTCGGCATCGGTTGCGATGTCGCCGACGAGGATTCGGTCGCCGCGGCGGTCGCGCGCGCGGTCACCGATCTCGGCGCGCTCGACGTGCTCGTGAACAACGCGGGCGTGCTGCGCGACAACCTGCTGTACAAGATGTCGGTGGACGACTGGGACACCGTCATGGCGGTGCACCTGCGCGGCGCGTTCCTGTGCAGCCGGGCCGCGCAGAAACACATGGTCGACCACGGCGGCGGCGCGATCGTCAACACCTCGAGCGTGTCGGCGCTGGGCAACCGGGGCCAGGCCAACTACGCCGCCGCGAAGGCGGGCATCCAGGGACTCACCCGCACGCTGGCCATGGAGCTCGGCCCGTTCGGCATCCGCGTCAACGCGGTGGCGCCCGGCTTCATCGCCACCGAGATGACGGCAGCCACCGCGGCGCGCGTCGGGGTGAGTGCCGAAGAGCTGCAGGCGAAGACGGCCGCGATCACGCCGCTGCGCCGGGTCGGCACCCCCGACGACATCGCGAACGTGGTGGCCTTCCTGGCCTCCGACCAGGCCGGTTTCGTCACCGGCCAGACCCTGTACGTCGACGGCGGACGCCGTCTCTGATTTCGGAGCACAACACATGCAGCGCACAGTTTTCACCGACGAGCACGACGCGTTCCGCAAGACCGCGCGTGCCTTCATCGAGAGCCAGGTCGTCCCGGTGTACGACCAGTGGTACGAGGCGGGGATCGTGCCGAGGGAGTTCTATCGCAGCCTGGCCGAGCTGGGTGTCTTCGGCATCGAGGTGCCCGAGGAGTACGGCGGCGCCGGGATCGACTCGTTCAAGTTCCAGGCCGTGCTGATGGAGGAAACCGCCCGCGCCGGTGTGTCCTTCGGTGGTTCGGGTGTGCACGTGGGCCTGTGCCTGCCGTACCTGAAGAAGCTGGCGACCGAGGAGCAGAAGCGGCGCTGGCTGCCCGGCTTCGTCACCGGGGAGACGATGTTCGCGATCGCCATGACCGAACCCGGCACCGGCTCGGACCTGGCGGGCATGCGCACCACCGCGCAGCTGTCCGAGGACGGCACCCACTACGTGCTCAACGGCGCGAAGACCTTCATCACCGGCGGCGTGCACGCGGACCGGGTGATCGTGTGCGCGCGGACCGCGCCGCCCTCGGACACCGATCGCCGCCACGGCATCTCGCTGCTCGTGGTCGACACCGCCGCGCCCGGGTACGCCGTCGGCCGCAAGCTCGACAAGCTCGGGCTGAAGGTCTCCGACACCGCCGAGCTGTCCTTCACCGACGTGCGCGTCCCGGTCACCGACCTGCTCGGCGAAGCGCACCGCGGCTTCGACTACCTGGGCCAGAACCTGCCCCAGGAACGGCTCTCGATCGCGGTCGGCGCCTACGCCCAGGCCAAGTCGGCGATCCGGTTCGCCCTCGAATACACCAGGGGCCGCACCGTTTTCGGGCAGCCGGTCGCGAACTTCCAGAACACCAAGTTCGAGCTGGCCGCCTGCCAGGCCGAGGTCGACGCCGCCGAGGCGGTCGTCGACCGGGCCCTGGACGCCCTCGACAACGGTGTCCTCACCGCCGCCGACGCCGCCTCGGCGAAGCTGTTCTGCACCGAGGTCGCGTCCCGGGTGATCGACCGCTGCCTGCAGTTGCACGGCGGCTACGGCTACATCACCGAATATCCGGTGGCCCGCCTGTACGCCGACAACCGGGTCAACCGCATCTACGGCGGCACCAGCGAGGTCATGAAGATGATCATCGCCAAGAACATGGGGCTCTGAAGGGAATCACTATGAACGCCACGCTGTCCCTGGCGAGCATCCTCGCCGAACCCGCCCGCCGCCGTCCGCACCATCTCGCCCTGGTCGAGGGCGAGACCCGCATCACCTTCGCCGAGTTGTGGCGCCAGGCCCGCGAACAGGCGGGCGCGCTGATCGCCCGTGGTGTCCGGCCCGGTGACCGGGTGGCACTGCTTTGCCCGAACACCGCCGACTTCCCCCGGGCCTACTTCGCGATCCTCGCCGCGGGCGCGACGGTCGTGCCGGTGCACCTGCTGTTGACCGCGCCGGAAATGGAGTACGTGCTGCGCGACAGCGGCGCGTCCCTGCTGATCTGCCACCCCGTGGTGGCCGACACCGGGGCCGCGGCCGCCCGCGCCGCCGGTATCGACAGCGTCGAGCCTGCCGCGCTGGCCGGCGAGGCGATCCCCGCCTTCGTCTCCCGCGGTCCCCTCGACACCGCCGTCGTCTTCTACACCAGCGGGACCACCGGCACGCCCAAGGGCGCCGAGCTGAGCCACCTGAACATGGTGATGTGCGCGACCGTGAACACCTTCGACGCCAACGAGATCCGGCCCGACGACATCGCGCTCGGCGCGCTGCCGCTGTTCCACGTCTTCGGGCAGACGGTGTCGATGAACTCGCACTGGCGCATCGGCGCCACCCTGGTCCTGATGCCGAGATTCGACGCCGCCACCGCGATCTCGCTCATGACGGCGGAACGGGTGAACGTCTTCCACGGCGTGCCGACGATGTACCACGCGCTGATCGCCGCGGCCGCCGACGCGCCCGCGCTGCCCGCGCTGAAGTTGTGCATCAGCGGCGGCGCCGCCCTGCCCGCGACCGTGCTGGAAGACTTCGAGCGCGCGTTCGGCGCCCAGGTCCTGGAGGGCTACGGCTTGTCGGAGACCTCGCCGACCGCGGCGGTCAACCAGCCTGCCTACGGCGCGGTGGCGGGCTCGGTGGGGCATCCGGTGTGGGGAGTCGACGTCGAGATCGCCGATCCCGACATCCCCGACCGCATCGAGCTGCTGCCCGTCGGCGCGACCGGCGAGGTGGTGGTGCGCGGGCACAACGTGTTCAGCGGTTACACCGGCAGGCCCGAAGCCACCGCGGCGGCCGTCATCGACGGCTGGTTCCGCACCGGCGACCTGGGCACCCGCGACGAGACCGGCCGGATCCGCATCGTCGACCGGGTCAAGGAGATGATCCTGCGCGGCGGATTCAACGTGTATCCCACCGAGGTGGAGGGCGCGCTGCTGCGGCATCCGCGGATCGCGCAGGTCGCGGTGATCGGCGTGCCCGACGAGCACTACGGCGAGGAGATCCTGGCCGTGGTGGTGCCCGACGGCGAGCTCACCGCCGCGGAGGTGATCGAGTTCGGCAAGCAGCAGGTGGCCAGGTACAAGTACCCGCGCCGGGTCGAGTTCGTCACCGAGCTCCCGCTCGGTCCCACGCACAAGGTGCTCAAGCGGGAACTGCGCGCACGCTTCGGCGCGGCGGGCTGACCGTCACCGTCCGACGCGCCCGGTGATGGGTCGCGGTGCGGCGGTGTCGCGCTCCTCGCCCAACCGTGCGCCGACGCGCCGCGACCGTACCGCGCCCATTACCCTCTATCGGGTGGCGATATCCAAGGTCGAGCGGCTGATGAATCTGGTCATCGCGCTGCTGTCGACCCGGCAGTTCCTGAGCGCGGAGCGCATTCGCGCCAGCGTGGCCGGTTACGAGGACTCCGCGACCGACGAGGCGTTCAGCCGGATGTTCGAGCGCGACAAGAACGAACTGCGCGATTTGGGCATTCCGCTGGAAGTGGGTCCGGTCGGGCGGTTCTCGACGCTCGAGGGCTACCGGATCAACCGGGACGCCTACGAACTGCCCGATATCGACCTGTCCAGCGAGGAGGCGGCCGCGGTCGCCGTCGCTGTGCAGATGTGGGCCTCCCCTGAGCTCGCGAGTGCGGCCGAAGGCGCGCTGCTGAAGCTGCGCGCCGCCGGGGTCACGGTCGAAACCGAGAACGTCGGGGTGTCGGTGCCCGCGGTGCCCGCCCGCACCCGCGGCTCCGAACCCGTGCTGCGCGAACTGCTCGCGGCGATCGACGCGGGCCAGGCCGTGCGCTTCGGGCACCACAGCGCCGTCACCGACCCGTTCGTCACCCGTGACGTGGAGCCCTGGGGCGTGGTGACCCGGCACGGGCGCTGGTACCTGGTCGGGCACGACCGCGAACGCGACGCCGTGCGCACCTTCCGGCTCTCGCGCATCGGCGGCGAGGTGGTCCCGTACGGGCCGCACAACGCCGTCCGCAAACCGGCCGACGCGGACCTGCGCGCCATCGTCGACCGCGTCACCGGCGACGCGCCCGTCACCGGCTCGGCGACGGTGTGGGTCGCCAAGGGCCGTGGCCGGGAGCTGCGCCGGATCGGCACCGAGCTCGAGACCAGGGAACTCGGCGGCAGGCCGGGCGATGTGGTCGAGGTTCCGGTGCGCTCGCGCGACTGGGTCGCCCGGCTGATCACGGGTCTGGGACCCGACGTGCTCGTGCTCGATCCACCGGAACTGCGCGCCGACGTGATGAACCGGCTACGGTCGGTACTCGACCACACGGAGGTGACGTCGTGAGTTCGCGCCTGTCCCTGCGCCTTTCGCGCCTGCTCAACATGGTGCCGTACCTGCTCGCGCATCCGGGCATCAGCGCCGCCGAGGCCGCCGCCGAACTCGGGGTGACCACCAAGCAGCTGATGAGCGACCTCAACCAGCTGTGGATGTGCGGGCTGCCCGGCTACGGCCCCGGCGATCTGATCGACCTGTCGTTCTCCGAGGAGAGCATCGAGGTCACCTTCTCCGCCGGCATCGACCGGCCGCTGCGGCTGACCTCCACCGAGGCCACCGCCCTGCTGGTGGCGCTGCGCTCGATCGTGGAGATGCCGGGCATGGTCGACCCGACCGCCGCGCACTCCGCCATCGCGAAGATCGAATCCGCCATCGCCAGCAGCGACACCGAGATCACCGGCAGGCCGATGACCGTGCCCGTCGAACAGCCGGTCGTGGCCACCGTGCGCGCCGCGCTCGCCGACGGGCGCGCCGTGCGGCTGGTGTATTACTCGGCCAGCCGCGACGAGGTGTCCGAGCGCATCGTCGACCCCATCCGGGTGATCCTCGTCGACAACAACAGCTACCTGCAGGGCTGGTGCAGGCAGGCCGAGGGCGTGCGGCTGTTCCGGTTCGACCGGATCGAGGACGCCACCGAACTCGACGAACCGGCCCGGCCGCCGAGCCACGCCGCCGCCGACGCGGCCGCCCTCGACCTGTTCCAGGACGACCCCGACGTGCCGCTGGCCCGGCTGCGCATCCGCGCCGACTACGCCTGGGTGCTCGACCAGTACCCGATGCACCGCATCGAATCGCGCCCCGACGGCAGCATCGAGGCGGGCATGCGGTTCGCGTCGGCGGACTGGATGGCGCGGCTGCTGCTCGGCTTCGGGACGGGCGTGAGCGCGCTCGGCCCGACGGAACTGGTCGCCGCGGTGCGTGATCGCGCCGACGCGGCACTGGCCGCCTACGCGGCCGCGGGCTTGTCAGGGGAGACCGAACCGGCGTGAACCAGCGAGTACTGGTCCTCGGTGCGGGCAGCATCGGGGTCTTCATCGGCGGTCACCTGGCCGCCGCGGGCATGGACGTCATCTTCGTCGGCCGTCAGCGCATCCTCGACGACATCGCCGAACACGGCCTGCGCCTGAGCGACCTCGACGGCGGATCGACCGAGGTCACACCCGACCGGTTCGGGCTGGCGCTCGAGCCCGACGAGCCCGAACTGGCCGACCTCGTGCTGGTCACCGTGAAGTCGGCGGCCACCGCCGCCGCGGTCCGCACGGTCGCGGGCAGGCTACGACCGGGCACACCGGTGGTGAGCCTGCAGAACGGCATCGGCAACGACACCCTGATCCGGGAGATCCTGCCCACCAGCATCGTGCTGGCGGGCATGGTCATGTTCAACGTCGTGCACAACGGCAACGGCCGGTTCCACCGGGCCAGCGACGGTGTCGTCGCCGTGCAGGACGATCCGGTGGTCGACCGGTTCGCCGAGCGCTTCCGCGCCGCCGGGCTGCCGCTGCGCAGGCACCGTGACCTGCGCCCGGTGCAGTGGGCCAAGCTGCTGCTCAACCTGAACAACCCCATCAACGCGCTATCGGGGCGCCCGCTGCGGGAGGAACTCGCCGAGCGTGACTACCGGCGCTGCCTCGCGCTGGCGCAGGCCGAAGCGCTCGCGGTGATGAACACTGCGCGAATTCGGCCCGCCCAGCTGACGCCGGTGCCCCCCGAACTGATGGTGCATCTGCTGCGGGTGCCCGACCCGATCTTCCGCCGGGTGTTCGGCAAGGTGCTGGCTATCGACCCACTGGCGCGCTCGTCGATGGCCGACGACCTCGCGCTGGGCCGGCGCACCGAAATCGCGTGGTTGTGCGGCGAAATCGTGCGTCTGGGCGAGATGGTCGGCCACCCGACGCCGGTCAATCGACGGCTCACGGAGCTGATCCGCGAGGCGGAGTCCGGGGACGCGCGCCGCTTCAGCGGCAGCCGGTTGTTCGCCGAACTCACCGCGGCGGCGGCCGCCGTCCGTGGTTGAACGCGTGGCGAACACCGCCTCGGGCGCGGGACCGCGACGCGCGGTCGGCAGGTAGCATCGGTAGTCACCACGGTCTTTGGAGGTATCTGAAAATGGGCGCTTTCAGCTGGACGCACCTGCTGATCATCGCTGTGCTGTTCGTCCTGCTCTTCGGCGCGAAGCGGCTGCCGGACGCGGCGCGCGGGCTCGGCCGGTCGCTGCGGATCTTCAAGAGTGAGGTCGGCCAGATGCAGTCGGAGTCGGCCGCACCGGCCGCCCAGCCCGCCGCGCCGGCGCCGCAGCAGCAGCTGTCCGCCTCGGCGCCGCAGGCGCAGGCGCCGATCGCCGACCCGCAGCAGGGCCAGAAGTCGGTCTGACCCCGGCGTGCACCCCGGAGCGCGGACGAAGGAGCTCCGGGGCTGAGTGCTGTTTCGTCGAGCATCCGCCGGACCGAGGGTTAGAGGCCACCACCCACCATGCGTATTCCGTTCGATCCACGGCGCAGCAAGCGCAGGACGAATCCCGACGGCACCATGTCGTTGGTCGAGCACCTGCAGGAACTGCGCACGCGGCTGTTGCTCGCGCTGGCCGCCATCGCGGTCACCACGCTGATCGGCTTCTTCTGGTACGCGCATTCGTTCCTCGGCATCGAGAGCCTCGGCGAGATCCTGCGCGGCCCCTACTGCGCGCTGCCCGAGTCGGCCCGCGCCAGCCTGAGCCCCGACGGCGCCTGTCGCCTGCTGGCGACCGCGCCGTTCGAGCAGTTCATGCTGCGCCTGAAGGTCGGCTTCACCGCGGGCGTCGTGCTGGCGGCGCCGTTCTGGCTCTACCAGTTGTGGGCGTTCATCACCCCGGGCCTCTACGCCAAGGAACGCCGGTACGCGGTCGGGTTCGTCACCGCGGGCAGCGTGCTCTTCGTGGCGGGTGCGGTGCTGGCCTACGTGGTGGTCTCGCACGCGTTGTCGTTCCTGTTGACCATCGGTGACAACGTCCAGATCACCGCGCTGAGCGGTTCCCAGTACTTCGGCTTCATCATCCAGCTGCTGATCATCTTCGGCGTCAGCTTCGAGACGCCACTGGTGATCATCGGGCTGAACCTGGTGGGCGTGCTGCCCTACGAGAAGCTCAAGGCGTGGCGGCGCGGGCTCATCTTCGGCCTGTTCGTCTTCGCGGCCGTCGTGACGCCGCAGGACCCGTTCTCGATGCTCGCGCTGGCGCTCGCGCTGACGGTGCTGTTCGAACTGGCGGTGCAGTTCGCCCGGTTCAACGACGCGCGCCGGGCCCGTCGCGCGGCCGCCGAGGGCTGGGGCGCGCTCTCCGACGAGGAGGCCTCGCCGCTGGACACGCCGGACCCGGTGGCCCCCGCCGACCCGGTCGCGCCCCCGGAGAAAACCACCCGCCCGGTGTCGGACTACTCCGATACCCTCTGACGGGTGACCGATTCTCCCGCGCGGGCCAACGAGTTGGCGCAGTTCGCCAGCGAAATCTCCTTCGAACTCGACCCCTTCCAGCGGACCGCCTGCGCGGCCCTGGAGGACGGGCACAGCGTGCTCGTGTGCGCGCCCACCGGCGCGGGCAAGACGATCGTGGGCGAGTTCGCGGTGCACATGGCGCTGGCCTCGGGCGGCAAATGCTTCTACACCACCCCGATCAAGGCGCTGTCGAATCAGAAGTTCGCCGACCTGACCGCGCGCTACGGCCGCGACAGCGTCGGCCTGCTCACCGGTGACCAGTCGATCAACCCCGACGCGCCGGTCGTCGTGATGACCACCGAGGTCCTGCGCAACATGCTCTACGCGTCCTCCGACGCGCTGCGCGGTCTGTCCTACGTCGTGATGGACGAGGTGCACTACCTGGCCGATCGGTTCCGCGGCGCGGTGTGGGAAGAAGTCATCCTGCACCTGTCCCCGGACGTGCGGCTGGTGAGCCTGTCGGCGACGGTGTCCAATGCCGAGGAGTTCGGCGCGTGGATGGAGACCGTGCGCGGCGACACCGCGGTCGTCGTCGACGAGACCAGGCCGGTGCCGCTGTGGCAGCACGTGATGGTCGGCAAGCGGATGTTCGATCTGTTCGACACGAAATCCAGCGACCAGAAGGTCCTCGTCGACGAGGACCTGGTGCGGTTCATCCGTCAGCGCGAGGCCGCCGACCGCATGCAGAGCTACGGCGGTCCGCGCGGTCGCGGCGGTCGCGGCAACTTCCGGCCGCTGCCGCGTCCGGAGGTGCTGGCCCGCCTCGACGAGGAGGGCCTGCTCCCGGCGATCACCTTCATCTTCAGCCGCGCGGGCTGCGACGGCGCGCTGGCCCAGTGCCTGCGCGCCCGGCTCGATCTGAGCAGGCCGGGCGAGGCCGAACGGATCGACGAGATCATCGAGAAGCACACCGGCGATCTGCCCAAGGGCGATCTCGAGGTGCTCGGCTACTGGGAGTGGCGCGAGGCGCTGCACCGTGGCCTGGCCGCCCACCACGCGGGCATGCTGCCCGCCTTCCGGCACACCGTCGAGGAACTGTTCGTCCAGGGCCTGGTCCGCGCGGTGTTCGCCACCGAGACCCTGGCCCTCGGCATCAACATGCCCGCCCGGACCGTGGTGCTCGAGCGCCTCGTCAAGTTCAACGGCGAATCGCATGCCGAGCTCACACCGGGGGAGTACACCCAGCTCACCGGCCGCGCGGGCAGGCGCGGCATCGATGTCGAGGGCCACGCCGTGGTGCTGTGGCAGCCCGAGGTCGACACCAGCGCCGTCGCCGGCCTGGCCTCCACCAGGACCTACCCGCTGCGCAGTTCCTTCCGGCCCGGTTACAACATGTCGATCAACCTGATCGACCGGTTGGGCGCGGAAGAGGCGCGCGGCCTGCTCGAGCGCTCCTTCGCCCAGTTCCAGGCCGACCGCTCGGTCGTCGGCCTGGTCCGCGGCATCGAACGCAACCAGGGCGCGCTGCGCAAGCTGGAGAGCCAGCTCGGCGGTGTCGACGGCGGCTTCATGGAGTATCTGTCGTTGCGCGACCGGATCAAGCAGCGCGAGCGTGAGATCCAGCAGCAGGGGCGGGCCGACCGGCGCGGCGCGGCGGTCAAGGCGTTGATCGGGCTGCGCCGGGGCGACGTGGTGGCCATCCCGTCGGGCCGCCGCGCCGGTCTGGCCGTCATCCTGGAACCCGATCAGACGCCCGGCGATCCGCGGCCCCTGGTGCTCACCGAGGACCACTGGGCGGGCCGGATCTCCGCGGCCGACTTCCCGGTGCCCGCCGAGGCGCTCGGGCACATGCGGCTGCCGCGCCGCGTCGACCACCGCACCGCGCGCATCCGCCGAGATCTGGCCTCGGCCCTGCGCAGCACCGGCATCTCCGCGCCGGGCAGGCGCAGGCGCAACGATCACACCCGCGGGGGCGAGGACCGCGAACTGTCGACGCTGCGGCGCAGTCTGCGCTCGCATCCGGCGCACAGCCGCCCCGACCGCGAGCAGATGAGCCGCACCGGCGAACGCTACGCGCGCCTGGCCCGCGAGACCGAGTCGATGCGCCAGAAGGTTGCCGCGACGACGAATTCGCTGGCGCGCACCTTCGACCGCATCGTCGGCCTGCTCGAGGAGCGCGGGTTCGTCGAGCACGGTGAGGTCACCGCCGACGGCCGCAGGCTCGCCCGGATCTACGCCGAGAGCGATCTGGTCGTCGCCGAGGCGCTGCGGCAGGGGATCTGGCGCGGCCTCGGCCCGGCCGAACTCGCGGCCGTGGTGTCCACGCTGGTGTACGAATCCCGCTCCGAGGGCGGGTTCCTCACCGCGTCCGGGCCCACCGAACCCATCCGGCGGGCCGTCGGCGCCACCATCGAGGTGTGGTCGCAACTGCGTGCCGACGAGGCGCGGCACAAGCTGCCGCCGACCCGCGAACCCGACCTCGGTTTCGTCACCGGCGTCTACAAGTGGGCGCGTGGCGACGCATTGGCCGAGGCGTTGCTGGCCAGTGGCGATCAGGGCACGCCGCTGTCGGCGGGCGACTTCGTGCGCTGGTGCCGACAGGTCATCGACCTGCTCGACCAGATCCACAACACCGCCGACGACACCGAGATCGCGGGTACCGCGGCCAAGGCCGTACGCGCGGTGCGGCGGGGTGTCGTCGCAGTGGACGCCGCGTAGTGGATTCGTCTGTGATTTGATTTCCTGGCGTACCGACCGTGATGGCGGAGTCGTGCGAAAGCGGCTGGCCTGGCGCGGGGGGCTACCGTATGTACAACGATGCGAGTGGAGGCGAGTGGATGAGCGGCCCGTACGGACCGAATGGCCCAGGGGAGGGAAGCAACGATCCCACCCAGCACTGGGGAGGTCAGCAGGGGGCCGGCGGTGCCGGACCCACGCAGCACTGGGGCGGTGCGGCGCAACCGCCGCAGGACCCGCAACAGGCACAACCCACCCAGCACTGGGGTGGCCAGCAGCCGCAGCAGCAGTGGGGACAGCAGCCGCAGCAGCCCGCCCAGCAGCCGCAGTGGGGTCAGCAGCCGCCGCAGCAGCCGACCGGACCGCAGCAGCAGTGGGGTCAGACCCAGCCGCCGCCGCAGGACTGGAACGCCCAGCAGGCCGGCGCCCAGCAGTGGGGCCAGCAGCCCCAGCAGCAGTGGGGGCAGCAGCCGCAGCAGCAGTGGGGCCAGCAGCCCCAGCAGGCGCCCGGCGCCAAGAAGGGCAAGGGGCTGGTGATCGGCCTCGTCGTGGCCGGTGTGCTGGTGCTCGCCGCCGTGATCGGCCTGCTGCTCGTCGTGTTCTCCTCCGACGAACTCGACAACACCGCGGTCCAGGACGGCGTCTCGCGCGTGCTGAAGGACTCCTACGGCATCGCCGACGTCTCCGACGTGTCGTGCCCGTCGGGTCAGAAGGTCGAGGTCGACGCGACCTTCACCTGCGACCTTAAGGTCAGCGGTGAGGCCAAGAAGGTCAGCATCAAGATCACCAAGGACGACGGCACCTACGAGGTCGGTCGCCCGAACTAGGCTGGGGCCGTAGCTGTTCCGGGCCGCCCGCGTACTCGCGGGCGGCCCGGCGTCGTTTCAGGCGCGGTGCACCGCGGTGAGCGCGGTGACCAGGCGGGTGATCGGGCTCTCCGCGTTGTAGGCGGTGGCCAGCGCGAGCAACCGGTCCGGGTCGGCCGGGGTGATCGGCAGCGTGTCGGGTCCGGACAGGATCACCTCCGCGTCGCGTACCACCTGCACCACCGGCGCCGCGGCCTTCAGATAGTCCTGTGCCGCCACGAGTTTCGCCCGCAGACCCTTGGCGAGGTCGGCGTCCGGATCGTCGACGGCCGTCATCAGCGCGCCGAGGGAACCGAACTTCGAGATGAGTTGCGCCGCCGACTTGTCCCCGATTCCGGCGACGCCGGGCAGCCCGTCGGAGGCGTCGCCGCGCAAGGTCGCCATGTCGGCGTAGGCGGGGCCCGCGTTCTGTTGCGGCACACCGTATTTCGCCGAGACCTCGGCGGGCCCGAACAGTTCGGCCTTGGCCAGCCCGCGGCCCGCGTAGAGCACGCGCACCGGCGGGGCCGGGTCGTCGCGCACCAGCTGCAGCAGATCGCGGTCACCGCTGACCACAACCACCGGATCGCGGCGTTCCCGGCTGGCGAGGGTGCCCAGCACGTCGTCGGCCTCGAGCCTCTCGGCGCCGCCGGTGGCGATGCCCGCGGCCGCGAGGACCTCGATGATCATCTCGACCTGCGGGGTGAGCGTGTCGGGCACCTCCTCGGCGCCGGGCGCGGCACCGACGCTGGTGTCGAGACGGTGCGCCTTGTAGGAGGGCACGAGCGCGACCCGGAACGGCGGCCGCCAGTCCAGGTCGAGGCCGACCACGAGCCTGCTCGGCCGGTGCTTGGTGATCAGCGAGGCCACCATGTCGGTGAAGCCGCGCAGCGCGTTCACCGAGCGCCCGTCGGCGGCCCTGAGCTTGTCGGGGATCGCGTAGTAGGCGCGGAACCAGAGGCTGGCGCCGTCGAGGATCAGCAGGGGGCCACGGGGATTCTGGTCATCGGTCACGGGCTCGATTGTGCCCCGTGCCACCGACGCCGCGCCCGAGCGCCGCGGCGGTGCCCGCCGATGTCGCGGAAGGCCACGATCGGGCAACCGTTCCTGCGCGGGCCGCGTCCTGCCGGGTAACGTCGGATCCTATGAGCGCGCACACGGATGCCAGGTTTTCGGCGGAGGTCTACGGTCAGCGGCTGGAGCGGGCGGTGGAGTTGATGCGCGCAGCGCATCTGGACGCCCTGCTGATCACTCCCGGTCCCGATCTGCGGTACCTGATCGGTTCGGCCGCGGAGTCCTTCGAACGGCTCACCTGCCTGGTGATCCCCGCCGACGGGGCGACGCCGTCGGTCGTGATCCCGAAACTCGAACTGGCCGCCCTGGAGGGCTCGGCCGCGGGCGAACTCGGCCTGCAGATCCTGGACTGGGTCGACGGCGTCGACCCGTACCAGCTGGTGCGGTCGACGTTGCACGCCGGATCGCGGATCGCCGTCGCCGACGCCATGCCCGCGCTGCACCTGATCCCGCTCGCGGAATCGACCACCGGTCTGCCCGCGTCGGCGACCCCGGTGTTGCGGCAGTCGCGAATGATCAAGGACGAGGCCGAGATCGACGCCCTGCGGCGGGCGGGCGCGGCGATCGACCGCGTGCACGCGCGGATGGGCGATTTCCTGCGGGCGGGCCGCACCGAGGCCGACGTGGCCGCCGACATCACCGCCGCCATCATCGAGGAGGGCCACACGGAGGCGGCCTTCGTCATCGTCGGCAGCGGGCCGCACGGCGCCGATCCGCACCACGCCGTGTCCGACCGCGTCATCGAGCCGGGCGATGTGGTGGTCATCGACATCGGCGGCCCCGTGGAACCCGGCTACTTCTCCGACTCCACCCGCACCTACGTGCTCGGCGCGCCGAGCGAGCGGGTGGCCGAGCGGATGGCGCTGCTGGAGGCGGCCCAGGCCGCCGCTGTCGCCGCCGTGCGCCCCGGGGTGACCGCGGAGTCCATCGACGCCGCTGCGCGCACCCTGCTGGCCGACGCGGGCCTCGGCGACGCCTTCGTGCACCGCACCGGCCACGGCATCGGTCTGTCGGTGCACGAGGAGCCCTACATCGTGGCGGGCAACGACCTCGTGCTCGAGCCCGGCATGGCGTTCAGCATCGAACCGGGCATCTACTTCCGCGGCGAGTGGGGTGCCCGCATCGAGGACATCGTCGTGGTCACCGCCGACGGCGTGGAGTCGATGAACAACCGGCCGCACGGTCTCACGCCGCTGTAAGCCGTTCGCGGGCAGCTACTTCAGCGTGCTCGACGACAGGACCCGGCGCACCTGGATCGCCACGACGACGCGCGTCGGGTTCTCCCGGGGCACCCGGTAGCGCTCGGTGTAGCGGCGGACCGCCTCGGCGACGTCGTCGCTGTCGGCGAGCACCGTGGCGGGGCCCTCGAGGGTCAACCAGCGGGGTCCGTCGACCTGGCTCACCGCGGCGTACCCGCCCCGTGCCGCGTTGCGCGCCTTCACCGACGCGCCGTCGGTGATCACGCGCGCGATTCCGGCCTCGGGATCCCAGGTGAAGCCCACCGCGACCACATGCGGGGTCCCGTCCGCGCGCAGGGTCGTGAGGGTGGCCAGGTGCCGCTCGGTGACGAAGTCGAGCGCGGCGGGGGACAGCGAGGCGGTGGTGGTCGGCATGCGTCGACGCTAGCCGCCGCGTCGAGTGCCATCGCTGCCGAGGTCACCCGAGCCCGACCAGGTGCCGGTGCGCCGTGCGGTGCAGGCCGGGGGTGACCGCCGCGGTGGTCGGTACGTGCCGCCGCCGAGCCGTGGAGCGCCCCCGGGCAGAACTGTGCATCGCGCCCGACCGAGCGACACCCATGGCCGGTCGCCAGGCGACAGCCCGCGGCACAGAGGCGGCGGACACAGCGGTCGCGCAGGGTCGCCCCGGCCCGGCGCCGGGGACGGCGATCTCGGGGGTGACCGGGGTGACAGACTGGGCGCATGGGTACGCAGACGAGTGAGGGACCGGTCCTGGTCCTGGGTGGGCGCAGCGAGATCGGCCTGGAGGTGGCGCGCAGGCTGGCGCCCGGACGGGTGGTGATCCTGGCCGCCCGCCGCGCGAACGCACTGGACGCCGAGAGCGAGCAGGTGCGCGCCGCGGGCGCGACCGCCGTCCACACCGTGGAATTCGACGCCGACGACACCGCGACCCACGCGCCGCTGCTGGAGAAGCTCGCCGCCGAGCACGGTGGTATCGGGACCGCGGTGCTGGCCTTCGGTGTGCTCGGCGATCAGGACCGGGCCGAGACCGACCCGGCGCACGCGGTCGCGGTCGTGCACACCGACTACGTCGCCCAGGTGAGCGTCCTGACGACACTGGCCACCCTGCTGCGCGCGCAAGGGTCGGGCCAGATCGTCGTGTTCGGCTCCATCGCCGGCGTGCGCGTGCGGCGGGCCAACTACGTCTACGGTTCCGCGAAGGCAGGCTTGCACGGTTTCGCCGCGGGCCTCGGTGACGCCCTGCACGGCACCGGCGTCCAGCTCCTGCTGGTGCGCCCCGGCTTCGTGATCGGCCGAATGACCACCGGCATGGACCCGGCGCCCATGTCCAGCACACCCGGCCAGGTCGCCGACGCCGTCGTCCGTGCCCTCGGCAAGGGCGCCACCCGAGTCGCGGTCCCCGGCCGCCTGAACGCGGCCTTCGTCGTGATGCGCCTTATCCCGCAGTTCATTTGGCGCCGGATGCCCCGGTGACGACACCGCGCACGGAGTCTGCAATCGGGACGTCAGCCGGTCATGGGGCGTCGGTGACCGCAGCGCGCACGACAGCCGCGACCGTAGCGTCGGCTGGGCGTGGCACGACCGCGTCCGCCGCTGTGGTGCCCGAAGACGGCTCGCGGGGGGATGAGGGGACCCGGGGCGCGTCCAGGGCCGAGCCGTCCCCGCCGCGGGTGGTGGCCGAGCACGGTGCGGCGCCTGGCGCGGCGGGCGGGCCGGGTATCGAGGAATCCCCCTGGAGGGGCGCGCCGATCGTGGTGCTCGGGATCGGGGCCGACGGGTGGGCCGGGCTCGGGGAGTCCGCCCGGGCGGCGATCGGGGAGTGCGAGGTCGTCTTCGGATCACCGCGGCAGCTGGACCTGCTGCCGCCGGGAGCGGCCGAGCGGGTGACGTGGCCGAGCCCGCTGCTGCCCGCCCTGCCCGCATTGTTCGCGCGCAACGCCGAGCGCCGGATCGGCGTCCTGGCCAGCGGCGACCCGATGTTCTACGGCATCGGCGCGACCCTGGCCCGCCGGTTCGGCGCACAGGCGCTGCGCGTGTTCCCGCAGCCGTCGTCGGCGTCGCTGGCGTGCGCGCGGCTGGGCTGGCCGCTGGCCGAGACCCCGGTCGTGAGCGTGGTTGCCCGGCCATTGCCCACCGTCCTGCCCGAGCTGGCCGACGGTCGCCGGGTGCTCGTCCTCAGCGAGGACGAGCGGACCCCGGCGCTGCTGGCCGCGCTGCTGCGCGACCACGGGTTCGGCGCCTCCACGCTGACCGTCCTCGAACAGCTCGGCGGCCCGGCCGAAGACCGGCGGACCGGCACCGCCGCGACCTGGGCGTATCCACAGGGCGACCCGCTCAACATCGTCGCGATCGAGTGCGTCGCCGACCCCGGCGCCCGCCGCGACACCCGCCTGCCCGGTCTGGCCGACACCGCCTTCACCGGCGATGGTCAGCTGACCAAATCCGAGGTCCGGGCCCTCACCGTCACCGCGCTGGCCCCGGCGCCTGGTGAGCTGCTCTGGGACGTCGGCGGCGGCTCGGGCAGTGTCGCCATCGAATGGTGCCGCACGCATCCACGCTGTCGCGCCGTCACGTTCGAACGCCTGCCCGCGCGCCGCGCGCAGATCGCGGCCAATGCCGCCGCGCTCGGCGTCCCGGGAATTACGATTCGCGGGGAAGTGCGCTCGGAGTTTGCCGAGCGAGAATTCTCCGCGCCGGACGCGATATTTCTCGGTGGCGGCCTCACCCAGGACGGTGTCTTCGCCGAGTGCTGGCAACGCCTGCGCCCCGGCGGGCGTCTCGTCGCCAACGCCGTCACCGCGGAATCGGAAGCGCAGCTGCTGCACTGGGCCGCGCGGCACGGCGGCACGCTGCGGAAATTCCAGATCTACCGGGGTGAACCGCTCGGTGGCTTCACCGCGTGGCGCCCCCATCTGCCGGTCGCGCAATGGATCGTCCGAAAACCCGCTGGTTGACGCCGCGCCGATCACGGAAAGATCACGCGCAAATCACGACAAATCCGTCCACGCAGCACGTGCGATTTCGCGATCGTTACGAACCGAACGTGTAAAACGAGTGACTCGGGGGTATGGTCGGGGCCGTTCCGGGTGATCCCCCGGTTCGATGTATCCATGATGGGGAGTTACATGAAGTTCTCGAAGTTCACCGCCCCCGCGCTGCTGGCCATCGCCGCGACCGGCATCGCCGCCGCCCCGGTGGCCGCCGACCCCGCCGCTCCCGCCCCCGCCGTCGCGGGCCAGGACGCGCCCGCGGTGCGTGGTACCGACCGTGGCGTGACCTATCTCGCGCAGATCGCCGACGCGGGCAAGTCCGTGGTGACCTCGGTCACCGGCGGTCGCTTCGCGCTCGCCGCCGACCAGAAGTCGGTGACCCTGACCAATGAGGCAGGCGCCGTCGTCGCCCAGTTGCCGCTGGCGGGCACGGTGAACGGAGCCCCCACCGAGATCGCGGCCGCCGTCGAGGCCGACGGCTCGCGCCTGACCCTCACCCCGAAGACGGTCGCCGCCGCCGAGGCGATCAGCTCGCAGCAGTGGTTCATGGCCGAGCTGCAGCGGGCCTCCACCGGCGCGCTCGTCGGCGCGATCATCGGCGCCCTGCTCGGCGCGATCGGCATCGTCACCATCATTCCCGGCGCCATCATCGGTGGCGTGATCGGTCTGCTCATCGCCGGTGGCCCGTCGCTGATCGACGCGGGCACGGCCTATTTCAGTGGGCAGCCCTGAGAGTCCTGATCCTCGGCGGCACGGGTGAGGCCAGGGAGCTGGCCCGGATCGCGTCGGGCGAGCGCGGACTCGACATCGTGTCCTCGCTCGCCGGACGCGTCGCGCATCCGCGCCTGCCCGTCGGTCCGGTACGCATAGGCGGGTTCGGTGGTGTCGAGGGCCTCCGAACCTGGCTGCGCGAGAACGCGATCGACGCCGTCGTGGACGCCACCCACCCCTTCGCGGCGCAGGTCAGCGCCCACGCGGCCACCGCCGCGGCCGATCTCGGCATTCCCGCGGTCCACCTGCGGCGACCGGAATGGATCCAGCGTCCCGGTGACCTGTGGACCCGCGTCCCCGACCTGGCCGCGGCCGCCGAGGCGCTGGCCGCGCACGACGAACAGGTGCTGCTGACCATCGGCCGCCAGGGCGTCGGCGTGTTCGCCGGCTGCGACCGGCACCGTTTCGTCATCCGCGCCATCGACGCGCCCACCGCGCCACTGCCGTCGCGGTACGAACTGCTGCTCGCCCGCGGACCGTTCACCTTCGACGACGAGCTGGTGCTCATGTCGCGGCACCGCATCGATGTGCTCGTCACCAAGAACAGCGGCGGCGAGCAGACCGAGGCCAAGATCTTCGCCGCCCGCACCGCCGGGCTGCCGGTCGTGATGATCGATCGGCCACCGCTGCCCGTCGACGCGGTCGCGGTCGACGAGGTCGGCGCCGCCCTGGAGTGGCTGCACGACGCTGCCGCGCACCGCGTGCGCTGACCCGCCCGGCACGCGTCACCCCGGTCGCGGCCCCGCGAAGATGCGCGGCAGCTGATCGAACCAGTCCAGCACCGCGCGTTCGTAGGCGATGCCGAATTCGAGCGTGGCGCGCTGGTTGGGCGCGAGCGCGGTCGGATCCTCGTCGAGATAGCGGTCGAGCCGGTCCTGATGGATGTTGCGGTTGGCGGCAATGATCCGGTCGCGGTGCGCGGGCTCGAGA
Organism: Nocardia sp. NPDC050717; assembly: GCF_040654275.1. NCBI lineage: Bacteria > Bacillati > Actinomycetota > Actinomycetes > Mycobacteriales > Nocardiaceae > Nocardia > Nocardia sp. NPDC050717. The sequence continues at coordinate 266,523 of NZ_JBFAHR010000009.1, forward strand.
TGCTCGCCGAACGACAGGGTGAGCAGCAGGGGGACCCGGATGGTCTCGACGCCCGGATCACGGGCGATCCACTCGGCGAACGCGTCCCGGCCGATGTCGGTGATCCGATAGGGCGTGCGTTCCCTGGCGCCACGCTCGCCCTTGGTCACCAGTCCCGCCGCGTCCATGGCGGACAGTTCGCGGTACACCTGGCTCTGGGTGATGGTCCAGAAGTCGCCGATGCGCTGCTGGGCCTGGGTCGCCAGGTCCCAGCCCGACATCGGACCCTCGTGCAGGAACCCCAGAAGCGAGGCCGCGGTGGAGTTCAGCGGGCGGCGTCGAGTCACGGTGTCGGTCAACGGTCAACTCCCTTCGAACTACATTCCTAAGTGGAATGTTACGCCCGGGGTGTGTCGTCGACCAGGACCGTGGCCGTCGCGGCGTGTCCGCTAGTCGGTGCCGTAGCGGCGCGCGGTGAACACGCGGGTGCCCTCGGGGGTGTCGAACGCGGTGGTGGTGGAGGCGCCGATGATCAGCAGTGTCCGCATGTCGACTTGCTCCGGATCGAGCTCACCGAGGGTGGTGACCCGGACGGTTTCGGTCGGCCCGCCGACATCGCGGCCGAGCACCACCGGAGTCTCCGGATCGCGGTGCTCGAGCAGGACCTCTCGCATGGCGCCCACCTGCCAGCGGCGCTGGGAGGAGGCCGGGTTGTAGATCGCGATCGCCATGTCCGCCGCGGCGACGGCCGCCAGCCGCCGCGCCACGACGTCCCACGGCTTGAGCCGGTCCGAGAGCGAGATCATCGCGTAGTCGTGGCCCAGTGGCGCGCCCACCCGGCTGGCGACGGCATTGGCCGCGGTCAGCCCGGGCAGCACCCGCACCGGTACGTCCTTGAACTGCGGTTCGGCCGAGACCTCGAGCACCGCGGCGGCCATGGCGAACACACCCGGATCACCGGAGGAGATCACCGCGACCCTGGCGCCGCGCCGGGCCAGGTCGAGCGCCATCGCGGCACGCTCCGATTCGACCTTGTTGTCGCTGGCGTGCCTGCGCTGGCCGGGGCGGGCGGGCACCCGGTCGATGTAAGTGGTGTAGCCGACCAGGTCGGTCGCCTCGGCCAGTGCCGCGGTGACCTGGGGGGTGGTCCAGGCGGTGTCGCCGGGGCCGAGTCCGACGACGACGACCTCGCCTCCCGGGGGTGTGGACCGCCCGGGCGATGCCGGGGTCGTGCCCTCGGTAAGATGATCGGGACCCTGTGTGGCGTCGGATGATTCGGCTCCGGCGCGGTCCATCGGAGGTGTCTGCGCGCCGATCGTCGCCGGGGCTGCGACGGGCCCGCGGTTCTCCGCGACGCTCCCCGCGGCCGATTCGGTGACGCTGGGTACGGCGTCGCTGTCGACTCGGCGAGCGGCGTCGCGCTCTCCGGTGGTGGTGACGATCGGAGTGGTCGGTTCCGGACCGGGAACGATGGTGATAGCGAAGTAGGGCACGTCCGCGTCGTCGACCTCGGCGGCGGTCAGCACGCGCTGACGGGTGCTGCTCGCGCGCTCGACGTAGTAGGCGTCGGCGAGCCGTCCGGAATCCGAGAGCGCTTGGCGCACACCGGGATACGTACGTCCCAGTTTCATGATCGCCGCGGCGTCGGTGGTGCGCAGCCGCTCGGTGAGCTCTTCGACCGGCATGGTGCCCGGCAGCACGGTGAGCACCTGCTCGCCCTCGACGAGCGGGGTGCCCAGCGCCGCCGAGGCCGCGCTCACCGATGTGATGCCGGGGACGATCTCGGCCTCGAACCGATCGGCCAGCCGCCGGTGCATGTGCATGTAGGAGCTGTAGAACAGCGGATCACCGGCCGCGAGCAGCGCGACGCTGCGCCCGGCGGCCAGGTGGACGGCGAGCCGGGCGGCGGCCTGCTCGTAGAACTCGTCGATCGCGCCCTGGTATCCGCCGGGGTGATCGGTCGTTTCGGTGGTCACCGGGTAGACGAGGTGTTCCTCGATCTGGCCTGCCCGCAGGTACGGTGCCGCGATGCCGCGCGAGATGCTGCGGCCGTGCCGGGCGCTGTGGAAGGCGACCACGTCGGCGGCGGTGATGAGCCGGGCCGCCTTCACCGTCACCAGTTCCGGGTCGCCGGGGCCGAGGCCGATGCCCCACAGTTTGCCGGTGCTGATCTCACTCACTCCTGTTCACTCGCGATCGCGTTGAGCGCCGACGCGGTGATCGCGCTGCCGCCGCGCCTGCCGCGGACGGTCAGGTATTCGACCCCACCGAAGTCGATCAGCGCCTGCTTGGATTCGGCGGCACCGATGAAGCCGACGGGGATGCCGATGATCGCGGCCGGTCGTGGCGCGCCCGCGTCGAGCATGTCGAGCAGGTGGAACAGCGCGGTCGGGGCGTTGCCGATCGCGACGACGGCGCCGTCGAGCTGATCGCGCAGCAGATCCAGCGCCGCCACCGACCTGGTGTTGCCCAGGCGCGCGGCCAGTTCGGGCACACGCGGGTCGGCCAGGTTGCACAGCACCGGGTTGTCGGCGGGCAGGCGCTTGCGGGTCACGCCGGAGGCGACCATGTTCGCGTCGCACAGGATCGGCTTGCCCGCGTGCAGCGCGGCGCGCGCGGCGGCGACCACGCCGGGCGAGTAGGCGATGTCGCCGGCCAGGTCGACCTGCCCGCAGCCGTGGATCATCCGCACGGCCACCCGCTCGACATCGGCGGGGAAACCGGCGAGATCGGCTTCGGCGCGGATCGTCGCGAAGGAGCGCCGATAGATCTCGGCCCCGTCGGTGAGGTAGCTGGCACGCACGTCGGACATGCGGTCAACCCTAGAACCTGTGCCCGACGTGGCCGCCGTCGCGGGTGGCTCAGGTGCGTGGGCGCTCGAGGATGCGTGACATCACCAGTGAACTGCGGGTGCGGCCGACCCGCGCGTTCTCCCTGATCCGCTCGACGGTGACCTCGATCTCGGCCATGTCGGTGGCCATCACGTGGACCAGCGCGTCGGCCTCGCCCGCGATCGTCCACACGCCCACGATCTGCGGGATCGGTTCGAGCGTGCGGCGCAGTTCGGCGGGGGAGATGTTGTCGCGGTAGTACACCTCCACGTACGCCTCGGTGGTCCAGCCCAGCGCCGCCGGATTGACCTGGGCGGTGAAGCCGGTGATCTGCCCGCTGGCCACCATCTTGTCGACGCGCCGTTTCACCGCGGGCGCCGACAACCCGACCACGGTGCCGATGTCCTGGAACGAGGCCCTGGCGTGGGTGAGCAGTTCGGCCAGGATGCGCCGATCGATGTCGTCCATGTCGTGCCCCTTGTCGTAGTCACGCAATGATTCGCCATTCTTGCATCGATATGCGCAACAGATCGGTGTTCCTGGTGCAACGGACGGGCATTTACCGTCGTAGGAACACATTTCTCGCGCAGCCACCGGGAGCCCTGATGACCGCCGCAGCCCCTCTTCGTGCCACCACTCCGCTCGCGGCCCCGGCGCCGGCGCGCGCGGCGACGCCGCGCCGCTATGTGATGTGCAGGCCCGACCATTTCGACGTCACCTACGCGATCAACCCGTGGATGGACCCCGCCGCCCCGGTCGACCGGGCGCGGGCGCTGGCCCAGTGGGAGATCCTGCGCGCGGTGCTCGAGGAACACGGCCACTCGGTGGAGACGGTCCCCGGCGAGCCCGGCCTGCCCGACATGGTGTTCGCCGCGAACAGCGGCATCGTGATCGGCGGGCACGCGCTCTCGGCGCGCTTCGCCCACCCCGAACGCGCCGCCGAGGGTCCGGCCTTCCACCGCTGGTTCGCGGCCAGGGAGTTGCGGTCGCTGGCCGCGGCGAACGAAACCAACGAGGGCGAGGGCGATTTCACCTTCGCCGGGCAGCGGATCCTGGCCGGCGTCGGCTTCCGGTGCTCGCCGGCGGCGCACGCCGAGGTCGAGCGGTACTTCGACCTGCCGGTGGTGTCGCTGGAACTGGTCGACCCGCGCTTCTACCACCTCGACACCGCGCTGATGGTGCTCGACGAGGCCACCATCGCCTACTACCCGCCGGCGTTCGGTCCCGCCGCCCGCGACGTGCTGGCGGCCCTGTACCCCGACGCGATCCTGGCCGACGAGAACGACGCGCTCGCGTTCGGGCTCAACGGCGTGAGCGACGGTCACCACGTCTTCCTCGACCCCGGGGCGACCGGCCTGATCGAGGCACTGCGCACCCGCGGCTTCGCGCCCGTCCCGGTCGACATGTCCGAGTTGCGCAAGGGCGGTGGCGGCGTGAAGTGCTGTGTCCTGGAACTGCACCACCGCAGCGACACGACCAAAGGTTAGCCGGGACCGGTAGCCTGCCGACCGCATACTCGGCGGATGGCCGCCACGCAGGAGAGCACCGAGGAACGCCGCGCCAGCTGGACCGAGCTGTTCTTCGACCTCGTCGCCGTCGCCGGGATCGGTCAGCTCACCCACCTGCTGCATCGCGGTCCCTCGCTCGGCGAGTTCGGCTTGTATGTCGTGCTCTACCTGGCGTTCTGGGTGCTATGGGCCTGCGTGACCGTGTACAGCAACGTCGCAGGCGAGCAGGCGCGCACGACGCTGGTGTTCGGCTGCATGTTCGGGCTGTGCGTGATGATGGCAGCCGTCGCCGGGATGCCCGACGAGCACGCGACGGTGTTCGCGGCGATCTACGTGCTGGTGCGGGTGGCGTCGTCGGCAGCGTGGGGGCGCGGCCAGGTACTGGTCGACTGGCCGCGGGCGCAGCTGGGCGCGGGGACGCTGCCCTGGATCGTCTCGCTGTGGGTGCCCGCGCCCTGGAAGTTCGTGCTGTGGGCGGTGGGCCTCGGGCTCGATCTGTGGGTGATGTTCGCCGTCGACGCCGATCGCCTGCTGGCCGACGCCGAACGGCGGGTCCGCGCCCGCTTGCGCCGTCGGCGCGCCGGCTCCGCACGAGGCAGGCGAGAGCCGAGCGCGGCACCACGGGTGCGGGCGGTGCGCGCCGATCCCGCGCATTTCGGTTTCGTGCCCCGGATGATGTCGGCGCGAGCCGACAGCGTCGAGGTCGGCCGGCATCGGGTGATGGGCACGCACTGCGCGTTGAGCGGGACGGTCGCGACCGTGGCGGCGGGTCTCGGCCTGGTGGCCGCGCACCCGTCGGGCCATCTGCCCGCCGGGATCGGCTGGGTGCTCGGTGGTGGCGCGGCGGCGTTCTTCCTGGTGTGCGGGCTCGGTGGGCTGCCGAGCGCGGGCGCGCGCTGGCTGCTGCGGCGGCCGGTGCCGTGCCTGGTGGTCGCGGTGGCGCTGGCCTGGGCGGCGCCGCGGCTGGGCGGCGTGTGGCTGGTGATCGGCGTAACGCTGCTGGCCGCCGCGGTCGTCTCGGAAACTGTCCGCGCCCGGACCGCGGGCGAGCGGTAGGTCTGCGCGCGTCGTGGTGGCGCGCGCAGACCTGCGGCACTCATTCGAATTCGGTGCCGCCGTCGCGCAGCAGGTACGCGTTCGAGACGATCTTGCCGATCGCCCGTCCGCCGAGGACCGGCGCGTGCCGCTCGGCGAGGGGACGCACCACCAGGCCCTCCCGGATGTTCGCGCCGGTGCCGCTGACGGTTTCGGTGCCCTCGGCCAGGGCCACCAGCCGGTCGGCGTCGTAGGGTCCTTCGTAGAGGACCGGCACGCGCGGCACCGTCAGGCCGAGATCGGTGAGCAGGGCGCCGATCTCGTGATGGTCCAGCCAGCGCACCGGCTCGCCGTCGCGGTCCACGGCGATGTCGAACAGGCCGAAACCGAGCGCGGCGTCGTGGGCGGCCGACGCGCCGTAGTGCAGATCCTGCACCCCCGCGCCGTAGACCTCGCCGAAGAGCCCGACCCGGTCGGCGCCGAGTGCGGTGGCGATCTTCCTGGCGGCCTCGTCCACCCCGTGCGCGCGCATCGCCCGCCAGTACAGGTTGCCCTCGGCGAAGGTCAGCGACAGCGACTTGCCGCCGACGCCCTTGGACGACACCAGGATCCGGTCCTCGGCGCGCACGTGGGTGAGCAGGAAGGCGGTGCCGTGGATCTTCTCCGTGGCCACCACCGGCTCCCCGGCGGCGAAGATGTCCGGGAACCGTTTGATGTTCTCGACGTCGATCCAGGGCAGCAGCTCCGGCGCCGGCTCGACCTGACCCGACATCGAGACCGGTACGGGCGGAACCCATTTGACGATCCCGAGCAGCTCAGCGAAATCGGTGCGTTCCCGGGCCGCCGCCGCGAGATCCACCCCGGCCACCGCGGCGGGCACGCAGACGATCCCTTGCGACACCGCACCGCGCAGCCGCACCGCCTTCACCCGGTCGTGCCGGGACCCCGCCAGTTTCCCGGTCAGGCCGAGTTCGCCGATCAGCGCCTCGGGCAGCACCGCCTGCTCCGGAATGTAGAGCGCGTGCACACCGGTGCGGAACTGGCCCTTGGCGACGACGGCCCGGTACAGGCCGACCTGGGCCAGCTCGAGCCGGTCGGCGTTCGGATGTGGAAGGACGACCAGCTGTTCGGCCGTCACCCGCAGAGTCGACATGAGATCCCCCTCGTAGTGAGGAGCTCAGCGTACGAGCGCCCACCGGCAGCGTCGATCGAATTTCGGTGCGGGACAGGCGAACGCTACGGCGCGGGCGGGGTGACGCGGTAGCCGTCCGGGGTGGCGACGACGTCGGTGACGGGCGCGGTGGGCCGCCCGCAGCGGCGTTCGCAGCCCGACCAGTGCTGGCGGCCCGCGACCGTCACGTCCTCGGCCCGGACCACCGCCTCGCCCGCGTGCTGGTCGCCCGGCAGGACCCGCCCGGTGTCGACGGCGGCGGCGAGATCGGCGCGGACATCGGTCAGCGACTTGGCGCACCCCGGCCTGCCCGCGCAGGCGCTGACTCGCAGCCACGGCGAGGAAGCGTCGAAGATCAGTCCCATCGGCGCCAGCACCCGCACGACCGTTTCGGCGGGACCCTCGTCGAGGTCGGCGATCACCAGGCTGCGCCACGGCGTGAGGAAGACGGGATGGTCGACGGCGGCGAGGAATTCGGCGGTCCGCGCGGGCAGGATACCCAGCGGCACCCCGGCGCCGAGGCTCACCAGGCCGTTGTCCTGGTCGAGCCAGCCGATCGGGATATCGTGTGTCGCACCGAGTTCCAGCGGCGCGCCGGCGGGGGAGCGCTCCAGGATCTCGGTGACCCGCTCGACCCCGCCCGGGATCTCGTGCAGGCGCCACTGGCCGTCCGCGCCCGCGCCGCGCAGGTCGAGGAAGCCGCGAGCCGCGTCGAGCATCACCTCGACCGCCTCGCTCGCCGAGACGCGAAGTCCGGTGTCGGCGCCGGTCAGCAGCAGCGCGAAGGTGTCGGCGCCGAGGGCGTGGATGCCGATGTCCCCGCGCAGGGTGCTGACGTCGCCGCGCCCGTCGTCGAGGGTGAACAGCACCCGTCCCGGCAACTCGGCCAGGCGCGGGTCGGCGCGCAGTCCGGCGTCGAGCCCGGCGGCCAGCTCGTGCACCTCCGCCCAGCCGCCGATCCGCCCGGACAGCGGCGAGGCGATGATGTTGCGCACCCGCTCGTGGGTCGGGCTCGGCAGCAGGCCCGCCGCGCCCAGCCGCGTGGCGAGCGCCGCGGCGTCGTGGACCTGCCGCAGCTGGATGTTGCCGCGCGAGGTGAGTTCGAGATCGCCGTTGCCCAGCTCGCGCGCCGCCTCGGCCAGCGCCTGGACCTGGGCCGGTGCCAGCCGTCCGCCCGGCACGCGAATCCGTGCCAGCGGACCGTCTGCCGCCTGATGCAATCGCAGCACGCCGGGGCACGCGTCGGGAGCACTCCTGGTCATGATCCGACCAGCCTACGACCCGCGCCGCACTTCGCGCTGACCCGGCCGTGGTGGTCCGGCCGCAGGCGGGGGCTCCGGCGCGCCGCCGGATGCGCCGGAGGCGGGGTCGTCGTTCGTCGCCTAGGCTGGGCGGTGCTGTTCGCCCGGCCCGCTCGACGACAGGAGAGATCGCCGCATGCTGCGTGAATTCGTGGACAAGCGAGTAGTTCCCGCGCTCGACAAGGTCGCGCTCGCGCAGACCGGCGTGGTCGGCAAATACGTGGACTGGCTCGAGCGCAGGCACCCCGACGACGCGCCGGTGGACACGCTGCGGCGGCTGTCCAGGCAGTATCTGGTGGTCGTCACCTCCAGCGGTGTGCTGGTCGGGCTGACCGCCGCGGTCCCCGGCGTCGGCACCCTGCTCGGCCTGGCGGCGACCGGTGTGGACACCGTGGTGTTCCTGGAGGCGTCGTCGGTGCTGTCGGTCGGCGCGGCGGCCGCCTACGACGTGGACGACGACGATCCGCGCCGCGCGCAGCTGGTGTCGAAGGTGGTCCTCGGTGAGGCGGGCACCAAGCTGCTCGACGAGACGGCGGGGCACAAGACCGGCCAGTGGCTGGGCGTGGTGACCGACCACATCCCCGGCCTGGCGAGCATGCCCGACTCCCCGGCCAAGCGGTTCATCGTCAACTACCTGGTCAAACGGACGCTGTTGCTGTTCGGCACCCTGATCCCCGCCGGGATCGGCGCGGTGATCGGCGGTGCGGGCAACAACGCGCTCGGCCGGATGGTGGTGGCCAACGTGTACCGCAACCTGGGCACCGGTTCGCCCGAGATGGTCGCCGCGGGCACCGTGCGCGACTGACTTGACCTTCGAGTCGCTGGAACCCCGAGGATGAGCCGGTGCCCGAATCCGACCTCCTCACCATCGGCGCGTTCGCCCGTTCCTGCGGACTGAGCGCCAGCGCGCTGCGCTTCTACGCCGACGCGGGCGTGCTCGTGCCTGCCCTCGTCGACGAGAGCACCGGCTACCGGTACTACGCGCCCGCGCAGGCCGTCACCGCCGGTCTGCTCCGCCACCTCCGCGCCGTGGACATGCCGTTGCCCCTGGTGGCCGCCGTCCTCGCCGAACCCGATTCCGCCCGCGCCCTGGCCCTGGTCGAGGCCCACCTGGCCGAGCTGGATCGCCACCTGGACACGGTCCGTGCCGCCGCGACGGCGGCCCGCGCCGCCTTCCAGGCACCGCAGGCCCCCTCGCGCGTCGAGCCCGGCGCCGAGGACCTCGCGAAGCCACCGGCCGATCGGGCGCCGACGACGGCGAAGGGTTTCGATCGTGTGGTGCGAGCGGCTCGCGGAGCCGATGCCGCCGGCTTCTCGCGGGCGGAATCGCCGGGCCGCGAGCACGATCCCGGTCTTTCCACGTCCCCGGCCCAGCCGCGTGGTGAGGAGGTCGTGTGGGTGCGCGGCCCGCACCTCGCCGCGGCGATCGACCAGATCGCGACGGCGACGGTGGCGGACCCGAATCTGCCGGTACTCAACAGCATTCACCTCGAATCGACCGAGACGGACCTGATCCTCACCGCCACCGATCGCTACCGCCTCGCCACCCGCACCCTGCGTCCCGCGCGCCCGTCCGGCACCCCCTGGTCCGCCACCATCGACGCCGACGACCTCCGCGCCCTCGCCTCGTGGCTTCGCCGCGAACACACCGTCGCCCTCCGGCCGACCGCCACTCACCTCGAGTGCACCGCCGTGGAATCCGTTGACACTCCCCACGATCGCCCCGACCCGTACGACGCGGGATCGTCCTCGGGGCGGTGCCGTCGCTCGACCGAGCCGTTCCCGGACCACCGCGCGATGCTCGCCGCCCTGCCCGCCGTCACCACCCGCGTCGTGGTGCCCCGGGCCGTGCTGCTCGACGTCCTCGAGCGCTCCGGCGCGCCGACGATCACTCTGCACGTCGAGCCGACAGGGGCGGTGCGGGCGACGTTCGGCTCCGAAACCTGGCGGCTACCCGCGACCGCGACCGGTCCCGCCCACACGATCCACTTCGCCGTGACGACGCTCTATCCCGCCGTCGCGTGTTCCTTCGGGCCCGATCTCCTCCTCGACCTCAGCGCCGCGGACCAACCGGCCCTCTTGCGCGCCGCCGACGAGGGCACCCTGCTCACCCTGGTCATGCCGCGCCGCGCCGAACCCGATCCGCGAGCGGACTGATCCACCAACTGCTCGCCCTGGTCATGCCGGCCTCGATCCGCGAGCGGACTGATCCTGTCACCTGCTCACCCTGGTCTTGCCGCATGTGCCGACCCCGATCCGCGAGCGGGTATTGCCACCTGCGCACCTCGGATCCGAGCCCGCGCAGTTCCGCAACGTGGAGCGACCGTGCCTGGCTCGCGCTGGCCAGGCCGGAACCGCGCACCTGCGACCGACCGGCTGTCCTGACCACCGCCAACTGAAGGCGCCTGGCTGAGGCCAATCGGCCGATGACCTGACAGAGACCCTCGATCGCACCTTTTCGGTGGGGGCCGGCGAACGCGCGTCACTCGGCTCGCCCAGTCGCCGCGAAAACGCACCACCGCCCTGTGAAAGGAACCCCGATGACCACCCCACCCGCCGATCCCACCATGATCCGCATCACCGACGCCGTCACCGAATTCCGTGCGGGCGACGCCGATTCCGCCCGCACCGCGCTGCTCGCGCTGTGGTCCGAGATCGGTGTCACCGGCGACCCCCTGCACCGCTGCACCCTCGCCCACTACCTCGCCGACGCCTACGACGACCCCGCCGAAGCGCTCGTCTGGGATGTGCGCGCCCTCGACGCGGCCGACGCCCTCACCGATGCCCGCCTGCGCGACGACTACGCGAACCTGCGGGTCGCGGGCTTCTACCCGTCGCTGCACCTCAATCTCGCCGACAACTTCCGTCGCCTCGGCGCGTTCCCCGCCGCCACCCGTCATCTCGACGCCGCGCGCGATCACCTCTCGATCCTGCCCGACGACGAGTACGGCACCCTGATCCGCACCGCGGTCACCGAACTCGCCACCATGATCGCCGCCCACGACACCACCCGGCGCCCCACCCATTGACCGCGCGGAGACGCCTGTCGTCGGGAAAGGTCAACGGCCCGAACGCACTTCGCGGACCGCACGACCCTTGAGCCGCATCGACCGCAGCAGATACCACGGCGAGGGCGGCAACCAGCCGAGCTGCCTGGCCATGCCCAGATCGTCGCGGTTGGCCCAGTGCTCGAAGATCTTCCCCTCGCGCATCCGGAACCAGTGCGATTCGGTCATGGCGAAGGTCCGGCCGGTCGGCGGGAAGGCATTGTCCACCGCCCCGGGATCGAGCTCGACGAGGTCCGCGACGTGCTGTGGAACTTCCTGGCGATCGACACCTACGAGCGGCTGGTGCTGGCCAGGGGCTGGTCGGTGCAGCGCTACGCGGACTGGGTGGCGCGCACGCTCGTCGCCGCGCTCACCTGAGACCCGGCCACCCGGTCACAGGGATGTGGGCTGGAAAGTTGCGGGCTCCGGGCGGACAGTACGATCGGGATGCTCGGCGGGCGTCGAGGAAACCGGTGGAAATCCGGTGCGGTCGCGCCACTGTGAACAGCCAGACCCTCTCCGGCGAGCACCACCACCCCCGATGGGCGCGTCACCCGAGGAAGGCCACACCCTGTGATCCTGCTGCTGTCCACCTCCGACACCGATCTGCTCAGCGCCCGCGCCAGCGGCGCCGACTACCGGTGGGGCAACCCCGCCCGGCTGCTGGTCGACGATCTGCCGGAGCTGCTCGACGGCGCCGATCTGGTGATCGTGCGGATCCTCGGCGGCAAGCGGGCCTGGGAGGCGGGCCTGGACGCGGTGCGGGCCAGCGGGGTGCCGATGGTGGCGCTCGGCGGCGAGATCGCGCCCGACGCCGAGCTCATGGAGTGCTCCACGGTGCCGGTGGGCGTGGCGGCCGACGCGCACAACTACCTCGCCGCAGGTGGCGCCGACAACCTGCGCGAACTGCACCACTTCCTCTCCGACACGGTGCTGCTCACCGGCCACGGCTTCGCCTCGCCGGTGGAACTGCCGTCCTGGGGTGAACTCGAGCGGTCCGCGCGCATCCTCGAACCGCACGCCCCGACCGTCGCCGTGGTCTACTACCGCGCCCAGCACCTGGCGGGCAACACCGGCTACATCGACGCGCTGTGCACCGCGATCGAGGCCAAGGGCGCCAGGGCCCTGCCGGTGTACTGCGCCTCGCTGCGCACCGCCGAACCCGAGCTGCTCGCCCTGCTCGGCCGGGCCGACGCGCTCGTGGTGACCGTCCTCGCGGCGGGCGGCAGCAAGCCTGCGACGGCCGCGGCAGGCGGCGACGACGAGGCCTGGGACGTGGCCGCGCTGGCCGCCCTGGACGTGCCGATCCTGCAGGGCCTGTGCCTGACCAGCGGTCGCGCGCAGTGGGAGGCCAACGAAGACGGCCTCTCGCCCCTCGACGTCGCCACCCAGGTCGCGGTGCCCGAGTTCGACGGGCGCATCATCACGGTGCCGTTCTCGTTCAAGGAGTTCGACGCCGACGGCCTGTCCACCTATGTGCCCGACCCCGAGCGCGCCGCCCGCGTCGCCGGGATCGCGGTGCGGCACGCGCGGCTGCGCCACATCCCCGCCGCCGACAAGCGGATCGCGATCATGCTCTCCGCGTACCCCACCAAGCACGCCCGCATCGGCAACGCCGTCGGCCTCGACACCCCCGCGAGCGCGATCCGGCTCCTCATCGAATTGCGCGCCGCCGGTTACGATCTCGGCGCTCCCGGCGAGATCCCCGGACTCGAGGAAGGCGACGGTGATGCCCTCATCCACGCGTTGATCGCCGCGGGCGGGCAGGACCCGGACTGGCTCACCGCCGAACAGCTCGAGGGCAACCCGATCCGCATCGGCGCCGCCACCTACACCCGCTGGTTCGAGTCGCTGCCCGAGGATCTGCTCGAGGCCGTCGTCGAGGCATGGGGCCCGCCGCCCGGCGAGCTCTACGTCGACCGCTCCGCGGACCCGAAGGGCGAGATCGTCATCGCCGCACTGCGTTTCGGCAACGTCGTGCTGATGGTCCAGCCGCCGCGCGGCTTCGGCGAGAACCCCGTCGCCATCTATCACGACCCCGACCTGCCGCCCAGCCACCACTACCTGGCCGCCTACCGCTGGCTGTCGGCCCCCGACGGGTTCGGCGCCGACGCGATGGTGCACCTCGGCAAGCACGGCAACCTGGAATGGCTGCCCGGCAAGACCCTCGGCATGTCCGCCTCCTGCGGCACCGACGCCGCTCTCGGCGACCTTCCGCTGATCTACCCGTTCCTGGTCAACGACCCGGGCGAGGGCACCCAGGCCAAGCGCCGCGCGCACGCCACCCTGGTCGACCACCTGATCCCGCCGATGGCACGCGCCGAGACCTACGGCGACATCTCCCGGCTCGAGCAGCTGCTCGACGAGCACGCCAACATCTCCGCGCTCGACCCGGCCAAGCTGCCCGCCATCCGCCAGCAGATCTGGACGCTGATGCGCGCCGCCAAGATGGACCACGATCTGGGCCTGGCCGAACGTCCGGAGGAGGACGTCTTCGACGACATGCTCCTGCACGTCGACGGCTGGCTGTGCGAGATCAAGGACGTGCAGATCCGCGACGGCCTGCACATCCTGGGCCAGGCCCCCGCGGGCGAGACGGAACTGGATCTCGTGCTGGCCATGCTGCGTGCCCGCCAGCTCTGGGGCGGCGAGCAGAACGTGCCCGGCCTGCGCGAGGCCCTCGGTCTCAGCGAGGCGGGCGACGAGGCCCGCGAGCGTGTCGACGTGGTCGAGGCCCGCGCCCGCGAGCTGCTGGCCGCGCTGCAGGCCGAGGACTGGTCCGCCGAGGTGGTCGAGCGTCTCGTCGCCGATTTCGCGACCGCGATCCTCGACGGGCACCGCGCCCAGGACGTGCCGGTCGCCGACGCCGAGCGCCTGGCGAAGGTCGCCGCGATCCTGCGGTTCGCCGCCACCGAGGTCGTGCCCCGGCTGCGCGAGACCGGCGTCGAGATCGCCCGCGTCCTGCACGCCCTCGACGGCGGGTTCGTCCCCGCGGGCCCCAGCGGCTCCCCGCTGCGCGGCCTGATCAACGTGCTGCCCACCGGCCGCAACTTCTACTCCGTCGACCCCAAGGCCGTGCCCTCGCGGCTGGCCTGGGAGACCGGCCAGGCCATGGCGGAATCGCTGCTGGCCCGGTACCTGGCCGATCACGGCGAGTACCCGAAGTCCGTCGGCCTGTCGGTGTGGGGCACCTCGGCCATGCGCACCTCCGGCGACGACATCGCCGAAGTGCTCGCGCTGCTGGGCGTGCGACCGGTCTGGGATGAGGCCAGCCGCCGCGTCACCTCGCTCGAGGTCGTCTCCCTCGCCGAACTCGGCAGGCCGCGCGTGGACGTCACCGTCCGGATCTCCGGGTTCTTCCGTGACGCCTTCCCGCACGTGCTCGCCCTGCTCGACGACGCGGTCCGCCTCGTCGCCGACCTCGACGAGCCCGCCGAGTCGAATTACGTGCGCGCGCACAGCCAGTCGGATCTGGCCGCGCACGGCGACGCCCGCCGCGCGACCACCCGCATCTTCGGTTCCAAGCCGGGCACCTACGGCGCCGGCCTGCTGCAGCTGATCGACTCCAAGAGCTGGCGCACCGACGACGACCTGGCGCAGGTCTACACCACCTGGGGCGGCTACGCCTACGGGCGCGATCTCGACGGCGCCCCCGCCGCCGACGACATGCGCACCGCGTACCGGCGGATCGCGGTGGCCGCCAAGAACACCGACACCCGCGAACACGACATCGCCGACTCCGACGACTACTTCCAGTACCACGGCGGCATGGTCGCCACCGTGCGCGCGCTCACCGGCAAGAACCCCGAGGCCTACATCGGCGACTCCACCCGGCCCGACGCCGTGCGCACCCGCACCCTCTCGGAGGAGACCGCCCGCGTCTTCCGTGCCCGCGTGGTGAATCCGCGCTGGCTCGAGGCGATGCGCAGGCACGGCTACAAGGGCGCCTTCGAGATGGCCGCCACCGTCGACTACCTGTTCGGCTACGACGCGACCACCAACGTCGTCGCCGACTGGATGTACGAGAAGCTGTCCGAGAGCTACGTGTTCGACGAGGTGAACCGCAAGTTCATGGAGCAGTCCAACCCGTGGGCGCTGCACGGCATCGCCGAACGGCTGCTCGAGGCGGCCGAGCGCAAGCTCTGGGAGCATCCCGAGCCCGCGACGCTGGACAAGCTGCGGCAGGTCTATCTGGAGACCGAGGGCGAGCTGGAATAGCTTGCCGAGAAACTAGAACAGGTTCTAATCTCAGGGGTGCCGGGCGCGCGTCCCGGCGCGGCAGGGCAGGAAAGGGTTGTCATGAATACCGAACCGGCGTACTTCACGCAGGCGGACGGGGTCTTCCAGCCCACCGAATTCGCGCTGAGCCTGTGGGCGCCCAACACGCTGTCCGGGCCGCCCGTGTGCGGGCTGATGGCCCGCGAGGTCGAGGCGCACTACTGCACCGACGGGTTCGTGCCCTCGCGCCTGACCGTCGACCTGCATCGCGCGGTCCCCGCCGTGCCCCTGACCGCCGAGAGCTCGGTGACCCGCGACGGGAAGCGGGTCCGCGCGGTCGCCCTGGTGCTGCGTTCCGGCGGCGAGGTTGTCGCGCGGGGGAGCGCGCTGCTGCTCAAGCGCTCCACCCAGCCGCCGGGCGAGGTGTGGCGGCCGGACCGGGACCGCCCGCTGCCGCCGCCGGAGGCGCTGGCCACGGTCGAGGACGCGCTGCACCTGTTCGGCAGCGACGGTCACGCGCAGGGCTGGTCGGTGCGGATGACCGAGCATCAGAACGACACCCGCAAGCGCAAGTGGATGCGCAACATCCCCGTGGTGGCCGGGGAGGAGTCGTCGCCGTTCTGCTTCGCGGCCATGACCGGCGAGCAGACCAGCCTGGTCACCAACTGGGGCACCGAGGGCATCGGGTTCATCAACACCGATGTCTCGATCACGTTCTCGCGCATGCCGATCAGCGTCGAGATGGGCATCGAGGCGGAGTCACACCTGAGCGACGACGGTATCGCCGCCGGCGCCGCGGTCCTCTACGACGCCGAGGGCGCCTTCGGCATCTGCACGACCACCGCGCTGGCCAACGAGCACCGCCAGCTCAGCGGCACCGCCATCGACCGCAAGACCGACGAGTTCGTCGCGGCCACCGTGGACCGAGAGCGCTGACGCAGGCCGTCAGGCCGGGTCGAGGCCGGTGAACGCCAGGCCGACGGTCGTGGCGCACAGTAGAGCGCCGGCGGCGGTGGTGGTCAGCAGATAGCCGACGGCGATCAGCCGGGCGGCGGGGAGTACCGCGAGCAACAGGGTGGGGGTCAGCAGGGCGGCCAGCGTGAGCGCCCAGCTGAGCCAGTACGAGGTCGGGATCGGTTCGATCCGCGCGAACGAGATGGTGCGCGGCACCGGCACCTCCCACGCGTTCTGCACCGCGAACGTGGCGGGCACCAGCACGAACACCGCTACGAACAAACCCGCCGCCACACCCCAACCCGCTCGCCACCTGACCTGCCCCGGCACCGCCGCCACCTGCCCACCCACCTTCCCGACCCGATTCGACCCCGCCCCATGCTGCCTCGAGCAAGCCCCACCACCGGCCAACCACGAGGCCGTGTCCCGGGGCAGCGCACGTCGAGCGACTCTCACCGGCTCCCGACTCGGCCAGGCGACCTCGCCCCACCGTCCTCGCTGGTCAGCGACCCCCGAAGTGGAACACGCTCGCCGTCACCGATTGTCGCCTCGCCCTCGCGCGAACCCCAGGCGATGGTCGGCCGTCATCAACCCTGTCTGCCGAAGCCCCACACCTTGGTGGGCGGCTGTTGGGCTTCGGGGTCGAAATCCCGTGGCGTGACCGGTGTGGAGCGGGTTGACTGCTGCGATGACCAGCCCGCCGAGCTACCGTGCGCTCCTTGCTCCCTCCGGGGTACGACTACTGTTCGCGGGGTCCGCGCTCGGCAGGGTCTCGTTCGGGATGGGGCCGATCGGGGTGGTCACGCTGCTGGGGGTGACGCACGGCGCGTTCGGGGTGGCCGGGGTGGCGATGGGGGCCTACGCGTTCGGTTCGGTGGTCTCGGGACCGGCCAGGTCCTGGTGGACCGTCCGGGTCGGGCACGGCCGCGCGGTCCTTACCTTCGCGCTGATCAGCGGCGCGGCACTGGTGGTGCTGCCCGCGATGGCGGATCGGGCCGGGCCCGTGTGGGCGATCCTGCCCGCCGCCGTCGCCGGACTCGCGGTGCCACCCTTCGGCGCGCTGCTGAGAGTGGGCTGGGCGCAACGGATTCCGCCGGAGTGGGTACCCCGGGCCTTCGGCCTGGACGCCGTTATGGAGGAATCGGCCTTCGTCCTCGGTCCGGCGCTGGCCGCCCTCGCCCTCTGGGCGACGGGCGCGGCGCAGGTGGTGGTCGCGACCGGAATCATCTGTCTCGCAGGCGGTCTGGTGATAGCGCGCGCGGCTGGCCCCGCCCGCCCGGACCGGCAGGCCGCGGCCTCCTCGGTGCGGTCGGTCGGGCGGCGGCTCGCGTGGCTGCTGGCGACGTTCACCGGCGTCGGCTTCACCATCGGCGGACTCGAAGTGGGCATCCCGGCCGCCGCCGCGGCGGCCGGACATCCCGACGCGGCGGGTCTGCTGTTCGCGCTCATGGCCTTCGCCAGCGCGAGCTCGGCACTGATCTACGGCCGGATCGGTTGGCGTAGGTCCGCGCAGACCCGATTCCGCGCGGTGGCGGCGGTGCTCGCGGTGACGACGGCGGCCGCGGGCCTCGGCGCTGGCACCCTCGCCGCGCTCGCGATGCTCGTCGCCATCGGCCTCGCGCTCGGCCCCGCGGTGATGACGGGCTACCTGCTCGCCGACCAGCTCGTCGCAGGCGCCGACCGCACGCACGGCGCCATCCTCGCGAGTGTGGCGTGCAATGCCGGAGCCGGACTCGGCGCCGCGGTGGCCGGGGTGACCGCCGCCGCGCGCGGAGCGGCGGGCGCGTTCGTCGTGTGCGGCCTGGTCGCCCTTGCCCTCACCGTCGTCGGCGCATTCCTCGATCATCTGGTGCCGGACGCGGCGAAACCGCACCGGGACAAGGACTCCCGACCGTACCGCGGGGACCGGAACGTGGCGTAGCGGTCACGCGGACACGAGCGTCACGATCAGTTCGTCGGCGATCGACTCCGCCTTCACCATGCCCTCACCCAGATACAGCGTCGCGGCCCTGGGCCTGCCGTCGGGCAGCGGCAGCACCGACACGGCGTCGACGCGGCGCCCGGCGAGGGCGTCGTAGGGTGGTTCGTCGGTGACGTCGAACGCGGTGTACTTGCCCGAATCGGCGACATACTCGATGTTCACCGGATCGACGAGCGGCTCGAACGGATCACGCCACGGCGTCGCGCCGATCCGCAGCTCCGCGCCGTCGACCCCGGCATCGAGCAGCAGCGTCGAACCGTCGTGGAAGGTGAACTCGATGGGCCCCTCGGAGCGGTCGACGTCGTCGCCGAGGACGTAGAACATCCGGCGGACGGCGACGATCGTCGCGTCGACGGCGGCGTTGAGCGCGGTACGGCCGTACTCGTCGTTGTCGGACACAGGATTTCCTCTGGACGATCGATCTCCGGGCGGATGAGCAATCATGTCGCCGCACCGCGACGCCACGCAACTCCACCCGGCGTGTCCGCCCCCGCGGCACCGCGCCCGCCCGCCGCTCGTACAGTGGATCCATGGTGGACACCACCACGGACGACACCGCCCACGCGGTCACGCGCGCGGCCGACCTGCTGGCCGGACGCCGCGTCGTGGTGATCTCCGGCGCCGGGCTGAGCACCGACAGCGGCATCCCCGACTATCGCGGCCCCGGCTCGCCGCCGCGCAATCCGATGACCTATCAGCAGTTCGTCGGCGACGCCGCGTTCCGGCAGCGCTACTGGGCGCGCAACCACGTCGGCTGGCGGCGGATGGACGCCGCCCGCCCCAACGCCGGTCACCGGGCGGTAGCCCGCCTCGAACGCGGCGGGGTCGTCACCGGCGTGATCACCCAGAACGTCGACCTGCTGCACACCAAGGCGGGCGCGCGCCGCGTGATCGACCTGCACGGCACCTATGCCAGGGTCTGCTGCCTGCGCTGTCACGCGCTGATCTCCCGCATGACCCTGGCCGACCGGCTGGAGGCCGCCAATCCCGGTTTCGCCGAGCAGGTTTCGGCCACCGGCATCGAAGTCGCGCCCGACGCGGACGCCGTGGTCGCCGACACCGGAAGCTTCCGCATGGTCGACTGCGCGCACTGCGGCGGCCTGCTCAAACCCGACATCGTCTACTTCGGTGAGACCGTCCCGGCCGACCGGGTCACGGCCGCCTTCGAGCTGGTCGAGGACGCCGGGGCGGTGCTCGTCGCCGGGTCCTCGCTGACGGTCATGTCCGGACTGCGTTTCGTGCGCCGCGCGGCGAAGAACGGTGTGCCGGTGGTGATCGTCAACCGGGGCCGCACCCGCGGCGACGACGTGGCCGAACTCCGGATCGACGCGGGCTGCTCGGATGTGCTGTGCGCCTTGGCCGATCGGCTCGTCACCGCCGACGCGGTACCCGCGCGATGAACGATTCCGCCGACGCCGCGATCGACGCCTGGTTCGCGGGCAAACCGCATTCCCGCGAGATCTTCACCGTGCTCCGGGAATTGATCGACGCGTGCGGCCCGGCCCGCGTCACGGTGGCCTCCCAGATCAGCTTCGGCAACGCCAGGAAGTTCGCGTGGGTATCGCTCTACAACGTCACCGGACGCAATCCGGAAGGCACCGTGCAAATCATGCTCGCCATCGACGAGGAAATGGCGGGCGACCCGGTGTACCGGGTGACCCAGGTGGGCCGATCGCGATGGAATCACCTGGTCGTGGTGCATTCCCTGGCCGAAGCGCGCGCTCCGGAACTGGCAGTGCTGATCGCCGCCGCCTCTCGTTTCGGTGCGAAATGATCGGTCACTTGATCCCTCGGTGACGGCGCCGGATTCGACGTGGGTAAGCTCGGCGCACCAGTGCATGAAGAGTTCCACCCGCGGCGCAAAGTTTTCCTCGCAGCGGGGTTGTCGGCCCTCGTGTGGGCCGCATGATCGACCCCCACTTGCCAGCCGATCAGAACCAGGGCTTTTCCATGACCGATACCGTTGTCGCCGAACCACGCCTCACGCATCGCCAGACGCTCACGATCCTGTCCGGCCTGTTACTCGGGGTGTTCCTCGCCGCGCTCGACCAGAACATCGTCAGTGTCGCGATCGTCCGGATCGCGAACAGTCTCGACGGGTTCGACGAACAGGCGTGGGCGACAACGGCGTACCTGATCACCGCGACCGTCACCACGCCGCTCTACGGCAAGCTCGCCGACATCTACGGGCGCAAACCGTTCTATCTGCTGGCGATCGCCCTGTTCGTGCTCGGCTCGGCCGCCTGCTGCTTCGCGACCACCATGTACGAACTCGCCGCCTTCCGCGCCTTCCAGGGCCTGGGCGCCGGCGGGCTGATGTCGTTGGCGTTCACCATCGTCGGCGACATCGTGCCCGCCCGCGAACGGGTCCGCTACCAGGGCTACTTCCTGATGGTCTTCGGCATCGCGACGGTACTCGGCCCGGTGGTCGGCGGATTCTTGTCCGAGTACGAGAGCCTCGGCGGCATCGAGGGCTGGCGCTGGGTGTTCCTGGTGAACGTGCCGGTCGGGGTCCTGGCGTTCCTCGTCGTCGCCAAGGTGCTCGACGTGGCGCATGTGCGGCGACCGAGCCGGATCGACTGGTTCGGCGCGCTCACCCTCGTCGTCGGGGTGGTGCCGCTGCTGCTGGTGGCCGAGCAGGGCCGGATGTGGGGCTGGACCTCATCGAAGGCGTTGCTGTGCTACGGAATCTGCGCGGGCGGGCTGCTGCTGTTCCTCGTGGTGGAGTTCGTGATGAAGGACGCCGCGCTGATCCCGCTGCGCCTGTTCCGCAGCTCGACGTTCAGCATCGCGATCCTGGGCGGCTTCCTCGTCGGTGTCGCGATGTTCGGCGCGATCACCATGGTTCCGCAGTACCTGCAGGTCGTGCGCGGTTTCTCGCCGACCGAGGCGGGACTGCTGATGTTGCCGCTGGTCCTCGGGATCATGGTCGGCGCGCAGCTGTCTGGCCTGATCACCAAGGCCACCGGGCGCTACAAGGTGCTGCCCGTGCTCGGGGCGCTCATCCTGGCGATCGGCTGCGGCCTGTTCGCGCACGTGAGCTTCGAAGGGCCGCTGTGGCAGCCGCTGGCCTACAGCGCGATCATGGGTTTCGGCCTCGGCGGCTGCATGCAGACGCTGGTGATCGCCGCGCAGAACGCGGTGCCGAACTCGGAGATGGGCGTGTCGACGGCCTCGGCCACCTTCTTCCGGCAGCTCGGCGGCACCCTGGGGGTCGCGGTCTTCCTCACGGTCCTGTTCGACCGGTTGCCCGGTTCGATCTTGGCCGCGTTCGGGGGCACACTGCCCCCGGGCCTCGACGAGGCGGGATTGGCCGCGCTGCAACAGAACACCTCCGGCATCGCCGGCCTGGCCGACGAGCTGCGGATCCCGATTCTGGCGGGCTTCACCGACGCCATGCAAGGGGTGTTCCTGCTTGCCGCCGACCTGGCGATCGTCGCCTGCCTGGTCCTGGTCTTCATGAAAGAGATTCCGCTGCGCGATGATCCGGCGCCGGAGGAGGCCGCCGACGGCACGCTGCTGCGGGACGTGAGCCTGCACGACGCGCACGAGATGGCCGACCGGCTGCACCCCGCGGCCACCGGCCGGGTGATCGCGGGACTGCTGCGCCGCGACGACGACCGCCCGGTCCCCGCCGCCACGCTCACCCTCATCGACCAGCACGGGCACCAGGTGGCGCGCGGCAACGGCGACGCCGACGGCGCCTACGTCATCGAGGCGCCGGAGCCGGGCAACTACGTCCTCATCGCCGCCGCGGCCGGTCATCAGCCGGAGGCGGTGAGCGTGTCGTTGGGGGAGCGGGCGCTGCACGTGGACCTGATGCTCGCCGGCGCGGGCGAGCTCACCGGCATCGTGCGCTCGGCCCGGCGCGGCGAACCGCTGCTCGGCGCCACGGTGACCCTCACCGACCCCGGCGGCGACGTGGTCGGTGCGGCGATCACCGGCGAGGACGGCGCCTACGTGTGCCGCGACGTGGTGAGCGGCACCTACACGCTGGTCGCGGTCGCCGATCACATGCGACCGGCGGCGTTCGCGCTCACCATCCCGGAGACCGGGTCGCTGCACCACGACATCGACCTCGAACCGATGGCCATCCTGGTCGGTTCCGCCTGGGTCGACGGCGACCGGCCCGTCGCCGACGTCCAGATCACCGTCCTGGACGCGGGCGGCGACCCGGCGGCCACCACCCGCACCGACGAGAAGGGCCATTACTTGGTGCCCGACCTCCCCGAGGGGGAGTACACGGTGGTCGCGCGGGGCTATCCGCCGGTGTCGAGCCGGGTCTCGGTGACCCGCGGCGAGATCACCCACGATGTGACCCTCGGCTACGACTCGGAGGAGTCGGTGCACCACCGGTGAGTCAGGCGGCGATCTTCTCCCCGGCGGCCGCTCGGGTCGTGAGTTCGGCGTCGAGGAGGATGCGGCGGCGGTAGGTGCGCAGGGCCGCGATCACGGCGAACACGGCGGTCAGCGCGCCCGTCAGGATACGGATCGAGTGGGCGATCTCGATCTCGCGGACGGTGCGTTCGAGTTCCGCGAGGGTGTAGCGGTCGCGGTCGTCGAACAGGATCGTCCAGCGTTCCCACAGGTACAGCGGCGACAGCAGGAACATCCCCGGCACGAACGCCGCCAGCGAGGCCGCGAGCCAGCCCCGGGCGGTGCGCGACCACAGGCTCGCCGCGGTCGCCACGATCGCGCTCAGGGTGAGGACCATGCCGAGCGGGCGCATCACATCGCCGACCGACACCGCCACGGTGAATTCCTCACCCGCGGCCAGCGAGTGCGGAATGTCGTGAAAATAGTTGGGGTACAGGAAGACCGTCTCCGCGACCATGGTGCAGAACAAGAAGGTCGCGAGGACCGCGTATACGGTCGAGGCGGTCAGTGAGGTGGTGAGTTTCCGCATGGGAGCCCCCTGTGTCGTTGGAATTCCCTGAATGTAGGGCGGAGCGGAACGCGGCACATCCGGCGTCAGCCCTGAATCGGGTCGGGGGCGTTCCCGGAGAACGGCGCGGTCGATTCATCGCTGTGACAGCTGAATCGCAGCGATTATCGGTGTTGGACGCGGGGAAATGCACCGTCGACCATGGGGGTGTGCACTGGTATCCGAGCGAGCGCCTGGGGGCTGGGCTGGTTGACGGGTCGGTGGAACACCCCGGGGCCACGCGGCCGGACCCTCGCGACGACGATGCCGTCGCCCGGCTGCTGGGGCGGTTCGGGACCTACGCGATGGTCCTCGCCGTCGTGATGTGGCTCGGTGGCGAGGCCACGGTGGCGGGATGTCTGGCGCTGGTGGGCCTCGGGGTGTGGGCGGCGCGATTCCGGGTGGCGTGAACGCGCCGTCAGGGGAGCAGGTGGGTCAGCAGGGCGACGGCCGCCGGGTTGGCGGGGACGCGTTCGCGGCCCGCAAGATGGACCCGGCGGTGGAGACCGGGATGCTCGAACTCGGCGAAGGGGAGGCCGGAGTGTTCGGCGACATCGCGCGGCAGGACCGTCACCCCGAGCCCGGCCGCGACGAGCTCGACGAGCAAGGGGACATGGGTCGCTTCGCAGACGCGACGCGGGCGCACCCCCGCCGCGTCGGCGTGCCGGTCGACCATGGCCTGGATGCCGCTGCGGCTGAACACCAGAAAGGGCTCGTCATCGAGTGCGGCGAGGGGGACGGTCCGCCAGTCGCCTAGCCGGTGCCCGGGCGGGCAGAGCAACACCAGGTGCTGGGTCCACTCGGCGAAGCTGACGAGCCCGTCGGCGAGTGGCTGATCACCCGCCAGAAACGCCAGGTCCAGTTCGCCGTCGCGTACCGCGGTGGCGAGCGCGGGTACGGTCCCGTCCCGCACGTAGAGGTGGATGCCCGGGTAGCGGACACGGAATCGGCCGAGCAGGCCGGGCAGGTCGATCATGGTCAAGGTCTGAATGGTGCCGATCGCGACCCGCCCCCGCGTGAGTTCGGCCAGCGCGGCGACCTCGTCGCGCGCGATCTCCGCGTCGGCCAGCAGCCGCTGCGCGCGCGGCAGGAACGTCTGCCCGGCCTCGGTGAGCCGCAGCCGCCGCGTCGTCCGCTCGAACAGCGGCGCCCCCAGCTCGCGCTCGAGCCGCCGCACCGACGCGCTCAACGCCGACTGCACGATGTGCACCTCCCGAGCCGCGGCAGTGAAACTCCCCGCCCGCGCCACCGCCAGAAAATGCTCCACCTGACGGAACTCCATCGCACGATCCTAGGCGAGGGTTCAGGCTCGACACACCGGAACCGACCGCTCCTAGGCATTCGCTCACCAGACCGCGCCGGCCCGCGGGCGTCGTGGTCAGCGGGCGGGCCGCCAGGGAATTCGGCCGTTGCCGTCGCCGGTGGGGGTCCACTGTTCGGACCAGTCCCACAGGGGCTGGAGCGCTTCGGCGAGCAGCGCGCCCTCGGTGGTGAGTTCGTAGGCGCCGCGGGGGCCGTTCTTGCGGATCAGGCCGGCCGACTGGAGCTGTTGAAGGCGGTCGGACAGCATGCTCGACGAGCAGTTGCCCATGCGGCGACGCAGGTCGAGGAATCCGAGAGCGCCCGGTTCGAGCTCCCAGATCACGCGCAGCATCCATCGCTGACCGAGCAAATCGATCGCGTCGAGGATCGTGCCCGGGGGTTGGCCGTCGCCTGTTGCGCTTCTCATTCAGAAGCACCATAGTTGCTTCTGAATCAGAAGCGGCGTGGGGCGATGGCCGGGAGGTCGAGGGTGAATCCGGTAGGGGAGCGGGAACGACGAATCGTGCTGGTGACCGGCGCGTCTCGCGGAATCGGTGCGGAGACGGCGGCGCGGTTCGCGGCGGACGGGGCGCACGTCGTCGTGAACTACCGCGAGAAGCGCAAGCGGGCGCAGGCGGTGGTCGACGCGATCGTCGCGGCGGGCGGTAGCGCCTCGACGCTCGGCGCGGACGTGTCCGATGCGGCCGCGGTGCGGGTGATGGTGGACGAGATCGCCGAGACCTTCGGACGGCTGGATGTGGTGGTGCTCAATGCTTCCGGCGGGTTGGAGCGGGATGCCGATGCCGGGTACGCGATGCGGATCAACCGGGATGCGCAGGTGCAGCTCGCGGCAGCGGTGCTGCCGATCGTTCCCAGGGGTGGCCGGATCGTGTTCGTCACCAGCCATCAGGCGCATTTCATTCACGAGCAGGACGACGTGCCGCCCGGCTACGTTCCGATCGCCCTGAGTAAGCGGGCGGGCGAGGACGCGCTGCGCGCGATGATTCCCGAATTCCGGGAGCGTGGCGTGGGATTCACGGTGGTCTCCGGGGACATGATCGACGGGACGATCATCGTCCGGCTGTTGGAACGCCGTGATCCGGCCAGTGTCGAATCACGGCGTGCCGCTGGGCCGTTGCCCACGGTCGAGGATTTCGCGCGGGTGATCGTGCGGGCCGGAACCGACCGGGTCGCCGACGGGCACACGTATTTCGTCGGTGGGGACGACTACCTGGTGCAGGCAGCGACGAGGTAGGGGCCTGGAAACGGCAACGGCGTGACCCGGTGGGGTCACGCCGTTGGGGGGTCAGGCTGAGGCCTTGGTTTCGCGTTGGAGTTCGAGGGCGATGTCGATGAGCTGGTCTTCCTGGCCGCCGACGAGCTTGCGTCGGCCCGCGCGGACGAGCATTTCGGCGGCGGAGACGTTGTAGCGCTCGGCTTGGCGTTCGGCGTGTTTGAGGAAGCTGGAGTAGACGCCGGCGTAGCCCATCATCAGCGACTGGCGGTCGAGCAGGCATTCGCTCGGCATGACGGGGCGGACGACATCTTCCGCGGCGTCGGCGATGGCGAAGAAGTCGACGCCGGTCTTGATGCCGAGCTTGTCGGCGACACCGATGAACGCCTCGACGGGAGTGTTGCCCGCGCCCGCGCCGAAGCGGCGGGTGGAGCCGTCGATCTGGGTCGCGCCCGCGCGCACCGCGTAGACCGAATTCGCCACGGCGAGGCCCAGATTCTCGTGGCCGTGGAAACCGACCTGGGCGTCGGCCCCGAGTTCGGCGACAACGGCGGCGACGCGATCGGAAACCTGTTCCAGGACAAGGGCGCCGGCCGAGTCGACGATGTACACGCACTGGCAGCCCGCGTCGGCCATGATGCGCGCCTGCTTCGCCAGCGCCTCGGGCGGCTGGGTGTGCGACATCATCAGGAAGCCGACGGTTTCCAGGCCGAGGTCGCGTGCGTAGCCGAAGTGCTGGATGGAGACGTCGGCTTCGGTGCAGTGGGTGGCGATGCGGCAGATGGACGCGCCGTTGTCCTGGGAGATCTTGATGTCTTCCTTGACGCCGACACCAGGCAGCATGAGGAAGGCGATCTTGGCGTTGCGCGCGGTCTGCGCGGCGATCGTGATCAGTTCCTGCTCAGGGGTTTTCGAGAAACCGTAGTTGAACGAGGAACCACCGAGGCCGTCGCCGTGGGTGACTTCGATGACCGGCACACCGGCGGCGTCGAGGGCGGTCACGATGTCGCGCACCTCGGTGGCGGTGAACTGGTGACGCTTGTGATGCGATCCGTCGCGCAGCGAAGTATCGGTGATCCGGATGTCGAGTTCTGCTGAGTAGACCATGATGTGCGCTCCTTACACCCGAGCCGAGATGATCTGGTCGGCCAGCACGTCACCCACACGGGTGGCGGCGGCGGTCATGATGTCGAGGTTGCCCGCGTACGGGGGCAGGAAATCGCCGGCGCCTTCGACCTCGACGAAGATCGACACCTTCGCCATACCCCCGGAAACCACCGACGGATCATCGAACTGCGGATCGTTGAGCAGCCGGTAACCGGGCACGTATTCCTGGATCGACTTCTCCATCGCCACAATGCTCGCCGCGATCGCGTCCCGATCGGCGTCTTCGGGGATCGAGCAGAAGATGGTGTCGCGCATGATCATCGGCGGCTCGGCCGGATTCAAGATGATGATCGCCTTACCCCGCTGCGCCCCACCGATGGTCTCCACACCCTTGGAGGTGGTCTTGGTGAACTCGTCGATATTGGCGCGGGTACCCGGTCCGGCCGACACCGACGACACCGACGCCACGATCTCGGCGTAAGCCACCGGAACAACCCGGGATACGGCCGCGACCATCGGGATGGTGGCCTGGCCACCACAGGTGATCATGTTGACGTTCATCGCGTCCCGCAACGAATCCAGATTCACCGGCGGGATCACCGCCGGACCGACCGCGGCCGGGGTCAGATCGACCGCACGGATCCCGGCGGCCTCGTACTTCGGCGCGTATTCGCGATGCACGTAGGCCGAGGTGGCCTCGAACAACAGATCCGGCTTCTCGTCCAAGGCCAGTAGCCAGTCCGCGCCCTCGGCCGAGGTCTCCAGACCCAGTCCACGGGCCCGCTTCAACCCTTCGCTGTCGGGGTCGATGCCGATCATCCAACGCGGTTCGATCTTGTCCGAGCGCAGCAGCTTGTAGAGCAGGTCGGTGCTGATGTTGCCGGACCCCACGATCGCGGCGGTGACTTTGCTGGTCACAGTGGTTCTCCTAGGGGGAAGGTCAGCGGAAACTCAGGCGGACGGAACCGAGCCCGGAGAACTCGGCATGGAAGTCGTCACCGGGACGGGCATCGATCGCCCGGGTGCAGGAACCGGGCAACACGATGTCGCCTTCACGCAGCCGCACTCCGAAGGTGGCGACCTTGCGGGCCAGCCACGCGACCGCGATCACCGGATCACCGAGCACGGCGTCGCTGCGGCCCTCGGCGATGACTTCGCCGTTGCGGGTGAGCACGGCGTCGATGGCTTTGATGTCGATATCGTCCGGGGCGACGCGTTCCTTACCGAGGACGAACCCGGCCGAGGACGCGTTGTCGGAGATGGTGTCGGCCAAACCGATCTTCCAGTCCTTGATCCGGGAATCGATCAACTCGATCGAGGGGGCATAGGCCACGGTCGCGGCGAGCACGTCGGCTTCGGTGCAGTCTTCGCCGGGCAGGTCGGCG